>NZ_BMOS01000018.1 GCF_014647195.1 Oceanobacillus indicireducens | reverse complement strand
TATATTTTTCACTTGGTTTTCATAGAACTTTTTACATTACCTGTTTATTTATTCTTGGCAGTAGCGGCCAGCAATTTCTTCGCCCGAACATCCTGCAGCCAGCAATCTACCACATGGGAATCACTTAGCCTCGCAGTTTTCGGGTATACTTTATCACACACTTCCATGGCAAACGGACACCTTGCTGTAAAAGGACATCCCCGCGGAGGTGAGAAAAGATCTGGTGGTGTTCCTTCAATGGGCTGCAATTTCTCTTTGGCATCCAGGCGTGGAACCGAGTGGAGCAACCCTTTCGTATACGGATGTTTCGGGTTATAAAACACTTCCCGCTTTGTACCTGTCTCGATAATCTTACCAGCATACATAACAGCAACCCTGTCAGCAATTTTTGCAACGACACCAAGGTCATGGGTAATGAGAATAATTGAAATGCCGGTTACTTCCTGTATTTTTTCAAACAGCTCTAAGATCTGCGCCTGAATCGTTACATCAAGGGCTGTCGTCGGTTCGTCGGCAATAAGAAGCTCCGGTTCACAGATGAGGGCAATCGCAATAACAATCCGCTGCCGCATGCCACCGCTGAATTGGTGTGGGTATTGTTTCAGTCGTTCTTCCGGATTCGGAATCCCGACAAGCTGCAACATCTCTAATGCTCGCTTTTCCGCTTCCTTGTCCGATATACGATGATGCTGTTTCACTCCCTCTTTCAACTGGGTGCCAATTGTTAAGGTCGGATTCAATGCGGTCATCGGATCTTGAAAAATCATCGATATATCCACACCGCGAATAGCCCGCATTTTCTTTTCTCTTAATCTCGTTAAATCTTTATTTTTAAACAAAATCCTTCCGCCGGTAATTTTGCCAGGAGGATTTGGAATGAGTCCCATCACGGCATTCACGGTAACACTTTTTCCACAGCCCGATTCTCCGACAATCGCGAGCGTTTCCCCTTTATTCAGATGAAAGTCTACGCCCCTTACAGCTTGCACGGTACCACCGTAAGTTGTGAAGGTGACGTGCAGATTATGGACTTCGAGAATTTTTTCCATCCCTTCACCTACTTTCTCAATTTCGGGTCTAAGGCATCTTGTAATCCGTCACCTAATACGTTAAAAGCAAACATTGTAAGCGAAATGAAAAATGCAGGGAAAAATAAAGTCCACCAGTTCCCGGAAAGGATAGCACCGAGGGAATCACTTGCCATCACGCCCCAGCTCGCATTCGGTGAAGATATGCCAAGTCCGATAAAACTTAAGAACGCTTCTGCAAATATGGCGGACGGTACCGTCAATGTCATTTGCACGATAATCGGCCCCATCGTGTTCGGCAAGAGACCTCGCCGGATGATTCTAGATTGCTTCGTACCGAATGATTGGGAGGCGAGGATATACTCATAATTCTTAATCTGCATGACCTGTCCTCGCACGATCCGCGCCATCCCGACCCAACCAGTGACGGTAAGGGCAATAATAATCGTCGTTAAACTTGGCCCCATTACAACGAGTAATAAAATAACAACTAATAAATACGGGATCCCGTAAAGGATTTCAATAATGCGCATCATAATATTATCTGTGCGCCCACCCTTATAGCCAGATATACCTCCCCAAATAATGCCTATCGTGACGTCAATTAAAGCCGCCATAAACCCCACAAATAAAGAAATCCTTGCCCCTTGCCAAGTTCGCGTGAATATATCCCGACCCGCATTGTCTGTCCCAAACCAATGCTTAGCAGACGGCGGCTGGTACTGCTCTGCTAACACGCCCATATTTGCTTCATAAGGAGAAAGAATTGGACCAAATATCGCTAAGGACACCAAGACGATAATAAATGCCATACCAGACATAGCTAAATAATTTTTTCTTAATCTTCGCCATGCATCTTTCCAATAGGAAAGGGAGGGCCTCGCCAATTGTTCTTGTTCCTTTATAATCTTTTGGCGCCAGGTAAACCATTCATCTGGTACTTGATCGTTTGTAAAATCACGGGGATATTGGTTGTGCATCTTACTACTCCCCTTCCTTCTTGTTTACTTTGATTCTTGGATCTAGTATTCCATAGGCGATATCGACGAGAAATAGCATAATGATAAGAAATGAACTGTAAAATACAGTCGTACCCATAATGACAGGAAAGTCACGATGGTTGATGCTTTCCACGAAATACTTTCCCATTCCCGGAATCGCAAAGATTTGTTCAATAACAAAGGATCCGGTCATGATTCCAACGAGTAATGTTCCCATAATCGTAATAACCGGCATGAGTGCATTCCGGAGCGCATGTTTCACGATAATTTTCCAGGGTGCCAATCCTTTGGCTGTTGCCATTTTTATATAATCCTGTGTCAATACCTCTAACATGGTTGATCTCGTGAGTCTTGCGATAATTGCCATCGGACCAGTTGCAAGTGCCAATACTGGAAGAATCATATACATTGGCCCTTGCCAAGTCGCGACAGGGAAAATGTCCCAGTTAACTGCTAGCTGCTGGATTAATAGGGTAGCGAGAATGAAGTTCGGGATAGAGATTCCGAGAACGGCAATCCCCATCACAACATAATCGATGATTCGATTATGCCGAAGGGCCGCCAGTATCCCGATTGCAATTCCGGAAATAAGTGCAACAATAATTGTCACAAGTCCGAGTTCTGCAGAGATGGGAAACCCCCTTCCTAATAAGTCATTTACCGTCTGATTCGGCTGCTTGATGGACGGACCGAACTCTAAGGTGATGATTGATTTTAAATAAAGGACATACTGAATAGGTATAGGCTGATCGAGGTTATAATGCCTTTCCAAGTTTTGCTGGACGATTTCATTCGAGCTGCTTTCACTGTTGAACGGGGAACCCGGAACTGACACCATTAATACAAAGGTTAAAGTAATGATGATCCATAACGTGAATAGCATGATGAGCAATTTCTTTAAAATGTATTTGAACATGGCTCCAACTCCTGTAAAAATGCTAGGCTCTAGTTTTATCTAATACACTATATGCTTGTACTTTCATATAAATGAATGCTTGTTTCAAACGAGCCAGCAATTCCGTTTATCAAGAGCGTTTTTGGGAAAAATATAACGATAGACTTTTAGGAGGGTATAAAAATGTCACATGTACAACATCAAGAATTGATCGCGACACTGCATGAATGTGTGATGGCATGTAACCATTGTTTTGATGCATGCTTAAAGGAAGAAGACGTGAAAATGATGGCAGAGTGCATCCGCTTGGACAGGGAATGCTCGGAAATCTGCGCTTACTTTGAACAAGCTTTGGCGCGGAACACGCCGTTCGTAGCTGAACTCGCTACCCTATGCGCGCAAGTGTGTGAAGCTTGTGGAAATGAGTGCAAGAAGCATGATCACGAACACTGTCAGAAATGTGCGGAAGCTTGTTTCAAATGTGCAGAAACTTGTAAAAAGGTTGCATAAGCAAAAAAATGCTGGAGGTATAGGCACTAAACCTGTCCTCCAGTTATTTTATCTTTTTAGTTCTTATATATTTAAAATGTTTATTACACCAAGGAATCGCTAACTGTTTTAGGCTACGAAGGTTGAGCGATTATACTAAGTTTTATTTTTCACCTGTTTTATTAAGCACCAAAAGTTAGGTGGTTCCTCAAACTCAATTGTTTTGAGTTTTTCTGTTATTTTTGTTTTAATTTCTTGCTCTAGATCCTCGCGTTCTTGATAAGTAGTATTCCTTAAAAAAATGCTCACTCTTTCCGGCACCAATCGCTCGATTGAGTGCCTGAACTTCTTTCCAAAACTCCGAAGTTGGCTTAGTCGTCATGATCACTTTCTGATTGCGCAAAGATACTCTTGTCCCAACCCTCATAAACGATCGCATGGCTTACCTCGTGACTCTTTTTCTTTTCCGTTCCTCGAATGAATACCCCATCAGCTTCCGCATAGAGCAACTCAACTTCTTTACCTTCTGGCACTTCAGCGGACTCCTCTAAATCGATGACCATATCTTCATCCGCCTTTATCTGCGCTTCTCCAACTGTTGCATGGCTAATTTCTACCGCGGTCCATTCATTAATATATGAGCTGTTTCCCGATAGGTACTTTCACTGACCATTTCGATATATATGCATTGTGCTAGAAGCGAAGTTAGTTGTAGGGAACCTGGTTTTCAGCATCGACTCCGAATTTATAGAAAATGAATGGAGCTTTACAACATTCGTATTTGAATGCCCTTATAGTTTCTTAAAAGATAATTCCTGGTGTACCTCGCTATTGTTAAAACTAAATCTTTCTCCTGTAAACCGTGATCAATCCCCCCGTATCTCTACGACCACGACCTCCATCTAAATAGAGTTTCATTCAAATACCTCATTTTCGGGATTGTTATAGCATTCGTCACACATCATTTCTCCAGTAAAATCCCTTAGCACCTCAATATCCTTACCACGCACCGCGTATTCAGTTAATGGATAACTATGTAGTAATTCCCTTTCTTAGTATTAAAAAGGCAGAAGAAACACCATTCCAGTGTTCCTTCTGTTTCTGCAATTCCTAGTGAATGAATTCCCTAGAATATCTTGTTTCATTATTGTTGGTGTAGACAACTCTAACTCTGTAAGGGTCACTACTCCTTGACATTCCGAATTGTCTTGAAGAATCTCCACCATTGCTATAAACCGTTCCAGACTTAGTTTGAATATTCTGCCATCTCCCTCCGTAAAACCTTTGAACTGTCATGGTATATGGTTCTCCCCAGGGAGCAACTTGACCTTCATCCAGCATCGGTTCCAAATTCAGACTACATGTGATAGTAGTACCTGATTGACTAACACAACAATTAACATACCTGGTCCATCCTCGGTCTATATTTTCATGATAAATACAAATCATGATTTCACCCCTTCAATATAAATATTAATATCGTTTGATAGAGTATTAAAAAAATGAAGTTCACTTAGATTGCCGATGAAGATAATCAAGTGTCGTGAGAATGAGTTCCCCTCGTTTTGAAATGTAAGTCGTTCTCTGCACTTACAAGTAATTTAATCTCCAATATCTGCTTATGATCGTTTGACTCTAATTAATGCTAGTGGATAAATTCGCTTGCATTCATCAAATCAATTTTCACTCTCATCTGAGCGTTTTTAGCGGCAATATTTGTGAAACTTCTGTGTGATGGACTATCTGGACTTACATAGCCATATCTCGTGTCGACGGTTGACCATCTTCCGTTTGTGTAACGTTGAAGGGTCATCTTCCAGTTATACTAGATGAGACTTCCTTCTAAATAAAACTGAACTCCAATTATTTACGAAGCTGATGAAATACAAACACGACCTGTTCCACCTGTAGAGATTGATGAGCTTTTACAAGGCATAATATCATTCCTCCTTTTTAATATTGATGTACATCTGTTAATAGAAAGAGAGTAATTTTTTAAAAAATAAACCACACTTTAAATTATCTTAAAGGTTACGATAGATATGTTGAAATAGACTATGTAGGAATTAAACTAGATCTTTTCAATTATCTTAGCTTTAATTTCTTGTTCGAGATCTTCACTATCTTGAAATGAGGTTTTATTAAACCTCTTCTTAATATTAAGTTAAAAGTCGGCTAAAATACTGATCATCTTCTCACCATGTTTATTCAACCTCAGAATGTCCCTCCGTCTTTTAGTAGATTATTTAGCTTTCTATGAAGGTTCGATACATTCTAAAATAAGGCAGGGGATTCCTTTCAATCCCCGAATGGCCGGAAAGTGTGGTTTAGTCACCACTCCAATCGAACCGATCGGTATGGTTTACGCAGCAATTTAAAGTGTACGAATGCGAAGACTGTTCGGGCTGTCCACTCCGCTATTTGTGCACACAAAAGCCCAAAAGCAGCAACCCCAAAGTCTATAGAAAAGTGGTAATCTCAAAAAGAATATGTACGTACGAAGTTTTCAGACGAGAAAATTGGTGAGGTTTACGGGAAATGTAAAATTGATGAGGAGCCAGTTTTTGTATTTCTGAAAGCTAATTTAGGATTTGCATTTATACCGGTAAACTTGCAAAAGTTCATCCTCAAAAACGGAAAATCAATGACAGATGACGATCGTGAAAAAAGGTTCCAAACAAACTTATCATTGCTTGGAACCTTTTATTGACTAGTGGAGACTAGTTATGTCCCAGCCTTCTTGACTTTCATTCGTGAAATTAATGAATAATCTCTGCGGAATAAATGGTTTGGACGATTGTGTCCGGATTCATGATACCGATTTTAGCTCTCGTCCGCGCATTTTTATGGGCTATATTAGTAAAACTTCTGTGAGATGGGCTATCTGGACTTACATAACCATACCTCGTATCGATGGTTGTCCATCTTCCATTTTCGTAACGTTGAAGATCTATCCTCCAGTTATACCAGATAAGATTTCCTTCCAAATAAAACTGAACACCAACTGTCCCAGGCGCGGATGAAATACAAACACGGCCCGTTCCACCTGCATAAATTGACCTTCTTACACAAGTCATCTTGTCATTCCCCCTCTTTGTTTATTTATTAGGTGTACACCTACTAATAAAAGAGAGTTATCTATAACGAAATAAACCACACCTTGAAATGCCTAAAAATTTACGGATAGACATATAGGAATAGACGATGGAGGAATTGAACCAAAAGCAAAGAGTATATACTTTCTTATAAAATTTTAGAATTTGGTGTGTTATTTATTTGATGAAATATCCTCTTTCTATTCATAGATGGTCATCAAATAATCTAACTAAAAGGAAAGAGATGAGATTGGTGCATAGTTTTACTGTTACATTATAGCGATGCGTATCCCGTTAGATATCAAAATCAATAATTGCTCGAATGGTTCCCTAGTTTGCAGCCGCTCACTTATTTAATCGGTCTTCAATAAAAGTTTGACTTTCAATATATCTTTGTTCTTCCTCTGGCATTAAAATACCAGTTGCCTTCCCAACCTTCCCCCCTTGCATTTCCCAAATGGTGTTATGGTCTTTATCGACTTGTGAAAAATCACCTTTTTTCCATCTCGTTAGTATATCATGATAAACATCTTTATTTATCACTGTTGCTACCTCTAACCCCTCTAATAACCAATCAATACGTTCTTCCGTTATTAAATAAAACCCCTTTTTTTCATCCGCTTTTATTTTTTGGTGTGACATTTTATGAATATAATCCTGATAATAATCGTCGGTTAACTCTTTTTGCGTTCGTAAACCACCAAATGGATTTTGTTCATTTTCTTTAGTAATAAAATCTTCTTTTGTCTTATTCAGATCTTCTACTACTTTATCTGGCTCTGACTTTATTACATTTGATAACTCAGAGGTAATATACCATCCAACGCCAATAAATAAAACCACCGCAACAGTTGACAGAACCCATATCAACTTATTCATTACTATAATATCCCCCTATAACTTTCTATATAAAATATTAACATGCTTTTTAAACGTCTGATATACTAATCTATAATTAAACCTAAATTACTCATAGTTCTAAACGACAAGCAAATTTAATATCACATTCTGTTTTCTAAACAAGTAAAAACTGTTCCTTTTGATAAATGCAGTAAATTATCATGACAAAAGAAATAAGCAACTAATTCCGGGCATACTAATCCTTTGGTCCTGTTTTCTTTTTTAAAACTGATTAAGTTATGATAATTATTCTGTATCCAGTGAATCACTTCCCAATAGATTTTTGGTACAGAAAACTAGAGGACAATTTAAAGTACAAGATCGTCCCGCTATCACTAATTTGGTGGCAACCCTGATAATTCTTGTTCGCTTTAAGAAAATCACCGGTAATGCGGTAATGCCATCGAAAGCCAGTACGAATGAAAGCCAACGGTACCATAATGCGTATTGCACGCCGTCGATTCCTAATTTCCATAGGTGTGTAAGCGTGAGTGGAATCCAAATCGAAAAGGATTGCCTGCCTGGCATTCCCTGAATAGATGCACTTTATCCAGGATTTCTTGATTGGCCTGATTTAATTGTTCGATGGATGCCTCGTCAAACCGGATGTAAAATCGAGATAAACTTGGTTGAGAAGCTAATGCGTCTGTACCAATAACTTTTGTGTAGACAGGATCATTCGCTAATTTATCAGCACTGTGATCCTCCGCATAACCGCTAGGAGCTGATAAATCTTTTGACGGACTAAGTTTTCATTCGAATGAGCATGGTACTTTCTATTTTCCTGTAGCTGTAAATGCTCAGCTATGGTTTGGGAGAATCCAATCCTTTTGATATAATTCGATATATGTTAAAGAAATGCCTTTTTTAGCTTTTCAACAAAATGGATTAAGTCGTGGGAGAGGGAGTATTTTTACTCTTTTTTTATTTGATTCTATGTTTTTAAAAAATTGAAAGAGGTATAGTGCTCTAGTGGTTTTGTTTGAATATTCTTTCCACTAAGGGAGAGTGATGTATGAAAAAGTACATTTTGAACTCTACGGTCGGTATATTGTGTGGAACTGTTATAGGTTTCTTTCTGTATGGTTTTTTGACAAAGGAACAGTCTGAGTGGAGTATTTTAATAGGTTTAATACTAGGTACGGTTATTGCTGCACTTGTCAGTAGAATTTATTTCAAAAGACTGTATTCGAAATGACTTGGCATTTGTTAAAAAATAAGGAAGCGATATTGTGGTTAAAAAGCTATGACATTGTTTGCTGTATTACTGGTTTTGTTACTTCCGTTAAACAATATACAAAATGGGGTTTCAGCTTCGGAAAAATTTGAATGTCAGGGTGGAGATTGTATAGCAAAACCTGGATCAAATGTTACTCAAAAGAATTTAATAATATTTTAAACAAGGTTAAGAAAACTGACGAGTACAAAAAACTGTCCAAGGAGACAATAATAAATGAATTACCTAAAAAGGATATTGTGATTCATAAAGAGGATTATAGAGTAGTGGTTAGCTTTATTATAGGAGAAAGAGTAGGGCCGACAATTTGGCTTATATTGAATTACTATATGATTTGGATCAAAACACAGTTGAAGCTTATAAATTGCTCTATGGTGAAGAAAAAGATAATGGATTAATAAATATAAGAATGAAGGTAAATGGGGAAAAAGTATTTTCAATGGATATTAATGAAAACGGGGAAATAATTGAAGACGGCCAAGTTATAAGCTAAGAAGCTTTTTATGAAAAGGTCGTAGGTGGTCAAGGCGACGGTTATACAACTTTTGGTTGGCGTGAATGGGCTGTTGGTGCTTTATGTGGAGCAGGTGAAGGTGCCGGATGCTATCCGTTAGCAGTGAGCTTTAGAGATAACAACTGGTATAGGTGGTTTATCACTTGCTACAGTATGTGGTTTGATTGGTTCATTGGGATGTACTGCAGCTACGAAGAAGATTTGTGGTTAAATTAAAATCTTTAGAAGGGTAGCAAAATGCTACTCTTTTTCTTTCTTTTCGTAATGGTTGAATTATATTGACTTTGAAAAGGGAGGGGTGTAAATGATTAAACGTAATTTATATTGTTCTGTTTGCGGAAGAGAAGTAGAAGGCGATGAAGAAATTTATGCAAAGATGAAAGCTCCAGAAAAAACAGCTATGGTAGAAATTAAAGCATATTTGAAAAAAAATAGCGAAATAATTTGTAAAGATTGTTATAAAAATAATTTAAAAATCAAAGGATCTTAAATTGAAAAGAGTAGTGGTTGCTACTCTTTTTTATTTTCTGTATATTCCGACGTAAAGTATGCTTATGCTTGGGGGTGGGTAGGTAGTAAAAATGAAGGGCATTATAATTTTAAAGTTAGAAATAGAAGTTTGAATTTGTATAGTGTAAATGGAAGAAGGATTGGTTCTGTTGCAGCGGGACAACAAATTGCAATCAAGTCATCTAGTCCTACAACTGGTGTCCACAATCCCCAATGGCTACAGATAAACTACGCTAGTAAGACTAGTGGAGGTTGGGATCAAATAAGCGCTGATGATGCTAGTTATGGATTTATAGACACTGGACTTGCATATGGTTCTCGTTGGAATTCGATACCATGCGATGCTCTGTGGTCACCACATTTTTAATAAAAGAGTTAACTTCAAGAATTAAATAAAATTAACGCTCAGAGAATAATTAAGTAACCTCTGAGCGTTCGTTATGTTTAATTACTTATCAAGTTATGGCTTCCTTCCAAGGTTTTCGAGGCTTTAAAATACATATCGTGGATAATATCTCCATCATTAACAAATATCCCGCCATCTTGAAATAAATGGTGAGAAATATCATATAATATACGATGTGCATCCACTATTTTTAGAACATCTCTTTGTTCTACCCCTTCTTCACAAAGTTTTATTACCATATTTAAGTCATCAAGCAAGGGCTGATGATCAGATACTTGATGTGTTATAGTTTCTAGCTTTTCACGAGTATAATAACAATTGCTTACTTCTAAAGCATCCCATTTTGAATCGCTTGGGTTAATTAAATTTTTATATAAATCGTTCGCAACGGTACCTGTTAACAATAGTGATAAATCTATGATTGTGTCACTCATTTTATCCATCTCTTCTTCGGATAAACTCTGATACAACTCTTCTCTTATCTTGTACCTTTCCTTCGCTGTCATGGTGGGTTTCAATACATAAGGGTCAACCGATTCGACTAAATTAACAATATCATATTCCGATGATTCAGAATAACCCTCTTGTGGAGAAACTTGTTGTGCGTCTGGATTTTTATCCGTATTAGTTGCAACATTGGGTTCTTCAGTCTCAGGCTTGTCGTCTGGATTTTCTTGTGTATCTTCTTCACAAGCTATTAAACCAACTGATATGCCTATAATAACAAAAAGAAGAAATAACCCATTTTTTTCCAAACCTATCAACTCCTAATTTGGAAAATAACCTTGTGGAAATAGAATTAATTATAATTATATTCCCTATATACCACTGTTTCAATATTTATTCCTTAAATTAATATATAGCATATATGCCTAACATCAAACAATTACCAATCAGACCATACAGTCGATGCGTCAACCATCCTTGATATGCGAACCGCACAGCTTCTCCGCGATAATGGATATGGGATTATCGGGCGTTGCTTAACAGATACGGTAGGCGGCGTTCATTCAAAATTTATCGTGTCTTCAACTTGGTCAGTCAAATCGTTGTAATGAATCATAAAACTTCTCGACGGACTTGCTAAATTTTCATTCCAAAACTGTAAAATGTTTGCATAGACAAAAAATACTGGAAGACAGGTATGAAACCTATCCTCCAGCATTTTTATTTCTACAACTATTAAATTGAATGCTACTTCCGAAGTGCTGCGAGATATGCATCCCGTTTATTCACTTCAAATCTGCCGCTAGACTTCGACATAACTACCGCAGCCAACGCATTTCCAAGAACATTCACCACAGTACGTCCCATATCAAGCAGTCTGTCCACACCAGCAATGAAAGCTAGTCCTTCTAACGGAATTCCAACTGTTCCAAGTGTTGCCAAGAGAACAACAAACGAAACACCGGGGACACCAGCAATCCCGTTCGATGTAATCATTAATACTAAGACTAATGTAACTTGTTCTATGATACTTAAATCTATTCCATATAACTGCGCTATAAAGATAGCCGCAATCGCCTGATATAATGTAGAACCATCCAAGTTAAACGAATAACCGGTTGGAATAACAAAAGAAACAATGTCTTTTGGACATCCTGTCTTCTCCAGTTTCTCCATCAGTTTTGGTAAAACAGTCTCGGAACTCGAGGTAGAGTATGCCAAAAGCAGTTCTTCTTTCAATACTTTTATAATATTAATAATGCTCGAACCTACCACTTTCGCAATTGCCCCTAGGACAACTAAAACAAAGAAAATCATTGCCCCGTATACAAGGAGCATTAACTTACCTAACGGAATTAATGATTCTAAACCGAATTTAGAAACAGATACACCGATTAATCCAAATACACCAACTGGAGCAAATTTCATAATGAAATTTGTCACCCAGAACATCGCGTCTGCCGTGCCTTGGAAAAATGCGAGTACAGGTTTACCTCTTTCACCAATTGCCGCCACACCTAATCCAAACAATACAGAGAAGAAAATAACGGGCAACATATCCCCTTCTGCCATTGATTGGATAATGTTACTAGGCACAATACCTACAATGACATCCATAATCCCTTCATTCTGCACACTTTCAGATGTCTCAACATACTCATTGATTTCAGTTTTAGCAAGGGAAGACATATCGATCCCTTTACCAGGCTGAAAAATGTTTGCTGCTGCCAGTCCGACTACAATAGCAACAAGGGAAACAACTTGGAAATAAATCATCGTTTTTGCTCCAAGTTTTCCTAATTGTTTTAAGTCTCCTGTTCCCGCCACACCGACGATTAGTGTAGAAATAATAATCGGAACGACAATCATGCGGATCATATTAAGAAATATTGTCCCAAGCGGCTGTAAATAAGTTTCCACCGCAGGATTACCATAAAAAATAGCCCCTACAATAATCCCAAGGACTAATCCAATCAGAATTTGATATGCTAAAGGAATTTTTATTTTTCTTTTCATATATTCACCTCTTTATTTCTGTTAAACCCACTAGACCGTATTAGCAGCAATTAAAAAACGTTAAACTAGCCCCTTATACCACATTAGAGAAAGAAGATAAAAAAATATACTTTGTAAATATACTACAATTTTAGTCAATTATCAACATTTTTCATGTAGGTTTGCGATGTACCATTTTTCCATTTTTTGGTTTTATTGAAAAAATATAAAAATGAAGTTTGCTTGTCAAGATGTTAAGAAATTTTGATTTCAAGAAGTATATAAAGCATGTATATTATGATCTAATACATTTAGATAATTAATCTTCAGAAAGTGGATTCTCCTTAAAGGGTGGGATAGAATGGCTATTGAAAAATTATGATAGTAGACGATGATCTTGATATGTTAGAGGTTCTCGGTCTTTACCTGAAAAAAGAAGGGTTTATTGTGGCGACGACTCGTCATGGCCGCTCGACGATAGAAATTATTAAAAATAAACAACCCGATTTAATATCATATTAGATGTAACTTCTGCCCCATATAGATGGCTTTGAATTATGTCAAATGGTACGAAAAGAGACAGATATTCCAATCCTTTTCATCAGTTCGAAAGGCGGGGATACAGATCTAATCACTCTTACGTATCCTATTGCCCCCCTAAATATATAAATGCAACAAAATAGTCCACTCCCATATTTCAGGCGTGAACTATCTAAGTCTTAAAGCATATTATCTAACTAATATTCTAGAAAATTTACATGTCATACGTCCATGATTCATATTCAATGCCAGGGAATAATTTCCAAAACCCGGATTCTTTTGTTACCATATGTTCATGTATTCTAATTTCTCCCGCGGGATAGAGTTAAATCCAGTTAGAAGGTCGTGTTTTTATGAAGAGAATATTTACTTTGCGGTACTTATGTTTTGCTATATTGTGTGCTTTATGTACATCTATAATTTTAAGCATTATAACTCTTTCGCAATCTACCTTTTCTTTGATTGGTACTCTGTACTTAACTTTTTTTATTTGATCTTTTCCTTGATTTTTGCAGCACCAGTTCAATTTGTATTGAACGTAAAACCTAAGAGATTCAATATACTTTACCTCTTAATCTATGCGACTGTCGCGTTCATTGCTACAGCATTCGCTATGATACTTTTGGGAGAAAAGCCTTTTAGTATGTTATCTCATTATATACTTAGTACTCTAGCCGCCATTTTATTTTGGTTTTTTGATTCAATTCTACTTCAAAAAGAATAGATATTTAAATAAAAGAAAACGTAAATTAGACTACACTCAAATATAAACCAATTACCAGAGCTTCGTACCACAGACAAAAAAAGTATGCTCATGTTGTTTCTCTTACGGTTCAAATGACGTAATCTATTGGAACTGGTGTGAAGAAGAGATGCATTAGTCCGGAAACAGGAGCACATGCTGCATAAAAAACACACATAAAATGAAATGGGCATCCTCTAATTAGGAGCCCTATTTCCGTTTTCAACGTAACGCCACTTCCCCTTTTAAATCAGTAAAATCGGCGCAAAACAAATAAGAAGGATGAGTACTAATGGATACAAGACAAGCTTTATGATAGAATCCCCTTTAATCCGAAGCACATCAAGCGGGTTCTTGGCCGGCGCATGAATCCAGTTAGCAAGACGTTCCCATTTACTCCTCTTTAACGGAATATCCGGTACTTCCACATGGAACTCATCCAATTTATTTTTAAGTTCATCTGGAAATTCATTTTTACTCATTCTCCTACCTCCAACATTTCCCTTAATTTCTTCAACGAAACATGTAGACGTGATTTTACTGTTCCTAAAGGGATTCCAAGAATCTCGGAAATATCCTTTTGGGTTAAATCGTGATAGTAGGTTAGTAAAATAACTGCCCGCTGTTCAGATGGTAATTGTTGAATTGCCGCTTGTATCGTTAATCTTTCTGCCGTCGAGACGTTATCTGTTTGATTTTGTATAAACAAGAACGGCAATAATTTCTTCATTCGGTTACGTTTGTTCAAGCGGTTGATCATAAGCTGATAAGCCATTCGGAATAAATAGGTTTTAATGCTCGATTTTCTCTCATCAAAGCGTCCCCGATATTTGGAAAACCGGACAAAGGTATCTTGTACAAGATCGAAACTCATTTGCTCATCTTGACAATATCTATAGACGAATTGATAGATCGCAGTTTTATAAGTCGCAAAAAGCGCTTCTGCCGAATACGGATCTTGCTTCTCCATACAAGAATCTATTTCCTTATTCAAATTCATCGGACCACCGCTCTTTAATTCCTTTAAAGACATATGCAATTCTCGTGACGAACCAAGTAAATGTGATTAGAGAAAACACAAAGGTTTGATGAATAAAAAATTGTATCCAAGGGCTATCTATATTATCGCCACGTAGCAAAAATACGAATAAGCCTGTTATACATAAAAATGTATAAGCTGCAGCGATAATAATCACATAATCCCATCTCGTCCACTGGAAATAAATATCCGATTTTTTAAAATCAGTATTACCCAATTTGTTTCGAACTACCTTTTTATTCATTGTAGCAATGATTATAACAAAAACCGTTCCTAGAACTGCTGCTACAACACTGCTTATTAACCAGCCTAACGCCATCGATTATCAAACTCCTTTTCTTCCTTTACTTTCTTATACAATGATTAGGATGAAAAGGTTCAATTGTTTTTTAACTTTTTAACGATAATTTCTTATTCTCCAAACGATACTCACAATCCGCAACATGTTCAATAAAGGTGCGGTCATGCGACACAAGCAGAACAGTTCCCTCGTAACCTTTTAAAAATCGTTCCAATGCTTCAATACAAAACACATCAAGAAAGTTTGTCGGTTCGTCCAGTATCAATAGATTGTATCTGCCTAAAAACAACTGACAAAGTACTAAACGAGTTGCTTCTCCCCCACTCAGCTCTCTGATATTTTTCTTCAAATCATTACCTGTAAAGCTCATGGCATGCAGAACGGAGCGAATTTTACTTTCTGCGTGGTCACTACGATCTTTCATATAATCAAGGACTGTTTCATCTTTCGTAAATTTATAATCCAGCTGCTCATAAACTCCGATTACAGCTTTCGGAGAGATGGTCAGCCCCTCGCCTTGATTCATTATATGTCGGAGTAACGTTGTTTTTCCTGAACCGTTCTTTCCTGTGATTGCAATCGTCTTACCAAGCGGGAATTGAAAACTTGCTTCCTCAAGTAATGCCTTCTCCCCTACCTGCAGGTTCAAGCGGTCTGCCATGATTGGAAATCTATTATGAAGTTCGAGTGCTTTCGACTGGTGAAAACGGATGATTTTCTCTTCTTTTGGTGCTTCCACCTCATCCAGTTGTTCCGCCCTTTTTTCCAGTGCTTTTGCTGCTCGCTCAACAGATTTTTGACTTGTTCCCTTTGATTTCGTCTCAAACATCCGGTTCGCCTTCGCTTTTGTTTCCTTTTTAGACTTTTGGCCACTCGCCTCGGTTATTTTCTCTGCCTTCTTCATCTTTTCTCGAGCAGCTTTCATTAAACGTGACTTCTCTTTTTGATACTTTTCATGTTCTTCTGCTTGCTGATCTCTTTCCAGCTCTTTTTGCGCGGTATAGTTCAAGTAATTTCCTGCATACTCCTTTACTCTACCATCCTCGACTTCCCAAATTTTGTTCACCAATTGGTCCAGCACATAACGGTCGTGGCTTACGAGGACTAGAGCACCATAGTAGTAAGTTAATTCATCGATTAAAAACTGGGTCCCATCCGCATCAAGATGTGTCGTCGGTTCATCCAGAAGTAAGCCTTCATGATAATCAGAAAAGATTTGCGCAAGTTTCAATCTCGTTTGCTCTCCACCGCTGAAGTTATCAAGCGAAGTTTCCGGGAACGCTAATTTCCCGATTAATTCATAATCAATCGCACTTTTTTCTGGCGCCGACAATTGATCAAAATAGGCAAAATCTGCATGATGATGCACCTTTCCACGTGTTGGCTGAATCATCCCAGCCAAGAGCTTTAATAACGTACTCTTACCTGCACCATTCTTCCCAACAATACCGATTCGGTCAAACTGGTGAATTGCTAATCGTTCAATCTCTATTATCGTTTGATCAAAATAAGTTAACGCTATATTTTCTAATTCAAAGCATATTTTTTCCATCTCTGCTACCTCCCGAAATAGTTAAATTTCGTATCGATAGCTAGGATCGATACGAGCTCAAGTCTAATGCGAGCTCGTATTAAAAGAATAATAACATTTGCATTTGGTTTTCCTCCTCCTCTTTCATTTTCTGTTAAAAAAGGGCACAAAAAAGGAAGGCAGAATAAGCCGCCTTCCTCATTAAAACAGAGTAAGATTAAAAATGAAGTTGATTAAAAAAGGACAGACTAATCCCGTTTACCCTGCACAAACAAGCAGAGTCTTTGAACGTATTTAGTTACTGGTTCAAAGTTTGGAATCGTAGTCTCATTTTCTAATCATCCTTCTTAACGTTTAAATTTTATAGTAATCATTATACCTATTTTTCTAGAAACAATCAACTATCTAAAAGTTATGAGAGTTCCCATATCTAATCTAACGCTTGTTGCAGATCCTCCATTAAATCCTTTACATCTTCTAAACCAACTGAAAGACGAATCAAACCATCTTCTATCCCTAATTCAATTCTTCGCTCTCTCGGGATGGAGGCGTGTGTCATCTTTGCCGGAAGTGAAATAAGGCTTTCGACAGCTCCCAGACTCTCAGCAAGGGTGAAATATCTTACCTTATTGAGCACTTCCATTGCTTTTTCTTCATTGTCTACCGTAAAGGATACCATCCCGCCGAAACCACCTGATTGCTTGGCATGAATTTCACGATTCGGATGGTCTGGTAAACCTGGATAGTACACGTTTCCAACTTGTGGATGGTTTACAAGAAATTCAACAATTTCACTCGTATTACTTTCGATTTCTTCCATTCTAACCCCTAATGTTCGGATTCCTCGAATCAGCAACCAACTATCATGGGGAGCTAGAACACCACCAGTCGCATTCTGAATAAAATGTACAGCTTCACCAAGCTTTTCGTCGTCTACTACTACTAGACCCGCTACAAGATCGCTATGGCCTCCTAAATATTTCGTTGCACTATGGATGACAATGTTTGCTCCATGCTCAATTGGCGATTGCCAATACGGCGTATTAAATGTATTATCAACAATTAATGTTAAGTTATTTTCTTTCGCAATATCCGCTAACGCTTCAATATCAGTTATTTTCAACAATGGATTTGTCGGTGTTTCTATAAAAATAGCTTTTGTCTCCGGGCGAATGTTTTCTTTAACTTCGCCCAAATTACTTGAATCTGTGAAGGTTACATCGATGTTCCGGTTATTTAAGATCTTTGTCATGTAGCGATAAGTTCCGCCATATACATCATCAGTAATCAGGATATGATCTCCTGATTGAAATAGATCCATTACCGCTGCAATTGCAGCCATTCCAGAAGCAAAAGCAAAGCCACGCTTCCCTTTTTCCAGATCAGCAATAAGTGTTTCTAAAGCCTCTCGCGTAGGGTTTCCCGTCCGTGAATATTCATAAGTAAAATTACCGACACCATTTTGCTTAAATGTGCTTGCCTGATAAATCGGCGGCGACATCGCGCCAACATTTTTATCAATAGCTGCTCCACTGTGAATTAATTGCGTTTTCTTTCTCATCTTATTCTATCCCTCCTTAGAATGAAACTTCAATCAGTGGGGGGTTCGACGCACTGAACGTGCTAGTGTCGACGTTGCGACAGGACGTCGCGTTTTTAGTCGACGGCCCTTCTCCCACTGAATTTGCTTTCGTAGCGTCCGCCTAAATAAATTTGATTAATCTCTTCCTTTTGATGCGGAAGTGTTACGGACGTTTTCACCGTGATAGATTCCCGTACTCAAGTAGCGTTCACTACTGTCTGGAAAAATAGTTACGATATTTGTTCCAGGCTCCGCGATTTCTGCTTCTTTTAAGGCAGCTTCTACTACAGCACCGGAAGAACTGCCAACGAGTAATCCTTCATATTTCGCTATCTCAGTTAATCGGGCAAATGCTTGTTCGTCGGTAATCGTATAAATTTTGTCAAATAGACTCCGGTCCATAATGTCTGGTATGAATTCTACTCCTATTCCCTCTATTTTATGGGGACCCGGGTCACCCCCATTTAAAATGGATCCTTGAGGTTCCACAATTACTGTCTTTACTTGTGGCTGCTTTTCTTTTAGATAACGTGCCACGCCAGTAAACGTCCCACCCGAACCGGCACCAGCAATAAAAATATCAACTCTTCCATCTAAGTCAGCTATAATTTCCGGCCCAAGTGTATCATAATAGGTGTTTGGATTATCTTCATTATAAAATTGATTAGGAATATAGGCGCCCGGACGAACACTTGCAAGTTGTTGCGCCTTTTCTATTGCATAGGCCATCCCAAACTCTGTCGGTGTATTGATTACTTCAGCGCCTAATGCCCGCATAAGGGCCTGTTTCTCCTGACTAAATTTTTCAGGAGTAACGAAAATAGCATGTAATTGATAATGGATTGCAGCAAGTGCCAAGCCAATCCCGGTATTACCCGCGGTCGGCTCAATCACGGTGTCTCCCTTTTGTAATTCCCCTTTTTCGATAGCTTTTTGAATGAGATAAAATCCGAGTCGATCCTTGATGCTCCCACCAATATTCTGGAACTCCAATTTCGCAAACAGCCTTACATCTTTTGGTAAATTATATGCAGTGATTTCATACATTGGCGTGTTCCCAACCAACTGGCTGAGGTTTTGTATGATATTCATTCTTTCTACCACCTGCCTCATACGGACATTTTTCTTATGCGAGCTTTGCTTCTCTATTCAATTGCGCTTCCAAAATCCATACATAATCATTGATTTGTTCAAAACTTGTTGTAAACCCATACTGATGAAGTATCTGTTCCATCTTAGGGATGGTCGTGTAATATTCCGTATTCAAATCCTCTGCTAATCGATGATAACCCTTCTTTTTCGCCTGTAGATAGGCTTCATTTTTCTTTTTATCATTCTCAAAGATCGTATCACCGAAGATAATCTTCCCTTGCGTGTCTAATATATTTGTGTAGAGTTTAATCGCTTGCTCCTTTTCCTTATCCGTCAAGTGATGAAATGCATAGCTACTCACAATTGCGTCTACCTTTTTATTTTGTCTGGGAAAGGATAGAAAATTGCCTTTCATAATTTTCGTGTTAGGAAGTTTTTGTTGGGCAATTTTCCGCATATTGTCTGAAGGCTCAATCCCAACCACTTCTAACCCTTTTTCCATAAGCTTTTTTGTTAAATTACCTGTTCCTACGCCAAACTCAATGACAAAACCGTGCGCACGATCACTAATCTTCTGAAGAATTATTTCATAATTTCTGAATACTTCCCGATATTCCATATCAGCCCCCTGAACCGTATCATCGTAACTCGCTGCCCACTCGTCAAATAAACGATTAAACTGCTCTCCCAATCCAACCACACCATTCATATAAATTTACTTGGTATTATGATATTAACAAAGTATAATAATTGTTACAACTCTTACGATTAAAATCCAAACGTAATGTCCACCAATAAAAAAAGCAAACTTCCAGCAGCTACATACTGCTCGAAATTTGCTTTTTTGACCTTTTTCATTCACTATTAAATAATTCTTAAAGTGAAACTTCATTCAGTGGGAGATTCCTTACCTCCCCACTGAATGTTAGTTGAACAGAATCAGGTATTTACGGACTGTATATCCCCCACCTTCACATTTTAGTTTTCCCTCTTGTTTAGAGTGGGGGGTATTACAGACCGTTAATGTGTATAAAACACGAGAGTCTTCTGCTTGTTAAATAACAGGTGTACCGTCCAAATGCTTAAGATTATCTCATTTTGGTATCACCAAATTTCTTTTGATAACTCAACGATAAAGCGTAATTTCTCCCATTGCTGTTCTTCCGTTAACTTATTTCCGTGATGGGTTGATGAAAATCCGCATTGTGGGCTTAAGCAAATTTGCTCCTTGGGAATGTATTGTGTCGCTTCTTTTATTCGATCTTTAAGCTTTTCCTTATCTTCAAGTTCACCTGACTTCGAAGTAACTAATCCAAGGACCACTTGCGGCCCACCCTTAGGAATATGGGCTAAAGCTTTGAAATCCCCAGAACGTTCGTCATCATATTCCAGGAAAAATCCATCCACTTTTTCCTTCGCGAGTAAGGTTGGTGCAATCAAATCATAACTACCACTGAACATGTATGCAGACTGGTAATTTCCACGGCATAAGTGCGTTGTGACAGTTAAATCCGCTGGTTTACCATCCAACACTCCATTGATTACGCGGAGGGCCAAGTCGATGTATTGCTCTCTCGAGTAGCCATCTTCAGGGAATTCCTTCTCAGGAGAAGAGAGTCCTGCAATGTATACGTCATCCAATTGCAAGTAACGGACACCTGCATCGTAAAACGCTTGAATCGCATCACGATATGCTTGAATAACATCTTTCGCATAAATTTCAATATCGGAGTAAACTGTCTCGTCCATCATGCCAGGGTGGAATAGCTGATTCGGACTTGGAATCGTTTGTTTTGCGACTGCACGACCATCAACAATTTTATTAAAGACCTTAAAGTCCTCAATAAATGGATGGTTCGGATTGAATGACACTTTTCCGTTGTTGCGAATTGTGTACTTTTCTGTTTCTATCCCTTTAAATCGATAACCATGCTCTGGAACATAGCCCTCTATGCCATTTAAATGCTCAAGGAAATCAGTGTGCCAGAATCTACGGCGGAATTCTCCATCCGTTACAACCTCTAAGCCAACTTCAATCTGCTTATCAACAATTCGGGTAATCTCTTCTGTTTCAATCGCATATAATTCATCCGCTGACTTCTTTTCGGCCTGAAAATCTGCTCTTGCTTGCTTAATGCTTTCGGGTCTTAATAAACTTCCAACATGATCTGCTCGAAATGGCGCTTTCGTAAGTGTCGTCATTGTATTTCCCCTTTTCATTATATATTTTGATTAGAAGACTCTGTCTTCACCAAGCTTTTACGGCGAATGCTCTAGTTGCATTTATGCGGGAAGAAAGGATTTCTACTTTCATATCTGCAAAAATAAGAAAATCCCCTTCTTGAAAATAAGAAGAGGATTCTAGTATCGTGTCTACTCTTCTTATCTTCAAGCATAATGACGCTACTGGAATTAGCACAGTACATATTCATGTCTGTTGCTGAAGCTTCACAGGGCCAGTCCCTCCACTTCTCTTGATAAGAAAATTTGCTTTATTAAGTTATTAGCTATACTCTACATAGCTTTTAGATAATTGTCAACCTTTTTTAAACATTTTCTTCAACCGGCCGAGCGCGGTAGACAACGAAGGATAGAATTACTGCGATGATCGTAATGATAAAGATAATAAAGTAGACATGCTCCACTGCAACAACCATCGCTTGCGTTATTGATTGTTGAGACGCAGGATCCGCAACACCTGCGAGATAACTGGCCTGTTTCGAATTTAAAATACTGATAAATACCGAAACTCCAATTGCCCCGCTCAACGGCTGCAGCGTGGACATCACAGCCGTACCGTGCGGATATAATCGCTTCGGCAGCTGATTCAGCCCATTTGTTTCAGCTGGCATCATCGTTGCAGATACGCTAAGCATAATGAGCATAAATCCAACGATTATTACCCAAGGCGGCGTATCAGCTGTCATTCGGCTGAACATAAACATCGTCCCGGCAAGCACAATTGTCGCAGGTATCATCATCACCCGAGGACCAACTTTATCGAATAAAGCGCCCATAAATGGGCTCATAATCCCGTTTAAAATACTTCCCGGGAGCAGCAGCATTCCAGCCATTGCTGGTGCAAGAGCCATTGGTCCCTGCATGAACACCGGTAAGATAAGTTCTGAGGCAAACATCGTCATCACAATAATAATGAACATGATTACTGCATGCGTGAACATCGGCAATTTGAACACGCGCAAGTCCATCAACGGTTCTTCCAGCTTAAATTGTCTGATGGCAAAGAGAATGATTCCAATCACCCCAATGATAATTGCAGTTAAAACATCACGTGTTAAAAACCCTGCCTCACTCTCTCCAACCGAGCTGAATCCGTATATTGTTGCACCAAAACCTACCGTTGAAAAGACAATGGAGAGCCAATCGATCTTCGGTTTCGTCACTTCCGATACATTCACCAAATATTTCAAGGCAAAAAGAATCGAAAATACAGCAAATGGGAGGACAGAGATAAATAAAAATCTCCAACCCAAGTAATCAACGATAACTCCTGAAAGTGTTGGTCCGATTGCAGGTGCAAACATAATAACTAACCCAACAATTCCCATGATTTTCCCTCTTTTATGTGGAGGATACACAAGTAAAAAGACGTTGAATATAATCGGCATCAACATTCCAGTACCGACTGCCTGAATCAACCGGCCAGTAAGCAATACGGAAAATGTCGGCGCGATTGCCGCTATCGTTGTACCAATTGTAAAGACCGTCATCGTCCCAATGAAAAGCTGCCTTGTCGTAAACCATTGCATAAATAATGGAGATACTGGTATAACAATCCCCATCATTAACATAAATCCTGTTGCAACCCACTGGACAGTTGGTAGCGTAATATCGAACTCTGCCATTAATGTCGTGAGCGCAATATTCAACAGTGTTTCATTCAATATCGCGAAAAACGCTCCAATAATCAAAGCCGCCATAAGCGGCAACGTTTTGACATTCGGATCTTCTGATAAAAATTCATATGTTTTTTCTTTTGTTTTGCTCATTATTTTACCTCTAATTTCTTTTTAAAATATAGTATATCTATGCATTTCACTCACTTTTTACCATCAAAAAAATAATAAAGTTTGCAAAAAACTTCCTCCTTCAATTGTTTGTTCAAAATAAAAAATCACAAGCAGCTGCCTGTGGTCAAAAGTAGGGGTACTCCTTAAAAACATTGGGGGGTCTCATTCACTAAAACTAAAAAGGAAAGACAGAACAGAGCCGCCTTTCCACCACCTGAATTGAATTATCCGTAGAGTTCATTGTATGGTATATAACTTTTTTCATAATTTGACATTATGATTATGAATAAAGGACAGACGTATCCCAATCACTCTGCAACGCAAATCAGAGGCTTTGACCATATTCAATTATCGGTTCAAAGTTAGGATGTTGTCTCATTTTCTCAATAATACTCCCTCTTATTAAAAATCTTCTTCATTATAAGCGGTCATTCAGAATGTGTCAAGATACATTTCCTGCACTTTTTCAAGGTCACCCGCAAGTAGGCTTATTTCTTCCCGATTCAATCGGATAGGCAATTGGTCATATAGCGTAATGACATGGCCTTCTGCATCATCTTGATGTTTTTTCAGATAATGATAAAGACTTTTTAACTGTTTTTCATTTATCGTTGTTTGTGTCGTGAAGTGTTTTACTTTTTGTATAGAAAACTCATTCGCATTGCCGTCAAATTCTCCAGATATAATCTCTCCTGACAGTAACATATCATCACCTCAGAGTCCTTTAGTTAAGCTATTATTAATACTAGCTTAACCAAAGGATTTGATTGTTATTAACTCAACACACCTGGAAATAAAAAAGTAAATTCGTAATTACTTTTATTCAGCGTACGTGCAGCTTCCTCCTTGGGGTTCGCAGTCCCGTTACTCTCGATTTACGTATTAATTAACTGTTGAGCTGGTTAAAAAAGGGCATAACGATTAATCATCTATACGTTATGTCCTTTCTTTTATTGTACATTTTCAATTTAAGTCTATAACTTACGAACACTAAAATTATCAATCAGTCTTGTTTTTCCAATATGCACCGCTATAGCAACTAAAACTCCCGGTCTAATAGTTGAAATTGGCTGCAGCGTCTCCCCATCAACTACCTTCACATATTCAATTTTAGCCTTTGGTTCTGTTTTGAGATGCGTTTCCATTGCAGCAATCAATTTCTCTGCATTTGTTTCCCCTTCTTTTACCAAGCTTTCGCCAAGGGAAATAGTATCACTTACAATCAATGCTGCCCCTCTATCTTCAGGAGAAAGATATGTATTACGAGAACTCTTCGCCAAACCATCTTCTTCACGAACAGTCGGACAATCAATGACCTCAACATTCATACATAAATCCTTTACCATTTGTTTGATGATGGCCAATTGTTGTGCATCCTTCTCTCCGAAATAAGCACGGTCTGGCTGTGTAATATTAAATAACTTGTTGACAACCGTACATACCCCGCGAAAATGACCTTCACGGTTTAATCCACAGAGTTCTTCGGTTAGTACAGACATATCAACATACGTAAAAAAATCTTGCGGATACATCTCTTCTGGTGTTGGGTGGAAAATAAGGTCCACTCCTAGATTTTCACAAATCTTACTATCTCTCTCCAAGTCATGGGGATAACTATCAAAATCCTCATTTGGCCCAAACTGCATTGGATTTACGAAAATACTAACTACAACCTTTTCATTTGCTTCTCTTGCAGCAGTAATAAGACTTCCATGTCCCTCGTGCAAAAATCCCATCGTCGGTACAAAGCCAATTGTATGCCCTTCTTCTTTCCACTTTTTCACAACAGCTTTAACATCCTTAATGGTTGATACAATCTGCATTATACTTAACTCCTTTAATTTTCTTCCTTAATATAATTTATCAATGACCTCATCGGAAACAGTATAGGTATGCTCTTTAGCAGGAAACGATCCTTCTTTGACTTCGGTTATATAATCCCGGAATGCTTGTTGCATGATTTCCCCTACTTGTGCAAACTGTTTGACAAACTTTGGCGTGAAATCCGAAAAGATTGCCAGCATATCTTGATATACAAGCACTTGTCCGTCGCACCCCGGGCCCGCGCCTATTCCGATTGTTGGAATATTTATTTCCTTGGTGACGATTTCTGCTAGTTTTGCAGGCACGCCTTCTAACACGATCATAAATGCTCCCGCCGCCTCTACTGCTTTAGCATCCGCGATTAACTGTCTAGCAGCAGCCTCGGTTTTCCCTTGCACCTTAAATCCGCCAAATTCATTAACAGATTGTGGGGTTAGACCGATATGCCCGCAAACTGGAATGGATGCTTCTACAATGGCTTTAATCTGTGGGCAAACCTTTGTACCGCCTTCCAATTTTACACCATGCGCCCTGCCTTCTTTTATTAATCTGCCTGCATTCAATACAGCATCCTGAACGGAAATTTGATAAGACATGAATGGTAAATCTGCTAAAACAAAAGCCTTGCTTGCTCCTCTAGCAACAGCCCTTGTATGGTGAATCATATCATCTATTGTAACAGGCAGTGTATTTTCATATCCAAGCATAACTTGTCCAAGCGAATCCCCAACCAATAACATATTAATTTCAGCTTGATCCATCAACTTTGCCATCGAATAGTCGTAGCACGTAAGCATCGTAATTTTATCGCCTGCATTTTTTTGTTGCTGAAATGACGTCACTGTATTTTTCATTCTTTGATAACCCCTTTGATTTTTTTATAGTCCCTGTCTTTATGTTTCTCCTCCGCTACCTCTAGAGCCAATCCTGATAGAGCTTTATAAACTTCCTTTTCCTGTGGATGTAAGACTTGCAAATGATTTAAAATGGTACCAAGATCATTTCTCTCAATCGGTCCTGTCAGTGCATCCGTTGTCCCGTAGGAAAGAATATTTTCCGTATTTCCTTGAATAAGTGGTGCGAGTGCCCGGTGCGCTTTGTCTGGTGTAAAACCACAGTCAACAAGCATTTTCTCACCTAAGGCTACGAGACCGACATAAAGATTACTGACCATAGCTGCAGATGCGTGGTACCGAGTTTTGTCCGCAGCTTGAATCACGCTTACCTCGTTCCCGAAGCTTTCAACTAAACCAGTCAGATCGTTCAAGTACTTCTCATGCCCCTCGATGGTAAAAACTGCTTTCGACAGCTCTTTATAAGAATGATACTTATCATTAATTGCAAAAAGGGGATGGATCGAATAACCGAATGCACTGTAACGACTACTATCCGAAAAAACCTCCGAACTTAAAGAACCACTAAAATGACTAATGATCTTATCTTTTATTGGAAGCACTTTCAATTCGTCCCATACCTTAGATATAGCGCCATCTGGTACAGTTATAAAAATAGCATCACTATTTTCGACTAAAAATCTAACATCTTCATAGACTCTAGTATTTGTAAATTCAGCTGCTTCTATCGATGACTTGAGGGTTCTGCTGTAATATCCTGTCACTTTTACTTTGTGCTCAGTTAAGTACTTTCCGAGGGAGACTCCTACTTTCCCTGCTCCAATAAATCCAATCTTCATAAGCACCCCCCTAGCAAAATTCTGTCTTGTGGTATTTCCTATATGATAGCGAATAATGACCTAAATAAGCAACTATAAATGGGGGAAACATTGAAATACTTAGACTTTATCACAGATAATAAAGATAGATTTTTCATCATATATCCTTTCTTTCTAATAGCCTTGAAAAAGCAGAGGAGATTAGATTTACGGGGAGATGCAGAGATGATAGTCTTTTAGAAACTAAAAAGGAGTTCCCCGATCTTCTGAATATGAAATAGTAGGCCATATATTTATTAATAATGACTCTATACATGAATTTTTTATTCTTTTGGAAATTATCGTTCATAGCAGAGATTAAAAAATGATAATAAAAGCCTATACAATTATCCTTATCTAAATAGCTGACAGTCATTACCATCTATTTGATATAAAATACGCTGTCAAGATTTCTTGACAGCCTGAGAACATGAAGTCTAGATTCTTATTAGAAATTTATTCATGTAAATCAATTTTTATATCAGAGATTTCTTCTTTTAAAGTACCTGTAGGCTCTTTTAGACCGATAACTTCATTTATTAATTATTTTACCGTCATTTGCTATTTTTTCAGTTCGAGTTTTAGAGCAAGCGCCGCAACCTGTGTTCAATATGAATCAAAACTTCTACCGCTTTCCCATTTCAGAAATTTCTCCATCGCACCCATTAAAGTACGTTTGATGAATGTTTCTTCGCTATC
This sequence comes from Oceanobacillus indicireducens, assembly GCF_014647195.1. GTDB lineage: Bacteria > Bacillota > Bacilli > Bacillales > Amphibacillaceae > Oceanobacillus > Oceanobacillus indicireducens. The sequence continues at coordinate 41,915 of NZ_BMOS01000018.1, read as the reverse complement.
AATCCCTAAATACATCATTGACTCCTATAAAAATGACTTAAACTGCTCTGATCATTTGAATACTTATCTATTCATAATCCCTCGCTGCAAATAAATCATCTCTTCCGCAAGCTGCCCAATTCGTTCGTAAATCCGATCATCGATTAGTTCATCACTCTCAATATCATAAGCTTCATTATGAATAAACACGTTCCCAGTTGGAATCAGTCCTTTGAAATAAGAAAGTATCGAGCCTAAATGATATTCTAAAACAAGAAAATGCCGATTCGTCCAACCGGTCGCAACCATCCCGGTCACTTTATTACGAAACGCATATTCAGGCAAGTGATCGAGCAAATTCTTTAGCGCACCGGAAAGGGATGCCTGATAGATCGGTGTACCAAACACGAGAAAATCTGCAGCTTGAATCTTTTTCACCACATTCCATGTATCTTCATTGTATGCAGATAAAGGAAGACCCGCTGCGAATTCAATGTCATATTCCCGTAAATCAATTAATTCCGTTTTGATCGTCGGGTCATGCACTCGGGCAGCAGCTAACACTGCTTCAACCGCAACTGCTGTTTTCCCGCCTGCGAGCGCGCCCGAAACTCCTACTAGCTTCATTCTATCTACCTCTTTTCCTCTTTGATTCAGAGATCGTGCTTGAGTGTCTATAAGTATGTCTCTAATCATCTGAAAAATGGGACGGCACTGGGCTTCGATGGATTAGATGCACTCTAATCGCCTGAAGATGCTTAGGCCGGTACGTCCTCGGGCATTTAGAAGCTCTTTAATCGACCTAATTTATGGAGATGATACACTTTCAAGCGATTAGAGACCTTGTAATCGAACGAAAAATCCAAGTTGGTATTCTTTCGAGCGGTTAAAGACCTTTTAATTAACCGAAAGCTCGAAGATGACTGGATTTCAGATGTTTAGGAGTAGCGTCTCATCCTTCCTCATCCTTTGAACGACAAAAACCTAAACCTTCGCACCCAGGCAATTATCCCTCCACGCACCCTTAAAAATTACCTATTTCTCCTCTTCGGCATCCCTAATGAAATCCCGTAAAAAATTTATCGGCAAATATAATCTATCCTCATTCAAATCTAAAAAATTGAGGTCCTGCTCTCGACTGTTCTGATCTTTAATATGACTGACTTCGTTATGCAGTTGCTCCATCTTTTCATCCAAGTCATTAGCTACCATAGCTGCTTCCGTCAGTTCTTTCGTTAACCGTTCTGGAACGAGACTATCATATTTATAGTATATCTTATGTTCCAAGCTTGCCCAGAAATCCATGGCGACAGTCCGGATTTGAATTTCTACATAGACATCTTCAATCCGGTCAGACATGAATACAGGCACCGAGACAATTAAATGTAGGCTTTTATAACCGTTTGGTTTCGCGTTCTTAATATAATCCTTCTTTTCAATGACTGTAACGTCTTTTTGATTTTCTATCATTTCACTGATCCGATAAATATCGGAAATGAAGGAACAGACAACACGGATTCCAGCGATATCCATAATATTATGCTTTATCGATTCCGTTGATATAGGAATATTCTTCCGATACATCTTCTTCATGATACTCTCAGGAGATTTAATACGTGTTTTAATATGTTCAATTGGATTGTAGTCGTGGATATGTTGGAATTCCTCCTGGAGGATGGTCAATTTCGTATTCATTTCGGACAAGCCGAACTGGTAAGTCATCATAAATCGGGTTAATTCACTTCTAACCTTTTTTAAGGCTTCCAGGTTATTAATCATATAAAAATTCCTTTCTTTCTAGAATGCACTATAGATGAATATATTTATATTATAGCAGGATTGTTAGAAATAACCCGAATTAAAGATGTTAAAAACAGGAGTGGTAGTTCACTCCTGTTTTACTCCTTCAACTTCCTTTATAAATTTTGCCGGAACTCCTGCAACCACCGCATTTGCCGCAACATCCTTCGTAACAACTGCTCCTGCTGCAATACCTTTCCTTTACTAATGAATATCTTTTTTCTTAAATGTCCCACCTTTCACTTCTGCTACATCATACACAACGACAAAAGCATTTTCGTCAATTTCAGAAATGATTTCCTTCATTTTACTATCCTCTAAGCGATTAATAATACAAGTGATTTCTTTGAATTTTCCATTTGTATAACTGCCTTCAACGAGATTATAAGTTGCCATCCGACCTAAACGGTCACGGATCGTTTCCGCCATTATGTCTGGTTGACTCGTGATGATTTTATATGTTTTAGAACCGCTTAAGCCTTCTTCAACAATGGGAATTACTCTAGATGCAATGTAATATGCAATTGCTGATAAGAAAGCCCCTTGTAAACCAAAAACGAAAGAAACAATCACAAATACAAATAAATTTAAAAATAAGATAAGGTCACTTGTGCCAAATGGTAATTTCCGGGAAAGTAATACTGCTAACATATCAATCCCATCTAATGCTCCACCATTTCGTAATGCCAGGCCGATACCGAAACCGATGATAATACCACCTACAACGGTTATTAATAATGTATCCCCTTGAACAATAATTGGTATATGGTGCATAATGCTTGTCCCGTATGCGAGAGAGGCGATGCCAAGAACAGAATAAATGGCAAAGCTTTTTCCTATTTGTTTATATCCTAAGTAAATGAATGGGATATTCAATACAGCAAGTAAAATGCCTAGAGGCAAACCGAATAATTGAGAAGCAACGATACTTAAACCTGTCACTCCTCCGTCAGACACGTTGTTAGGGATGAGTACCGACTCTAGTCCATATGCTGTGATAAAAGCTCCAATAACAACTGCCAATGCCCGTAATATCTTTTTTATTTTTGTAATTCTTTGTTGCTTCGCGGCTGTACTCATTTAATTTCCTCTTTCCACAGTTAGATGTTTGATTCTATTTTGTTCGTTTATCAATTCTTTATCCGAAGTAGGTAAAGTGAAATAAAAAGTGATATTCATCACTTTCCCATGAACACCACTTTTTATTCATCTTTCTCCAATACCAGCCCGCAACCATTTCGCTGTCACAGTCCGAGCTTTCAACATTGCTTCCGGTGTTCCTTCAAATATAATCTGACCGCCTTCTTTTCCTCCGCCTGGACCCATCTCAATTACCCAATCACTTGCCGCGATAAAGTCTAGATTGTGTTCAATGATGATAACAGAATTCCCTCTGTTCACAAGCTTCTGGAATACATCAAGAAGTTTATTATTATCTTTCGTATGAAGTCCTAAAGAAGGTTCATCCAATAAATAAATTTGCCCCTCTTTTTGTAAATGGCTTGCCAGTTTCAATCGCTGGACTTCGCCTCCGCTTAGTGAACTTGTCGTCTGTCCTAAGGTTAGATACCCTAACCCGACATCTTTTAACGTATTCACGCGCTTGATGATTTTCGGCATTCTAAAAAAGTCGAGCGCCTCGTCTATCGTTAGCTCTAATATTTCCACGATATTGTTACCTTGGTAGCGGTAAGATAAAGCTTCATCTGAATACCTCGTCCCGCCACACGCTTCACAAGAAATCGTTACTGGATCCGCGAATGCCACGTCAGGCATGACAGCCCCTTTGCCTTTACAAACGGGACAGGCACCTACCGAGTTGAAACTAAACAATCCTGCTGGCTGCCCCGTTTCTTTCGCAAATATGGCACGGATATCATCCATGATCCCCATGTAGGTTGCTAAGGTTGAACGGTTAGAAATGCCGATACTTCCTTGCCCAACCGTAATTGTTTCAGGGTACTGTTCTGTAAATGCTTCCGTCAAAAGAGAACTTTTACCAGAACCGGAGACACCACAGACGGAGACTAACGTATACTTCGGAAGGCTTACGCTTATATTTTTCAAATTATTGTTCGTCGCTTTGTTTATGGTGAAAAATTCATTTTGCTTCCTGGGATTTTGATTGATTTTTATTTTTTCATTTAAACTTGTTGCTGCTCCTGAATTTTCCAACCCTTCCAACTTGCCCTGGTAAATGATTTTTCCACCATGGATCCCAGCTCCTGGTCCCATCTCAATAATTTCATCTGCTGCCTTGATCACCGATACATCATGTTCGATCACGATAACGGAATTATGCTGGGCTTTAATATGGTGCAACATGTTAAGCAACATTTCCACTTCTTCCGGATGAAGCCCTGCGCTCGGCTCATCGAAAATATATGTAATATTGTTGAGACTGCTTCCTAAATGCCGGGCGATTTTTACCCTTTGCGCTTCACCACCAGACAATGTGCCCATTTTTCTTGATAGACTCAAATAGCCTAGCCCCATTTCAACAAGTTGGGTCACATGTGGAATAGCCTGCTGGGCGATTGATTCTCCGAGCGGGTCGGTTATTTTCTGTAATTCTTTTAGAACGTCTGTCAGTTCCAAGTGGTCATACTCCGCGATATTTAAGCCATTGATACGGCTTTCCAACACTTTTGGATTCAGTCCTGACCCTTGGCAGGTTGGACAGAGGGAACGTGTCGACATCGCGAGGACATCATCTTGGGTGATTCCTTTCAATTTGGAAATATCCCTGTTAATGTAAAGCCGTGTAAAACGGGGCAGGATTCCGTCCCAATCATGGGGTTGTGGTCCATGTTTTGTATGAAAGGGTGCATTCACTTTCTCCCCCTCTGGCGGGCCATATAATAACAGTCGACGCTTGTCTTCCGGGTAATCTTTGATTGGTTTATCCGGATCAAATAAACCGCATGTCATCATCCATCTACCTTGCCAGCCAGAAGGAGATAAAGGTTTAAATTTTACTGCGTATTCCCGGAGTGACTTCTCTTCATCCACAATTTTTCTCAAATCTGGTGCAATGACCTCGCCGAAGCCGCTACATTCCGGACAACCGCCGAACGCACTTTGACTAGAAAAGTCTGTCGCAGAGCCAATTGCTGGCTCACCAATCCTAGAGAACAATAAGCGAATCAATGGATGGATATCCATATACGTGCCGACCGTTGAACGTGAATTTCCTCCTGATTGCCGCTGTTCCACGACAACAACCGGGCTTAAATTCTGCATAAGATCAGCTTGGGGACGCTCAAACTTCGGCATTTGATTCCGGACATAGTGAGGATAATTCAATGTCATCTGTCTTCTGCTCTCGGTAGCTAATGTATCAAAGACGACTGAGCTTTTTCCTGAACCGGAAAGGCCTGTGAAAACGATGATCTTCTCTTTTGGCAGATTCAAATCTATATTTTTCAAGTTATTTTCTTTTAATCCTCGTAATATGATTTCATCTTTATTTGCTGACATGTTATCGCCCTCGCTCCTTTAACCGTTAACCAATGCTAATATTATCACACTCTAATAGTATAGGTAAAAAATATGATGAGCAGTATTTTTGTAATAAAAAAAGCCCCTGATTCTGATAAGTGCATGAAATTAGGATAACGCTAGATAAGCACTTTTCAGATGCCAATAAAGTCAGGTTAAGTTTTCAATTAGTATTTGAAAATCCCTCTTTTTTAAAAAATGTAAAAGAGATCCCGATGGATTACCAATTAAAAAACGGCGATGATGAATACATCGATGAATTTATCCCAGATACGAAACTCATGAATAGTGATGAAAGGCCAATTTTTCAATCTTTAAAGTTGAGTAATTAGGCTATTTCTATATACTTATAGTGAAAATAAATATTATATAGGAATTTCTCAATAAACTGGGGGGGAAATGAGAATGGAATCTGACATTAGTTTTAGGAAAGCAACCGTAGAGGATTTGGAACGTATCGTCGCCTTGCTTGCGGATGATGTACTTGGTGCTTCTCGGGAGAAGTACGAAAAACCTCTCCCAAATCGTTATCGAGAAGCCTTTTTTGCAATTGATTCAGATCCAAATAATGAATTGATTGTAGCGTGCATTGGCAAGGAGATCATCGGAGTGCAGCAAATCACCTTTACGCCTTCCATCACTTACCAAGGAGGCTGGCGTGCAACGATTGAAGGTGTCAGGATATCTGCTTCCGCACGTGGACAAGGTGTGGGCAAGCTGCTAATTCAATGGGCAATCGAACGAGCAAAAGAACGCGGCTGTCATTTGATCCAGCTTACGACTGATAAAAAAAGAACAGAGGCACGGCGATTCTATGAACAATTAGGATTTAGAGCAACGCACGAGGGCATGAAATTAAAACTGTAACAAATCCTGAATCTAGCACTATATAAATGAGAATTTGTTAAAACAAACATTTGATTGATAATATTAGTTAACTATGGATTCACTAACCTTTATCGTTATCAAATTGAGCAGCTATTGCGTGGGTACATTATTTATATCGGCAGCTAGTTGAATTGTTAATGAAAAAAGGCTTGTTTAATATCTATTAAACAAGCTAATTAGTTTCCTCCTTTTCTTTCCTCCCATAGACAAACTCATAATTTTTGCTATACTTAAGTCATAGTTAATACATAGTATCTGGAGAAACTTTTTCTCCCCTTTCAACAACTAAATATGCGAAAAAATAGGTTGATTTTTATTTTAAAATCATGAAAAGGGAAGTCGGTGAAAATCCGGCGCGGTCCCGCCACTGTAACTGCGAGTTCTTCATTCATAAGCCACTGTTTTATTATGGGAAGGCAATGGAGAGCGATGAACATAAGCCAGGAGACCTGCCTATTTTAGCGCCAATTTATAAACCTACGAGGATAGGAGGTGTGGCTGATAGTAGTTATGTATTATGGATTGATCCATGATTGATAACGCTTGCTTTGTTATACATCTCTAAAGGTAGAGATGTTTTTTTATTGGTAAAAATACATAAGATGGGGGTATACAAATGGTTCGAAATAGTAGATTACAGCAACTGTTTATCGTGGTGATGACTGCCATTCTATTTCTCTCGCAATCTGGATTATTCGGCCTGCAAACCGTAAATGCAGCAAACTTGGAGAATGCTGTCACCATCTCTGCTGTTGATGAAGATGGTTCTGCAGTATTAGACACTATAGCAGTGGAAATTTCAAATGGGGATACTGCCTTTGATGTGATTAGAGAAGTAGATGATCAACTAGAATGGGACAGCTTTGACTTTGGCGAGATGATTACGGGTATTGGTGGAGTAGCTGCTGATCCCGAATCGAACTTCTGGTCCTTTTATGTGAATGGCCTATTCCAAGACATGGGAGCAAGTTCAACTGAAGTAACGAACGGGGATAATATTCAATTTATTCTTACAGACCTTGCAGCCGAACCTCAAGTATTTGATGTTGCGGTTTCTGCAGTAGATGCAAATGGGGAGACAGTTATTACAGAAACTACTGTATCCATGCCACAATACACGACTGCCTATGACGCTCTAATTAAAGCTGCTGCAAATCAAAATGTAAAAGTAGATGTGAGCGTTGATTCCGAATACTTAACATTTGTGAATTACTTAGGTGAACCATTAGAAAGAGATTGTGAATACTGGTCGACCTATATGAATGGCGACATGATGCAAGTTGGGTTACTCGGTCATACGGTTAAAGATGGCGACACGCTTGAACTTGTCGTCGATGACTCGTGTGAACCGGAAGAACCGGCTGATAAAGAAGATGAGAAATCAGAAGAGCCACCTGTAAATGAAAAAGATAAGAAAAAAGATAAAGAACAGGTAGTTGCGGATAAAGATTATACAGAAGCCCTGCAAGCTGTAATCAATTATCTCTCGTCCAATCCAGCTGAAATGGACTGGTACGGATTCTCCGCCCTTCACTCTGCTGGTGCTGATGTTTCAAATGACATGGCCGAAGAAGTAGCCGCTTCCATCAATGATGATTACTCAGGGAATGCTACAGAAATTGCAAAAAACATTATTATCTTAACTTCTGCCGGGTATGATGCAACAGATATAAACGGCATCAACTTGATTGAGATGTTACTGAATGAAAAAATGCCATTAAGTAACCAACTCGTTTATAGCTTGCTCGCAATTGATAGTTTCAATTATCCCACCCCAGAAGGTACAGTATGGACACGGGACAGCATCATTGAAGCATTCCTTGAGATGGAGCTGGATGCAGGCGGCTGGTCCTTCTTTGGTGAAAGACCAAGCCCGGATATTACTGGGATGGGCCTGCTTGCTTTAAGCGCTTATGCGGATGATGCGGACGTGAAGGCTGCACTTGACCGAGCAGTTAAAGCTATGAGCAAACAACAAGGGGATAAAGGCGGATACGATGAAGAGTTTAATGGCGGGTATTCAGCGGAATCCGCTGCAATGGTCATTATCGGCCTATCCGCTGTCGGAGTTGACGCAACAAGCGATGCCTTTACAAAATCTGGCGGAAACTTACTAGAACACCTTATCAGCTTCCAAATGGAAGATGGCAGCTTTAAACATTTACCGGAAGATGATGTTTCAAGTGTTTTCGCAATCAACCAAGGGGCATTAGCATTAGTTGCTTATGATCAATTCAAGAATGGTACTGGTCCAGTGTTTAAGTTTGATAAGAAGGAAGATACGAAAGAGCCTGGCGATGACGAGGGTGACGGTGATAACGATGGGAACAATGACAAAAACAATCCATCTGACGATCCGAATAAAGTTATCATAACAAAAGACAACCTGCACCAATATGAAACTGAACATGCTGTCGTAGTAACACCACATCATGCAGACAAATTAGCTAATTTTACAGTTGAGGTAGAAGCTGAAGCTGCCGACTACCTTGTTCAGGCAGACAAGCCGCTCGTTATTAATAACGGAGATACGATCATCACGATTCCTGTTCCTGTAGTGAAACAATTACGTGAACTTGGTGAAACAATTGAAGTCAATCTCGCTGAACAAAGTGTTAAAGAAGCAATCGGTGCTGTCTATGACTTTACCTTAACCGTGGATGGAACGATTGTTTCCGAGTTTGATCATGATATTATCATTGGCTTGGCAGTTGACGCAGACGCAGTGCAAGGCCTCGATGCTAACCAAATAAAAGCATTCCATTTCAATGAAGAAACGGAAAGCTGGGACGTTTTATCTGGCAGCACTTATGATGCGACAGCCGGATTTGTCACCCTAACAACCGATCACCTTAGCACATACGGGGTATTTAAACATGATACAGGACAGAAAGATCCTGCCGACAATGATAAAGACGGAGCAACCCCGCCACTAGTAGATAATGACAAAGATAAAAAAGGTAAGAAACTACCAATGACAGCAACAAATATGTTTAATCTCTTAGCATTGGGATTCATCCTAATCGCAGCCGGTGCTCTATTGTATATTAAGCGCAGAAATAAAGTTACAGAGTAATATTTATCCCGGTGTAACCGTCCGTAAAACTCCCACCTCAAAACTTTAGGGTCTTCGTGAAAGTTTAGGTGGGAGATAACGGACGCTAACACCCCGATTCGTTCAACTAACAATCAATGAGGATGAAGAAAAACCCCCACTGATTGAAGTTTCACTCTATGGATAATCCGCTGACTGCCAGTGGATTATTCTACCCTTTTAAAGAAAGGATGTTTGTTATGAAGCAGGTATTCCGTTTAGCCCTTATCACCTTTTCTATGATTCTACTTGTAGCATGTGGTGGCCAGCAAGCAGCCATCCAAGTGGAAAAGATATCAGTTATTCCAACATCGGCAGTCTCTATGGAAACGAAAGAATTAATCAAAGTTCGTTCTAACACTGAAAAAGCTGATGATGAGGATGCAGAGGAGAGTGAAGCATCAGAGGAAAATACCAAGAAAGAAGAGAAAGAAAGTACAGTTGCAGATTCATCCGAGGATACGGACAACGAATCGACAACAACGAAGACGGACGCAAACCAATCAACGAATAAATCTGCTAATTCAAATGAGTCAACACCTAATACCAATCAACAAAAGGATCATACCAACCATTCAGCCGGAAACTCCAATAAGCAGTCTGCAAATACGGGTACATCTAAATCGAGCGATAGCACAAATACTAATACACCTAGTCAGCCTAAGAATGAACAACCTAACTCCAACCCAAAACCGAAAGAAGAAGCAAAACCTGCTCCCAAAACTACAGCATTCGTATCGGTTGAAAGTCCAGGTGACTTAAACGGACCAAATCTAGCACCGACCGAAGTTGAAATCACGGACGGTGAAACAGCTCTTGCAGCTACATTACGTGCATTAAACAGTAAAGGGATTAGTGTTGATTATACCGGTTCTGGGGCAACCGCTTATGTAAAAAGCATCGGCGGTCTCGGCGAATTTGATGCAGGTCCGCTTAGTGGCTGGAATGTTTTCGTTGAAGGAATTATGATTCCGCGAAGTGCTGATGCCTATGAGATTTTTGACGGGTATAAAGTGCACTGGAGATACACAAAGAATTACTTGGAAGACTAAAGGATGGATGATACATGCTTAGAGGATTCCGTTCCTTTCACCCATTTGTCCTATTGCTCTACTACATCATTGTTATTGCCGGTTTGATGATGTATCAGCATCCGGTTTTTTTAACCGCAGCTCTCCTTTCTATTATTTTTGTGAATCTTATCCTTGATAAAGGGGTCGAGCTGAATAAATGGAAATACATGATTATCTTTTTAGCTCTGTTCGTTTTTGTGTTCACACCTCTTTTTAACCAGCAAGGGAATATTGTGCTCTTTGAACTCTTTTCGCGGGCCTTTTACTTGGAAGCGGTCATTCAAGGTGCCATGATCGCTCTTACTTTGTCAGGGATATTAGCTTTATTTACAACTTTTAATATTATCATTACGTCCGATAAGTTTCTCTATCTTTTTTCAAAATTCTTTCCGAAATGGGCGTTGATTCTTATGCTCGCCCTTCGCTTTATGCCGCTATTTCGCAAACGATTGGCGGATATTCAGGACGTGCAGGAAATGAAGGGTGTTTCCATGAAAGATGGGAAACTACGGGAGAAAGCACAAAATGGCATGTTATTTATCCAAATTCTATTAACCTATTCGCTTGAAGAAGCAGTACAAACCGCTGATTCCATGTCCGCGCGCGGGTATGGTTTACAGAAAAGAAGTCAATATGAAGCTTATCTCTGGAAGTCTCGGGATTGGGCGATGCTCGTTTTTCTTCTTCTACTTAGTCTGCTGACCCTAATCGGTTGGAAGAGCAATAAAACGATACTCACGCTGACACCGGAATTGGAATCTATGATGTTACAGGGGCATAGCTGGTTCTATCTTCTTAGTTGGATTTTACTTATCAGTTTACCGATTTGGACGGAAGGCAAGGAGGTCATCAAATGGAACTTCTACAAATGAGAAATTTAAATTTCACTTATCCGAACTCCTCCGACCAAGCGTTAACTGATATTAATTTCACTGTTCATGAAGGTGATTTTGTTGTTCTATGCGGGCCTTCCGGGAGCGGAAAATCAACACTCATCCGCCTCATGAAGCAGGAGCTGAATCTTCACGGGACAAAGAGCGGTGAGATTTACTATCAAGGCATTCCATTCGAGCAACATGATGCCATCACTTTAGCAAAAGATATCGGGATGGTATTTCAAGACCCGGAGAATCAGATTGTCATGAGCAACGTAATGGACGAATTGCTGTTTGGCATGGAGAATCTAGGTTTTTCAACCAATGAAATGCGTAAGAAAACAGCGGAAATCGTCCATTATTTTGGCTTTAATCATTTATTGCAGCAAGACACAAGCGAGCTATCCGGTGGAGAAAAACAGCAAATCAACCTCGCTTCCGTTCTTTTGCTTGATCCGAAAATATTAATACTGGATGAACCGACTGCACAGCTCGATCCGATTGCAGCAAAAAACTTTATGTATTTATTAAAGCAGCTAAATGATGAATTGGGCATTACGATCATCATTGCCGAACATCGGTTAAATGAATTATTTTCCTTAGCTAACCGAATTGTCGTGCTGGAACAGGGAAAAATTAAATTTTCCGAAAGCCCGCGGAAAGCTCTTTCGTTATTAGCTGAAAACATGACGGCCTACTTACCAGAGGCTTCCCAGTTGTATTTAGCATTTACAGGCATCCTAAAAACGCCTGACATCCCCTTCCATGTAAAGGAAGCCAAGCAATGGTTAAAGGGAATGGATATTACGTCGAATCAGTCACAACAGGAAGAACAGGTAAAGCCGGAAAAGCCTTTGCTTGAGCTAAAGGAAATCGACTTTAGCTATTCAAAACATACAGAGCCAGTATTAAATAATTTATCCTTAACCGTTCAAGAGGGAGAATGGTTAGCCATATTAGGCGGAAACGGCACTGGAAAATCGACCCTGCTTAAAATTATCGCTGGCCTTCTTACGGCCCAACATGGAAGAATCCGATATAAAGGGAAGAAGGTAAAACAAATCGACCGGAAGCTGATCGGCTATTTACCACAGAATCCAAAGCTCTACTTTCTACATGAGACATTACAGGAAGAATATACTGCTCTGGCTACGAAACACGGGAAATCAGAAACAGAGGTACAAACCCTAGTAAAGGAATTTCAGATGGAAGCTTTACTAGACAGACATCCATATGATTTAAGTGGTGGTGAATTGCAGCGGGCAGCACTTGTCGGCATTTTGATCGGAAATCCACAAATTTTATTACTGGATGAGCCGACAAAAGGAATGGACCCAGCTTTCAAAGAGGAGTTTGCTTCCATTATTCAAACAGTCAAGCATACAGGTGTCACGATTATGATGGTCACCCATGACGTTGAATTTGCAGCAAAGCATGTGACGAGGTGCAGTATGCTGTTCCAAGGGGAGGTAATCGTTACTGAAGATACGACTGCCTTTTTCAAAGATAATGATTATTATACGACCATGATCAATCGGATTACAAAGGATAGCCAAGTTCCGACAGTAGTTACAGTAGAGGAGGCAAAAGCAAGTTGGCAAATGAAAAAGGCATTACCATCATCGGTGTAGCAATTTTCTTTTTACTATTAGTCTTTTTTCCAAAATTTATTGTTCAGCATTATTTATTAATTAGTATTCTATTTATTATCGCGATTCTGCTTCCATCCATCATTCGTTTCTCAAGGAAAAGTATGACAAGCAGAGAAATGGTCATGCTCGCAGTATTAGCAGCGATTGCAGGTGTATCGCGGGTTCCCTTCGCCGCACTGCCGAGTGTCCAGCCGACGACCTTTGTCATCATTGCTTCTGCGATAGCCCTTGGGCCCCAAAGCGGATTAGTCATCGGAGCTTCAGCAGCGCTTATTTCCAACATGGTGCTCGGCCAAGGTCCGTGGACCCCGTGGCAAATGGTTTGTTGGGGAATGGCCGGATTCATTGCCGGCTTACTTGCAAATACCTTCTTCATGAAACACATGGCTTGGCGCCTCATCTACGGCTTCATCGTTGGATTTATATTTGGCTGGGTCATGAATATGTGGATATTCTTCAGTGGATTTGGGGATCTGACACTAGAGACATTTGTTTTATTGAACACACAGAGCTTCTTATTCGATCTAGCCCACGCTTTATCTAACGTTTTTTTCCTTTTCTTGTTCAGTATGATTTGGATCAAGACTTTGAACCGATTTAAGGAGAAGTATGGTGTTTTTCAGGAAGATGGGTAAGAATGAAGGTTAGAACGTCATCACGGAGTACCGGTCGTTATCAATCTTTGATAACAACCGACACTTGCAGTGAATTACGCATAGTCAATACCGAATATACACTTGTCATATAGAAAATGAATGATATGGTTATAGTCGTTCGTTTCGTAAAACTTGGATAACCTTTCATTAAACTCCGCTAGATTCTTTTCCTCAACACTAACAATACCCCGTCCATTTTCAATTAATATTTTATTGGCAGAAATAATGCTTGTCCGTTTATTACCATCCCAGAATAATTGATTGCGCATTGCCCACAGCATATAAGTTAAAGCTCTTTCTGTTACCCGGGGAATGCTCAATATTTCGTTCATTTCGGATATAACTTCACTCTCTACAGGGATTTTCGGTTGATAATCCACTCCTGAAATACCGACATTTCCATTTCTAAGAACTCCCCATTCAATACTCTCATTATATGCAACGAACTCATTTATCCTTTTTGCAAAATGAAGATTGAACGGCTTTTCCATTTTATCCATCGTATACTTCCACGCATTTCTTAGATTTAATACTTTTTGCACGTCATCCATGTCTAAATCACTGACAGAAACGCCTTCTAAAATCGTTTTTGTTTGAGAGAAAGTAATATTTACTCCTTCAATTTTTGCCGTGTAGTATATATTAGCAATTAATGTCTTCTTTGCCAAAAATATATTTTCACGTTTAGAAAGATTATATTTATCCTTCATCTGCATCGACACTCGCATCCTTCTGGCCTTTTTCTTTATTATTTATGACTATTCCATTAATATCTCAATCTCATCAAGATTCTTCTCATACAAATCATCCAGCAGCTGATTTCCAAGCTCCGTATATTCTTCCGGGTTATCCTCAAGTTCCCCAATCATTTCACTGATATATGCCATAACATAATGACTCATTTCCTGCGTCCGCTTTAAATATTCCTCAAAATATACATCTGGCTCCATGTTGAATTTCTTTGCTTGTGCTTCCGCAAAATCACGCGTTCCATTTGCAATTTCCGAATCACTATCTTCTGCCGGATATACATCCTGCACATGAACAGTAGGCTCTTCTGATATATCTAACTGCATGGCTTTTGCTTCTTGCATTGCCAATTTTCCTTTGATTGTTCCCTCTAAATTATCGAGGATTTGGTCATCAGGATATAAAAAGCGCAACTCGCCAACTGTCAGCTCCTCTCCTCTGATAATCGCCGCTACATCTTTATCATCATATTTAGTAGTTTCCTGGCATCCTGCTAGCAAAATAAAACAACAAACTAGCGAGAAACTGATTATTCTCTTCATGGTTTAACTCCTTTTATTCATCATTCATTCATTTTGTATGTTGCGCATACAGTTTATTCGACTTATAGCCGAAGAATAAATATAAGATGATTGTGATTGGAATAAAGGACCAGGCGAAACCACGCATGAGTGCAAAGGGTGTTTCAAATAAAAAGGCAGACCAAAATGCTGTTCCTGTTTTATCCCATAGGCCTGGCGTTAAATAGAGTGCTGTCGGATTAACGAATGCCTCCAAATTGATAATATCCGTCACATAAAAAATGACTAATAGTGGTAAAAAACTATAAGCTGATTCAAGACTCACCTTCGCATACCTTTTATATCGTGCAGCTCTTGATGCTTGATCGGAAAAAATATCATCTTCAGCGGCATCATCCATCTTTTGAAAGTATTGGATTCCTGATCGCTTAGTACCAGCGAGATGTTTCCATCCACTGTCTTCAAACATCATGCAATAATCAATGTAGTCCTCTTTGTTCTTGAATACCCTGTAATCCACCTTTATCGTTGCTTCTTCAGGTTCCCCTCGCCTAAATTGATACCCGAAGAACACATGTTGTAAATGATACCCATCCCTTGCCATTTGCTCTAGCCACTTTTCTTCCTTTTCAAAGTCAATAAAGAATTTAAGCTTATACATTTTCCACCCCTCCATTTTCATACTTTCGCAAAGCTAGCGATTGTTCCGTAATATGGACAAGATGTTTCATACGTTCGCAATCTAGTCGCAATACTTCGATCCCTTTTTCCGTAATAACATAGGTTTTTCTTCGTTTGTCTGTACTTTTCACTGATTTAATTAATTCCTGTTTCAACAAATTTTCAATTGCCCCGTACATTGTCCCCGCAGCAATTTTTACCGTCTGATTACTCAACTCCTCTACCTTTTGCATCATAACGTATCCATGAGCAGGTTCGAGTAAGGATAATAAAATATAATACGTTGTTTCCGTTAAAGGTAAATACTTATTTAAATCCATTTCTTTTATCGCTCCAATATTTCGACTTAAGTTATACAGTCTGACTATATAGTTCAAGTTTATACAGTTAAACTGTATATGTCAATAAAAAGTAAACCAATTGGTTTATATTTTTAACCAAACTAAAAGAGAGCTTCTTAAAAAGATAAGCTCTCTAATAACCAAAAAACAGCAGGAAAACTCATCAACAGATGATGTTACCCACTGTTTTCCATACGTATTTATTCCTCCTGTTTTTGCAACGCTTTCTGCTCCCTTTTCTTCACTAAATAATACGAATTAATCCAAGAAGCGATCGGAATGATCATCGCTATCCCAATACCAGCACTCAAGATAATGAGGAGCTCCGAGGTGAAGATTTTCGAATTGGCAATTTCACCAATCGAGTATTCCATGTCTTTCACCCATAATAACAACGCCAAATATCCACCAAAGAAGGCGAAAAACAATGTATTTGTATTCGATCCTAAAATATCCCTACCAATCCGGATACCGGAAATGAATAAATCTTTCTTCGTAATGCCTGGATTTTGATCAAATATTTCCTGCATCGGTGAAGTAATGGAAATAGCGACATCCGTAATCGCGCCGATTGTACTCACAATAATCATCGCTGCTGCTATCTTCACGAAATCCAGTCCGATATATAGAGAGAATAACGTACTTAACTCCTCTACCTGCTCTTCACTAAACCCTTGGATCATTAATTTATCCGTCATGATATAAATAAGCAAAACTAGGAAAACAATTGTTATTACCGTAGACAAGAAAGCTGTCTTTGTCTTGCTATTTACTTCATTGATGTAAAACAGATTGATACAGCTGATGATTGCACAGGCGATTAAAATCAAGATAATTGGATTCATCGCTGGATCCAACAGGAAAAATACGGTAAGGATCAGAACCGCAAAGTTTAGAAACAACGAAATAAATGACCGTAACCCTTTTCTCCCGCCAATGAGCACCATCAGGATAAACAAAATAGCGGATAGTACTACTAATACATTCATACGCGTCCCCTCTTCCGGTTAACAAAAAAGATAGAGATATACAGACCGATTGGAATTGCCAAAACGATCCCTATACCGCCTGCGAGTGCCCTAGCTAATTCTAGAGACAGATTCAATGAAAGGGTAAATCCCCACAAGGAAGCATTTTTCAAAAACAAGAGAAGCATGGGAATGGAGCCACTTATATAGGCGAAAAATAAAATATTAGTCATCGTCCCCATGATATCTTTCCCAATATGCAGACCAGATTTTTTCAATGTCTTATTATCGATCGCATGATTATTCTCATACATTTCAAAAACAGATGACGACATCGTAATCGCAACATCCATAACAGCCCCGAGTGATCCGATTAATAATCCTGCCAATAAAACTGGCTTGTACGGACGGCTGAGAAAATCAATTTCTTCATACCTCAGACCACTCTCACCCGTCAACCAAAGGACAGCGTATGTGATGAAAAATGAAATAAAAGTTCCTAACAGTGTTGCAATAATCGCAGCATACGTCTTTTCATTAAAACCATTAATCAGCAATAAAGACGTAATCGTAAATAAAACAACAGTGACGCCACAAATAATCAGTAAGCCAATATTGGAATTCTCTACATAAATATCCAGGGCGTAAGATAAAATTGCTGCATTAAGTATCAGACTAATAATGGAGAAGAATCCCTGTCTCTTTCCAATGAGGAGCAAGATAAAGATAAAAATCCAGACAATCGGGAGTATATGCTTATCCCGCTTTACATCTTGAATCGTACCTGTTAATTCTCCACCTTTTCCAGTATCTGCATCTATCCAGACAAATAATTCGTCGCCTTCTTTATACGCTTGATCAAAGGCTCCGGACGCCGAATATTCATTGATTAAATGGATGGAACGGTTCTTTTCTGCGCCATTTTTCACTTCTGCTTCAATGGATTGTGTAAATAAGCGATCCTCGTTTCCATAAGCATCAACTACGTCGTTAGATTCTTCCAAATGTGCTTCCATTACTTTAGCTATTGGTCGGTCGTAAAAGGAATAATTATTGTTCACAAATAGAAGCGATCCGATTAAAAGAACCGCCAGACTTATATAAAAAATAACTTGTTTATAGGTTATATTTTTCAGGTTCAATTTTAAACCCCTCCAGAATAAGACCAAGTATATCAAATTCGGTTTGTGTGTGGCAATTCTCTTTTTTGTAAAGGGTACTTGACGTCAAGTACCCTTTACATTAAACTGATATTGAAAGCAGGTGGTTCTAATTTGAAAAATAAATTAGTTGAATATAGACAAGAGTTCGGGTACTCACAGGAAAAGCTTGCAGAGGCTCTCGAGGTCTCCAGGCAGACCATCATCTCCATTGAGAAAGGGAAATACAATCCCTCCCTGCCACTTGCTTTAAAGATGGCAAAAATATTTAAGACGAATGTGGAAAGTATTTTTAGCTTGGAAGAAGATGACTAATACAGAAAATTTAAAGGAGGAATCAAGATGGAGAATAAAGATTATATGCCAAGGACTTATTTCATACTGGGGGTTTTAAACTTACTCTTATTTGGCTTCACTGCATTCATAGCATTCATGGCAAAAGCCGCTCCGCCTCATATAACGTATTTATTGTTTGCTTTTACGGTTATGTCTTTTTCACTCAGCTATTTGTATAATCATTTAAAAGAGAATGATGAACGTGCTAAAATGATCAGGAAAAAAGGGATGTTTTACAATTATTTTGCTCTCTTGTTTTATTATTTTATCCTTATATTGATTATAGAGTTCGACATTTTTCCTTTAACTGCTATCGATGTTCTTTATATCTTGATCATGCTAACAATAAGTACGATATTTATTTCTCAGGTTATTTTAGCAAAAAGAAATTAGATTAATAGTGAGGGGTGAGTATGATTATACAATGGGAGATTATCACAGGATTTCTTGCCATTTGGGGAATATCTTATCTTTTATTACGTAAGTATTATGATAAGAAAAAAGGATTATCCAAGAAAGGATTTATTCTATTTTTCACTGCTATGTTTGTGTTATTCGTGATTATGGGTATAGTAGGATTTCTAGCTGGCAGGAATAGCTGAGAAATAAATAACCCGCTTAAGAACTGTTTTTCTCATCTTAAGCGGATTTATTCTGTTTTCATTACCGAATTGTCCAATTATAGCCTCTAGGCTTTCTTATGATAACCTTACCCATTAATCTTAGTATGCTTTTAGATTTTTCATATAACTATTGTTTGATTCTATTCAACTGTTCTTCTATATTACGCCCACCATACATAATCCGAATAATAGTAACTGTTGCGTTCTCGATTTCAGGAATGAAAAATATTAGAAAATTATCCACTGGGAACCAGCGTAACCCTCTGCTATACCACGGTTCCTTTTCAAAGATTCGGAATCGCATCGGTTTTTCATTAAGTTTTAGTATCGCCCTTTCAATTCTTTCCACTTGCTTTGTCGCAACCTCAGGCTCTAGCAGCGTAAATGCTATATATTCATAAATACTTCTTAAATCAAACTCACTTTGTTCCGTTAATACAACTTTGTATTTCATAAGTCGTATTCATTACGGATCTTCGCAAAAACTTCTGCAGCAGATTTTGTATTTCCTTGTTTATAATCTGCATATCCTTTTTCCAATTCCACATCCATCTCTTTTTTCGTTAAGCTCGATACATCAACTGGTTCCATGACAGGAATCTTTACATCAAAGGGAATTCCTTTCTGCATGACAACCTGTTTCAAAAATATATTAACTGCATTAGATAATGGGATTCCCAATTGCCCTAGGATATCCTCAGCTTGTTCTTTCAGTTCTGGTTCCAGCCTCACATAGATATTTGTTGTTTTAGCCATTATCAATCCACTCCTTCTTACATATACATTATGCTCTTGCATATACAAAAGCAATACATTTGTTTTGGTATAGTAGGATTTCTAGCTGGCGGAATAGCTAAAAATTAAAAAACCGCTTAAGAACTGTTTTTCTCATCTTAAGCGGATTTATTCTGTTTTCATTACCGAATTGTTCAATTATAGCCTCTAAGCTTATTAGTTATGGAAGATTGATTTGCCAAGAAACTCCAAACCGGTCATTAACCCAGCCAAATTTCCTGCTGAAGCCATAATTATCAAGCGGCATCAGCGCTTGTCCACCTTCCAGTAGCTCTTCATATAGGCTGGTAAGCTCCTCTTCTGTGTCACAATCAACAAAAATGGAGAACGATGGAGTAAAGGTAAACTGATGCTTGATATTGCTGTCAATGCACATGAACGTTTGCCCTTTTAAAGTGAAGGTTGCCTGCATGACCGTTCCTTCATCACCAGGTTCATTCGCCCCGTATCGGGTAATACTTGTAATTTCAGAATCCTTGATTAGTGATGTATAGAAATTCATCGCTTCTTCCGCCTTACCATCTTGAAACATGAGAAATGGTGTAACTTTCGTCATTCATAATCAACCCCTTGAAATTTTTCGTTGGCTTGGTCTAATTATTCCAAGAACACGTTCGGATATTCAACGGTTCCCGAAAACCGTTGGAGTGCCTTCTCCTTTAATTCAATAACCATAAACGCTTCATCTGGAACGTCAAAAGGGGCGTTTATTTCCAATTCAGATGCCTTCCTAAATCCGAATTTCGGATAGTATTTCGGATGACCCAAGACAATAACCGACTGATATTCAAGCTCTTTCGCTCGCTTCAAAGCTTCAAGAATTAATTGTCTTCCTATCCCTCTATTTTGATAATCGGGTAAGACAGAGACCGGCGCAAGTGCAAGGGATTCTATATTTTGTTCAGTATTTTTAATTTTTATCCTGGATAACAAAATATGCCCTACGATTTTTTCATTTGCATCGACGGCAACTAGCGATAACTCGGGAATAAATGCATTGCTTTTTCTAATTCTAGAAACTAGCTTATGTTCCCTTTTATCACTATATTCTGCATCAACAAATGCACGCTGCACAACTTTCTCGGTTAATTCATAATCCCCGGCATCTTCCTGCCTTATAGTAAAATTCATCATGTAACACTCCAATTTTCCAGCATCAATTTAATTGAAAGCGATCAAGCAATACCCGTACTTCATCTGTTGTTTCCGTACTCATCAATTCATGCCTTAATTCACTCGAGCCACGGAACTCCCGAACATAAATTTTAAAGAAACGACGGAGCGGTTTGAAGGAGCGCGGCTCGATTTCCGAATACTTATCAAAGAGATCGAGATGCAACCTTAGCAGATTGAGCAATTCCTCCGGGCTGTGATCTTTCTTTTCTTTTTCAAAAGCAAATGGATTCTTGAAAATCCCCCGCCCTATCATGACACCATCCACACCGTACTGCCGGACAAGCTCCAGACCAGTTTGGCGATCAGGAATGTCGCCATTGATTGTAAGCAGTGTATCTGGAGCAATTTCATCACGAAGCTTTTTAATCTCTGGAATCATCTCCCAATGTGCATCTACCTTACTCATTTCTTTTCTAGTACGTAAGTGAATGGACAAGTTCACGATATCCTGCTCAAAGATATGCGTCAGCCAGTCACGCCACTCTTCAACTCGCGTATAACCAAGCCGTGTCTTCACACTAACGGGAAGGCCCCCTGCTTTCGCTGCTTGTATTACTTCGGAAGCAACTTCCGGATGACGAATCAGGCCCGCTCCCTTTCCATTTGCTGCCACGTTCGGTACCGGACAACCCATGTTGATATCAATTCCACGGAAGCCCGCTTCAGCCATGCCAATACTCATCTCGCGGAAGTGTTCCGGTTTATTCCCCCATATATGAGCGACAATTGGCTGTTCATCTTCTGTAAATGTCAAACGACCACGCACACTTTGCTTCCCCTCTGGGTGACAATAGCTTTCTGTGTTCGTAAACTCCGTGAAAAACACGTCAGGCCGTGCTGCTTCACTCACCACATGACGGAATACAACATCCGTCACATCTTCCATCGGTGCCAATATAAAAAACGGCTTCGGTAGTTCATGCCAAAAATTATCCATTGTATTAAAATCCTTTCATCATCGGATTCGAGAAAATAATTCCCTTGTCCGTAAAAAATCAAAAAAATATCTTCATTACCTTTACACTTATACCACGTTTAAGCCTCTATTTTCAACTAGAGTAAACCGAGTTGTTTTAGACATTATCTGACTCTTGAATTAAACTATATATAAGAGTAAAAAGGAAGGTGAAAGCTAATGGAAATTAAAAATGAAGTAAATTCTTTGACCTATAGTGAATACCTCCAAGCTTATAGTGACTTAACATATGAAGTAATCGCTAATTACATTTATAATATGTCACCTTCACCAAGTGTTAAACATCAAATGATTAGCGGAGAAATAGATGGAGTCAAAAACAATGAATCCAATTCCTCATCACACTAAACAAAATCGGCCAAAGATCCGGTTTAATTTGAAAGCAAAGATGATTATGCTAATCAGCATTTTGATTATCAGTATCTTTATTGTCTTTGCCTTCTTTCTTCATGACTTTATTTCAAATACGACTGAGGATCAGGTTGGTAAGCGGGCACTCAGTGTTGCGAAGACGGTCGCAACTATTCCCGAACTAAGAGAGGCTTTTCAATCGGATAATCCTGCAGCGGTTATTCAAGAAATTGTGATGCCAATTCAAGACGTTACAGAAGCAGAATTTATTGTTATTGGCAACACAGAAAGCGTCCGCTACTTCCACCCCGATTCCGCGAAGATTGGCAAAAAAATGGTCGGTGAAGATAATGACCGGGCTTTATTACATGGAGAATCATACATATCGGAAGCAGAAGGATCACTAGGCGAATCCATTCGAGGAAAAACCCCTGTCTACTCCGAGGACGGTGAGATTATTGGAATTGTTTCGGTCGGATTTATGATTGATGACATTCGGGAAATTATCAAAAAGCAAAATTACGAGTTATGGCTTACGATTTCAATTATTATTTTACTCGGAGTCATTGGAGCAATTCTGATTGCGACCTATATTAAAAAACTATTATTCAATCTGGAACCGGAAGAAATCTCAAACTTAATGATTGAAAAGGAAGCCATTTTACAATCGACACATGAAGGAATTATTGCTATCGATAATAAGGCTCGCATTACGATGATGAATACTTCCGCACTACATTTATTACAAGAACCGTTTACCGAGGATCATTATATCGGTAAATCTATTCAAGCCATTCTCCCTGAGTTCAATGTGCCAAGCTTGCTTAGAGACAACAAGTGCATGCACGACATCGAGGTCGTAATGGGTAAAAATGTGTTTCTCGTGAACCAAACACCAATGTATCAAAAAGACGCGAAAATCGGGACAGTACTAACATTCCGTGACAAGACGGAACTCGAAGGAGTTATTCATGAGTTATCAAGGGTGAAGCAATATGCCGATGCGCAACGGGCACAAAACCATGAATTCTCCAATAAATTATATACGATTCTCGGCATGCTGCAGCTGAAGCAGTATGACGAAGCGATTGACTTTATAAAAAGAAATCGGGAGACAAGGGATAAATGGGATCAATTTTTAACCGATCACTTCACCGATCCGATTATCCATGCGATTTTACAAGGGAAATGGAATCAGGCGAATGAGCTTGGGGTGAAGTTGAGCGTTCATCCCGATAGTGAGTTATCCTATCGTTTTTCTGAAATAGAAAAGGATGTATTGTTAACCGTACTTGGTAATTTGATAGAGAACGCGATTGAAGCGGTGAAAAATGAGGCGCCAGAGAAGCGAAAGGTATCCGTATTTTTTACAGATATAGGTGAGGACATCCTAATAGAGGTAGAAGATTCTGGTCCAGGTATTAAAGCCTCACATATTCCAAAAGTTTTTGACCAGGGCTTCTCTACAAAAAATGGAACGAACCGCGGGATTGGTCTTGCTTTGTCCAATCAAGCAATCCAGCGGATCAACGGTGAAATCATCCTGGAAGATGGTGACATGGGTGGAGCTTGCTTCGTCATCATGATACCGAAAAGAGAGGAGTGACAAGGTGAAAGAGAACTATCAGGTTTTAATTGTTGAAGATGACTTTCGGATTGCAAATATTCATAAGCAATTTATCGAAAACACGGAAGGATTTATCGTTCGTGCTTCCGTCAAGACCGGCGAGGAAGCGTTAAACTTTCTCAAAGAGAGCAGCAATGTTCCCGATATTGTGCTACTAGATATTTACATCCCTGACGTAGAAGGTCTTGATTTGTTCTGGGAGATTCGTAGTACATATAGAGATACGGATATCATCATTGTCACCGCAGCTGATGATGTGGACACGATCCAAGAAACGGTGCGGGGCGGGGTGTTTGACTACATTATAAAACCGGTAGATATGGATAGATTCGAGCGGACATTAAACAGATTTAAAGAAAGAAGAGGTTTTTTTGAATCTAAAGAAGTGCTAGGACAGGATGAGATTGATACTTATATTTTGCCTAAGTCCCTTCCTAAGCATAATAGCGAGAATTTACCTAAAGGGATTGATGCTATTACGTTAAATGAAGTTACGACCTTACTAGAAACAGAACTTACGAGGGGAATTACTGCCGTCGAACTTAGTAAGCAAATCGGCATGAGCCGCTCCACCGCTCGCCGTTACTTAGAATACCTCGTTAGTATCAAGCAAATAGAAATGAGGTTGAAATATGGAACGGTCGGCCGCCCAGAGCGAAAATACTTCCTCCGTGAAACTTATGAACAAAATGAGTAATATATAAATTATTCTTTTTATGCAAGAAATATTTCTTTCCCTCTTTCTGTATGGTAAATTTTTAAAAAGCTAATCTTACGGAAAGTTACATCGATATGCGAGCGCTTACAAAATGTAAAGAGAGCTTGTATATAGTTAGGGGGAGAAAGATATGAGTTTGAGTATCATTGGATTTTTAACTATTTTGATTATCGTATTATTATTAATTACCAACAAGGTAACACCTATTGTAGCGATGGTACTTGTCCCATTAATCGCTGCTGTGCTTGCAGGATTTGGCTTTGCTGAAATTGGTGACTTTTTCTCTGAGGGAATTCTAACCGTCATGAATGTTGCCATTATGTTTATTTTTGCGATTCTATTCTTTGGCGTGATGCAAGACGCGGGATTATTCGATCCATTAATCCGTACCTTGATTAAATGGACAAAAGGAAACGTTATTACCGTGAGTGTCGGTACGGTCATTATCGCGGCAATCGCTCATCTCGATGGTGCTGGGGCATCCACGTTTCTTATTACGATTCCTGCCCTGCTGCCATTGTATAATCATTTGAAGATGAATCCATATTTACTACTGCTGTTGATTGGCGGTAGCGCGAGTATTATGAACATGGTGCCCTGGGCAGGACCATTAGGACGAACTGCTTCTGTATTAAACGTTGATGTAACCGAATTGTGGCGTCCCTTAATTTTAATTCAGGTAATTGGAATCGCTTTATTGGTTATTCTAGCAGTATTTCTCGGTATAAGGGAACAAAGAAGAATTAGTAAAAAGTATGGCTTGGTAAGCGCGGAAGAAGCAGCGGCTGCAGTAGACAAAGTGAATGGTGATTCCGATCAGTTAAAAGTGGAAGGATCACTCGCACGACCAAAGTTAATCTGGGTTAATGCGATTCTTTTTCTATCTGTTATCGGTGTTCTTGTCTGGGGAATTATTCCAGCAGGATTCGCATTCATGATTGGACTTAGTATTGCACTTCCGCTGAACTATCCAGATGTAAAACAGCAGTCAGACCGAATAAAGGAACATGCACCTAGCGCCCTCACTATGGCAACGATTATCCTTGCTGCCGGGTCATTTCTTGGAATTTTAACGGAAACGGGAATGCTTAACTCGATTGCAGCTAATCTTGTAACAATCATTCCGGCATTCATTGCGCCATATTTACATTTAATCATTGGTTTCTTCGGGGTGCCATTCGATTTATTATTAAGTACAGACGCCTATTATTTTGCGTTACTCCCGGTTGTTGACCAAATGGCTGTCGGGTTTGGCATTGATTCATTGTCTACCGCCTACGCCATGATAATTGGAAATATTGTCGGTACATTCGTCAGTCCCTTCTCGCCCGCACTTTGGCTTGCACTTGGACTCGCTGGACTCGAGATGGGGAAACACATCCGTTATTCCTTGTTCTGGATGTGGGGAATTAGTATTGCGTTGTTAATTGTTGCTGTCTTGGTTGGAGTTGTCTCTATATAATGAAGTAAAATTTAAAAACATGAAGTAAAATTTAAAAACGAAGTCTCGCTTTAGGCAGACTTCGTTTTTTTAATCCATATCCTTATATATTCTTATTAACTAGACATGCTGTACTTAGTAATGATGCAATCTTTAATTCGCATACTTCACTAATTTTTTTCAGCAATTAAATCACAACAAGCCTGCCATCTTCAGACCATGATAGATTCCGTCATCATCAACGGGATGCGTAACATATTTTGCAGCTAATTTTATCACTTCTTCTGCATTTCCCATCGCAACACTGTTTTCAATCGAACTTAACATTTCCAAATCGTTCAACCCATCTCCAAAAGCATATTGTCTATCGCGCGGGATCCCAAGTTTTTCAACCATTTTTTTAATCCCTATAGCCTTCGATCCGCCCTTTGGAACGACATCTACTGATACAGGATGCCATCTTACAAAATCAAAATCTTTAAATTCCCTTTCATACTGCTTTTCCTCACCTTCTGCACAAAATAGCAGCGTTTGGTACAGCGCACGATCTTGATAATAATAAGGGTCATGCGTTGGGAATTGATTGATTTTTAAACTGGCAATACTTTCGTTAATATACGGATGTTCCGGGACATTTGCCCGCATATCTTCGTGATCCATATACACAACGGGATGATTATTGTGTAAGGCTTTCTCCGTAAAGTTTAACAGAGAAGACTTATTTAAAGGATTCGTATAGATCACTTCCCCCTCTAAAACAACGTATTGTCCATTATAGCTCACATAAGAATGAATCCCCAATTCTTCCCGCAAATCAGCATACATAAATGGAGCTCTCCCTGTAGCAATCGCGACTACATGGCCGTTTTCTTTTAATTGAAATATCGCTTCTTTTGCTGTGGCTGGCAACTCTTTGTTATGGTCCAGCAAGGTACCATCTATATCAAAGAAAATTACGCTTTGTTCAGTCACTCTCTCGTCCTCCTTTCACCTGTATTTAGAAATAGGTCCAGTTATTGCTGTCCCTCTTTCAATCAACTTCTTCTTAAACGACCACCTGCAAAAGCTGGTGGTCGTTTAAGTGTAAATTAAATAGGTTTTCTAATCCCTGCTCATGGGATCTGTTCCCCATTCCGTATGGAAAACGCCTGCTTTATCGACACGTTTATACGTATGGGCGCCAAAGTAATCCCGTTGTGCCTGAATCAATTCGGCTCCGTTCCTTGGAGAACGATAGCCATCATAAAATGATAAAGAAGAACTTAGACACGGAATGGACAATCCGTTTTCCATCGCTTTCATGACAACCCTTCTTAATGCCCCCTCATAATCATTCGCCTTTTCCTGAAAGTAAGGCGCCCGCAATATATTTTTCAATTCCGGATCTGCTTGAAATGCCTGACTCACTGACTCGAGGAATTCCGCCTGGATAATGCAGCCTCCCCTGAAAATGAGTGCGATTTCGTCCAACTGCAAGTCCCATCCATAATGTTCAGCCGCTTGCTTGTATTGCATAAATCCTTGAGCATACGTACAGATTTTCCCCATAAATAATGCTTCTTTGACAAGATTGATCCAATAATCTTTATCCGAAATCTCCAATTCCATTTTCGGTCCAGCTAAATAGTTTGCCGCTTCCACACGTTCATCTTTTAAAGAAGAGAGATATCTCGCAAAAACCGACTCCGTAATAATCGAAGCAGGAACACCAATATCTAACGCATCTTTACTTGTCCACTTCCCAGTGCCTTTCTGTCCAGCCTTATCTAGTATAACATCGATAATTGGCTGAGATGTTTCCGGATCATCATAATTCAATATATCGCTCGTAATTTCTATTAGATAACTCTTCAATTCCCATTCATTCCACTCAGCAAAAATAGCTGCTATCTCTTTGACATCAAGACCGATGATTTTCCTTAAGAATTGGTAAGCTTCCGATATTAGCTGCATGTCGGCATATTCGATGCCATTATGGACCATTTTCACGTAATGGCCTGACCCTTCTGTCCCGATATAGGAGCAGCAAGGTTTACCATTGACCTTTGCAGCCATCTTTTCAAGGATCGGCGCCACTTTATCATATACATCCTTTTCGCCGCTCGGCATCAGAGCAGGTCCATTCAATGCACCGGTCTCTCCGCCAGATACACCAACACTTAGAAAATCGATACCTAATTTCTTCAATGAATGGAACCGTCTTGTTGAATCTTGAAAGTTGGCATTCCCACCATCCATGATAATATCTCCCTTATCAAGTAAGGGGACAATCGAGTTGATGACTGAATCTGTAATACTTCCTGCTGTCACCATAAGAAATATTTTCCTTGGTTTTTCCAATGACTCAATAAATTGTTCCAAATCTTCATATGCCGTCGCATTCTGATGAGGGAAATCCTCAATAAATTGCTTCGTCAAATCAGGAGTATAGTTATAAAGCGCAACACGTTCATCATGATTCAGCATGTTTTTTGCGAGGCTTGATCCCATAACTCCTAGACCAAATATACCGATTGAATGACGCAATATTTACAAGTCCTTTCATTATTTAAGTATTTTTACACAAAGATACTTAATAGTAAAATGAAACCTAACCCGACTACCGAAATGATTGTTTCCAGTAAGGTCCAAGTTGAAAATGTCTCTTTCATCGTCAAGCCAAAGAACTCCTTAAACATCCAGAATCCCGCATCGTTTACATGGGAAGCGATGACACTACCCGCTCCAGTTGCAAGAACCATCAGCGCAAGGTTGACATCAGAACCTTGCATCAAGGGAATGACCAATCCAGCTGTCGTGAGTGCCGCGACTGTAGCTGAACCTAGTGCAATTCTTAAGATGGCTGCAATAAGCCAAGCTAATATGAGCGGAGATAAATTGCTGCCTGCAAAGATATCTGCTACTGCATCACCAACTCCGCCGTCAATTAATACTTGCTTAAATACTCCGCCACCCCCAATGATCAAGAGCATCATTCCAATGGAACGGATCGATTCTTCCGCAGAGGCCATAACTTGCTTCATCGGAATTTGCCGGGCAACCCCCATCGTATACACTGCAATCAGAACTGAAATCAACAGTGCTGTCGTCGGTTCACCAATCAAGTGGATAATATCGATAAACACGTTGCCCGGTATATTCCAAATGTCCTCCAATAACTGGACAATTGTGGCTAATGCCATTAAAATAACCGGGAATAAAGCTGTCATAACACTTACACCGAAACCTGGAGTATCTTCCAGTTTGAATTCCTTAACCTCACCGACAGCCTTGATGTCGCCTGTTTTTTCAAAAGCTTCCGGGACTAATTTTTTAGCTACTCTAGTGAATAATGGACCTGCTATAATCGCAGTAGGAACCGCAATAATGAACCCATACACCAGCACCATACCAATATTTGCATCATACTGCTGAGCAATCACCGTCGGTCCTGGATGTGGCGGCAAGAACCCGTGAGTAACCGACAAGGCAGTAGCCATCGGTATTCCCAAATAAAGAATGGAAACTCTTAACTGCTTTGCAATCTGATAGACAATAGGAATAAGTAATACAAGACCTACTTCAAAGAATAAAGCAATACCAATGATGAATGATGCAATCACTACAGCCCACTGGATATTTTTTTCGCCAAACCGATTGATCAAAGTCATCGCGATCCGCTGAGCACCCCCAGCATCTGCAACGAGCTTACCAAGAATAGCACCGAATCCAAAGATTAACGCGATGCTGCCAAGTGTTCCGCCCATCCCACTCTCAATCGAATCAACGATATCGCCGAGTGGCATACCCAAAGCAAGAGCCACCAAGAAGGAAACGATAACTAAAGAAATAAATGTGTTCAAGTTCAATTTCATGATAAGGATCAGTAGGACAATAACTCCCAAAGCAACAATGAGCAATGGATACATATTTCCAGCTAAAGACATGTGATTCACTCCTAATATTTTTTATTTAAATGACCTTCGTCATTTTTATGTGTATTCTTCTGGTACTCCGAAAGATTCTTATATTCTTGTTCGAGAACTCTCGATATATTGATGAATATCGGAATAAGTTTACGATATACTTCTTCGTTAGCCGCGTTTGGTGTATGTTTATAAGTTGCACCAATCAGATCTTGGACAACATCAAAAGAGTTTATTTTCTTTTCAGCGTAAAGCCCCAATAAACATGCTCCAAGACAGGATGATTCATAACTTTCCGGAATGATTACCTCTTGATCAAATATGTCGGCCATCATCTGCCGCCATACTTTTGAACGGGAAAACCCGCCAGTTGCCTTAATGGAAGTGACCGGTGTATCCATAACTTCCGTCAAAGCTAAAAATACAGTGTATAGATTGAAAATAACTCCTTCCAAAGCAGCACGTATCATGTGTTCTTTCTTATGATTCAATGTCAGGCCAATAAAGGACCCCTTAACATCTGCACTCCATAGTGGCGCTCGTTCACCAGCTAAGAATGGATGGAACAGGAGCCCATTTGCACCTGGTTCAACACCATCAGCAATCCGAGTCAAGACATCGTATGCATCAATCCCCAATCGGTTGGCAGTCTCCACTTCACTTGCGGCAAGCTCATCGCGAATCCAGCGCAACACCATCCCGCCATTGTTGACTGGACCACCGATAACCCAATGATCCTCTGTCAAGGCATAACAGAAGATACGTCCTTTTGCATCTGTTTTCGGTTCTGGAATGACCGTTCTGATTGCTCCACTCGTGCCAATCGTGACAGCAACCTCTCCCTCACCGATAGCATTCACACCAATGTTTGACAGGACACCATCACTTGCACCGATACATAAGCGAGTTGACTCCGAAATTCCCATCTCTTTCGCTAATACCGGATGACAACCTGTAAAAATCTCTTGAGTCGAAACGAGACGCGATAGCTTGGATTCGTCTATACCAGCAACTGAAAGGGCACGTTCTTCCCATGTCAACGTTTTCAGGTTCATCATTCCCATAGCTGAGGCTATTGAATAGTCAACGACATATTCATCGAAGAATTTATGGAAAATGTATTCTTTGATTCCGATATATTTCTTCGTTTTACGTGCTATCTCTATTTTTTCATGTTCTATCCAGGCAATTTTACTGAGTGGAGACATTGGATGGATCGGTGTCCCTGTTTTTAAATAGATATCATGCCCATCATGTTCTTCCTTTATCTTCTCTGCCCATTCAGAACTTCTATTGTCTGCCCAAGTGATACAAGGTGTCAGCGGTCGATCATTTTCATCCATAGCAATAACGCTGTGCATCGCACTGCTGAACGAAATAAATGATAGTTTTTCCGGGTCTATCTTCGAGCGGCGCATGACATTTGCAATTGACAATACAACGGCTTGGAATATTTCCTCGGGATCTTGTTCTGCCGTTAAAATATCAGGGGTATGCAGTTTGTAACCATTATTTTCCTCAGCAATAATTTCTCCAGTCTCTCGAAATAAAACTGCTTTCGTGCTCGTTGTTCCAATATCAACACCAAGCATAAATCTATTTTCATCCATCATAATCTCTCGCTTTCTTCATCATTTCCGCATTCGTCCACAGTTCTTCCACCCGGTTCTGTACATCACCGAAATTACTGTAAAATGCTTTGTCCATCAGTTTGCTATCCTTCGTGGACAGCGCTTCAATAATAAGTTCATGATTTTCCAGTATCCGGTCGAAATCCTCATAATTAACCTTGCTCCTATACCTCATCGATAATAGGATGAGACATTCCATAACTGGTCTCAATTGATTCCAAACCATTAAAATTTGCTGGTGGTTAATTGATTTTATAATGATTTCATGAAACTCGATATCCTTAAAGGAAAATTCATCAACATCCCCGTATTTGATGGCAATCTTCATCATTTCCAGGACTTTCCTCAGTTCATTCAACAACGCGTCATTATGCGACACGAGCAACCGACCTGTGACAAACGTTTCAATCAAAAGTCTAATATCATAAATTTCCTCAATATCTTTTTCAGAGATGCCAATAACAATTGCTCCCATCCTTCCCAAACGAACGAGACCTTCCCTTTCCAATACTTTCAAAGCTTCTCTGACTGGGGAGCGACTTACCTGATATTCCTTAGCTATTTGATTTTCCGATAGAACGCTTTCTTTTGGGATATCTTGGGAAATAATCCGTATTCTCAATTCGGAAACAAGTCTTTCTCCCATCGAATTAGTCGATGATAATAAACGATCAGGATAAAGCCTTTTCATAGACATATATTTATCAGCTCCTTATTGGAAATCAACATACAAAATACATGAATACTTGTATACAAGTATAATCCTATCCTATCATATCACATATTGTTATGCAAAGAAAACGGATTCAACCTTTGTAAATGATGGCGTGAACTTGCAAAAAAACGCCGCTATGGATCGTAAAATAGTGCCGGGAGAGAGAATGGTCACAAAAAAAGTTCCAAGCATATTGCTTAGAACCCTGCCATCTCGGCCAAATCTTTAATATTTGCCATTTACTCACCCTACTTCATCAGTACTTACAACGAAAGATTAATTCTAGTATAAGTTATGAAATGCATTTCATGTCAATCTGTTACTACTATTTTGAACCTCTTATGACTGTAGTCACGAGTCTTAGTTTAATTAAAAATAACCCTTGCTCTGAAAAGCGTTTCATAAGATAAGGTTTAATCAGAAGGAGATCTTTTAAGCTCCTTTGACAAAAGCTGATAGAATATCGGCGTGACATTCTTTTAGGCGTAACGGTGTATATCAGCTTTTATCCTATATACACATTTGCTGGCTGCCATTAATAGCAGGCAACCTGTAGCGGAGTCTTTAATTAGACTTCGCTTTTTATTCTTTCAATAAAGTGAGACTTCAATCAGTGGGGATTTTTCTTCATCCCCCATTGATTGTTAGTTGAACGAATCGGCATGTTAGTCCGTTATCTCCCACCTAAATTTTCTCGACATGGACATGAGGTTTTGAGGTGGAGTTTTACGGATGATTACACCGGGATAAATATTTATTTAAATATGCGCTATAATAGATTACAAGACAACCATGCTGATCTACATAAGGAAGTGCAAAATAATGAAACCCAGAAAACATACCATAAAAGATAACTCTTTTTGGCTGATTACAATCAGCCTAGCGCTTGCTTCATTCTTTGTCTTCGCGAGCCTCTATGCCGTCCAGCCGCTCTTACCGTTATTTGTAAGAGAGTTCAATGTAACAGTATCCGAAGCCACATTAACATTATCTTTGCCTGTTATCGGACTGATTATTGGACTGATTGTAATCGGATTTTTATCTGACAGATTAGGCAGGGTCGCTTTTATCAAGTATTCCTTAATCATAGCTGTCATCCCTTTTTTCTTCATCCCGCTGTTGGATGCCTTTTCACTTATCGTCTTCCTACGATTCCTCCAAGGGTTTACGTTAGCCGGACTCCCAGCAGCTGCTTTAGCGTATATTAATGAGGAAATTGACCGGCCCCACATTGGAGTTGCCACAGCGTTATATATAGCAAGTAATGCACTCGGTGGGATGGTTGGAAGAGTGATGGCTGGTTATTTATCCGATCGCTTTTCCTGGGAAGTTGCTTTTTACAGTTTTGCTGGGTTAGGTCTGATTGTCGTAATACTAGTTTTCTTATTCTTACCTAAATCACGCTTTTTTCAACCTAGTGATCTCTCTTTCCGTAGAGATATTGAAGGAATGCTCGTACATTTTAAAAATCCGAAGCTGCTAACCGTTATTGGGATGGGGCTCATTTTGCAGCTTGCTTTCACTTCTGTGTGGACATTTTTACCATTCCACTTGGAAGCTGAGCCTTATTCTTTATCTGTAAAAACGATCTCCTATACATTTTTCGCCTACGGATTTGGTGTCTTCGGGGCACCGTTTGCTGGTTGGTTGGCTGGAATATTTGGTCTGAAGCCTGTACGGATAGCGGGAATATTAGTACTGTCCTTTGGAATATTCATTACGCTCAGTCCCCCACTACCACTCATCATTATCGGGTTATGTGTGATGTGTTTAGGTTTCTTCACCGCGCATTCGTTAACAGCAAGTACGGTTGCAGAACAGGCTACACACCATAAGGGAAGTGCTGCAAGTCTTTATTTAGTTGCTTATTATATTGGAGTCAGCATGGGGAGTACTGTAGTTGGACCGCTTTGGAACCTTGCTGGCTGGAATGCAGTTATCATTTTCGCTGGAATCTTGCCAACTGCATACTTAGGATTGGTTATGATCTATCAGAAGCGGGCTGAAAATAGAAGTATGGAAGGTTGATTGCAAAAAAAAGAGATGGATTCGTATCCATCTCTTTTTTATTATTTAAAACTATCCGGGAAAACGGTAATATCAATTCCAAGTGCTGCCGGAAGCACATAATAGCAAGTCAAGGTTATTAAAATAATCGATGCAATATTCAAGAAGAATCCTGCTTTTGCCATATCGACAATCCGCATATAACCCGTTCCAAATACAACTGCGTTCGGTGGTGTAGCAACCGGCAGCATGAACGCACAAGATGCAGAAAGTCCCGCCGCAACCATTAACACGAGGGGATGAACATCAACCGCAAGAGCAAGTGCCGCCATAATTGGATACATCATCGTAGCAGTTGCTGTATTTGATGTAACTTCAGTCAGTGCATTAACAAGCGCTGTTACAGCTAGAATAATTAATATAATATGAACGCCTTGCAAACCGATTAACTGTGATCCAATCCATTCTGATAATCCAGACGTTGTGAAGCCTGCTGCAATCGATAGACCACCACCGAAAAGAAGTAGGACACCCCAAGGTAGTTTCACCGCACTCGACCAATCCATAATATGGCTTGCTTTTGTACTCTTCGTCGGAATGAGGAAAAGGACAATAGCAGCAAGAATTGCAATCACCGTATCATCAATATTCGGATTGATTTTTTCTAAAACAAAAGTACGTGTAATCCAGGAAAGCGCTGTCAGAACAAAAACAATGAAAACAGCTTTCTCCTCATAGGACGCTTTTCCAAGCTTTTCTTTTTCTTGATCAAATATTGCTTTCCCACCCGGTAAGTCCTTTAACTCGGTAGGGAATGCCATTTTCGTTAAATAGAACCAAGCGAAAAATAATAAAATCCAAGCAAACGGAACCCCAAACAGCATCCAGCCCGCAAAGGAGATTTCATAACCGAACAGTTCACGGAGCGTACCAGCTAAAATAGCATTAGGCGGTGTTCCAATAAGAGTCGCCATTCCACCAATTGAGGCAGAATAACCAATCCCAAGCATGATTGCTTTACCAAAGGAGAAATTCCCTTTTGACGTATCGACTTTCGGGTTATCTTTCAAGGCATCTTGTACTTGATATGTAATCGCAAGTCCAATCGGAATCATCATCATCGCTGTTGCCGTATTGGAAATCCACATAGAAAGAAAACCGGTTGCTACCATAAACCCTAGCAC
The DNA here is from genome assembly GCF_014647195.1 of Oceanobacillus indicireducens. Taxonomy (GTDB): domain Bacteria; phylum Bacillota; class Bacilli; order Bacillales; family Amphibacillaceae; genus Oceanobacillus; species Oceanobacillus indicireducens. Next base: position 6,491 of record NZ_BMOS01000018.1, on the reverse strand, counting down.
AATCCGGTCTGGCCTCGTTCCCATAACGGATATGATATTAATCGCGATCCTTCTGTGTAAATCCCATCTTTCCATCGCTAAAGCCAAGACAAACCCACCAAGAAACAAGAAGATTGTATCATTTCCGTAGGCTGACGTCGTGGCTTTCATATCTAAGCCGCCTGCTAGCGGGAACAAGATAATGGGAAGCAAGGATGTCGCCGGAATCGGAATTGCTTCGGTAACCCACCATGTTGCAATCCAAGCAGTACTTGCAAGAATCGCTTGTCCCTCACTTGATAATCCGTCAAACGTTAAGATGAACTTAAGAAGAATGAATAATAGCGGTCCGAGAATAAGACCTGTTATCTGGGCATTAGTGTACGGTCGCTTTCCGCCATTTCCTTTACCACCGTAGCCACTCTTTGTTACATCTGGTTTCTTTACTTTATTTTTCTCTATTGCGTCTTCCGGCTTTACGAAAAAGCGAAACATGTCCTTCACTTGATCATGTTTTTCCCAAAGCCAACCCCAAGTTGCTGAAATCATGATGCTCCCCCTTTTATATAAAAATATAAGTCTAGTTTAAATGTATTTTTGATAAAAAGCAAGTTGTTGTATATCAGCCGTGAGTAAGTCCTGTGTACGTATCGACGTTTATTTTTATAGATTCCCCCATGATGTATAACAAGTTGGAACTGCTGAAAAATCTGTGTTTGGTAGTATTCTAATCGATTGAAATACAGAGATTAACATAGGCGCGAGGGAAGAGATTGGTAATAAATGACTGAAGAGAGAGCAATGCGCTTCATTCGAGTAATTAGACAGCTTAAGTGAAACTTCATTCAGTGGGGTTTCCTTACCTCCCCTCTGAATGTTAGTTGAACAGAATCAGGGATTTACGAACTGTATATCCCCCACCTTTAAATGTTGGACTTCCCTCCTGTTTAGAGGTGGGGGTATTACAGACCGTTAATACGTGATAAAACCTTAAAACACCATTTCTCTTCACCAATGCAGGCGTAAAAAAGAGCATGGAACTGCATCCATGCTCTTTTCTCCCAATCTGCTATTCTATTTCAAGATCTCAAATACTTGCTCCACGTCTTTATCACCCCGGCCAGAAAGATTCACGATAATCACATCATCCTGCCCGAGCTCTTTCGCAAGCTGAATCGCATGACTTACTGCATGGGAGCTTTCAAGTGCAGGGATGATTCCTTCTGTTTTCGATAACTCTTGAAAAGCTTCCAATGCTTCTTCGCCGGTCACACTCACATACTCCCCGCGGCCGATAGCATGCAGATGACTATGCTCTGGACCGACACCTTGGTAATCGAGCCCAGCTGCAATCGAGTCGGTTGGCAATGCTTCACCATCCTCATCTAATAACGTTAAGGAACGATAACCATGGAATACTGCTGGCTTCCCTTTCGAAATGGAAGCTGCCTCAGCAGGTTCCACACCAATCAGTCGTACAGAGTCTTCATCAATGTAATGAGCGAAAGCACCGATTGCATTACTTCCGCCACCAACACAAGCGACGACAGCTGCAGGGAGTTTACCTTCCTTCGCCAGAATCTGACGTTTCGATTCTTCGCTGATGATAGATTGGAAATATTTTACCATCTCGGGATATGGATATGGCCCTACTGCCGAACCGATTAAATAAAAGGTCGTTTCGTGATTAGCGACAAGATCAGCAAATGCTTCATCCACCGCTTCCTTCAGACGTCCCCACCCTTTATCGACAGCTACGACTTCAGCCCCGAGGAGTTCCATCCGGAATACATTCAAGCGTTGTCTTTCAGTATCTTTTTTACCCATATAAATCGTGCACGGCAGTCCGACCATCGCACAAGCAGTCGCTGTCGCAACACCATGCTGACCTGCTCCAGTTTCCGCTATAATCCGCTCTGCACCGGTTCTCTTCGCTAAAAGAATCTGTCCGAGCACATTATTAATTTTATGGGCCCCTGTATGATTCAAGTCTTCACGCTTCAAATAAATTTTAGCCCCACCAACTTTTTCAGTCAGATTTTTCGCAAGGGTTAGTGGATTCTCGCGTCCAACATACTCTTTCAAATAATACCGGTATTCCTCAAGAAATTCAGGATCATCCTTATATTTCTCAAAAGCTACACCAATTCCGTCTAAAATATCCTTCAAATCTTCTGGGACAAAGCTTCCTCCGAAATCACCAAAGTAACCTTTCTCTGCTACATTCTCTTTACTCAACTCTACTCATCTCCTACATGAAATTTCAAGATTCTCTTCATTATAAATGAAAAATGAAATAATTCAAGATTGTATTATAACTTCACTTTTTCTTATTACTGCCACGAAAAACCCTTGCACTGCGGGCATACTCCACATCCGCAACTTGCAGGCGAGAATTAACTACACGGGCTGCTGCAAAGAAATAATCAGATAATCGATTCATATACTTTAACGGAATTGGATCTAAATCTTCTTCCCGCTGATAAAGTTTTACAATCTGTCTTTCCGCTCTTCTTGCCACTGTTCTCGCAACGTGTAAATATGCAGCGGCCTCCGTTCCGCCTGGGAGAATAAATCGTTCAAGCTCTGGTGCCTCGTCTATTAAGACATCCATTCTCTCTTCCAAATACGTAATCATATCTTCAGAAAGCTCGTGAGGACGTTCTTTTTTCGATACATTAGAAAGCTCAGTTCCGCAGTCAAATAATTCATGCTGAATTTTTTTCAAATCAGCAATGAGGTCTTTGAACGGTTCTTTATTCTTATTGAGCCCAGCTACCGCAAGACCTACAAAAGAATTCGTTTCATCAATTGATCCGTAAGCTTCCACCCGAATATCATCCTTCGTCGTCATTCCACCTATTAACGCGGTCTTTCCTTTGTCGCCAGCCCTTGTATACAGTCTCAAATGAATCGCTCCTTTTTTTGTTTTTATACTCTCAAGCAAACGTTTGATTTACCCCTGTTCAGCTGCTTTTTTCCTCTTTAACGTTTTGGAAATGGCCTGCTTCATTTCTTGATAAACAGCATTTCCTATTAGAGCACCTAACTCTGTCGCGGTTCCAGCGTAATCTAATTCCTTCCCTTGTTGGGTTGCGGCAATTAAAATACTGTCTGTAGGAGTTCCTGTTGCGACCGTACCTGTCTTCCGGTCTTGAATAGCGAGGTCTCTTAACACTTGAGCCTTTGCCTCCGTTGCCGTGATCGTTGCCTGGATAAAGGCTTCTTCCGTTAAACTGCCATTTACAAAAACCCATGTATTAATCGTTCCCGGAGCAACTGGACCAACAAGCGGCTTTGCTCGTGAGCTGTCCACCGCATTTCCAACACTCGCTGTCACAACAACTAAGATTGAAAAACCATTACCCTCATAAATACCATAACTGTAATCTTCCAAGACAATTGCCGTCATCATTCCAACCGTCTGAGCCGGCGGGAAACCTCGCCCTTTTAAATAAGTTCGCATTTCCTTCCGGTGATCATTACAATAATAATTCTCATCGACATGCCGATTGACAAAGTATTTATACCAGCCAATCCCTGCGCCAACGATACCAGAGGATATCGTTTTCAGCGGCAGATCTGAATGGAGTACGATTTGCTCTGTACTAAAAGAAAGGTTTGTTTCATCAATTGACCACAGTTTTTTTGCCTGCCACGTCTTCTTGCTTGGCATTAAATGCAGCTGTGGCTTGGCAATTTTAGAGTGGGCCTGCTTAATGACCTCTGTATCGAACACCGAGTTAATCAGTTCTTCAGAAAGCACTTCATCTGGATTTTCCAACGCTTTTGCTTCGCCCTCGTCCATTAAAAGCAGGCGATCACAATAAAGGCTCGCAAGGTTTAAGTCATGCAAAATCGCCACGACTGTGAGGCCCTTTTCTTTTGCACTTTTTCTGAGCAAATCAAGCAATTCTTTTTGATAAGCTAAATCAAGATGGTTAGTTGGTTCGTCCAAGAGAAGAACTTTCGGTTGCTGCACGAGAGCTTGGGCCAGGAATATTCTCTGCTGTTCTCCTCCAGAATGTTCCATCACCGAGGTGTCCGCAAATTCAAGGATGTTCGTTTGCCGCATGACACGCTGAACGATTTCCTCATCTTCTTTTGTCCATGATCGGAACAACCCGCTATGATGCGCATAACGACCAAGTGACACCATTTCTTTTACTGTATAAGGAAAAACTTGGGGAGTGAGTTGGGGTAAGACGGCGATTTTCCTAGCTAATTCTTTCTTAGAGTAATCGGCAATGTTTCTCCCCGCTACTTCAATTTTTCCCTGTTGCAGATCGAGCAGTCCACTAATCATATTGATTAAAGTTGTCTTCCCACTGCCATTCGGTCCTAGAATTCCAAAAAACTCCCCTTCATTTACGGAAAAACTAATGTTTTTTACAATCTCCTCGCCATCATAGCCACCCGATGCATTTTTAATTAAAAGCATGGTTCACCTCTCAACTTCTTCTCCGTTGTTTAATTAATATTATCGCAAATACCGGTGCACCTACTAAAGCTGTAATCACTCCGACAGGCAATACTTGAGGTGAGATAATTGTCCGCGATAATAAATCGGTCAATATAAGAAAGCTCGCTCCAATAATCATCGACAACGGCAACAAATGGACATGATCAGAACCCCATAGCTTTCTAGTTAAATGCGGGATAACTAAACCGACAAAGCCAATTGTCCCGGATACGGCAACCGCTGCACCTGTGAGGATGGAACCAGCAATAAGAATAAGCATTTTCCTTTTGCCAACGTCAACGCCTAAATGCTGGGCCCGTTCTTCGCCAAGCGACATCGCATTCAGTTCTTTTGTATTCATTAATAAAATGAGTGAGCCAAAAATAAAGAAAGGGAGAATGATTCCAACATAGCTCCAGCCTCGCATCGATACACTGCCAAGCAGCCAACCGATAATCTGCTGCAACTCATCCCCTGTTAAAGCGATAATTAATGAGATAACCGACCCTAAGAACGCGCTGAAAATGATTCCCGTAAGAATAATCGTTTCTACGCGCATCGTCCGGTCAATTTTTCGTGCAAAGTAAAGCACAATTATAATGGTTGCTAATGCTGTTATAATGCTCAAAAATGGCAAAGTAAACATCCCGATAACCGGTAGTGATATTCCGAAAAACAATGTTGCAACAGCACCAACGGAGGCCCCAGAAGATACGCCAAGAATATATGGTTCCGCGAGCGGGTTCCTTAGCAGTCCTTGGAAGGCCGCTCCCGCTATTGCGAGCGAGGCCCCGACAAGTCCTGCCAACAGTACTCGTGGCAAGCGAATCTCGTATACAATACTTACATACATTGGATCGACATCAGCACCAACGGGTAAGCGAAAGGCTTCGCTGCCAATCACTTTAACAATATCAAGAATCGGGACAGATACACTGCCAATCGAGATAGCAAAAAGCATCGCTCCAATGAGAAGCGTAAAAGAAATTCCATATTTTGTTACATTACTCTTCATCAAACAGCTCCGGATAAACCGCTTCAGCTAATTCTTTTGCCCCTTCTGTGAGTCTCGGACCGGAACGAGTAATCAAATCAGCATCAATATCGTAAACTCTTTCATTCGCAACTGCTTCAACTACATCAAAACCATTTCGTGAGAGAACTTCTTCTTCTGGATTTTCAATATATGCGCCGTAGGAAGTGATGATGACATCTGGATTCAGTTCAATGATTTCCTCTGGATCAAGCGCGAGCCATCCTTCATGCTCACCAGCGGCATTTTCAGCATGAATCATTTCCAACAGCTCATGAATAAACGTATGCTGTCCTGCTGTGTAAATATCCGGTGCAGGAGAATTTTCAAAGAAAACTGTCCGTATATCTTCCTCAGCTATCTCAGATGTCAGCTCACGAATCTCTTCAAATTCTGCTTCCATTTCCGCAATCAGTTCTTCTGCCTCTTCTTTAGAACCGATAACTTGTCCAATGGTTTCGATCGTCTCGTAAGTGCTCGCAATATCCTGTGCATCTTGAACGACGAATACTGGTATACCTGCAGTTTCAAGTTGTTCGAATGCTTCCTGTGAGCTGCTCACTCCTAATTCATGGGCGAGGACAATATCCGGGTCAAGACTAAGGATCAGTTCCACATTCAATTCCATGCCGCCAATTTTTTCAATTTCCTGTACTTCTTCCGGGTAATTATCATGATCCGACACACCGACTATCCTTTCCCCTTTTCCTAAAGCAAACGTGATTTCCGTATTGCTCGGGATCAATGAAACAATCCGCTCCGGTTCTTCCTCAAGCGTTATTTCATTATCTATTGCATCTGTGAGTGTCAGTGGATAAAGATCACTGTTCGTTGACTCTTCTTCAGTTGCTTCTTCATTACCTGTATTTCCAGTTGCATCCTCATTGTCTGTCGCGACTTGTCCGCAAGCAACTAGCAGACTAAGTAAGAACGCGAGCAGCAAACCTTGCCATAATCTTTTCATTTCCATTCCTCCCTCTATATACTTCAATTATCTTCAAAATGCTCCTGTTTTCT
>NZ_BMOS01000017.1:42555-70932 GCF_014647195.1 Oceanobacillus indicireducens | reverse complement strand
AAAACAACAAAAACACAGGTTTTTACTAAAGAACTTTTGACAATACGTACAAGATTGCAGAGGGAGAGATATGAATGGTAAAGAAAATGAATGTAGAAAGCTTTAATCTCGATCATACGAAGGTAAAGGCACCATATATCCGACTCGCAGGCGTAACAAAAGGGGAAAAAGGCGATAAAGTTTATAAATATGATATCCGGTTTAAACAACCAAATAAGGAACATATGGATATGCCCGGGCTTCATTCCCTAGAGCATCTCATGGCAGAAAATATAAGAAACCATGAGCCAAACGTGCTTGATTTAAGCCCAATGGGATGCCAAACAGGTTTTTACTTATCAATTATTAATAACACGACAGATGAAAAAGTTATGGATGTCATGGAAAAAACATTGAAAGACGTCTTGAAAGCTGACGAAGTACCAGCATGCAACGAAGTCCAATGCGGCTGGGCAGCAAGCCACAGCCTAGAAGGCGCAAAAGAAATCGCAGAAAAAATGCTGGAAAAAAGAAATGAATGGCATGAAATATTTTAAATCAGGATCGCGGTGTGAGCATTTGCCCAAATGCTCACACCTGCCACCCTTTAAAGGAGGAAAATGAAATGAGCGAAAAGGTAATTCAATACTTAAAAGAAAACAGGGAAGCCTTACTTAAGAAATTGAACGATTTTTTATCGATTCCAAGTGTAAGCACAGACTCTACATATAAACAAGATGTGGAAAAAGCAGCAGACTTCTTAGTCGATTACTTGGAGGAACTAAACTTTGAACAGGTTATAAAACAGAAAACTTCCGGTCACCCACTAGTCTATGGTGAGTATAACGGAGCAGGGCCCGATGCTCCGACTGTGCTTTTTTATGGTCATTATGATGTTCAACCGGTTGATCCGATTGAACAGTGGAAAAGTGACCCATTTCAGCCGGAAGTTCGTGACGGCAGGCTTTATGCTCGTGGCTCAAGTGATGATAAAGGACAAGTTTTCATGCATCTTGCTGTTTTCGAAGCTTATTTGAAAACAGAAGGAGTGCTGCCAGTAAACATTAAAGTATGTATCGAAGGCGAAGAGGAAATTGGCAGTGAGAATCTTTATGAGATTCTACAGGAACAAAAAGAGAAATTCCAAGCTGATTTTGCCGTAATTTCAGATTCTGGAATGATTGCGAAAAATCAGCCAACAATTCTATACGGTCTGAAAGGCTTTACTGGGATTGAAATAACAGTGACTGGACCAGATCATGACTTGCATTCTGGGATGTACGGGGGAGCGGCTCGGAACCCGATCATGGCTCTTAGTCATATACTGGCATCAATGAAGAATGAAGACGAAGTAATTACAGTAGATGGTTTTTACGATGACGTCGAACCATTGACACAAGAAGAACGGGAACTAATTAAAAAAGCACCTAGTGAAGACTTTGTAGAGTCAACTGGAATTCCTAAAACGGTTTCTGAAAAAGGTTATACACCCCAGGAGCATACGATGGGACGCCCGACATTTGAAGTGAATGGGATATACGGTGGTTATCAGGGAGAAGGAACGAAAACGATTATTCCAACGGATGCTACCGCGAAAATAACGTGCCGACTTGTTCCAGGTCAGGATCCGGAAAAGATTCAGCAATTACTTGAGGACCATGTATATAAACATGCACCAAGTGGGGTAACGGTGGAAGTGAAAAAGGAAAAACTCTCATCGAAAGCATATAAAGTAGCACCAGATCATCCGCTCATTCAGAAGGCTGCTGAAAGTTATACAAAAGCATTTGGAAAAGAAACTGTATACGTTCGCATGGGCGGGTCTATTCCAGTTGTAGAATGGATTGACGCAATCTATGGTATGCCAATTGTTTTACTTGGTTTCGGGACACCGGAGGACCGTCTCCATTCACCAAATGAAAGCTTCCCGCTCGATAGTTTTGATAAAGGGATGGAAACACTTGTGTACTATTGGCGGAAAGTGAAAGAACAATAAGGAATTGTTTTTATAAGGGGGAATAAAGTTGGCGAAACTTGCAGTTATTACAGGAGTTTCCAGAGGTCTAGGAGCTTCACTTGCAAATCTTCTTTTGGAATCGGGGATAGATGTAATTGGTATTTCCCGGTCGGAGAATAGGCGCTTACCGACAACTGCTAAAGAAAATAATCAGTTTTATCGGCATTTTGCTTGTGATGTATCCGATATTCCACAACTCGAAGAAACGGCCCGACTTATCGAGGAAGAGATAAAGGTGAAAGATGCGGAACAGGAAATTGACACGATCTTTATATTAAATAATGCCGGAGTTGTCCATCCGATTGATCAGTCGCAGTATTTAAAGAGTAAGGAACTGATTGACCACGTGATGATCAACTCGATTGCTCCAATGGTCCTTACGAATTATTTTTTAAAAAAGCAGAAGGAACTCGAAATACCGCTCGTTATTGCAAACGTGAGCTCTGGAGCGGCTGATAATCCAATTTTTGGCTGGAGTGCCTATTGCTCAACAAAAGCAAGTCTGAACATGTACACGAGAACAGTTGCCCTTGAGCAAGAAGAATTGAAGACAGGTAATCGAATCATTGCATTTAGTCCTGGAATTATGGATACAGACATGCAGACAGAAATCCGTTCATCCACGAAGGATCAGTTCGCTGAAATTGAAAAGTTTAAAGACTATAAAGTAAACAACTCATTAAGGCAAACCGATCTCGTGGCCGGTGTCCTTATCGATATTATTACGGACGAAGATGTGAGGAACGGTGAGATTTATTATATTAATGATTATATCTGAACATAGGGACTAAAAAAATTAGTCATTCGCCCTCCCATATTCTATAGGCATGCATACATTATTGTAGTCTAGAATATAGGGAGGGAATGCTATGAGCAAAAAAGAATGCCGAGTAGATGGCAGATTCGCATCAGGAGGATTCGCACTGCTTGTTGTACTATTTATCCTGCTAATCATCATCGGAACAGCATACAGTGGACCTAGGTACGGTTGTGGAGGATATTATTGTTAACTGAAATTGTATAAATGATGGTACAAAAAAGCCGTATGTATTCAAAAGGATGCATGCGGTTTTCACATGGTATTGGTTGTTCATACACACCAACTCTTTCGTCTGAACTGAAAGATCATTAAAATTATGGTAGACTGGAGAATGGAAATTGAATTTGCTCATTCTAACTTTAAAATAAATGGGAAACTTAATGAAGATAGAAAATTGGAAAGGTAGGCTATAAATGATAACTAGAAAAAGTGCTCGTGAAATTGCGCAAATGCAAGCGGCAGCGGATATACTTGTACAATGTCACAAGGAAATAGCAAAAATGATTAAACCAGGAATTACTACGATGGAGATAGATGCTTTTGCGGAGGAGTTTATGAGGAAACATGGAGCAACTCCAGAGCAAAAGGGTTATAATGGCTATCCATATGCAACTTGTGCATCCCTTAATGATGAAATCTGTCACGGCTTCCCACGGGAAGAGAAATTAGAGGATGGAGATATTGTAACGATTGATATGGTTGTTAACTTAAACGGTGGACTTGCTGATTCTGCTTGGACATATGCTGTTGGGAATGTTGATGAAGCAGGACTTCGGTTAATGGATGTCACGAAGAAATCTCTTTATAAAGGGATAGAACAAGCTCAAGTTGGAAATCGGATTGGTGATATAGGACATGCAATCCAAACGTATGCGGAAGGTGAAGGTTTCTCTGTTGTCCGCGATTTTACAGGACACGGTATTGGACCAACAATCCATGAAGATCCAAACGTTCCTCATTTCGGATTACCGAATAAAGGTTTACGTCTGAAAGAAGGAATGGTCATTACGATCGAACCGATGATTAACGAGGGCGCTTGGGAAAGTAAGATGGATTCCAATAATTGGACCGCCCGCACTGTCGATCAAAGTCGCTCCGCACAATACGAACATCAAATCGTTATTACAAAGGACGGCCCGCTAATCTTGACGGATCAGGATAAAGAATAATTAAGAAAATGAATAGAGACTACCCGGAGTAAAGGGTAGTCTCTTTTTGTTAAGCATTTTAGGAGCGTTGATTTTCTGCAGAGTCCTCCTTTAAACCTTCATAAAATGGTTCAAGATGAATATGAGCATGGGTGACTCCATGTTTTTTTGCTAAGTATTTCTCAATTCTTTCTGTGATTTTATGGCTATGTTCCACGGTTAAATCGGCGTCAACAAGGATTGTTAATTCAAGTAATGCCTGACTGCCATGGATCCTGCCCTTCACATCCACAACTCTCTCCACTTCTGATACATCCGCAATTGTCTTTTTAATCAGTGCTAATTCTTCTTCATCGAATGCATCGGTTAGTGTTAATGTTGCATCCTTGAAAATATCAAAAGCAGTCTTACATATGATTAATCCAACTAGTGTCCCAGTGAGTGGATCAAGCCAGTAGATGCCGAACTGTGCCCCCATAATTCCGATAAATGCCCCAATACTAACAAGCGCATCTGACCGGTTATCCTGGGCAACAGAAAATAATGCTTGGCTGTGTAATCGTTTTGACAATCTCAAATTATAAAGGTAAACAATCAGCATGATGACGGCGGACCCTAATGCTGTCCAAGCAGTAAGCATGCTCGGTTCCTCCACCTCAAAGGTTATAAATTTCCTTACCGTGTCATAAATTACTTGAATCCCAATAAACATCATAATAAATGCTGCAAAAAGAGAGGCAACCGTCTCCGCGCGGTAATGTCCATAGCGGTGGTTTTCATCTGGCGGTTTTTGGGAAATACGTAAACCAATAAGTACCGCAATCGATGCAATGACGTCCGTCGTATTATTTAAACCATCTGCGCGTAAGGCAAGTGAGTTACCCCAGGTTGCGATCCATAATTTAATGATGGAAAGTGTAAGATATGTGATAATGCTTATCCAAGCACCTTTTTCAGCAAGTCTTAAATTATCTGCATGATTCATTAAGTTGTCCTCCATTATGTCTGGTTTCAATAGTTTACCAAATGGGATTCGTGTGGGTCCAGAGAAAAAGAAACGCACGAAGCTATCACTCTTGGCTAACCGGAAGGAAGTTTCGTGTAGTAAACAAAACAAATGTGTTGCTTTTATTCGGAAAATTTAGGATAATGGGAGAAAGAGTAAAGGGGGCCATTCCAATGAAAAAAGAAAAAGTCTCTCTGCATTTTTTCAGATACAGTGGAAAGCCAGTCCAAGCTAAAAAAGAAATACCTTTTGAGATCCGTTTGCAAGCTAGATTAAATTTGGATGTAATATGTTTTGAATACAATCGTGCGAAACTGGAAGAAGCAATCAATAACGCCCTGGAAACGAACGATATTAAAGCATTTGAAGAACTAAGTGCACAATATAAACAATATCTTTGGGAATAACAGCAAAAGTTTACAATCATTAGCTTAGGTTAAATGATTGTAAACTTTTTGCTGAGTGAAACCCGAGTTAGTAAAATCTTTGCTATGCTTGTGGCAAAGGGGGGATTGGGTGGAAAATAAAAAGAAATTACAAAGAAGCTGGATGATGTACGACTTTGGTAACTCCGCATTTGCGACAACCATTATGGCAGCAGTACTACCTGTCTACTATTCAAATGTAGCCGCAAGTGGACTTGATGAGGGAGTTGCAACAAGCTATTGGGGTTATTCCCAGTCTATTTCAGTTCTCATAATAGCAGTTCTAGCCCCGATATTAGGCGCAATTAGTGACTTTTCCGCAGCGAAAAAGAAATTCCTGCAATTTTTTGCTTTCATGGGAATAATCGCAAGTATTTTATTAGCATTCGTAGGAGAAGGCGATTATATACTTGCCTCCGTCCTGTTTATTGTCGGATCAATTGGTTTTTCCGGCGGGAATATATTTTATGATGGTTTCCTGCCTGAAGTAGCGGAAAAAGAGGAAATGGACCGGGTATCTTCCGGTGGATTTGCCTATGGTTACATAGGTGGGGGCATTCTCCTCACAATAAATATTTTAATGATATTGAATCCGCACTGGTTCGGATTAAAAGATACAGTTATCGCGACACAACTATCCTTTGCTTCGGTCGGTATTTGGTGGCTATTATTTTCTATTCCATTATTCAAGAATATTAAAGAAGAGAAGAAGGTTTTTGTAAAAAAGAATAAATCGTATATTGCCATTGGATTTTCCCGAGTAGGAGATACATTCAAGCAAATAAGGCAGTATAAGCAAGTTTTGATTTTCTTGCTTGCCTTTTGGTTATATAATGATGGGATTTCTACGATTATGCGGATGGCGACGATTTATGGGGCTGAGATCGGAATTGCCGGTAATGATCTGATTGTTGCGTTATTAATTACACAGTTTGTTGGGATCCCTTTTACCTTTTTCTTCGGCTGGCTCGCATCAAAAATTACGGCAAAAAGAGCATTATATATTACACTTGCCACGTATATGGTGATTACTGTTCTCGGCTACTTTATGACTTCAGCATTTCATTTCTATGCTTTAGCAATCGCTGTTGGAATGGTGCAAGGTGGTGCACAATCCCTTAGCAGGTCTATCTTTGGCCGGATGATTCCGAAAAATAAACATGCAGAATTCTTTGGTTTTTATGGGATTTCTTCCAAATTTGCTGCTATTTTCGGACCGTTTCTCTTTGCTTTCATTGGACAAATCACAGGCAACAGCCGCTATGGTATCCTTTCCCTCATCTTCTTCTTTATAGCGGGGATTATTTTATTACGTTTTGTCGATGTAGAGAAAGGCATTCAAGAAGCGAGGCGGTAAATAGGACTGGAAGGCAAAGTAGAAGTAAAACCCAAATGACAACTTTCACATCTAAAATATCAGAACGAATAATCTAATCAAATTACTGCTACTTTCATACAGCGTAAGTGTCTGCTCTTTCACTAATTAAGGCGCTCTAATCGCCGTTCAGTTGCCCGGTGGACGGATGCTTTCCGCGGGCACAGCTGGAGCCTCCTCGGGCTACCGCCCTGCGGGGTCTCCAGACTCGTGCTTTTCCCGCAGGAGTCACCGTCCACCGGGTAACTGAACTGGTAAGATGGTTATTTCAATTAGAAATTATTCCATCACGATAAGGAGTATACTTTTCCAGAACATTAAACAGTAATTCAAATTCGACCTTTCCTCGGAGCAGTCCAGACACCTCGAGACTCCTGCGGGAGGATAGGCTTGGTGAGACCCCGCAGCAGGCTTGCCTGCGAGGAGGCTCACCAGCCGCCTGCGGAAAGCGAGAGGTGTCTGGACTGCGGACCTCCAAGAGAAGGTTGCATTTACGCTGTATGAAAGCAAAAGGACTGGGACTTTGGTTTTCGGTCTTTTTTTGGTTCTACACAATCGGTTCGCTATATTTATTTACCAATCCGAGTTCGAGGGGTTTTCCTGTATCGTAGGAAATATTTCCGATTAAGCCTTTCAGTTTTTCCATAGAATAAGAAGCACCCTTTTCCCAGTAATTCAACACTTCCGTTACAATATCGATACCTTCCACACGGCTTTCATTATAAAGTTCAATAAAACTTTTATTAGACGGTTCCTTCGTTGCAGGGTGGAACCATGTCGTATGATTTAAATTTAAATAATCGACATTATTATGAATTGGCTGATGGGAATAAGCGGAAATCAAGTTTCCAAGTAATTTATTTTTAATGCCAGAAGGATCTGACAATATTTTTAATGCGAGCAGCATATCCCGGTAAGCTTTTTGAATATAAGTATCATCATCTCTTCTTAAGCTCGGATAGTTTTTATTGATTAGTGCTGCTAACAGCCTTGTAATCCGGGAGTCGAGCTTTCTTCCAATATCAATTTCTTTATAGACAGGAGTTTTCCATGTTTTTAAATTATGGTATTTATCCATCATCAGTGTATCGATTTGAATCTCTAATCGTTGGTGGTCATTACCTTCATAACCAGCACGGAAATGGATGTATGGGTGTGTATTACGATCAAGTACATGATGGGTGACAAAGCCGATAACAAACGCTTTTACCTCTTTGGATTTATTTTTAGCGGCTGCAATCATATCGAGGAGGAATGGTCCACACTGACTCGTATGCAAGGATGTGCCTACTTGATGAACCGGTTCATCCTTTGCCCACGGCCAAAAGTTATAATAGAAAAAAGGATCTGGCCCTTGAGCACCTAATCTCATATAATTCTCAATCTGCTGTGAAAATGGATGTAATTTTCCAACTGTATCAATCACATCTTCACAAAAGAGAATATGCGTCCATATATTTGGCATCGTGATTTCCTCCTTTTTATTAGTAATAAGAAATTATAAAATAAAAATGCTGTGATAACTTAGATATCTAAGTCTAGCCACGTCCGGCTCCAGCACCCAGCTCATCCCGAAGTGTACGTTGCTAGGACGCACAGGATGTGCTAGTACAAACGCTCTTCGGTGGGACGAGTAATCGCAGTCCCAGGCGTTGCGAAGACGATCGCGTTTTTAGCCTGTAAGGGCGCTTCCGCCTTTGTTCAAATAATCGTTTATCTTTTATATAGTATATAGTAAAATTCCACCGTATCACCCCCGTAGTAGTACAAATTTGTGTCAATTGACGCTCAAGGAACCGGGAAAGTAAAGAAGTGTAGTTTCCGGCAAAAATTTGATACAATATAGGAGGTATCATCATAATACAGGGAGGAACTCGAATTGGATTATCGTTTGGAGAAAGATACAATAGGGGAAATTAAGGTTCCTGCAGATAAATTCTGGGGAGCAC
Organism: Oceanobacillus indicireducens; assembly: GCF_014647195.1. Taxonomy (GTDB): domain Bacteria; phylum Bacillota; class Bacilli; order Bacillales; family Amphibacillaceae; genus Oceanobacillus; species Oceanobacillus indicireducens. The sequence goes on along the minus strand of NZ_BMOS01000017.1, from coordinate 62,213 downwards.
AAACGCAAAGGAGTAAGCAGAACTTTCCAATTGGTACAGAAAAGATGCCGAAAGAAATTATTCAAGCTTTTGCTGTATTGAAAAAGAGTGCAGCTAAAGTGAATAGTGCACTCGGGCTGCTAGATGAAAAAAAGGCAGATGCAATTGAATATGCAGCAGATGAAGTATTGGCGGGTCGTGTTGATGAACACTTTCCATTAGTCGTCTGGCAAACTGGAAGCGGTACTCAATCGAATATGAACGTAAATGAGGTACTTAGTTTTATTGGTAACGAGTGGCTGGAGCAAGAGGGAAGTGATTTACGTCTTCACCCAAATGATGATGTTAACAAATCCCAAAGCTCAAATGATACATACCCAACGGCGATGCATATTGCCTTTGTTTTAAAGCTTGAGGATCATGTATTACCGGCTGTAGACGTACTGAAAAAGACATTGAAAGAGAAAGCTGATGCATTTGCCGATATTGTAAAAATTGGGCGTACGCACTTACAGGATGCGACACCACTGACGCTCGGGCAGGAAATTAGTGGCTGGCATCGAATGCTTGAAAAAGTAGAAAGTATGATCAAGAGCAGTATTCCGGAATTAAAAGAATTGGCACTTGGCGGAACAGCAGTAGGTACCGGACTGAATGCTCATCCGGAATTTGCTGAACGGGTTGCAAAACAAATTAGTGACTATACAGGGAAAGATTTCGTAACTGCAAAAAATAAATTTCATTCTTTAACAAGCTATGATGAAACCGTATTTGCACATGGTGCTTTAAAAGCGCTTGCAGCAGATATGATGAAGATTGCAAATGATGTGCGCTGGCTCGCAAGCGGTCCGCGTTCGGGTCTTGGTGAAATAACGATTCCATCAAATGAACCAGGAAGCTCGATTATGCCAGGTAAAGTGAACCCGACCCAAAGCGAAGCAGTAACAATGGTCGCTGCTCAAGTAATGGGGAATGACGCAGCGGTAGGCTTTGCTGCAAGCCAAGGAAACTTTGAACTTAATGTCTATAAACCAGTGATAGCTTATAACTTCTTACAATCTGCCGGGCTGTTGGCTGACAGTATAATATCATTCAATGACCGTTGTGCTATTGGCATCGAGCCAAATCATGAAGTGATTGATAAGCATTTAAATGAGTCGTTGATGCTTGTTACGGCATTAAACCCGCATATTGGCTATGAAAATGCAGCGAAAATAGCTAAGACTGCTTTTGAAGAGAATTCAACTTTGAAAGAAACAGCAGTTAAATTAGGATTATTAACGGAAGAAGAATTTGATAAATATGTTGTACCGGAAGAAATGACACACCCAAAATAAGTTTAATGCTTATGAAACGGCTCTGCTTCACAGGATGAAGCGGGGTCGTTTTTTATCACGTATTAACGGTCTGTAATACTGTTTACAGCGAACTGGAATCATAGCTACATTTTACCAGTGAATTTTTGTCATAAGTTTAGTTGTTTTAGCTGACAATAGGATTACAGAAGGAGGTGAAAGTCCAATGGCTAACAATAACTCAAACCAATTAGTAGTTCCTGGTGTACAACAAGCACTTGATCAAATGAAAGTTGAAATTGCTCAAGAGTTTGGTGTTAATCTAGGAGCAGACACAACTTCTCGTGCTAACGGTTCCGTTGGTGGAGAAATTACAAAACGTCTAGTTCGTACTGCGCAGCAACAGCTTAGTGGTGGCGGACAATAACAAAAGCAAATAAATAGTGGGCAGGCAGTGATGCTTGCCCACTTCCATTTTAGAAATCTTACATAAGTTCATGGTATACATTCTCCAATTCATTTGATATAGTAAGGCTATCTTACTTTTGGGAGGCTTTATGATGTCAAATATTTATGATCATGCTTATCATTTGGAAAAAGCAATTCGAGAAAGCACTGATTTCCAAAACTTAAAATCAGCTTATGAAGCAGTAATGAATGATCCGGAGTCTAAGCAAATGTTTGAAAGTTTCCGGGATACCCAGTTGAATTTACAGGAGAAACAAATGCAAGGCTTGGATATTACAGATGAAGAAGTAGAAAAAGCCCGGAATGTAGTTGAGCTTGTACAGGATAATCCGACAATCGCTAAACTTATGGAAGAAGAGCAGCGTTTAAATGTTATTATCGGCGATATTAGCTCGATTATTACAAAACCATTAGAGGAAGTTTATGGCTTTAATCAAGATGAACAGTAAGCATATAAAAAACTCACAGAAATAATATCTGTGAGTTTTTTTATATGGGTAGGAAACTATAAAATAAAAATGAACTTCTAATGGTAGCAACGCCGTCTACCCCTTTGATACTAGCGGTGGAATAAGATTAGTTTCGCTTCGGGGGTGACGCAACGGTGAGTGTGCTCGGAATAATTATGTTCCGCAAGTTTTTCTTCACCAATTTTCTTTGCCTGTTCATCGTTTTCCGCTGTAAATGCTTCATCGAGCAATTTTTCCCCGTCTGGATTGAATACGGTCAGAAAGTATTCTCTCATATGTAATGCTCCTCTCTGTTTATTGCTTTCATTATAATTCATAACTCGAAATTATGCGAAAATAATCGCGGTCGAAAAATAAACGAAACCATTTACTAAGGAAAGCCGTAGTATTAGAAAGGGAGGGGATGGAAGAATGGCACTAATTATTGATCATGTTACGAAACGATTTGGTGAATTTACTGCCGTCGATCAATTGAATTTAAGAATACCGAAAGAAGAGATATTCGGATTTCTTGGGGGAAATGGTGCGGGGAAAACAACGACGTTCCGAATGTTGCTTGGATTATTAGATAAGACGGAGGGAAAAATAACGTGGAACGGGAAAGCGATTGATTATGAGACGAGTAATCTGATTGGGTATTTACCGGAAGAACGTGGACTTTACCCGAAATTAACTGTGAAAAACCAACTCGTGTATTTAGCAAGGCTTCGTGGAATGGAGAAGAAAGCAATTCTGCAAGAGCTTGAAAAATGGTTAGAGCGTTTTAAAGTACCGGAATATATGAATAAGAAAATAGAGGAGCTTTCGAAAGGGAACCAGCAGAAGATTCAATTCATCTCAGCGGTTATCCATCGCCCGGAATTGCTTATTTTAGACGAGCCATTCTCTGGGCTGGATCCAATTAATGTAGAAATGTTGAAAGAAGCTGTCTTGGATTTGAAAGAACAAGGAACGACGATCGTATTCTCGTCCCATCAGATGTCACATGTAGAAGAGTTGTGCCAATTCCTTTGCATTTTACAAAAAGGAAGACCAGTCGTTCAAGGATCGTTACGCGAAATTAAACGATCATTTGGCAAGAAAAATTTACGAATTCATGGCGATTTTCCACTTGACTTTTTAAGGGAATTTCCAGGAGTTGTAAAGTATCGAAGGATGAATGAAGGTTGTGACTTACAGATTTTAAATGAGGCTGTGTCACAAGATATTTTTAAGGAATTACAAGGTAAAGGATTCATCCGCAAGTTTGAGTTGGAAGAGCCATCGTTAAATGACATCTTTATAGAAAAGGTGGGTTCGTCATATGAATAAATTTTGGGTTATTTTAGGCCATACATATTTGGAAAAGTTGAAATCAAAAACTTTTATTATTACGACAGCCCTTATGCTGCTACTCGTTGTTGCTGCGGCTAACTTTCAAACGATTGCAGACTTTTTTGTAGGTGGCGAAGATGAAAAGGACAAAATTGCTGTCATCGACCATTCGGATACACTGTTTGAGCCGTATAAGCAAAGTGTCGAGGCGGCAAACGATTCATTGGAGCTGATTCCTTACGACGACTCGGAGGATGCGGGGAAAGCAGCTGTCGAAGAAGAGGAATTTGCCGCTCTCGTCGTTATGCAAATGAATGAAGAGGGCAGGCCAGAAGCGACCTATTATGCGAATAATATTACCGATTCGTTCACGCAATCCGTCCTTGAGGAGCAATTGCAACAGATAAAAGTTGCGCTATCGATTGAGCAAGCTGGCTTTGATGAACAAGTGATTCAAGAGATTTACGCTCCGGTGAATTTTGAATCGGTGGCGCTCGACCAGGATGCTAAAACATTGGAGGAAATGTTCCAAGCACAAGGCATTGTCTATGTCATGGTTTTCTTTATGTATATGGTTGTCATCTTGTACGGTCAAATGATTGCCCAAGACGTTGCGAATGAGAAATCATCTCGGGTAATGGAAATTTTAATCTCAAGTGCGTCACCGGTGACCCATATGTTTGCCAAAATATTTGGAGTTGCGCTAGTTGGTTTAACACAGATCTTGTTGCTAGTCGGTGTTGGTTACACGCTCATTAGCAGCAGGAAAGAGGAACTCGCCGGAAGTTTCCTTGATGAGGTCGGGTTAGTTGATATTCCGGTGGATCTGATTATTTATGCAATTATTTTCTTTTTACTTGGCTATATGTTATACGCAACCTTGGCAGCGATGCTCGGTTCACTCGTAAGTCGGTCGGAAGATGTTGGTCAGTTGATCATGCCGATGATTATTCTTATTGTTATTGCATTTCTTGTTGCTATCTTTGGACTGGGAGCTCCAGAATCGACAATCGTAACGATCTCATCCTTTATTCCGTTTTTTACTCCAATGGTCATGATTTTGCGAATTGGGATGCTGAGTCTGCCAATTTGGGAAATCGGCTTATCCATTGTGATATTAATCATCTCAATCATTATCCTTGGTCTAATAGGAGCACGAGTATATAAAGGCGGCGTACTCATGTACGGAAGAACAGGCTCCCTCAAAGACTTCACAAAAGCAATCCGCCTCTCGAAAAAAGAAAAATAATATCTAGACTGGGACAGTGGGGTCAGAGCAACTGTCCCAGTTTTTACTGGGACAAATGCTCTGACCCCATGTCCCGTGAATAGAACGTGCATTCTTATTAGTGCTCTGTTAAAATAGAGGTATGATGCTGGACGGAGGTAGGGAAATGGATCGTGAAGTAACGTTTATTCATGCGGCTGATTTGCATCTTGATAGCCCGTTTAAAGGTTTAATGGATATGCCTGCTGAATTATTTGAGGAAATTAAGGAGAGCACCTTCCAAGCACTGCATGAGCTTGTTCGTGCTGCTATTAAAAATAGGGTCGATTTCGTTTTAATTACTGGTGACCTTTTTGATAATGAAAAGCAAAGTTTGAAAGCGCAAATTCGGTTAAAAAAAGCCTTTGAACAATTGAAGGAACAAGAAATTGAAGTGTTTTTAAGTTATGGGAACCATGATTTCCTGAATGGGAATATTCACCAAGTCACTTATCCGGACAATGTTCATCTTTTCCCGGATGAACAGGTGCGTGCCGTCGACTTTTATAAAAACGGAGAAGTACTGGCGAAGATTTATGGTTTCAGCTATGAGAACCGTGCAGTCATTGAAAATAAAACAAGTGAATATGTAATAGAAGACCAGGCTACCGTGCCATTCCATATCGCGATGTTGCATGGGAGCATCCAAGGCAATGAAGAGCATGATACATATGCACCTTTCCGGTTATCCGAACTAATGGAAAAAGACTTCCGTTACTGGGCTCTTGGCCATATACATAAGCCTGCTGTTTTAAAAGAAGATCCGTATATCGTCTACCCAGGTAATATTCAAGGCAGACACCGCAAGGAAACTGGGGAGAAGGGATGTTATCTCGTTCAGTTAACAGAAAGTCAAACGACCCTCGAATTTATCCCGCTAAATCGAATTTTGTTTGTCCCGCTCACGGTTGATGTGTCCGAATGTGAGGCAGCCTATCAGCTTGAAACAATCCTGACGGAGAAACTTAAAACAATGAAAACAAGCAAGCCGCAGCTCATCGACCTTACACTTCAAGCGAACGATTCAACATTACGAAATTGGCAAACGGACGGGCAACTGGAAGATATTGTGGAAATAATAAATGAATCTTTCACTACGAATTCGAATTGGCGCTATATTTTTCATGTGCAGCTAGATATACAAGAAATGTTTGAGTTAAGGGAAACTCAGGATGGGGAGCATTTTATCGGTGAACTCCAGCGGACTTTTGAAAGGAACTCTGGAATGGAGTATTTAGAACAACTTTATCAGCACCGTCAAGCCCGGAAATTTTTGGAGCTTCCATCCCAAGAGGAAGTATCGGAATGGAAAGAAACAGCACGGTCCAGTCTGTTCGACCAACTGTTGAAAGGGGGAAGGCGATGAGATTTGTTCGTGCCAAATTATTTGGTTTTGGAAAATGGGTCGATAAGGAATTTGATTTTAATGCCAGTCCACTTTTTATTTACGGGGAAAATGAGTCGGGCAAATCGACGCTCCATCAATTTATATTGTTTATGCTATTTGGGATGCAGCCGAAAGAGCGGAAGTTTTACCAGCCGAAGATGAGTAGCAAATTAGGTGGGCAATTAGTTATTGAAGATCCAAAAGTCGGTACTTACACGATTGAACGTTTCGATGATAAACATAACGGGAAAGCAGTATGCTTCACTTCTTCTGGCGATACCTATGACGAAGCTTGGTTAAAAGAACGGCTTCAGGGAATGAATCTAGCTACCTATGAAGCTATATTCTCTTTTTCAGCTCTTGATTTGAACGCAATTAAACAAATGCAGGAAGAAAATCTTGGTGATGTATTGCTCAGTATCGGATTGACCGGCTCGAGCAATATCTATGAATTAGAGAAACAGCTGGACAACCGGCTCGGGGAGATGTTTAAACCCTATGGGAAAAATCCGGCAATCAACAAGCAATTGCAAGTTGTCGAGCAACTAGGGGATGAACTTGCCGTTATCCAAAAAGAAGAGTCCACTTATCGCAAAAAAGTTCTTGAATCCCTTGAGCTCGAGGATACGTTAAACAAGCTTAAGCGCCAGCAAGCAAATCTGACAGGAGAAATTCGCACGGTAACGAAGAAACTCACAGCGCTACCAGTCCTGAAAGAATTCCAGCATCTCAACAAGAAACAAGAGCAATATGAAACAACCTATAACTTTCCTGCAAACGGCATCGCACGCCTTGAAAAACTACACGACGCACTGCGACCACTTGAAAGTGAACTCGCAGTTTTGCAGAGTAATGAAGAAAATTACCGCGATAACGCTTCCCAATTAGAAAATCAGCGCTTGGCCGAATCGACAGTTGAAACGTTAAAAATTCAAAGACGTCACAAAGAACGATACACAGTTTTAAAAAATACAGAAGAAAACTTGTATCAGCGGAAAGTGGAACTTACGAAGAAAATTACGAATGAGCTAACGGATTTACAATTAAAGATAGATGCGGCCGAACTTCAGGACTTATCCTTACCCTTTTATATTGAAGAAACATGGAAGCAAATCAAAGCAGATAAAGAGAAGCTTGAACAGGAAAGAATCAGTCTTGAAACGGAAAAGAACGGATTAATGGAAGAAGAAAATTACTTGCAAGCAAAACTCGGTGAGATAAAATCCACGCTTTTACCGGAAGAAGAAGTCGCGTCGTTGAAACGGAAACTGGAAAAAGGGAAGGAACAGGAACAACTGGAACGTCTGTATGAAGCAAGTATGAATCAGCAGCAATCTTTTGCAGAAGACAAGAAACAAAGAATCAAGCGTGCGAATCAACTATTTTTAATTGGAATCATCCTTGCTATCTTCTCGACGGTTCTTGCGTTTGGTATGGACGTGTCTTTACTTTATGGTGCTGCACTGTTTCTATTTCTGCTTGCGACGGGACAATATTTATTTCATAAACAGCATGTCAAAGCTATGGAGAAGCTCATCCGGTCCCAACCAGGAGTAAGTAATGCGCAAAAATTATCGGTTGAGGAAGTATACCGCATGCAAAGTCAGCTTGAAGCAGAGGATGAAAAGTTGCGTGAATTAAAAGCTGTACAATCGGATATTCAAAAACAGCAAATAAACATTCTCAAATGGGAAGAAAAAGAACGTATGTATTTGGAAAAGGTAAGACGACTCACGGATCAAACGGAAGAACAGCTTATGTTATATCCGTTCCTTGAACCGATTAATAGCAGTTACTGGCCAGACTATTTTAATCGAATCAAGGAACTGCTTCGCCTACAAAACGAATGGGATCGCTTAGTAAAAGAAATGGAAGAGATTCAGATGGAAGAAAAGCAAATAGAAGAAGAACTGATCACTTATCTTCATCAATTCGGGGAAACTTCGATTGGATCACTGGCGGAAGCTTTTCTATTTATTGAGCAAACATTAGAAAAAGAAGTGGAGCTAGAGCAAAGAATCAACCAGATTCATGAATTAATCGATCACACTCAGGAACAGAAGGAAAATATGTTAAAACGCATAGCAGTGCACCAGCAAGAGCTAGCCGAGCTTTTACAGCAAGCTCAAGTGGAAACGGAAGAGGAATTTTACAAGCTGGCAAATTATCTTACAGAAAAAAGAGAGCTGGAAGCAGCACTGGAAGCGAATAAACAGCAGCTCGACTCGATTTTCCCGCAGCATTCTTGGGCGAGTATTGTGAAAGAAGAGCTCGATCCATTTAGTTTGGAGGAACGCGCGCAAGCACTCGAATCTCTTGCAGCCACGACGGAAACTGAAATAGACGAAATTCAAAAGAAACTTACCGAAGTGAATATGGAATTAAAAAGACTCGAAGGCTCCGATGCTTATTCATCGAAGCTCCATCAATTTGAAATGGAAAAGGAAAAATTAAACCAACTTGCAAAAGATTGGGCGATTGCTAACATGCAAAGAGAAATGTTAGCTGAGACAAAGCAACGATACCAGAAGAAATATTTAACAAAAGTAGTGGAAGAAACAACTACTATTTTACATACCATTACGGATGGACGTTATACGAACGTTTTTGCACCGAAAGAGAAGGGGACGTTTCAAGTAATGTCGGCGGAAGGATTGCGCTTTAACGTGAATGAACTTTCTCAAGGGACAGTGAACCAGCTTTATGTTTCTTTGCGTCTTGCGATTAGTAAGGTCATGACAGAGAAACATCAGCTTCCTTTCATTTTGGATGATGCATTCGTTCACTTTGACGAGCTACGTGTCGAGCGAATGATCCGTGTCCTTCAAGAGATTGCAACGAAGCAGCAGGTCATTATGTTTACTTGTAAATCAGACGTGCGAACGGTTTGTGAGAGAGAGAATATTCCAAGTGTCTATGTATAAAGACGTGGTAAATTTATGTTTATGGAGGGAAGAGGATGAACGAGCAGCAACACTATTTCTATGGGTTGATTCCGGTTGAAGTTCGGATGACGCCGGAAAGAAAGGAAGAGATATTACAGCAATACCCGGTTCCGATTCTTCCGGACGAGGGAGCAACTTTTGAAATTGACCAGGAAGCAAAGGGAAATAGCGTCACATTAAGGCTCCTTTTAAATGAAGTGAATGTCCAGACGACAAAGACAAATAAGCAATTTTTAAAAATGACGTTCAGTAATAATACGGGAACGATACAAGCGAAAATGTGGGATAATCAAGGAGCTGTTGAGAAAAACTTGCCATTGCTAGAAGCATACTCTGTTTTTGATGTAGATGCGGTAGTTGATGAGTTTCGCGGCTTTAAGTCGCTTACGATCCAGCGCCTTGAACCTTGTGACGGAGAAATTGATCCATTTTCCTATTTGCCTTATACAAAACAGAGTATTGAAGATTATACGGTGGAAATTTTCTCTTATATCGATGAACTATCCAGCCCGTATCGTGAATTTTCTATAGCTGTTTTGGATCAGTTCTGGCAAGAATTTTCCATTAGTCCTGCCGCAAAAGGATTCCATCACAATTATTTAGGTGGTTTATTGAAGCACACAGTCGGTCTCATGCGCTTTGCCCGTTATATCGTGAAGCAGGAAGAAAATCCATTTCAAGCTGTGATGAAATTAATTCAAATCGTCGAGAAAGCTTACAAACAGGAATTGTGGTCGAATTACCAGTCAGAGGAAAGATGGGTGAGACCGGTCTGGCAAGAGACAATTGATCACCTCTATCAAATGCTCGCTGGGATGATGGATCATAAAGATGAAGTTGCGAACTATGATGCACTGCTTACTAGTATTCTTTTACACGATATCGGGAAAATGCTGGAATATGATTTTGCCGGAAAGCATTATGAATCGTTTGACTTTCTTTATCCGACGGCCGATAAGAGCAGTTTACAAAAAAGAAAGCAGGCAGGAATAGCGATGGATGAACTTGGTGTGATGATAGGCCATATTCCATATGGGACATTAATCCTTACAAAAATGGTTGAGCGAGAGGGGATAGCATTTACGATAGAAGATATCCATCTCATGTCGCATTGTATCCTCTGTCATCACGGTCTGCCGGAATGGGGAGCAAGTGTGAAACCACAAACTATTGAAGGTTATCTGATTCATATCGTCGACTACTTGGACAGCAGATATGAGAACACAGAAACTGTGAAATAGGAATTTCCTTCCGAACTTCCTTTTCCGCTGGAGAGGAATTTTTGTCCGTTTCTTTTCATATAGTTAGATAGAAACACTTGGACAAGGAGGGGGAAAAGATGATAATTGGCGGTGTTCCTTTATGGGTATTTATTGTCATCTTATTAGTATTCTTCAGCGGTTATATGGCTTTTCGCGCAATGCAGACGGATAGGAAAGTAGACCAGGAATTTATAGAAAGAGAAGGCGAAATATACATGGAGCGGATGAGAGAAGAAAAAGAGAGAAAAGCGCTTCGTGAGCAAGAATAATAATATAAAAAAAGCTACTTTCTAAAATGAAAGTAGCTTTTTTCTATGTTAGCCTTCTGCTCCATCTTCTTCTGGCTCAACAGGCTCAAACATATCTTCAAATTTATCGATTTTCACTTTTACATCTGCATCTTGCAGGATGTTGTCAATTTTCGTAGCAGCTTGGGACATGTCCATCTTCGCAATTTGTAGATCTCTACGGATATCTTCTTTCACATCTTCCAGCTCTTCCACATCTTCTACATCACGAATGTCATTTACTTTAATAATATGGAATCCATATTGTGATTCAACAGGATCACTGATTTCGCCAACTTCCATATTGTAAGCAGCATCTTCAAACTCAGGAACCATACTACCAGCCGTGAAATAGCCAAGTTTTCCTTCGTCTTGTGCAGAACCGTCTGTGGAGTATTCCTTGGCCAATTCACCGAAATCTTCGCCGTCATCAAGTTTTTCCTTCACTTCATTAGCTGTTTCCTCGTCGGCAACGAGAATATGCTGGGCATCGATTTCAGTCTTGGATCGATCGTAGCGTTGTTCGATTTCTTCATCCGTAATCTCAATATCTTCAGCTAAAGCTTGTTCTTGCAAGAGACTGAGATAGAGGACATCGGCATAATCTTCTTCGCTCTCAAAGCCGCTCTGTTGCAGAACCATATCAAAGTTCTCACCGAACTGTTCCTTTGCTAATTCAATTTCTTCCTCAATCATTTCATCTGTAACTTCATATTTATCTTCTAAGACCTTAACAGTAACTAATTCTCTTAGTACTTCTTCCCCGTATCGATCTTTTAATTCCTCATAAAATTCGTCTTTTGTTACATTTCCTGCGCTCGTTTCTACTACTGTTTCCGAGTCATCCCCGCTACAGGCTGATAGGGTGATAACACCAACAGTAAATAAAGCAGCTATGGCAAATTTCTTCATGTAGAACACTCACTCCTAATCATTATGTCTTTACATTAATCACATTTTTAAATATATCATACTTTATGATGAAATAAATAGTAAAACAGCGAATACCTAACAAATACCTTTAAACTGCCACATTTAGAATACGGAGATATGAACAAACGAGCATCGTGACCATAATCATGTTGATCACTTTATATACCCGCTTTGATTTAAGTTCATTAAGTTCCATTTTCCGGCAGAAGTTATACGTCATAGTATTGAAAATTAATAAAATGATAAAAGCAAAAAAGAGATAGAAAATAAACAATCAAAGCCCCCCTGTATTTTTCCAAATCTATATCCTCTACTTTACCAAAAAATCGGCTAGCTGAACAGTCCCAATCGAAGTCGTAAATAGGGTTAGGGTGTATTAAATCTTCTATCAAATGAAATTGTATGATATGATTTACATACTCAATTAATTAGCGGTAAAGGTCTTGTGGCAGGAGGTGGGACGAAAATGAAGGAACAGAGCAGTACAATAACTTCTTTTCAAATTCAGTTGCTTTCAAGAATTATTGATATGGATGAATATCCTTTTTTAAAATTGGTGATTGAACAGAATATTAGTGAAGAAGAGTATGATGAATTATTCGCCCATCTCAAGATCCAGCAAGCTATGTATGAGGAACAGAAAAATGAAGGTTTATTAGATTTCAGTTCGCTCCTCATCGAATTTGCCGGGTTATTAAATGAAAAACTGGATCCAACAACAACGATTTATGCCCTTCGTAAAGAAAATTATTTCCCCGAACTAATGGATGAATATATAAAAATTTTACAAGAATCATAAATACGTGATAAAAAATCAGGACGCAGCCCTTAACTCACGTCCTGATTTTTATTAAATGCTTTTTACTTTATTCTCAAGGTCTCTTAGGCTTGCTTCGATTTGTTCGAGATAATGGTAAATTCCCTCTTGATGGGGTTCTACAGTTTCTTTCCATTCTTCCACCGATTTCTTCATCTCGTCCGTTAATTCCTTTACAATTACAACGCCTTCCTTAGAAGTTTCACGCAATTGAACTTTCAAATTATTGATCAGATTCAACATATCAATGAACTGATCTTTCAGGCAGTTCCTGACATCACGACCTGATACAGGTGTACTCAATAATGCTGCTGAAGCGCCAATTGCGCCACCAACAAGAATTCCAAGAACTATTGATTTACTAGACATAACAGATCTGCTCCCTTCTGCTTATACTGCTATCTTTCACCATTCCCGGATAAACGAAACATGGGAAATGATTCTCTATTTCCATTATAACAGATTTATTACCTGGTGCTAATTCTTTCGTAAAAAAATCCTCTAATCGAAATTAGAGGATTTAAGTTTACGATACTGATATTGGATTGGACCGTCTGAAGATACCTTGCACAATCGGATAAACAACTACCATAATTACTGCATTCACTGCCATTGCAGGAAGAACAACGAGCAGGAAGAGGGAAATCAATCCACCTTCTGGAATACCTGCAATCAGGGAGATGACCGTAATGAAGATCGAACCACTGATCAAAGTCCCAATACCAGCAAGGGCAGGGGCTGTAATGTTTTCGTTTAAACGACCCTTTAGTGCGAGGAAAATCGCCAGAACAAGAAAAGCGGTGATTGGTTTATCTATAACGTTTGCAATTTGACCACCGGGTGCTCCGGTTGTTAGTGCTGACATGATTCCCGTTGCTAAGGAAAGCACGAGAACGTATTTCGGTTTCGGGAATAAGAAAATCCCGAGGAACATCATGGACAACAACATATCCGGCTTCACTCCGAAGAATAACGGTGGGATAATTGCATGTAACACCGCACCAATCCCTACAAGTAACGACAATATAACTAGAACTTTAACTTTCATTCTAAACCTCTCCTATTCTCTTCTCATCTAAGGTTTCCAACTGTACACTCATTGTCAGTTGCGAAACGTTAGATTTATTATACCAGAAGTACCCGGAAATGAATAGGGAATTTTTTATACAATTCTGTTACTATTTCACGTTACCGCGGATTTCTCCTGCGATTTGTTGTAAGTCTTCGTTCGTATACTGATCACCATGAACTGTCCAGCCAAGATCATAACCATCGCCTTCACCGTAACGCGGAATGAGGTGGAGATGTAAATGGAATACTGATTGTTCTGCAGCAGCTTCGTTATTATTCAACACGTTCATTCCTTTTGGCTCATATGCTTCTTTAATCGCATTAGCTATCTTAGGAACACGCTCAAATAACTCTCTTGCTACCTCTGGCGGTGTTTCATAAATATTTTTCGTATGTGTCTTAGGAATAATCAATGTATGCCCCTTCGTTACTTGACTAATATCTAAGAAGGCATAGACATGCTCGTCCTCATATACCTTTGCAGATGGGACTTCCCCTTCTATGATTTTACAAAAAATACAATCTTCATGACTCATAAAGCCTTCACTCCTTCTATGTATTTGTACATCTATTGTACCTGGTATGGCGTGAAAATTCAAAATTCAAAAGCTTTGACTCTCCTACTGAAATAACGATCTTGGTTTAGTAATAAATACGCCAAAAAAGAAACAGGACTGGTCCAAGGGGGAGGACCAGCCTGCTTTAAGAAGACAGCGGATACAACATGCAGCAGCTTACTAGTGGGGAAGGTAAACGAAAATTGGAGTGAAAAAATTTCGTTCACACAAATCTTTTCTTAAAAGTTAAAGAAATTAATTTTTAAGGAAAGATTTAAGGATTTTAAAGCGTTCCTGCAATTATTGTTATTTGCGTGTAACACAGAATCCAGGCATTTCTAACACCTCACTTGTGATACAGTCAAATCACTTTGTATATTCGCTGTCTTCAGTTCTTATTTTGTTTCGTTTCCTGTTTCTTATTCATCCAAATAATAAGACTCAATTTTCTTTCGCATCCTGAAATAGTGGATTGCTTTCACCTAGCGTAAGTGTGTTTTTGTTCGTTCACTAATTTAGAGTTCTAATCGCCGTTCAGTTGCCCGGAGGACGGATGCGCATCCTAAGGCACAGCCGAAGCCTCGACGCACAGGACGTGCTGATGCAGACGTTGCCACATACGAGAGCGTTCTTAGTCTGCCTCGGGCTATCGCCCTGTGGGGTCTCCGGACTCGTGCTATTCCCGCAGGAGTCACCGTCCTCCGGGAAACTGAACTGGTAAAGAGGGTTATTGTTATTGGAAAATATCCCTTCTCGATAGAAGTTCTATTCCCGTATAATAAAAAGTGCTCTAAATTAATTTTTTTCTCAGAGCAGTCCAGACACCTCGAGACTCCTGCGGGAGGCCGGCTAAGAACGGTCACGTCCTGTGACCAACGTCGGCATTAGAACTTCCTGTTCGTCGATAGGCTTGGTGAGACCCCGCAGCGGCTTGCCCGCGAGGAGGCTCACCAGCCGCCCGCGGAAAGCGAGAGGTGTCTGGACTGCGGACCTCCAGGAGAAAGGTTGCACTTACGCTAAGTGAAGACGAGGGATAAAACGGGGGAGCCGCGGTATATTTTGGCAAGCGAAAGTAAAGATGATAAAATTAATGAAAGTATGAAGGAGGTAAGCTCACGTGGATTCTTTGTTACATATTGATAACGTACATGGTGGTTACACCCATAAAAACGTATTACATGGAATATCTTTTGACGTGTATCCAAATGAAATTGTCGGCCTGATCGGACTCAACGGAGCAGGAAAGAGTACAGCGATTAAACATATAATCGGTCTAATGCAACCGAAAAAAGGCAAAATTATTGTAAATGGAAAGACGTTCCGAGAAAACCCGACAACTTACCGTGGCCAAATGGCATATATCCCGGAAATGCCGATTCTTTATGATGAATTAACGCTGTATGAACATCTCAAGCTTACGGCGATGACCTATGATATACCAGAGAATGTATTTGAAAACAGACTTGATCCATTACTGAAGGAATTTCGCATGGAGAAAAAACTGAACTGGTTTCCTGTTCATTTTTCAAAAGGAATGCGTCAAAAAGTAATGATCATGTGCGCTTTTTTAATTGAACCACCGCTTTATATTGTGGATGAACCGTTTGTTGGACTTGATCCGCTTGGGATTTCCTCCTATTTACAGCTAATGGAAGATATGAAACAAAAGGGTTCCGGCGTATTGATGTCGACACATATTCTTGCTACTGCAGAAAGGTATTGTGATCGTTTTATCATTATCCATGAAGGTGAAATTAGAGCTTATGGCACGTTAGAAGATTTGCGGGAAAGTTTCGGAATGCCAGGAGCAACATTAGATGATTTATATTTACGCTTAACGAAGGAAGAGGATAGCAATGTTTGATTCCCATGCCTTTTATAAAAAACGGCTAGCTTCCCATATGAAAGAATTAGGCCGCTATATGCGTTATATTTTTAATGGGCATATTGCTTTTGCATTATTCTTCTTCATTGCTGCGGTTGCTTATTATTACCAAGCATGGCTTCAGCAGCTTCCGGAAAATTTCCCGACTGCTGCTATCATCGGAATTGCTTTCGGGCTCGTTGTGAGTTACAGTCCCGTCCGAACATTACTTCAGGAACCTGACCTTGTTTTCCTAATCCCTGCCGAAGAGAAGATGAAACCTTATTTCCGGAACTCAATCATTTATAGTTTTGTCATTCAACTTTATTTGATTCTGCTTGTCGCGGCGGCATTAGGTCCGTTATATACGGCAAGTTTTCCAGAAAGGGAAGGGAATCCTTACTTACTTACTATTACGATCCTGTTTATTTTTAAAGTGGCCAATCTCCTTGCAAACTGGTGGATGTACCGGATTAGAGATCGCAATCACCGCCGGCTGGAAATATTTGTGCGGATGGTAATGAATGTTCTTGTCTTTTATTTCATGATTGCAGGTGAAATGCTTGGTGCCTGTATCGTGACTATTCTTTTTGCAACTCTTTTCCTTTACGATTATGTTTTAGCGGCAAAGCAAGCAGGAGTAGTTTGGGATCTGTTGCTTGAAAAGGATCAGAATAGTATGCAGACATTTTACCGGATTGCGAACATGTTTAGCGATGTGCCGCATATTAAGACTAGAGTAAGAAAGCGACAATGGCTCGTTTCACTAGTTACAAGAAATATCCCATTTGAAAAACGACACACCTTTGATTATCTGTACAGGATTACATTTGTTCGGAGTGGAGATTATGTTGGGATGTACGTCCGTTTAATCATTATTGGTGGATTATTCATCTATCTCATCCCTAATATTTGGGTGAAGCTGTTATTTGTTATACTGTTCCTTTATATGAGCAGCTTCCAGATGATGACCCTTTACCAGCATCACCGAACGATTATGTGGCTTGACATTTATCCGATTGAAAAAACGGACAGGCAGCAATCTCTTGTAAAATTGATTTTTCAACTTACAATCTTACAAACGGTTTTATTTGCTTGTATTTTTATCATCATGCAGGAATACGCCGGATTTCTCTTTGCAATGATTGTTGGCGTAAGTTTCACCTATTTATTCGTGAACGGCTATGTCAAACGGAAGTTAAGCTAGATTGGGGATTGCTAATGAAGGCTAGAAAGAATATTTTGTTCGTTATTTTTGTCGCTTTAATACTGATTACAGGCATATGGGTACTGCAGCTATCGCAAGGGAAAATGCCTTATCTTGATCAAATTACAAGAAGGTTTGTCGATTCGCTCGGTCAATCGTTTCTCCTGGAGCCTTTCCAATTGATCACACATCTTGGCTCCAGTTTCTTTTTGTATCCTTTTGTCGCAATTGTTACGATACTTTTATTTATTTGGTTTAAGCATTGGCTGCCAGCTTTCTTTTTCGGTGGCGGTATTTATCTCACGCATAAGGTTAATGAAGTAATCAAGCTCTTCGTAACAAGGGAACGTCCGAGTATTTCTGTAAGCCTCAATGCGGAGGGCTACAGTTTCCCGTCTGGACATGCGATGCTTTCCATTGTTTGCTACGGACTGCTTGCTTATTTCATTACGCGTCAATTAAAGTCTAAAAGACTGATTTTAACAGTGCAAATTGCCTGCGGGATTCTGATATTGTTAATTGGAATTAGTAGGTACATTATCAACGTTCATTACTTAACTGATGTATTCGCTGGCTTCATTATTGGATTCCTTCTCTTAATCGGTTTTATTTTCCTATATGAAAGGTTGATTAAGAAAGTATCTCCGTCTAAAGACTGAGATGGAAGCAATCTAGGGAAGGTTTACGGATGGAGGCTGGACCGGTAGACTGAAGAGGAATAGAAAGAGAGCGCGGATTGCCAATTGGGTTCTAATCATTCTCTTTCCTTATGTTAAAAAGAAAGAGTGATGCGAATGAGACATTTTTTTCAATACTTTATTGCGATATTTTTAATCGGTGCCGGCATCATGCTTGTGCTTGCTAATATTGGAATCATGGATTTCGGATTCCGCAGCCTCTGGCACTATGTTTATCCAGTGTTCATTCTCGTTCTCGGGCTCAAATGGCTGTTCGATTATTTCCGGAAACGGGGAACCCACTGGTTTCTCGGCATCTTCCTTACCGTATTTGGGGGATTATTATTCCTCGATCGGTTTGAGATCCTCACGTTTTACTTTAAAGACGTAGTGAAGCTCTGGCCGTTATTCATTATTTATTTCGGTTTTGTTATGATTGGCTTTGGAAGAGGTAGAAGGTATATTCATATTTTAAGGGAAGGTAGCCCGAACTGGAGGAAACGTCAAGATATGCCGGTGAAGACACAGAACTTCACCATCGGGAGCCAGGAGTACAGTGAACCGAACTGGAAGGTAGAACCGATGAATATTAATACGCTTGCGGGAGACTTTTATCTTGATTTTTCGAAAGCATTTATCCCGGAGAAGGAGATTCCGATTTTCATCCATTCGCTCGCTGGTGATGTTCATATACTAATGCCGGAGAATGTTGATTTCCGAATTGAAGCAAATGTGAAGGTCGGGGATATTAACGTCATTGGTAATGTTTCAGAAGGAATCAGTCGTTCCTACTCATATGAAACAGATAATTATGAAGAAGCTGTAAGAAAGATTGACTTTTACATCCGATTAAAAGCAGGGAGTATTCGAGTTGACCAGGTGTAGGGGGAGAAGGCATTGAAGAAGAGATTTTCAAGCATCCGTTATATTTTTATCCATTCCCATTTGTCAGGACTTCTCCTATCTACTGTGACACTCCTTGCAATCCTGCTATCGCTTTATGTTCTATTTGAACCCGGCTGGCTCAATCCGTTAGCGATCTTCCTCTTTACCGGGTTGTATGTTTTTATCGGATTAATTATTGCCGTCTATACAGGCTTCAGGTCAAGCGGGAATTTTAAAACGAGGCTGGATACTCTTTCCGTTCTAATTACACAATTTGCGAATGGCAATTACCAATCGAGTGTTCACTTTGAGGAAAATGACGAGGTCACTAGAATAGGTAATGAATTGAATGAATTAGGGAAAAAGTTGCAAGATCAGGTGAAATCATTACAGCGGATGGCGGATGAGAAGTCAGAACTTGCAAAATCTGCTCATAAATCAGCAGTAATAGAGGAGAGGCAGCGACTTGCGCGGGATCTCCACGATGCGGTGAGTCAGCAATTATTCGCGCTCACGATGATGTCGGAAGCAGCTGTAAAGCAAATGGAAGCAAGACCAGAGGTAGCAAAGAAGCAAATGAAGGAAGTTGCTGCAATGGCACTGCAAGCGCAAACGGAGATGCGGGCACTACTTTTGCATCTGAGACCCGTGTATTTATCAGGTGAGCCTTTACATGAAGGGATTAAAAAATTAGTGGAAGAATTGCAAATGAGAAGCCCAATCGATTTCCGGGTGGAAGTAGAAGATGATCTCGTCTTATCAGACACAAAGGAAGAACATGTTTTTCGGATTATTCAAGAGGCTTTCTCCAATATTTTACGTCACGCAAACGCTACAATTGTTCAGGTAAATATCAGAAATTTGCGTCATGAATTATTTATCCATATTCGTGATAATGGGAAGGGTTTCGATGTTTCAACGAATAGGGATAAGAAGACATCTTACGGATTGAAGACGATGCGGGAGCGAAAAA
>NZ_BMOS01000017.1:0-42545 GCF_014647195.1 Oceanobacillus indicireducens | reverse complement strand
AGGGATAAGAAGACATCTTACGGATTGAAGACGATGCGGGAGCGTAGTGAAGAGCTCGGTGGAACATTTCAGCTTCGTTCAAACCCGGATGAAGGAACATATATCGATATAAGAATACCATTTTAAAGGGGGAGTAATATGGTCCGAGTAGTCGTTGTCGATGATCATGATGTCGTACGGAAGGGTATTATCGCTTATTTGACGACAGAGCCCGAGATAGAAGTCGTCGGTGAAGCAAGTAGCGGGAATGCAAGCATTGCGATTATTGAAAAGGAAAAGCCGGATGTCGTTTTAATGGATCTAATGATGGAGGACGGCGATGGTGTTGAAGCGACACAAAAGATTTCAGAAGTGCTACCAAGCTGCAAGGTAATTATTTTAACAAGTTTTTATGATGATGAACAAATCTTTCCGGCACTGGAGGCAGGGGCATTCAGTTATTTACTTAAAACGGCTTCCGCAACAGAAATTGTGCAAGCTATATTAAAAGCGGTAAAAGGGGAAAATGTGATTGAACCGAAAATAGCCGGGAAAATGCTTTCAAACTTTCGCCAGCCAGAGAAGAAACTGCATGATGAATTGACGGAGCGGGAACTGGAAGTACTCCTTTGCATCGGAAACGGAATGACGAACCAGGAGATTAGCGAACACCTATTCATCGGAATTAAAACGGTGAAAACCCATGTAAGTAATATCCTTTCTAAACTTGAAGTAAAGGACCGGACACAGGCTGCGGTCTATGTTCACCGAAATCAACTGCTCTAACGTCATGAAATAGTCATAAATTCCGAGGCGTAGAAATTGTATTATCATTTTTCCATTCGTATAATGATAAGGTGAAACTCATTCAGTGGGGGTATTACAGACCGTTAATACGTGATAAAGGAAAAGAGTCAGAAAGGACCCAAACTTATGCATTCATTGACAAAAAAGGCAGAAAATCTTTTGCTGATTATTTGGGTACAAGCCTTTGTAGCAACTACCGGAAGTTTGTTTTATTCCGAAGTAATGGGTTATATCCCTTGCGAGCTATGCTGGTATCAACGGATTTTAATGTACCCGTTAGTCATCATCTATGGATTGGCACTATGGAAAAAAGATGTAAAAATGACATTGTCAGGACTGATATTAAGCGGGATTGGGATGTTTGTCTCCACGTATCACTACTTACTTCAAAAAGTTCCGGCCTTTCATGAAATGGGAGGATCATGTAGTGGTGCCGTACCATGTAATGCAATCTATGTGAATTACTTCGGTTTCATCACGATTCCATTTATGGCTGGTGTAGCATTTATTGTCATCTTTGTTTTACATCTACTTTTGCTTAAAGAAATAAGGAGGAACTGATTCGAATGGGTAAGAAAGTCACAATAATTGTCTCCGTGGTTGTGGTACTATTTATAGCGTTATTCTTTGCGCTCAATTATAAAAACAACAAAGCGCTTGAAGGAGATAATCCATATGGAACCAATGATTTAGATCAAGCGACAATCGACCAATTAGGAGATCCATTATACGGTAATCAAATTTTACCGGATGATTTGATTGAGCAGGTGGAGAGTGGGGAACCAACTACTGTTTATTTTTACAGCCCGACCTGTGTATACTGTCAGCAGACAACACCTTATCTCGTTCCATTGACAGAAGATATGAATGTAGATATGAAGAAGCTGAACTTGCTTGAGTTTGGTGAAGAAGCGGAACCATTTGGCATTCGCTCCACACCTACTCTTATTCATTATGAGAATGGTAAAGAAGTAGCTCGCCTCGAAGGCCAGTACTCTGAAGAACAATACGAGCAATTCTTTAATGAATTCGTCTTGGCTGGTGAATAAACGAAACGAAAAAAGGTTATCCGCTTTAATACAAGCGGGTAACCCTTTTTAAACTGCTGAGTACTTTCATTCAGCGTGAGAGCAACTTAGGTCTCGAGGTCAGCAGTCCAGGTGTCTGAACTGCTCCGTGGAAGGACACCATTTTGTACGCTATTTTTATTCTTCCTCCTCTTCCTCTACATACATATCATAAGTTGCTATATAGGTGTTTTTGAAAAAATAGGAAGATGGCTTCACTTGGTCTAATTCATGTGCTTCTTGGAACTCGCCAGACTCCTTCCAGTATTCAAAATCCTTTTTTGAGGACCATTGGGTTAAAATGACATATGTTGTTCCTTTATGGGGGCGTAGTACCCGGAATGCTTGAAAGCCTGGCATTGCTTCGACGGAATGTTTCCGCCGCTTAAAACGGTCTTCGAATAAAGCTCTGCTTTCTTCAGCCACAGGGATATTATTCATGACGACATAACCTCTTTGTTGTATCTCCCCTGTCGCTTCCAGGATCTCATATTTCCGGCCAGATTGAAAAATCTCTTTTGTCGGATGTTCATAATAGAGAAGCCCACCCGCATTATTTTCCATGAGTTTTAGTTCTAATTCTTCATGTTTGTTTTCCATTTGCAGCAAGAAGTCAATCGTACCGTTTGTCATGTATGCATTCAATTTTATTCCCCTTTCTAAATTCCTCTTTACTCCTATTCTACCCTAAAACCGAACTCTGTACGCAACGACAGAAGTACTGAATGAAGTTTCACTTTATCACGTATTAACGGTCTGTAATATCCCCACTTCTAAAGGGAGGCCTAGCATGTGAAAGTGGGGGATAAACAGTCCGTAAATTCCTGCTTCTGTTCAACTAACATTCAGTGGAGGGAAAGGAACGCCCCACTGAATGAAGTTTCACTTTATCACGTATTAACGGTCTGTAATATCCCCACTTCTAAAGGGAGGCCTAGCATGTGAAAGTGGGGGATAAACAGTCCGTAAATTCCTGATTCTGTTCAACTAACATTCAGTGGGGGAAAGGAAGCCCCCCACTGAATGAAGTTTCACTTTATCCCTGTAGAAGATTGTCGTATAATGCAGAGGTAGAGGTGGAATAATGGTGAAACCGAATCAAAGGAAGATGAATCGAAAACTGAAATGGATAATCATTACGCTTGTTTCCATTATAGGTTTGGCTTTAGCTGGTTATGCTATGATTATCTACTTCGGTAGTCAGATTGTCGATGAGGATGCGCTCATCCTTGCCCAGACGACAACGATTGAAACCGCTGATGGAGAAGTCATTGCGGAACTCTATCAGGAAAATCGTGATTATATTCCGCTGGATGAGATACCTAAACATGTACAAGATGCTTATATTGCGATTGAAGACAGACGGTTTTATGAACATGCCGGTATTGATATCAAGTCGGTTACGCGGGCTGTGTATAAGGATATCATCGCGATGAGCAAAGTAGAGGGTGCGAGTACAATTACGCAACAGCTCGTAAAGAATCTGTTTTTATATAATGATAAAACCTGGACCCGTAAAGCGAAAGAAGCGGCAGCGGCTATTTATTTGGAAAGAAAGCTGTCTAAAGAAGAAATTTTAGAACTTTATCTCAATGAAATTTACTTCGGTCACGGAATCTATGGCATTGAGAAAGCAGCAAACTTTTATTTTTCGAAACATGCGAGCGAATTATCAATTGGAGAAGGGGCGCTGCTTGCTGGAATGGCTAAGGCTCCAAACGGCTACTCCCCAATAAACCATCCGGAAAAAGCTTTGGAGCGAAGGAATATCGTCCTTGCCGCGATGGAGCATGCTGGGATGATTTCGATAGAGACAAAACAAGCAGAACAAGGGAAAACGCTTGGTTTACAATTGGAAGAAGCAGCTAATACCCCGTGGATCGATAGTTATCTTGACTTAGTCATAAAAGAAGCACAGGAAAAGAGTCAGCTGCCGATCGAACAATTGAGAAGGGGAGGTTACCGGATTATCGTCGGAATGGAAGATGACGTTCAGCAAACAGCTTACGAAATGTTTACCAAAGATGATTATTTCCCTGGAAATACTTCTGGTGCAGAAGGGGCATTTGTTATGATGGACCAGGATACAGGGAAAATTATTGCCGCAATTGGTGGCAGGGATTATACTTTCGGCGATTTAAATCGCGTTACAGTCAATCGGCAACCGGGTTCAACATTCAAGCCGTTAGCAGTCTATGGTCCTGCACTGATGCAAGAGGGAACATTTACACCGTATTCGTTACTGCCGGATGAAAAAGCCGTGAATGGAAATTATCCTGTTGCCAATGTCGACGATACGTATCAAAAGGTAGTGAGTATGTATGACAGTCTCGTAACTTCAAAAAACGTGCCAGCCGTTTGGTTGCTAGATCGCATTGGTATTCCCTATGCGAAAAGCTATTTAGAAAAGTTGGACATGCATATTGAGGATGAAGACTTAGCGATTGCACTTGGTGGGCTTTATGAAGGAGTTACACCACTTAATCTCGTTGAAGCATACCGAACGTTTGCCAAAGAGGGGAATTTCATCAAAGCTTATACAATTGAAGAAATCTATGATTATAACGATACACGCATTTATAAACATAAGTCAGAAGAAAAGGAAGTATTTACGCCACAAGTCGCTTGGGACATGACAGAAATGCTCCGAAAAGCAGTGGAGTCCATGCCGGAAGCAGCTGGAACCTATTCGAAAGCACTCGCCGGAAAGACAGGAACAACACAACATCCACTCGTGGAAAACGAAGTGAAGGATGCATGGTTTGTCGGCTATACTCCTGAATACGTAATGGCTGCTTGGACTGGTTATGACGAGTCCGATGCAGATCACTATTTAACGGGTGGAAGTATTTATCCGACTCGGTTTATTCAAGATATATTGACAGAAATCGACAAGCTACACCCATTAGCTGAGAAATTTGAAAAACCGGATACGGTGGAAGCACTCGCGGAACCAGTCCGGATTGCCCCGGTAACCAACGTTCAAGCAAATTATGTATGGGGCGGTATTTCTTTAGTGCAAGGAAAAATCAGTTGGGACCCTTTAGATGATGAGCGAGCAATCTACCGGATTTATGAAGAACGGGATGGTATCGATAAAAGAATCGCAGAAGTGGAAGGGGAAAGTGAATATATGATAGAACATGCATTGTTTAAGCATAAAAAATATTATGTCGTCACCTATGACCCATTCACAAAGCTTGAAAGCGAAAGATCGGAAACAGTTATTTTGAACTAACGTTTTAGACAAATTAGTGACATTCAAGTCGAAAACCTATACAGGCTTATTAAGAATCGTTATAGTTTAAGATGGCGAAAGTGATAATGACAAAAGGATGAAATAAATGACGAAAAAGATGAATGACACAATTTTACAAGCATATCGCGGTAAAGAAACAAGCTATACACCTGCTTGGTTCATGCGCCAGGCAGGAAGATCTCAACCGGAATACCGGGAGATCAAGAAAAAGTATTCCCTGTTTGAAATCACACATCAGCCTGAGTTGAGTGCATATGTCACAAGACTCCCAGTTGAAAATTATAATGTGGATGCAGCAATTCTATACAAAGATATTATGACGCCACTACCGGCAATGGGGATTGATGTAGAAATCAAGGCAGGCATCGGCCCGGTCGTCGATAATCCAATCCGCAGCTTTCAAGATGTAGAAGCACTTGGAACGATTAATCCAAACGCGGACATTCCTTATATTTTGGATACAATTCGTATCCTGACGGAGGAGCAGCTGGAAGTCCCGCTTATTGGCTTCAGCGGAGCGCCTTTCACATTGGCAAGTTATATGATTGAAGGCGGACCATCAAAAAATTATCACGAAACCAAGAAACTCATGTATCGTGAACCGGAAACATGGTTCCTGTTGATGGACAAATTGGCGGACATGATTATTACATACGTTGAAGCCCAGGTGGAAGCGGGAGCCCGAGCAATCCAGCTTTTTGATTCTTGGGTAGGATCACTGAATGCTCCAGATTACCGTGTGTTCATTAAACCGGTAATGACAAGAATTTGTAGTGAGTTACGGAAGCTTGACGTCCCGCTCATTATTTTCGGTGTAGGTGCCCGTCACCTCCTGCTTGAGTGGAACGATCTTCCAGTAGACGTAATCGGGTTAGACTGGAGAACATCGATTACAGAAGCAAGGAATATGGGAGTAACGAAAGTGTTGCAAGGTAATCTTGATCCCGTTATGCTCTTAACCGAATGGGAAAATATCGAGAAACGCACAAAGAATATCTTAGATGAAGGCAAAGAGCAAGGGAAGCATGTCTTTAATCTCGGCCACGGTGTAACACCGGAAATTAAGCCGGAAACATTGAAAAAACTGACAAATTTAGTTCATGAATACAGCAAGCGTTCTTAAAAATAGCAGGACGCAATGAATATTAAAGATGAGGTGTTGAAAAATGGCGAAAAAAATAAAAGGCTTATTAGTAATGGCATATGGAACTCCAACTAAAGAAGAGGATATTGAACCTTATTACACACATATCAGACACGGCAGAAAACCTGAACCAGAAGCACTTCAAGATTTGAAGGAGCGCTATGATGCAATTGGCGGCGTATCCCCGCTTGCAAAAATTACAGAAGACCAAGCGAATAGTCTATGTGCTAAGTTAAATGAAGTACAAGATGAAGTGGAATATAAGGTATATATCGGTCTCAAACATATTACGCCATTTATTGAGGAAGCCGTAGAGAAAATGGCGCAGGATGGAATTAAGGAAGCTGTTTCCATCGTATTAGCTCCACATTATTCTACATTCAGCATTAAATCATATAACGAACGGGCAAAAGAAGAAGCAGATAAACATGGTATAACGCTCACTTCTGTCGTCGATTGGTATAACGAACCAGGCTATATCAAATTCTGGGCAGACGGTATTAAAGCTATTTATGACGAGCTACCGAAAGAGGAACAAGAAAAAACAGTGCTGATTGTTTCAGCTCATAGCTTACCAGAGAAAATTATCCAAGCCGGTGACCCGTACCCGGAACAGCTGGCAGAAACCGCGAAGCTTATTTCTGAAGCTACCGGAATTAAAAATTATGAAGTAGGTTGGCAGAGTGAAGGGAACACGCCTGACCCATGGCTCGGTCCTGATGTTCAAGATTTAACTCGTGATTTATACAATGAAAAAGGTTACCGTTCCTTTATTTATGCTCCAGTCGGATTTGTTGCCGATCATTTGGAAGTTTTATATGACAATGATTACGAATGTAAAGTTGTCTGTGATGAAGTCGGTGCGAACTATTATCGTCCAGAAATGCCAAACGTGGCTCCGTTATTCATCGAAACATTGGCAGATGTTGTTTTAAAAACGGAAAAGCGTGACGCACATGCGTAATATTGTAATTATCGGCGGCGGTATAACAGGTTTATCCGCCGCCTTTTACTTACAGCAAGAAAGCAAGCGTAAGCAAGAACCGATTAACCTGAAGTTGATCGAAGCAAGTGAGCGTCTTGGTGGTAAGATAAAGACGATGAAACGGGATGGTTTTACAATCGAACAAGGACCAGATTCCTTGCTCTCTAGAAAACCAGCCATTGTTGAACTTACGAAGGAGCTTGGGTTAGAAGATGAGATGATTTTTAACGAGACAGGCTCGTCTTTTATTCTCGTAGACGGAAAGCTGCATCAAATGCCAGCAGGGACGTTTATGGGAGTACCAAAAGAAGAAAAGGCAATTGTAGACACGGAAATCTTTACAGAAGCAGGGAAGAAGCGAGCGCTAGAGGAGCTTGAGATTCCAAAGGGCGAGCCGGTGGAAGACCAGTCCCTCGGTTTATTTATGCGCCGAAGATTTGGTGATGAAGCGGTGAACCGTTTAATTGCTCCGATGCTTGCTGGGATCCACTCTGGTGATATTGATGCGATGAGCTTGATGGCAATCTATCCGCTATTTTACGAACTGGAACAGAAATACGGAAGTGTCATGAAGGGATTACAGGAACATATGCCTAATCAACCTGTCACGAAGGAAAAACGTTCATCCGGAATATTTTTCTCCTTTAAAGACGGTCTGGAAACATTAATTCACCAGTTGCATGAGAAATTAGCTGAAGATACCGTCAGCACAGGAGTGGCGGCTGAACAGATTGTAAAGACAGACTCCGGCTATGAAATTTACCTGGAATCAGGAGAGAAGCTTGCTGCAGAAGCTGTTATCCTTGCAACAGAGCATTCGGCCGTTCCGAACCTTTTTGACGATCATCCCTTTTTACAGGATCTGAAGCAAATTCCTGCTGTCTCAACGGCAAATGTAGTGATGGCATTTGATGCGGATGCGATTGAAAATGATCTTGATGGGACCGGATTTCAAGTAGCTCGTGAAGGAGATATTGAAATTACAGCTTGTACGTGGACAAATAAGAAATGGCCATCAACAACACCGGAAAATAAAGTATTACTCCGTGTCTATGTCGGACGTCCAGAAAAACAAGCATTCATGAAGTTAAGCGATGAGGCGTTAACGGAACTTGTGTTGGATGAATTGAAGAAAGTAATGACGATAAAGGCAGATCCTCAGTTTACAGTCGTTACACGCTGGAAGGATGCCCGTCCGCAATATCAAGTCGGTCACCGTAAGTTCATTCAACGTATCCGCGACGAACTTTCGACTCAACTCCCCGGTATCCAAATCATCGGTAGCTCTTACGACGGTGCTGGTATTCCCGATTGTGTAGCAAATGGAAAGAAAGCCGCACTAGAAGCTTTACAATTTTTGCAGAATAATTGATAAGGAAAAACACCAGTCAGATAGCGCTAATGAATTAAGAAAACATGTATGCAAAGTTGGCGTGGCATTTATACTACGCCAACATGATTATTTTTACCTTCTTTCTTTGCTTGATTGATGGCTTTATTACAAAACTTTTCTAACAAATAGTAAACAATTCCCCTCCCTCATAGATTAACTAATAACACAAATTTCAATTAGATTTGGTATACTATTTAAAAACAAAAGTTATATTTCTCTCAAAGGGAGGGGGGATATTGTTCAAAAAACTTAAAAAAATATCTAAGCTCTTTATAATATTAATTGTTTGCTCGTGTTTTGTCTCGATATTTGTTTTTTACGACTTGGTTAAAAAAGAGCACTTTGTAATTAAAGAAATGGATAATATAGAAAATGGGCTATATCTTACACTAAAAAGTAATAAAATTTTATATCCTACTGCTAGAAATATTCTAGTAAAAGTAGATGAGTACACGACAATTATTGATAACCATGGGAATAAGTCAGTGATTGAAAAGGGGATGAAAGTGTTAATAGAATATAAAATTGTGGGTTTCTCGAATCCCCCTGTTACGAAAGCAACTAAAATCATTACGTTATCCTTAAATTAATTTCAGTCCTTACTGAAAAGACAAATACATAGTATTCTTTCTATCTTGAGGGCGGTGAGGCATATCGTTGTGTTTGTTGCTATTTTAATTGCGATTCTTGTTTACTATGCTTGGCAACTTGTTCGTGTCTTGTTAGAGTTGAAGAAAGAGATTATTTTTCCCGTAACAACAGAAGACATGGCGTCTATTCGTAAACATCCTCAGAAGCCGAACAAGGAACCGACCTACCAAGGTCAGAAAAATGGGATTATTATGTACAGTCTCATGTTTCTTTATGTTTTCCTTATGTTCTTTTTTATCACGTTTTTTTATCCAGAACCATTCTTTACAACTTATCTACTTGTGATGTTACCTTTTTTATTCTCACGAGACATTTTAAGATTATTTGCAGTTGTAAATGATGGGATCCTTTGCGGGGCACGATTTATAAGTTGGAAGAATATCAAATCGTACAAACTCGTGAAAATAGATGTAAATCATAAATTTTACGGACATGATAAAGAAGTGAATGATCAGTACGAATTGAAAATCAAGACAAAATTCTTCAGTCATTACTGTATTATTACATCGCAAGCAACGCAAGATCGTCTGCTTGCTCTATTCCATAATAAAGGAATTGAACATGAAGATGCGGAAGTTGCGGACGGTGGAAATTCCGTAGAGAAAAATTATAGCCACTAAAAATCGCCTGAAATCAACGATAAGATTTTAGGCGATTTTTCTATTTATCACGGATTAACGGTCTGTAATACCCCCACATCTAAACATGAGGGAAGCCCAACATGTGAAGGTGGGGGATATACAGTCCGTAAATCCCTGATTCTGTTCAACTAACATTCAGTGGGGGGAAGGAACCCCACTGAATGAAGTTTCACTTTATCACGCATTAACGGTCTGTAATACCCTCACTGAATGAAGTTTCACTTTATTCATTTTCATAGCTTGCAATTAATTCATCAACCAACGAACCGACATAATCAATCGTCACTTTTATTGCATCAGGCTTAGACATATCTACCCCAGCTAGTTTAATCAAATCAAGTGGTTTCTTCGTGCCGCCAGCTTTTAATACGTCTAACCAGCGATTTATAGCAGGGCGTCCTTCTTCTTTAATCATCTGAGCAACAGCTGTTGATACTGTGAGTCCAGCAGAATATGTATACGGATAGAGTCCCATATAGTAATGCTGCTGTCTCATCCATGTTAATCCGACCCGATCATCGACTGTAATACTATCACCCCAGAAATTCTTGATCACATCGAGTTTTTGCTCCGTTAACACATCAGCTGTGAGTGGCACACCTTTTTCCGCTAAATCATAGACTCGACGCTGTAATTCGCCTTCAAGTAAGTGGGTGATGAAGTTATGGTGGTAGGTACCGAGTAATTGGGTAATGACCCAGCGCTTCATCCGGACATCTTCTGTTTCCTGCAGAAGACGTTCCGCTAGCAGCAATTCATTTAATGTCGATGGAGCCTCAATAAAATAGGTTGACGGGCGTGTATTCATGAAGGATTGATTTTTCCCGGCAAGGTAGAAATGTCCGGCATGACCCATCTCATGAGCGAGTACGAATGCACCTCGCATCGTATCTGTCCATGTAATCAAAATATAAGGATGCACTCCATATGGACTCGAACAGAAAGCCCCGTTTGCCTTTCCAATATTGTCCGCCCGGTCAACCCACCGATCATAAATAGACTTCTTCATTATTTCATGATATTCCGGACCCATGATTGATAGCGCGTCTAGAATAATATCCGTAGCTTCTTCATAAGTCGTTCTTGGATTAAGTGAAGGATCGAGTGGTGCTTTTAAATCACAATAATGTAATTCCTGAAGACCAAGTTTCTCTTTCTTTAACTTTGCGTATCGCTGCATATGTGGTGCTAATTCTTTTCCGATAATATCAAGCTGATTATGGTACATTTCTTTTGTCACCTGCTGAGGTGCAAGCAGCATATCGGTTACAGACGGGAACTTTCGGAGCTTTGCCATTGTCACTTGTTTTGTAACTTCTGTTGCATAAAGGTGAGCAAACGTATTTTTATATTTATCCAATGTTTTCGTAAAAGACTTATAGGCATTCCTTCGCGTTGTTGTATCGGCTGAGAACTCATAACGGTCCTCGTATAATGATTCAGACATCGGCAGTTCGACACCTTCCGCATTGGTGATCGGGTCAAATTGCATGTCCGCTGTTTTTGCCCGTTGATAAATCTGGTGAGGGGAACTATGGACTTCATGGAGTGCTGCCAGTGTTTCCTCCACTTCGGGTGCGTGGGTATGGGGTTTATCTTCTAATGCGTCGTAAAGAGTTTTTTCATAATTTTTTAGTTTTGGTTCACTTGCTAGGAAGTGCTGGACTTTATCGCTCGTTAATTCCAGTAATTCCGAATGGAAAAAGGAAAGTTTTGCATTTATCTTTGCTAATACACTGCTGGTAAGTGCCGCGTCCCGCTGATTGGCAGGGTCAGCCCCATCTGCACTCACTTTTAAATTCGAATAGGTAGCTACACGAACAACTTTCTCCCGGTAGCTTTCGAGGGCTTTTAGTGCTTGGAGCAGAGTAGTCGCACTTTCTGTTATTTTACCTCTAAAGACAGTCACCTGCTCTGTTTCTTTTTCCAAATTATCGAGCTCAAGCTTCCAGTTTTGAGGAGTTGGGAACAAGTCCGCTAGGTTCCATTTTTGCTCCTCTGGTACATCCTTGCGTTCGGCACGTCTATTTGTATGAACAGTCATTTTCGCGTCCCCTTTTAGTTATTTATTTCGATTCTCTAAATGATTATAATACAAATAAAAATAAAATGATAGAATTTTTCAAAAGGAGGGAAAGAAAAAAATGACAGATGTTCTTATGAACAACTGTCTGAAAAGGAGAAATATGGTGTTATAATACAGTTGGAAACTAAACTAGAGTGAATGGGTTCTGTAAAACAAATGAAGAGCGCGATTATCTTGCAGGATGATCACATTCATCACAAATATTGCCATAGCAGTCAGCTTTTTCAAAAATATCCTGACCGCATTTGTTGCACTTCTTCTTTGGTAAACTTTTGAAAAACTCAACTAAACCTAGCATGTGTGGTTCCTCCTCGTTTGTTTGTCAATTAATTACCTGTTGAATATATTGTAATATAACAGTGTGTTATTTGTCAACGCTGTTTTAATACATTTTTGAAAAACTTTTTTGATTATTATATAATATGCGGCGAAAACGTTGTTATACTACACGTTAGCCTGGTTTTATTTATTGCTTTAGAATTTTGTTTCCATTAGAATATTTATATAGATAATCAAGAGGAGGCCAGGCAATGAAATTTATTGATAACAAAGGAATTACCGATCCAATGATCAACCTCGCCATTGAAGAATATATTTTGGAAAACTTCGGGGAAACGGATACATACTTGCTCTTTTATGTGAATGGACCTTCCATTATTATCGGAAGAAACCAGAACACGATTGAAGAAATTAACACGGATTATGTAGAAGCGAATAATATTAAAGTTGTTCGCCGATTATCCGGTGGCGGTGCAGTGTATCACGATGAAGAGAACTTGAATTTCAGCTTTATTACGAAGGATGACGGGGAGAGCTTCCAAAACTTCCAGAAGTTCACCCAGCCGATTGTTGATGCATTGAATGAAAGAGGGGTACCAGCTGAGTTACAAGGTAGAAACGATATTGCAGTTGAAGGAAGAAAAATTTCCGGAAACGCCATGTTTTCTACGAGAGGCAGAATGTTTAGTCATGGTACACTAATGTTAAATTCGAAAATCGATGAACTGACGAAAGCATTGAAAGTTAAAAAGATTAAAATAGAATCGAAAGGAATAAAATCAATTCGAAGTCGTGTAGCAAATATTAATGAATACTTAGAAGACAAGCTGACGATTGAAGAATTTAAAGAAATGATTTTGAAGCATGTGTTTAACGTCGATGATGTCAAAGACGTTCCACAATATGTATTGACAGATGAAGACTGGGAAAAAATCCATGAGATCTCCCGGAATCGTTATCAAAAATGGGAATGGAACTATGGTAAGTCACCGTCATTCAACATTCAGGAAGCTCATAAATTCCCTGCAGGCCTTGTTGACGTTCGTCTAAATGTGAAAAAAGGAATCATTGAGGATTGCACGATTTTCGGTGACTTCTTCGGAATTGGGGACATTAAAGACTTGGAGAATAAATTAATTGGTCTCCGTCATGACCGAAAAACAATTGAAGCAGCACTCGAAGACTTCCCTGTTTCACATTATCTTGGGAAAATCTCCAAAGAAGATTTCATTAATTTGATTTATTAAATCCTAGACTCCTAGTCAATAAACTGCTGATTTCTTTTATTCAGCGTGAGCCAACCTTCTCCTGGAGGTCCGCAGTCCAGACACCTCTCGCTTTCCGCGGGCGGCCGGCAAGCCTCCTCGCGCTATCGCGCTGTGGGGTCTCGCCAGGCCTATCCTCCCGCAGGAGTCTCGAGGTGTCTGGACTGCTCCGAGGAAAGGCCTAATTTGGAGCACTACTTTTCATTTTAGTAAGAGGACACCTATCATGGTGGGATACTTTCCATTAATAATAACACTCTCTAACAGTTCATTTGCGCGATGGACTGTGACTCCTGCGAGTCCGAAGATCCCGCAGAGCGGTAGCCCAAGGAGGCTTCGGCTGTGCTCTAGAATGCGCATCCGTCCACCGGGCAATTGAACGGCGATTAGAACGCGATAATTAGTGAACGAGCGAGACACTTACGTTGGATGAAAGTGATTAGGGAGATTTGAGTTAATAGACCTTGACGAAGATGGAATGTCTAGGTCTTTTTTTTGTTTTAAAAATTGATTATGTAACGACAAATCTATCAGTTTGTTGGTTTTTTTCTAAAAATTTGGTTTTATGTCTTTCTTTTTTAATGGGTCTTTGTTATTATATGTTCAAGCCACTTTCTTTTTCTCATGGAAAGGAAGTTTCTAAATGAATGCAAAAATATTTACCTCTTCTCATGAAATCAGTCCGTTGACAATGGCTATTATCGCGAGCCGTGATAAAGAGGGCAGACTCATCAGTTATATCTTGGATGAGTCGGCAGAGTACGTTAGCGATAAATCCCCAAGTAAACTCATCGATGAAGCCTGTATGTTCTTCGGGAGCAGTTTGAAGGGAAGGCAGGAAGGAAGCCGCGTCATTAGCGGGTTCACCCATAAAGTTCCTGTTTCCATTGATCCCGCAAGTGGTATGTATTTCCTGCCTACATACTCCCCGACAAGCCCAAAGTGTTCTTGGCTCTCTCATTCCCATGTTGATGACGTGATACCATTAACTGAAGGAGACACCGAAGTACTTTTTATCAATGGAAAAACAATCACCCTT
This sequence comes from Oceanobacillus indicireducens, assembly GCF_014647195.1. GTDB lineage: Bacteria > Bacillota > Bacilli > Bacillales > Amphibacillaceae > Oceanobacillus > Oceanobacillus indicireducens. Next base: position 27,950 of record NZ_BMOS01000017.1, on the reverse strand, counting down.
GATGTGTCTTACGGTTCGTTAACCAATCAGGTACGCCGAACAGCCCAGTTCCGTTATAGATTGAATAGCCGTTTACACCATATGGGGAAAGGGATGATAGCCGAGACCCCGAATCCATTTGACGCGCCGAATACTTTTAAGAATGAACGCGATTAGAGTCAGTCTCAAGCGCTTGAATGAGATGTTCTTTGATAATCAGTTCCACTTTTTTGCGGATGGAAGGATTGAAATAGTTCCGTTTTTCCTCTCTGCCTTGGCAAAGAAACAGAAAAGAGGAGAAGGAATCATTTTTGTTTAGCGTAATGACTTCTATATTTTGTTTCTTCATCTTGAATTTTAATCCCCTTCGCTCTTCTAACGCCAAAGACTCCATTTTCTTCAAAAGTTCCAGATAGGGCGCTTTAATTTTAAACGGCCCTTCGTCAACATGCTGGATGTCTTGTCTCATTACAACAATTGCCATCGAAAGAAATAGGAAACGGGAAGCGATTGCGTATTCCTCTTCCGTAATAAATCGCATGAGCCATCCTCCTTTAAGAGAACATGTGTTTGCTTTAGTTTATTATACGACAAACTTGAAAAAAATACTATAATAAAAGAGAAAAAAGAAAGTGGCAAAATTTAGTGATGTTAAACTAGGATATTTCTGAAAGATAATTTAAACTATAAGAAACGTGTTCATCTATGCTGAGGAGAATGGGCTTACATGTACTTATTATCAACGACCATTACATTTCAAAATTGGAGAACGAAATTACAAAATGAAGAAATTGAGGAATTTATTCAACAACTATTGAACCAGTATGAAGGATTAGGCCCTTTACCGGGAATTTTATTGCCTTTTATTGAAGCGCTCTTGCCATTTTTACCGCTTATGGTATTTGTCTTGGCGAATGCTGCTGCTTATGGTTTATTGAAAGGTTTTCTCTATTCATGGATCGGTGCTTGTGTTGGTGCGATTCTTGTTTTCTTGCTCATGCGAAAGTTATCAAATGCTGAATGGGTGGAACGAAAGATTAAGCAAAACAAACAAGTCTCCCGGGTGACGAGCTGGGTAGAACGGCATGGCTTTGGACCATTGTTTCTTTTACTTTGTTTTCCATTTTCTCCATCTGCAATAATTAATATTGTCGCAGGCTTTTCAAGGATTAGCGCACAACAGTTTATTCTGGCTGTGCTGCTCGGGAAAGCGGTGATGATATTCTCTATCGCTTACGTCGGATCAAGTATGATGGAATTTGCCAAAAACCCGATGAAAACAATCGTTGTACTCATCGGAGTGGGGTTATTCTGGTTCATTGGCAAATACCTAGAAGGCCGATTACAGCGCAAAGTAATGGAGAAAAACTATCCAAAAAGAACAAACTAAAAATATAGGAGCAGGCTTATATCTCTGGTAAACTAGAGATATAAGCCTTTTGCTTTATACTCGGGTTCGGGAGGCTCAACACACCTACGCTTTCTGCGGACGGCTGATGAGCTCCTTCTGAGGCGGAGGCGCCTTGCGATGTCTCATTGCTGCCTCTTTTCCTGCAGGAACCTTTGGGGTGTTATACTCGCTCCCAGTAAAAATTGTAAATAAACGTCTGATTTTGTTTTCAATTAATTTTATTAGTTGCATAGACGATAAAAAAATTAAATTCAAAAAGCCTATTCAAAGTATCTCCTGGGAGCAGTCCAAAGCTTGAGATTCAAGCGGGAGCTTCATCACTCGTTCGTGGAAAGCGAGAGGGTTTGGGCTACGGGCCTTGGGAGATTAGACAAAGTACATTTAACAATTTGTAAATAGATTTTGATCATTAGAGGAGGATACCTATGGGAATACGCTTTATTACTGGGCGTTCCGGAACAGATAAAAGTCAAATTGTCATTGAAGAAATTAAAGAAAAACTGTTGGAAAGCCCGCACGGTAAACCAATATTTTATATCGTCCCCGACCAAATGACCTTCCAACAAGAACGCGCCCTATTCACCGCGGAAGGAATTGACGGAAGCATCCGCGCACAAGTAGCTAGCTTCTCACGACTCGCCTGGCGCATCTTGCAAGAAGTCGGCGGCGGGACAAGACAATTTATTAGCTCGATCGGTATTCAAATGATGCTCCGGAAGATTATTGAAGAAAAACAAGGGGAATGGTATACCTTTAAAAATGCATTGGAAAAACAAGGATTTCTCCAAGAGCTCGAACGGATGATAACTGAATTTAAACGATACCAGGTCACCCCGGAAATCTTGCAGCAAGAAATTGCGGGAATAGAAAAATATGTTCATAAGGAGCCAAATGAAGTAAGTCTGGAAATGAAATTGCGGGATTTGCTATATATTTATGAACGTTTAACCGAGCGCCTGGCGCCTCACTATATTGATAGCGAAGACCAGCTCCAATTGCTTGCGGAAAAAATCGGTACATCCCGTCTGCTGGAAGATGCAGAAATTTATTTGGATGGTTTTCATCAATTTACACCAAATGAACTTGCGGTAGTAGAAGCCTTATTGAAGAAATGTAAGACGGTTACTGTCGTGCTCACGGTGGACGATACGAGAGAAGAGCCAGCAGAGCTTGATCTGTTTTATCAGACGAAGGAAACCTATCATCAGCTCGTGCAACTAGCAGAAGCGAATGATGTTCCGCTTGAGGAGCAGCTGGAATTTTACCCGGAGAACGGCAGATTCAAGGAGCGTCCTTACTTTCTCCATATGGAAAAATATTTTGACACAAGACCTGCTCCAGCCTATGAAGGTGAAGTTCCGATTCAAATTGCTGAGGCGGTACATCCACGAGCGGAAGTGGAAGGAGCTGCTCAGGAAATTCTTCGGCTCGTTCGGGAAGAAGATTACCGTTATCGTGATTTTGCTGTCTTTATGCGGGAAGCAAATGTTTATCATGATCTAATTGATACAATTTTTGAAGATCATGGTATTCCTGTCTTTATTGATGAGAAGAAATCGATGTTGAACCACCCTTTTATCGAATTTATCCGTTCCATTTTTGATGTAATTGAAGGGAATTGGCGCTATGATGCCGTCTTCCGGGTGCTGAAAACGGGTTTTGTTCCACCTGCCGATAAGCACTATCCGTTGACGGCGGATGCGATTGATGAACTGGAGAATTATGTATTAGAGTATGGAATCCGTACAAGGGAGCGCTGGTTTGCTGAAGAGGAATGGATATTCCAACGTTTCCGCGGGTTTGAGGAAGCGGGTCAAACAGATCGGGAGCTCGACAAACAGAAGCGGATTAATCGTTATCGCCAGCAAATTGTCTACTCTTTACAAGCGTTTGATGAGGCGATACGGGAGGCGAAAACCGTTCGCGAAAAGTGTGAAGTTCTATTCAAATTATTTGAACAGGTGCGGGCGCCTGAACGATTGGAACAAATGCGGGAAACAGATGACGCAGCAGGGGAAATTGAAAAAGCGCGGGAGCAAGAACAAGTGTGGGATGGTGTCTTGAAAATCCTTGATGAGCTTGTTGAAATGGCAGGCGAGGAGGCACTAAGTCTTGATGTCTTCCGAACGACACTGGAAGCGGGTTTAGAGACGCTTGAATTTGCCCATGTACCACCGAGTATGGACCATGTGATTGTTGGGACGATTGACCGCTCCCGAATTGGCCGCGTTCAGGTTGCTTTTTTGCTTGGGGTCAATGATGGAGTCTGGCCGATGAAACCAGCAGGGGATGGACTCATCAATGAAAGGGAAAGAGAACTACTTGAACAAAATGGTGTCCGCTTGGCGGAAAGCAGTGTACGCCAGTTGCTTGATGATCAATTTTTTATGTATCTTGCGTTTACCGTTGCCAGGGACCGTCTGCATATTAGTTACACATTAAGCGATGAGGAAGGGAAGGGGAAAATGCCGTCCCAGCTCATCAAGCGAGTAGAGGATCTTTTCCCTGAGACGAAGGAAAGGTCCCTGCTTCAAGATCCGGATGACCTTGTGCGTGCTGAACGATTTATTACGAACCCGATCAAGACAAGAGCAGCCTTAACGGCGCAACTTGCCCGTTATCGCCGGGGCTATCCAGTGGAAGATGTCTGGTGGCATGTATTAAATTGGTATATGGAACAGGAGCCAAAAAACGATACGACTTATATGATTTTGCAAAGTCTCTACTACCGGAATTTGCCGACTGACCTAGCTGAAGATACGATTAAAGAACTTTATCCAAAACAGGTTAAAGCGAGTGTTAGTAGACTGGAAACATACTATCGCTGTTCTTATCAACATTTTGCAAGATACAGTTTAAACTTGGAAGAGAGAAGAAGGTATAAGCTGGATGCGCCAAATATCGGTCAGTTATTCCATGAAGCGCTCAAGGTCATTACCGAGTGGATTCGAACGGAGGGCAGAGATTACCGGGAATTGTCGAAGGAAGATTCCAGTGCCTATGCGCACCGGGCTGTTGGTAAGCTTGCTCCTATTTTACAGCATCAGATATTATATAGCTCGAATCGTTATAAATATATTCAACAGAAGTTACAGGAAACAATTGCTAGAGCAACGTTTATCTTGAGTGAACAAGCAAGGAAAAGTAATTTTTCACCTGTCGGATTAGAAGTCGCTTTCGGTGAGAATGCACCTCTAAAGCCAATGGTAATGCAGTTGCCAAATGGCTTTGAACTCATTCTTCGCGGCCAAATTGACCGGGTCGACCAAGCGAAAATAAATGACGAGCTTTATTTACGGATTATTGATTATAAATCAAGTGACCAAGGTTTGAAGCTCTTGAATGTTTATTACGGTCTTGCCTTGCAGATGCTTGCATACCTTGATGTCGTCTTGTCCCAAGCGGAGGAGTGGCTTGGAATGAAGGCGAGTCCAGCTGGTGTTCTTTATTTCCATGTTCATAATCCGATGATTAGTGAACAACCAGATATGGAAGCAAGCAAGCTGGAAAAGGAATTGTTCAAAGCGTTTAAAATGAAAGGACTGTTGCTTCAGGACGAGATAACTGTTCGTAGTATGGATACAGCTCTTGAAACTGGACATAGCGACATGCTGCCAATTGCGCTTACGAAAACGGGAAACTTTTATAAACAGTCTAAAGTGGCAACGAAAGATACATTCCACGATTTGCAACAATATATCCATGGACTGATCGAGCAGGCCGGGATTGAAATTACAACCGGTCAAGTCAAGCTCAATCCATATCAGGATCAGCAAATGACAGCATGTAAATTCTGTCCATTCCTTTCTGTCTGTCAATTTGATACAGGCTTGGAAGAGAATGAATTTCGCCGGCTGAAACACATGTCAGAAAGTGAAGTGCTTGAGAAAATAGCAGGGGAGGAGGAGCATTAATGGTACAGTGGACAAAAGAACAAGAAGAAGCGATTTATACAGCAGGAACGAATATCCTCGTTGCAGCCGCAGCCGGGTCTGGAAAAACGGCAGTGCTCGTCGAACGGATTATTCAAAAACTGTTGGACAAAGCGGACCCGGTCGATATCGACTCCTTACTAGTCGTAACCTTTACGAATGCAGCAGCACAAGAAATGCGTAACCGTGTAGGAACAGCTCTTGAGCGAGCGCTTGAAGTGGACCCGGATTCCGTGCACTTAAAGAAACAGTTATCCTTACTCCAGCGCGCATCGATCTCTACTCTTCATTCATTCTGTCTCGAAGTCATCCGGCAGTATGCCTATCTATTAGATATTGATCCGGGCTTTCGGATTGGCGATGATATGGAGATGGATTTAATTAAACAGGATGTACTCGATGATTTATTTGAGGAATGGTACGGTGACGAGACGAGTGCCGTTGATGAATTCTTTCAAGTAGTCGATCGCTTTTCGAGTGACCGGAGTGACGTCGATGTTGAGGAATTGATTTTAAAGTTATACACCTTCGCAATTCAGAACCCTTGGCCGGAACAGTGGCTTGATGATTTAGCGGAAAGCTATCATATTCCGGAAGATTGGGAGGAAGATGATTTAGACTTTCTTCCAATCCTTAAATATGAAATAAAGAATACATTGACAGGTATCCGGCAGCAAATGGAACAGGCACTGACGATTGCGAGGGAAAGTGATGGCCCCGACGCTTATATCGATACAATCACTTCTGACCTCGAAGGCTTACATGCTGCAGAAGAACGGATAGATTCCTGGAGTGAACTTGTCGAATGGATGGACAGTTATAAATTTATCCGCCTTTCGTCAAAGAAAATGGATTGTAACGAAGAGAAGAAAGAAGCTGTGAAAGCTTTACGAAAGAGCTATAGGGACAGTTTTAGTACGATCCAGAAAAAATGGTTGAGCAGGCCCCTAGAGCGTCATGTGGCGGAGATGCAGGAAATGTATCCAGTCATTAAAAAACTGACGGAACTTGTAAAGGAGTTTAAGAAAGAATTTACGAAGGCGAAGAAGGAAAAGGCGCTTGTTGATTTTTCCGACTTGGAACATTACTGTCTGGAGCTGTTACTGGATGAGGAGGCAAATGCGGATACACTGGTACCCTCCCGTGTCGCTCTTGATTTGCAAGCTAAATTTACAGAAGTGCTTGTTGATGAATATCAGGATACGAACCATGTGCAGGAAACGATTATCCAAATGGTGAGTAAACAGGAAAATCCGGGCAATACATTCATGGTGGGGGACGTCAAACAGAGTGTCTACCGCTTCCGGCATGCCGAACCAGGACTTTTCCTTGAGAAATATAAACGTTTCCGTACGGAGGAAGGTGCTGGAAAGCGAATTGATCTCGCGAGTAACTTCCGTAGCAGGGAAGAAGTTTTAAACGCGACGAATTATATTTTCCGGCAAGTTATTGATGAAGCTTTAGGTGAGATAGAATATGACGCGGCAGCCGAATTGATTTACGGGAATAAAAGCTATGATGATGTGCCGATTGCTCGTCCTGAGGCGGAGCTAATTTTAATTGATGGAGATAAAGAAGTGGAGCCCCTTGAGGGTGAAACGGAAGAAGCGGAAGATTTCCGCGAACTTGAAAAGGCGCAAATCGAAGGCAGAGCTTATGCCAAGCTGATTAAAAAATGGATCGGACGAGATGGGGAAGCTTTTTCAGTCCTCGATAAAGAAACAGGTGCCCAGCGCCCTGCCCAATACCGCGATATTGTCATCTTACTTCGAGGGATGAAACAAGCCCCGGTTATTGCCGAAGAATTAAAGCAGCAAGGCATACCAGTTTATGCTGATGTTTCGGAAGGATACTTTGAAGCGATTGAAATAAAAGTGATGATCAGTCTACTAAAAGTAATTGATAATCCACACCAGGATATTCCGCTTGCTTCCGTACTTCGTTCACCTATTCTCGGGTTAAATGAAGATGAACTGACTCAAATCAGGGTGGCAAACCAGTATGGTTCATTTTATGAAGCACTTGGAACCTATGTAAAAGCGAATGATAACAATACGACGGCAAAGCTTGCGCCATTTTTGGAACGCTTAAAAGAATTTAGGCGTGCGGCAAGAGACGGTGCGTTATCGGAATTAATATGGGATATTTACCGTGAGACCGGCTATTATGACTTTGTCGGCGGTATGCCTGGTGGAAGACAGCGCCAAGCGAATTTACGTGCGCTCTATGACCGGGCGCGAGGCTATGAATCAACGAGTTTCCGTGGACTATTCCGATTCCTGCGCTTTATTGAGCGGATGGAAGAAGAGGGGAAAGACTTAGGAGCTGCCCGTGCGCTTAGTGAACAAGAAGATGTGGTTCGGATTATGACAATCCATAAGAGTAAAGGTCTTGAGTTTCCAATTGTCATTGTCGGCATGATGGATAAACAATTTAATTTACGCGATTTAAATGAAAGGTATTTGTTAGATAAGACATATGGATTTGCAACAAAGTTCATTGATCCGGTCAAACGCCTGACATATACGACCCTTTTCTATGAAGCTGTTAAAATGAAGAAGTTAAGAGAGCAGCTCGCTGAAGAAATGCGTGTTCTTTATGTTGCGCTCACAAGGGCAAAGGAAAAACTCGTTATGACTGGTTATGTTAGGGAACTACAGAAACGATTGGATAATTGGGATAAAATACTTGACCATCCGGACTGGGTGCTGCCGGAACATTATCGTCTAGAAAAGAAATCGTATCTTGATTGGGTTGGCCCTGCACTCATCCGTCATGAACAGAACGAAATCCTAAGGACGAGGGAGCTACCAGTGGGATTAGGACATGAGATTCGTGAAGATCATTCGCGGTGGGAGATCACCATTGTCCATGCGCGTGATTTAACGAACTTGGATGCGGATGAAAGTATAGAGAAGGAGCAGTTGAAAGAACATATTGAAGCGTGGGAGCCGGTACCCGTGGAGAGTGATACGCTTCGGGAGTATGTCAATGAGCGGTTAAATTATAATTATCCAGACAAGGAAGCGACAATGACGAGGGCAAAGCAAACGGTGACGGAAATCAAACGTCAGCGCGAGCTCTTTGATGAATACGGTGCGGATCAATTGATCTCCGATTATAAACCACCGATCATCAAGCGGCCGAACTTCCTGCAGAAGGAGAAGACACTAAGTTCTGCGGAAAAGGGAACGGCAATGCATACGGTCATGCAGCATTTGCCATTGAATAAAGTTCTTACCGCCCCAGAGATTGCAGAAGAAGTCGAGCGGCTTGTGGAAAAGGAAATCCTGACACGAACGGAGGCAGATGTTATTGATATTGCTGCGATTGAACATTTTTACGGGACTCCTTTAGCGGAATACATGAGGAAGATTGAAGGGGTGTATCGCGAGGTTCCGTTCAGTCTCATGCTCAAGGCTGAAGAAGTCTATTCGGAATTTGATCCGGAGAAAAAAGAAGAAGTACTCATTCAGGGGGTAATCGATTGCCTTATTCCAAAAGATGATGGCTGGATCATCCTGGATTATAAGACGGATACAATTACCGAACCTGTTACACCTGCCTTAGAAGAAAAACTAAGGAAAAGATACGAAGTCCAGCTGTCCCTATACCGGGCCGCAGTTGAACGAATCTGGAACCAGCCGGTAAAAGCAGCATATTTATACTTTTTCGAAAAACAACTATTCATACAAGTCCCAGAAGGGTAAACTATAAGTAGAATCGGGACATTGGGGTCAGAGCGGTTGTCCCAGCTGGGACAACTGCTCTGACCCCAAAGGGAGGGGGATGGAAGGATGCAGTTCGCACCGACGAGGGTAAACAATCGTTTGGAGCATATTGATATCGTTAGAGGATTTGCCATCTTTGGCATTTTTACCGTGAATATTGGAGCTTTTTCAGCACCATATTTTATATATGGTGGTGCAGAAATGGTTTGGAATACACCGCTTGAACGGGCCATTCAGGCGTTTATTGATATCTTTTTTCAAGGTAGTTTTTATACATTATTCTCCATATTATTCGGCTTCAGTTGGCAGTTGATGAAAGAACGTCTGCAAGTGAAAGAAATCGCTTTTACACCATTTTTATTACGGCGACAATTTGGTTTAATCGGCTTTGGACTCATCCATGCATTCCTCATTTGGCATGGAGACATTCTACTATCATATGGTTTAATAGGACTCTTCCTCCTTTTGTTTATCGAAGTGAAGGAGCGTACGTTATTAGGTTGGGCTGCTGTCCTTCTTTTTGGCAGTGTTGCCTTGATTACGCCAGCTTTATATGCGGTGCGTGATCTATTAAACTTTTCGGATAAACTTGCAATCAATCAAGCGATAGAAAATTATTCGAGTAATGAACTTCCGCTTATTTGGAAACAAAATTTTTATGATTGGTCTTTAGCTAATTCGGGTATAGGTTTCATTTTTCTCACCATGACACTTTTGCCATTGTTTTTGCTTGGCATGTATTTAGCGAGAAAGCGAGTGTTCCATGAGCCGAAAAAACACGAACATACACTAAAGCGGCTGTTAATCATCACGTTTCTATTCAGTCTGCTCTTGAAGGCTGGACCATATCTTATAGGAAATCCTTTATGGCTCTCGTATGTACAAGATAACCTCGGCGGAACGGCATCTGCTTTATTTTATATGACACTGCTAACAGTTTTGGCCCAAACTGAATCAGGCAGGAAATTGCTTCGGCCACTCCGTTATGTCGGGAGAACAGCTTTAAGTAATTACATTCTCCAATCAGTTATTAGTTTTATTTTGTTTTACGGTATTGGCTTTGGTTTGTATAATTCAGTGTTACCTTCTGTTTCACTCGTAATCGTTGTGTTTATCTTTGCCTTGCAAATATTGGTAAGTAAATGGTGGTTATCCCGCTATCGATTCGGTCCATTAGAATGGGTTTGGCGAAGTTTGAATTATAAAGCAATACAACCTTTGCGAAAATAGCAAGAAGGGTGGAAGTTAAATGAAACGTCGTAGCTGGAAAGGGAAGGAAAAGCATGGGGGGAAGAAGGGATTATTTTAAGTGTCCAATTTGTTAACGAATCACGCGGGGACGCCAGCCTTCCTTGCTTCTAAAATGAATTCTCTTCTGGAACATGGTATGATGAGGATTGATGTAAACTGTACAAACAGATTGAAGGAGGTAATAATACAATGCTTCATATGCATGTCACGTCTTGGATACTCGGACTGATCCTATTTTTAGTAGCTTTATTCCTTTATAAACAAGGGAACGAAAAAGGCGGAAAAATCGTTCATATGATTTTACGCTTATTCTACCTCATCATTATTTTTACTGGTGGGTATTTACTATTCGACGTCTATTTGGCGAACTTCTCCATGCCGATGGGCGCAGAGGCAATCACGAAAGGTATTGCCGGAATCTGGCTCATTGCAGCAATGGAAATGCTTCTTGTCAAAACAACCAAAGGCAAACCGGTTGCCGGCTGGTGGGCTCAACTCATAATCGCACTAATCCTAGTACTCGTCTTAGGATACATCCGTCTGCCATTATAGGATGAGTTTAAATTCGATATGAAAAAATGAGGTTGGACTACGTGTTCCAGCCTTATTTTTTATTGCAAGCGTACTATAAAAATATAAATATTGTTGATAACTTAGATATTCAGGACTAGCCACGTCCTGGGGCAACATCGAACTACCTCCCGTCCTGGGAGGGACAGTTTGTACGTTGCTACGACGCACAGGATGTGCTAGTACAAACGCTCTTCGGTGGGACGAGTAATCGCAGTCCCAGGCGTTGCGAAGACGATCGCGTTTTTAGCCTGTAAGGGCGCTTGCGCCTTTGTTATGAAAAGCTTTTGAAGTTTTTTCAACAATTGTGGAATAGCAATTGACTAAAATTTATTTTCATTAATAATAGTACAAGACAGTAATAATTGAAATGGTGGGGATAAGATAATGAGGAAAAAACTAGTCATCGGTTTAACAATCCTATTTTCGTTTTTCATATATGTGTTACCGGTTGCAGCAGAAGATAGACAAATTGAAGATGAAATCATGTACGAAATCATCGTCGATCGTTATAACAATGGGGACTTTTCCAATGATATTGCAGTCGATGTCGATGACCCAGCCGCTTACCATGGTGGTGACCTTATAGGGATTATGGACCGGTTGGAGAATCTCGCACAAATCGGTGTAACAACGATTGTTCTGTCACCGATTATGGCAAATATGGATGATGGATTCCATGGGTATTGGGTGGAAGACTTTACAGAAATCGATCCGCAATTCGGTACGTTTGAGGAATTGGAACAGCTCGTTGAGGCTGCACATGAGCAGGATATAAAGGTTGTTCTTGAATTTGTTACGAATTACATACCGGAGGATCATTCTATTGCACTGGATCCCCAACGTGCGGACTGGATTTTAACAGAAGAAGTTACGGGTCCAGACTGGGCAGAACGTGTTGTACAATTTGATCAGGATAACCCGGATGTACAAGAATACTTAATCGACGCCGCTTCGTTCTGGCTCGATGAGACTAAAATCGATGGACTGAGTCTTCATGCAGTTGATCAATCATCTATTGACTTTTTAAATCGACTTACAACAGAGTTAAAAGAAAGTCATCCAAACAAATATTTACTCGGAGATATACTTGACGAAGAAGCTGATATAGCTGAGATTATGGAACATACGTCACTTGATGCGATTGATAATTATCAAATAGGACAAATGATTTCTGATATTTTCAGTATGCCTGATCAATCTCCAGTAGAAATTTATGAAATACAAAAAGAGATGAGCGATTTTCAAAGTATCCTTATCGTGGATGATAAATACTCGAAACGATTCTCCCAGAAATTTTCCGAAAATGGCAGGAATATTGTAACGGCTTGGCAACTTGCTTTAACGTATATGTATACAACACCTGGAACACCTTTGATTTTACAAGGTACGGAAGTGGGGATGTATGGGGAGACAGCAGAAGATTCTCAAAGGTTAGTACCTCTTAACAGTGGGGATCAAGACTTGATGGAGTTCCATGAACGGATTTCCTCTTTACGAACTGAATTCCCTTCTTTAAGACACGGTGACTTTGAATTGATTGATGAGCGTGATTCCTATGCAGTGTTTAAGCGAACTTATGAAGGAGAAACTATGTATATCGGCATCAATAATGGCAGTGAATCCAGCTATATAGATGTTACCGATGTCGGTCCGGATATGTTGTTCCGCGGCTATCTAGCAGATAACCTTGCTCGTCAGAATCCAGAAGATAATTACCGGATAGGTATTCCGAGAGAATCGGTGGAAGTCTATCAATTGATGGATGATGTAGGCTTGAACTGGACCCTTATTATAATGGTTGCTACTATCTTGTTAGGTTTTGTTTTTGTCGTTGTCTATTTATCGAAGAAACAGAAAGAACAAGAAAGAAAAGAGGCCGATCAAGGGATTCAGAAATAACAAGAATGAAGAAACGCTTGGGAAGCGGTCCGAGCGTTTCTTTAATTATTCGCTGTTACCCTGATAAGGAATGCTAGGAACAAAAAAGTGACGTGATAAAGTGAAACTTCATTCAATCGGGGTTTCCTTCCCTCCCCCGCTGAATGTTAGTTGAACAGAATCAGGTATTTACGGACTGTATATCCTCCACCTTCACATCTTGGGCTTCCTTCCATGTTTGGAGGTGGGGGTATTACAGACCGTTAATACGTGATAAACAGTGCTCCTAGAATGAGAAGCGCTTGTCTTCGTGCTGCGATCTGGTTCTTAAACGATAATAAATACACCGAGGAAAACCCATCCAAGTAGGGCGATATGGGCATGCAGTATAGGAGTATAATCTATCTATGTATGGGATGCTAATGGATATAGATGCGCATCCAGATTCCAGTAAGAGTTGTTAGAATAAAGAAGAGGAAGGTGTAGCAAGAAGGATAAAGACGCCATGTCCCCTTAAACTGCGGACAAAACGTCTTTATCGCTGTTATTTATTTGGTTGGTTGGAAAAGAATAAAGCAAGGGTACCTGGTCCCGAATGGGCCCCAATAACAGCACCGACCATTTCGATAACGATATTTTCCCTCGGAACCTTGAATTTTTCATGAATGAGGGAAGCGAGTTGTTCGGCCCGTTCCAAATCGTCTCCGTGACTGATGCCGATCGTCTGATTTTGGAAATCTGTTCCGCGTTCTTCCATTAGTTCAATCATTCGACCCAATACCTTTTTAGAACCGCGCAGTTTCTCAAGTGGAATTAATTTACCATCTTCTACATTTAAAATTGGCTTTATCTTGAGTAAGCTGCCGACAAATGCGGAAGTCTTGCTGACACGGCCACCGCGATATAAGTATTCCAAATCATCAACAGTGAAAATATGCTCCATATGTTGGGCCTGATGTTCAGCAGCTTCGACAATTTCGTCAAAAGAAGCACCATTTTTAGCCGCTTTTGCTATATGAAGAACTACAAGTCCGTAACCGAGTGAAGCGCATTTAGAATCGATAACCCGAATAGGTGCATCCGGATATTCTGCTTTTATCTGGTCTTCCATAATTTTCGCGCTTTGATACGTTCCGGATAATTTGGAGGAGAATGATACATAGACGAGTGGCTCCTTCTTTTCTGCAGAGGCGGTGAACACTTTTTTGAAAGCCTCCGGAGAAGGTTGGGAAGTCTTTGGGGCTTTGCCATTCCGCATTCCATCATAAATGATTTTCGGATCGATTTCTTTTACATCCGCATAGTCTTTGTTATCTAAATGGACATTTAATGGTACCATTTCAATGCCATATTCGATATAATAGTCTTTTGATAAATCACAAGCAGAATCAGCTATAATTTTTACGTTCATCAAATCACTTCCAATCTACAATTTGCTTGCCTTCTTCTAGTTTAAAGCGAGAAGGTCATTTAGTCAAAAAGTATTTGAAAAGTTATGAATTTGTCAAGGTTGTTCAAAACTTCCGGTAAAAAGGACACTTCGTGAAAGAGGGAGTTCTAAAAACCTTCCGCATCCAGTGAAAGCTCGTTGGCTAGTTTTTCCGCTCCTCTAATAACGTACATTTCGTTGCTAGAATCTTACTGACTCGAACTTCGACGCACAGGACGTGCTAGTGTTGGTTGTGCAAGGACACTTGTGTTTCTAAGCGAACTTGGTCTTTTTTATCTTCTTTTTTGAACAAATTATTAATACAGGAGGAACGCTCATGTTTATGATGGAAGCTAAACGAATTTTCATCGTCATTATCGGTGCTTTTCTATTAGCAGTGTCGCTTAACTTTTTCCTAATTACGGCTAACGTTTATGCAAGCGGCTTTGCGGGTGCAGCTCAGCTCTTATCGAGTGTTTTTCAGGATTTCCTTGGAATGCACATTGGAACAGGGATATTTCTATTTATCTTGAACATACCGGTATTCATCTTAGGCTGGTTTAAAGTAGGAAAAGGGTTTACAATTTATAGTGGAATCTCTGTGTTGTTTTCGACAATATTTCTTGAGGTCATGCCGGTTATTGCATTATCAGAGGATATTATGCTGAATGCAGTATTTGGTGGTGTGATTGCAGGTGCTGGTATCGGGATCTCCTTAAAAATTGGAGCTTCAACCGGGGGAATGGATATCATCGCGATGTTATTATCACGCGTGAATGATAAGCCAGTCGGCACGTATTTAATGGCGCTTAACGGAATTATCATCTTGCTTGCCGGGGTACTTTACTCACCGGAGAACGCACTTTATACATTAATTGCGCTCTATGTGACGACTAGGGTGATCGACATGATCCATACTCGCCATGTGAAACTGACGGTAATGATTGTTACGCAAAAGCCGGAAGAACTGCAAGAAGCAATCCATAGTCGATTTATTAGAGGGATTACTTTCCTTCCTGCACAGGGAGCCTATACGAAGATAGAGAAGAAGATGGTCTATCTGGTGTTGAGCCGTTATGAATTATATGACGTCGAGAAGATTATTAAAGAAGTAGACCCGGATGCATTCACAAACGTAGTGGAAACAACCGCAGTCTATGGCTATTTTAGAAAGGATTAGGTAGTGTGAAGAAATACTTAGTTGCAGTTATATTCTTATTTATCCTTGTCGGATGTGGAAATGATAGTGAAACAAACGAGCAAGCAAAATCACCGGATAACACGGAAGCACAGTATACCGTTGTTTTTCGGGGGTTGGACTTGCAGACGGAAGCTAATACTTATACCTTAACTGGTGAAGTGCGAGCTGAGAATGAGCAATTCTATTATCACCTAGAGCAAGGGGATGAGGAATTGCACCCGGAAACAGTTTACGAATTAGAAGGAGAACCGGGAGTTTGGCAAAGTTTTGAAATCACCGGGGAAATCCCGGAATCTTCTTTTGAAAAGGAAGAAACACCGATCTTAACGTTATATGGTAAATCTCCAGACGGCGAAGTACTCCACCCGAATTTTATCCCGATTGATATCACTGAATAAAAGAACAAAAGGAACTTCCATCAATGAGAAGTTCCTTTTTTCTATGTATTAATAGCCGTGTTTCTCGATCATTTCAATAACGCGCGGGGATAGTTGCTCCCACTCTACATCAAAGTGTTTATTGACGGTAATAAAGTTCTGATAGCCGAAAACGTTATCTACACCCTCAATGGTCATTAAATCATTTAAAATATCATATTCACTCGTATCTCCTGGCATGAGCGAATAGCTTTTTGTACCTTCAAAAATGACTTTATCAGATGTGAATTTCATCGCGTTTGGGTTTGGAGTACCCTCCATACGAATTGCCATCCTACACACTCCTCTTTTGTTCATACTTACTCATATAGTAGCAGATAAAGAGGAAATTATAAAGTAAAACTTCATACTGTGGTAGGGGTCGATGCTTAGAGTGTGCCAAGGCGGGTGTTGTGTTAGAACTCGCATTATGAGTTGGTGTTCCTTCTTCACTTAATGTTTAGTTAAAGAGATTCGAAAATTTATGGGCTGTGTATCAATTTATAATTCTTTAGTTTTTTACGCTTTGAGGGACAGCACGTTAAAGGGAACAAGGCTGGGAATTTACCACATATGATTAGAGGTAAGCCCCAGCCTCGTTACTATTTATAGCTGCTCGTTATTTGTTAATTGCTGTTCCAATTGCTGTAGTTCTTTTTGTTCTTCGGGCGTTGCTTCCTGGTAAGCTGCTTGGATTGCGTGTTGAACTGCTTCCTTGTCTGCTTCGGTCACATTTTCACCCATATTCATCATATCCATTACTCGTTGTCTAGCTTGCTGGAATAGTGATTGTTGTTCCATCTAATATCCTCCTCGTTTTTTCGCAAGTAAAAAGGGAAACGCTATTCACGTTTCCCTTTTAGTATGAACCCTTTTATTTTTGCTATGCATACGATCGTTTTAATTTGGTGTGTTCACTTTTAATTTTAAATATTCCTCTAAAAATGCTCCGATGCCATCTTCTTCGTTTGTTGCAGTGACATGTTTGGCGAGTGATTTCAGCTCATCAATTGCATTTCCCATAGCAACACCGACACCAGCATAATCAATCATTTCCAAATCATTGTCCTCGTCCCCGAATGCTATAATCTGGTCTTTCGGAATATCGAAGTAATGCGCGATTTTTTGAAGACCAACTGCTTTATTCATACCTTTTTTAATGATTTCTATGACGTTCCACGGTGCACCCCATTTACGGTGCTCAATCACTTCGGCATGGTAGTCGTCAAGGTGGCTTCTCAATTGTTGCACTTGTTCTTCCTCTGGATAAACGAGGATCGATGTAGGATCTTCCTCAAGTTTTTGCTTTAAGTTTCCAATTACATAAGGGGCTTCATCTTCAATTTCATCAAAGAAGCCAATCAGTTTGCTGTCGAAGGAGTCGATATACACATCATCCAGCACTTCAGCTAAGATATTATTGACACGTAAGTCATAGCAAGCTTCAATAATCTTATGTGCTGTCCGGATTGGCAGCGGGTTATGTAATGCATCCCAGTTTCTGTTTTGCGGATGGTGGATAAGAGCCCCGTTGAAGTTTACCATTGGTGTATCTAATCCAAGCTCATAATAATAATTAATACTGGCCCGGTGTGGTCTTCCAGTCGAGATAACTACTATATGTCCCTCTTCTTTTGCTTTGAAAAGCACTTGTTTCGTTCGTTCACTAATCTTCTTATCATCTGTCAGTAATGTCCCGTCTAAATCGAGCGCAATCATATGTTTTTTCATAATTTTTCAATCACCTCATCTTGTAACTAAGTCTATAAGAGAAAGGCCTGTAAGTAAAGTAAATTTATTTTAACAGCAGTCAGTTTATCACGCATTAACGGACTGTAACACTCCCACTTCTAAACATGAGGGAAGCCCAACAGGTGAAGGTGAGGGATATACAGTTCGTAAATCCCTGATTCTGTTCAACTAATATTCAGTGGGGAGATAAGGACCCCTACTGAATGAAGTTTCACTTTAGCAGGTTTCAGACTGGCGGACGAGTTTAAATATCGGTAACATAGGAGTGAGGTGAAAAGTGATGATTGGAATAGTGAAAGAAAAAATAGGAAATATACCGAGTTTAATCGTTGTAGAAACCAAAGATAAGGATAAAGCATTACCGACTGTCATCTTTTTCCATGGCTTTACAAGTGCAAAGGAACATAATCTCCCGATAGCCTTCTTACTTGCTGAAAAAGGTTACCGTGTCATACTTCCTGATAGCGAACTTCATGGAGAAAGGGAAATCAATACATCCGAACGGAAACGACAAATATCTTTCTGGGATATTGTACTTAAAAATGTACAAGAGTTGGAACAAATCAAAAAGGCGCTGGATGCAGAAGGCTTGATTTTGGATGATAGAGTTGGTGTAGCGGGAACGAGTATGGGGGGAATTACAACATCAGCAGCATTAACTCAATATGACTGGATCAAGTCAGCCGTTATCTTGATGGGTTCCCCACGCATTACAACATTTGCGAAAACACTCGTCGAAAGCTTCAAAAAAGAGGGAGCCTTGCCAGTAACCGACGAACAAATTGAAGCATTGTACGATCAACTGGAGAGATGTGATTTATCCCTTCAACCGGACAAGTTAAACGGGCGGCCAATATTGTTCTGGCACGGCGGGCAGGATACAGTTGTTCCATTTGATCACTCGTATACATTTTACGATGAAGTAAAAAAGCAGTATGAGAATGAAGAAGATATCCAGTTTATCAAAGAGGCAAATGCCGGACATAAAGTAAGCAGGCGTGCTATCCTAGAATTAGTAAAATGGTTCCGTGCGAATCTGTAACAGTTTATACGGATTCAAATACTTAATATTTTACTGGAATTATGGTTTAATAAAGAAAAGAAGGGAAAAAGGAGGTTCGTAAAATGGATGAAGCGACAAAAGAGTATCTAATGGGAGCACTGGAAAATGTGATTGACCCTGAATTAGGTATAGATATTGTTAACCTCGGTTTAGTTTACGATGTTGATCTTGATGAAGAAGGTTTATGTACGGTTACGATGACCCTAACAACGATGGGGTGCCCGCTTGCCGGTCATATTGAACAGGACATTAGATTTGCCTTAGCCGATCTTCCGGAAGTTAAAGAGACGAAAACAAATATCGTATGGGATCCACCATGGGGCAAAGACAAAATGTCCCGCTATGCTAAAATAGCATTAGGCATCCCAGACTGATCTTACATTAAACATAAAAAAAGCAGCTACCAGGAGGGAGCTGCTTTTTATAATGATAACTCAACAATATATTTTTAAAATGACTATTGATTCCTTTCATTTAGCGTAAGTGTTTTGCGCATTCACTAATTTCGGTGTTCTAATCGACGGGCATTGAACTGGTAGAGAGGGTTACTATTACCGGAAACTATTCCACTATGATGAGAGTTCTAATTCCTTAAACGAAAAATAGTGTTCCAAACAGGGCTTTCCTCGGAGCAGTCCAGACACCTCGAGACTCCTGCAGGAGGATAGGCATAGGTGAGACCCCGCAGGGCGACAGCCCGAGGAGGCTCACCAGCCGCCTGCGGAAAGCGAGAGGTGTCTGGACTGCGGGCCTCCAGAAGAAAATTGCACTTACGTTGATTGAAAGGTTTTAGAAGAAAGCCGAAAGTCAGGTTATAAGAAAAAGATTACAAGTAATCCGACGACGACACAGTAATAGGAGAAATATTTCAGATTACCATGTGCCATAATATTCATAAACCATTTCAAAGCAAAATAAGTCGCAACAAAAGAAGTAACAAAGGCAATGATATTCGGAATGAGCAGTGCTTGGAACTCCGGACTTGCAACCAATGACGGAACTTCCAGAATGGTTGTCCCTAAACTGACCGGAATATAAAGTAAGAATGCAAAGCGTAGTGCGGTATCCTGTCTCATCCCGACAAGCATCGCGGAAACAATACTTGCACCAGAACGGCTGATTCCCGGTGTAACGGCAACTGCTTGGGCAAGACCGACAATTACAGCATCTTTCATCGTTAAATCGCCCTCAAGTCGTCTCCCGCGAAGATTACGGATGAACCAAATAGCTACTGCTGTAATTAATAAAGTAACACCAACTACATTTGTCCCGCTCAACACTTCTCCAAGATAATCGCCAAATAATACACCGACCACACCAACCGGAATAGTTGCAATTACGAGATAAACGACAAACATAAAGTCACTTCTTGCCGTTTTATCTCTTTTAAATAGAAATAGGTACGTATTTTTGATTAGTCGGATGATGTCCTCCTTGTAAATTAATAAAACAGCGAGTAATGAAGCGAAGTTTACGAAAATCTCAAATGAAAGTCCTTTTGCCTCAATCCCAAAGAGCTCGCGGAAAATAATCAAATGTCCGCTTGAAGAAATTGGAATCGGTTCGGTAACCCCTTGTACAAGTCCAAGAATGAAATACTGAATAATAACAATTAAATCTTGAATGAAATCCATCCTATTCTCCCCTTCAATACATCGAATCCATCCTCAAATAGACAAGTTCCTATTTTTAACTAGGTGAATAGTCTAATTGGTGAGGAGGGTTGATTGATGTGACAATGAAACATGATTCTAAAAAAATGTATGAACAATGTAAAAAACATATGCATTCTTATGTGCTTATTGAAACGATAGAAGGGGCTCGTATTGATGGCATCATCACTGGCTTAGATGATGAATATGTATATATGGCCGTTCCTATCGATGCACAGACACAAATGGCAGCAGCCCCTCATGATGAAGGGCATGATTACCGGCAATTTGGACCATATGGCTGGTATGGACCAGGATTTGGGTATGTTCCTCCAAGACGGTTCAGCCGGGTGATTCTTCCACTCGCAGCCCTTGCAACACTTGGCTTACTTGCGTGGTATTAATACAAATAACAACCCCTTGCCACTTTCCTTGGCGGCAAGGGTTTGTTATTTGTTAATTTTTCTTCTCTTTTAATATTACGTCGCCCATCAAGAAAGTGACAATCATAAAAATCACTGCCAAAAT
This sequence comes from Oceanobacillus indicireducens, assembly GCF_014647195.1. GTDB lineage: Bacteria > Bacillota > Bacilli > Bacillales > Amphibacillaceae > Oceanobacillus > Oceanobacillus indicireducens. The sequence goes on along the minus strand of NZ_BMOS01000017.1, from coordinate 7,154 downwards.
GACCGCTTCAGATAAGATGAATGGTTCACCAGCCATACTTGTTAGCACGTATGTAACAGCCGCACTAATTAGCAGTGACCAAATAATCGTGAAGATGTAACGCATATTCTACACCCCGCATTTCAAAAATTTCATATGTAAAAAGATTGAATGCTACTTAAATAATATCCTTCTATAGTTTAACAAAGAACGAAAAAAAATAAAAGCCTTAATCCTGACATATACTAATGAAAAGGAAGATTGACTCTACACTTGTTAGAACAAAGGCGCAAGCGCCCTTACAGGCTAAAAACGCGATCGTCTTCGCAACGCCTGGGACTGCGATTACTCGTCCCACCGAAGAGCGTTTGTACTAGCACATCCTGTGCGTCGTAGCAACGTACAAACTGTGCCTCCCAGGACGGGAGGTAGTTCGATGTTGCCCCAGGACGGAGTGAACTTAATCGAACTTCCCCTTTACGGAATGAGATAAAGGAAACACAACGAACGATAGTGAGTTGATGTTGACTTATCGATTGGAGGAGTGTGAAGTTTGCTAGTTGCTGGGCGCTGGAGCCGGACGTGGCTAGTCCTGGATACCTAAGTTATCACAGTATTTTTGTTTTAAAGCTTCTTATGTTTTAAAAAGGGGGAAACAAGCACGATGGAAGTCCTTGTTTTCAATGTTTCACACTGGATTGGCTATCATATTGCCAATCGACTTTTGCAGGAAGGGTATAAAGTGAAGGGAATAGAGGAGGAGGCATTCAATAATCATCTAATAGATTTTTTCTTAAGAAACAGTAATTTTGAATTAATCACAAGTAGAGCTGAAATAACTATTCCGCTCGCCATCTGTGTGGGAGAGATACCTGAACGAGTTGAATGCAATTATGATCAACTTATTCAAATCAATGGAAAAAACCCCCATTCTACAGATACAATAGCAATCCACATCCCTTATTTATTTGGTGAATGGATGCCGATGACAAAAGAAGCATGTTACATTGAAGGAAATCGCGTCAGTTTTTCTTCTCAAGAGTTCCTAGAAGAAGGCGTATATATTAAAGATTTTCTTGAATTATTGCTCAAGTTGTTGGAAAGTCCACCAGCAGGTCAAGTATTCTTTGTGAGATCTGCACGAAATCAAAGTTTAAAAGGGAAAAAACTTGAAAAAACTTTCCTATTAGATGAAAATATTGCTATAGAAAAAAATTTAATTCAAGTAAAGGAACATTTTCATAAGTTCCAAACTCTTTATCCTATCGTGGAGGATAGACTTTAATAACATATAAACAGGAGGGGCAGTATGAAAAAACAACTGATACTTACCATTATAATAATGATTATGATACTGCCTGGCTGTAATTATTTTTCAGATGATAATAATTTGCAAAATGCAGGAATGCTGTTTGAATCGGAAATTGCAGGAAATGCCTGGAATGAGAAGGGATATGAAGGCTTACTTGCGATTGAGCAGGAATTCAATATCGATGTCTTTTATAAGGAAAATACTAGTAAAGAAAATGATGTTATTCAAGCTGTTGATGAATTTGTCCAAGAAGGTGTCAATCTGATTATTGGGCATGGAAATAGTTATGGACACCACTTTGTCGATCTAACGAAAACGTATCCGGAAGTACAATTCATCTATATGAACGGGGACTTGTATAATCCGAAAGTTACAAGCTTAAATTTCGATTCCCATGCGATGGGTTTCTTTGGTGGAATGGTTGCTGGTGAAATGACAGAGACTGATGAAATTGGTGTGATTGCTGTCTTTAGTTGGCAAGCTGAACTGGAGGGTTTTTATGAAGGGGTAAAGTATCAGAACCCGAAAGCGGAAGTTCATATTGATTTCGTCAATGATTGGGATGACAAAGAACAGGCGATGATCATTTATAATGAATTTGTAGCAGCAGGGACGGATGTTATAGTTCCAGTCGGAAATGCGTATAGCAAGGCAGTAATTGAAGCGGCGGCAAAAGATGATATTTATTCGATTGGTTATGTTGCAGATCAGCATGAGTTGGCGCCGGAACATGTACTTACGAGCATGATTCAGCATGTCGAAGCTGTTTATCTGAATGCAGCTGAGGATTTTAATGAAGAAGCATTGATGGGCGGAATCCGTTCTTATGATTTTCATGATGATTATATCACATTAGGCATGTTCAATGAGAAGATAAACAGTAATTTTGAGAAAAAAATCACAGAAGCGATAGAAGAATATAAGAAAACGAACTTGCTGCCCATTGAGAACTAAGGAGCATGTTAGAATCTCCCTCTTGTCAGGAGGGATTTTTTGCTTTAAAATTAGTACCAAGTCATAATATTTACTCGTATAGATTTCTTTTAACAGAAGCGATGCAAAATAGATTGTTAGTATTAGTTAAACCTCGGGAGGAAGTATGAAGGAGATGTTAAAATGAATGTAGGTATCTTGGGAACTGGCCATTATGTACCGACAAAGGTCATGACGAATAAAGACATGGAAAAGATTGTAGACACAACAGATGAATGGATCCGCACGCGAACTGGAATTGAGGAAAGAAGATTTGCAGAAGATGAAATCGACACATCCGATATGGCTTATCACGCTGCAAAGGAGGCGCTTAAGGAAGCAAATATTTCTCCAGAAGAAATTGATTTAATCCTAGTTGCAACGGTGACGCCAGATACACCATTTCCATCGGTTTCCTGTATGATTCAAGATCGGCTCGGTGCAACAAATGCGGCGGCACTAGATCTCGGAGCCGCATGTGCCGGGTTTGTATATGGCCTTGTAACAGCTACACAGTTTGTCAAAGCAGGTGCGTATAAAAACGTGCTTGTTGTCGGAGCGGATAAGCTTTCTAAAATTATTGACTGGGAAGATCGTTCAACTTGTGTTCTCCTGGGTGATGGTGCAGGTGCCATTGTTGTTGGTGAAGTTGGAGAAGGGAAAGGAGTCCTTTCTTTTGAATTAGGTTCGAAAGGTTCTGGCGGGAAAGATTTATTACAAAATAAAGAAGGATTTATGGAAATGAATGGGCGAGAGGTATTTAAATTCGCTGTCCGTCAGATGCCGGAATCAACGGTAAATGTTGTAGAAAAGATTGGCCTTCAGAAGGAAGATGTGGATTACCTCGTTCCGCATCAGGCGAATATTCGTATCATGGATGCAGCAAGAGAACGTCTCGGTATGGCTTCAGATAAAATGGCCAAAACGATAACGAAATATGGAAATAATTCTTCCGCGTCTATACCTATGGCTTTATCTGAGTCTGTAAAGAATGGTAATATCAAAGATAATGATTTAATCGTATTAGTCGGATTTGGCGGCGGGTTAGCATGGGGAGCTGCGGCAATCCGCTGGGGAGTCTGATTAGATTGGAAAGGAGCAGAACAATGGATGAAAGAAGAGTAGTAGTAACTGGCCTAGGTGCAGTAACTCCGGTCGGTAATGATGTTACAGCAATGTGGGACAGCATTAAAAATGGAAAATCTGGAATCGATATTGCAACTCGTGTTGATGTGGAGCAATATTCAGCGAAAGTTGCCGCTGAGGTGAAGGGCTTTACACCGGAAGATTATGTGGAGAAGAAAGAGGTCCGTCGTATGGACCCATTTACACAATATGCGGTGGCAGCTGCGAAAATGGCTGTAGAAGATGCAAAGCTTGTCATTGATGATAGTAATGCACACCGGGTAGGTGTCTGGATTGGTTCTGGAATTGGCGGGATGAAAACATGGGAAGATCAGCATTTGAAGTTGATTGAAAAAGGCCCACGCCGGGTCAGCCCATTTTTTGTGCCAATGATGATCCCTGATATGGCGGCAGGACAAGTCTCCATTCAGTTGGGTGCAAAAGGAATTAACTCTTGTACCGTAACTGCTTGTGCCTCTGGAGCAAGTTCGATAGGTGATGCATATCATGCGGTCAAACGCGGTGACGTTGATTATATTATCGCAGGTGGGACGGAAGCACCGATTTCCAACATGGCATTTGCCGGTTTTTCTTCCGCGAAAGCTTTATCAACGAACCCGGATCCGAAAACCGCAAGTCGCCCATTCGATAAAAACCGCGATGGGTTTGTAATGGGGGAAGGTGCGGGAATCTTAATTCTTGAAACATTGGAATCCGCTTTGGAACGTGATGCGACTATTTACGGGGAGATTGTCGGTTATGGTGCAACAGGGGATGCATATCATATTACCGCCCCTGCAGAGAACGGGGAAGGAGCGGCCCGCGCAATGCAAATGGCAATTGATGCTGCCGGGATTTCGCCGAATGAAGTCGATTATATTAATGCGCATGGAACAAGTACAGATTTAAATGATAAATATGAAACGACTGCAATTAAAGCAGTATTTGGCGATCATGCGTATAATCTTACCGTTTCTTCGACAAAATCGATGACGGGACACTTGCTGGGAGCTGCTGGCGGGATTGAGTCTGTCATTTCCTTAAAAGCAATTCAGGAAGGGATTGTACCTCCAACCATCAACTATGAGACACCAGATGAGGAATGCGATCTTGACTATGTACCGAATGAAGCGAGAAAACAAGATGTAAACGTCGTTGTAAGTAATTCGCTTGGATTTGGCGGGCATAATGTGTCATTAGTATTTAAAAAATACGAGGCTTAATAAATGAAGAAGCTGATCCTTTTGCGGTCTGCTTCTTTTTGTTTACCTTTATTGAGACCAAGCATTAAAAACACGGGACAAGCATACGATGTAACAAGAAGCGGGACGATTGACTGGTCCATATGGGTGGTGTTTTCATGTTCTATATATTTTGGTTTCTAATCGGTTTTGGCTTAACGGTCACTGGCGGAGTCACGTTCATTGGTTATCTTAATTTGCTTCCTGCCGGGGTATCCTGGTTAGAATTTCTGCAATTTATTACACTGCGAATAGAATGCTATTTTTTCCCTATTGGTATCGTCATTATGCTGCTTGTTCTGTATCGCTACCCGAATAATTCCTAAACCGTTACGAGCGGATGAGAATAAATTCATTCTTTATTGGTCATAATGATTCTAGATTAATTTTCCAAAGAGGTGAGGGTGAAATGCTATATTTACATGATGTTTGGGTAAATTGGTTTGAAAGTGAAGAGAACGGTTATCAAGTTGCCCGTTACCATGAGTGGAGGAAGGAAGATAAGATCGAATTATTGGACCAGACACCTTTGTTATACATAAAGAATGATCTATTTGAGTATATTGAGAATGATTTGCAAGAGATTCCGGAGAGCCTATTAGATACAATTTATAAACGTTCATACAACCGGAAAGGCCAGAACCGGAAAGCTATCGAATATGCTTGTGTCATTACGAACGGGGTGGAGACCCTCGCATTTGATACGATTGGTTATACCATTCCTGTTCGAAAAAGCCGGCTTATTCCAAGGCAGGAGCAGCTCGTCTATGATATGATCAAATCTGCAAAAGCTCAGAATTACGGTTTTAAAAAGAGAAATTACAAGAAAGAGTATCATATTTTATCGATGTCACCTGAACAAGTATTTGGCTTAACGCGGCGGGAGCGAGAGATTAAACATATCCTTATGATAGCCCTTGATCAACTGAAAAGTTCCGGAAATCTGGAAGAGTTGAGATACTGGTTGACTGAATGGGACCCGAAGCTTTACCCGACAGTGAAATTTCTAAACGCTGATGCAGCGTGGGAAAAGCTCTATTCCGGTATTAAGGAAGGATTTAGCAAAAATCATGAAGAATTCTGTGAAAAGATTGTCCGCGGTCAGCCATTTTTAGAAAAACTGTGGGACTTGGAAAAGGAATATGCACAAGACACATCAAAATCTTGAAAAACATACCGATTCACCACTGGAAAGTGAATCGGTATTATTATTTATTTTTTCACACGTCCCAAGCCCATTGCTTTCTTCGCTTTGGCCACAGTTTTATTGGCGATTGCGGAGGCACGATCTGCTCCCTCGTCAAGAATCGTATCAAGCTCAGGAGAGTCGATTAACGCTTTGTATCTTTCTTGGATAGGCTCAAGAAGATTAACCACAGCGTCAGCCACACCTTGTTTGAAATCCCCATAACCTTTCCCTTCATATTTCTTCTCCAACTCCTCAATCGATTCACCAGTACAGCTCGAATAGATTGTTAACAGGTTGGAAACGCCGGGTTTGTTCTCTTTATCATATTTGACAATTCCTTCAGAGTCAGTCACTGCACTCTTGATTTTCTTCTCAATTTGTTTCGGCTCGTCAAGCATGGAAATAAATCCTCTTTGATTTTCGTCCGATTTACTCATTTTCTTTGTCGGCTCCTGTAGCGACATGATACGCGCTCCGACCTCCGGGATACGGATCTCCGGGATGGTAAAGATATCATTGAAACGATTATTGAATCGCTGTGCAAGGTCCCGCGTCAATTCCATATGCTGCTTCTGGTCATCGCCAACAGGTACAAGATTCGCCTGATACAGCAGAATATCTGCCGCCATGAGCGCAGGATAGGTAAGTAATGCTGAGGACACAGCTTCCTTTCCTGTCGATTTATCTTTATACTGGGTCATTCGCTCCAATTCACCGACATAACTGATCGATTGCAGCATCCAGCCGAGCTGTGTGTGTGCTGGAACCTCCGATTGGATAAATAATGTCGCTTTCTTAGGATCAAGCCCAGAAGCCAAATACAGCGCTGCAAGCGAACGGATATTTTTCCTTAATTCCAAGCGATCTTGCGGCACAGTAATAGCATGTTCATCTACAATGCAGAAGTAACATTGATATTCGTCTTGAAGCTCCACGAACTGGCGGATCGCTCCTAAATAATTTCCAAGTGTCAATGTCCCACTCGGCTGAATTCCTGAAAAAATCGTTTGCATACGAAACACTCCTTTAAATTGTCCATAAAAAAAGCCCATTCGCATCCCTATGGAAGGGACGAATGAACCGTGGTGCCACCCTTATTATCCTGCTTTTACAGGATCACTCAAATGTTAATATAAGCTCAGAAGCCCAATTCCAATTTGCCTTGATACTTGTTTCCACCAACCACAAGCTCTCTATCATTCAGCGGGCAATTGTACTATTATCTCCGTCATTGCTTGAAATATTTATTTTAATTTATTATATAGAGTTTTTGAGGGGAATGCAAGGCAAGGGGGAGAAGAGTTTGTGTCAAGATTTTCTCGGTACCCTTTCCACT
>NZ_BMOS01000016.1:81172-82051 GCF_014647195.1 Oceanobacillus indicireducens | reverse complement strand
CCAGAAATACTGGAGTGGAAAGGGTACCGAGAAAATCTTGACACAAACCCGATCAGGAATAAATTGGCATAAAGAATTATCCAATGATAAGCTGATATTGCAGGCATAACTTTAAGATGTTCAGATAAGAGGAGTTAAATAACCCTGTTTTTGGGGTTAGCCACTATAATTGATTATCGTTTTTTATGCTACCTTTCAGTTTAATTCTTGCATGAATGCGTTTTCATAATATAATATACCAGTAGATTTATAATTCGGCAAGACTTTTTTAAAGATAAGAAAGTATTAAATAAAAATACTATGGTAACTTAGGTATCCAGGACTAGCCAAGTCCGCTCTGCGTCCAGAAACACAGTTTGTACGTTGCTGCGACTACTGGATGTGCTAGTACAAACGCCCTTTAGCGGGACGATCTCTGTCCCAGGTGTTGCGAAGATGATCGCGTTTTTTACCTGCAAGGGCGCTTGCCTTTGTTCTCGTATCCATTTTTTATAAAGGATGTTAACCTACATGCTCAAGAAAATTTTGATTTGGAATAGTATAACTCAATTACTTGTGTTACTGCTTGCTATGATTTTTTACAAACGTGCGGACCTATTAGCCTATATTAATGTATCTTTTATTATTGGCACTGCACTAATCCTCATAGCGATGGCTGGTTATGTAATAAAAGGACGTTTCTTTGATATCATTTTTTATAGTTTTCAGCACACATTTAGTAACGTGACTGAAAAAGACCGGAGACCACTATCACGTCTTGTTCCCCAAAATTACCAACTTCCGCTCATAACGGGGATGGTAACTATTTTGCTCATGCTTTTAGCCTTATCTTTATATTAAAACCGAAACAGCGACTCCCATTGCGTGAGCGAACTTAAT
>NZ_BMOS01000016.1:54606-80988 GCF_014647195.1 Oceanobacillus indicireducens | reverse complement strand
AGTTTTGTTCGGATTTAATTCATATTAGAATAGTTATGTCCCAGCCTCATTAAAGGAAACTTAGGCGAAGAGAGTAAGTTGATACCAGCTTTCACTACTCGGCTATAAGAGGACTAGGCCTTATACAAAACGGCTAAGTCTTCCACTTTATTATATAAAAGCTAAATTAATTTTTATGTATAATGGTTTGACCCGTACACATCCGAGACATACCACTTATCACCATATTGCATAACTTCCACTGTTACCAATTCCCAATCATCATCTTCATCATCTATAAGCATTATTTACCTAACCGAAATAATGCTACACATTACTAGGTCTTTTGCGAAGGGTATAAGGATATACTCTTTTCATTCCTTTCTGATATTGAACCGGTCATCATAATGATTGTTTTTATTAATCTAATACTAGTGCAAACATTTATATATGAATCTACTAAAGTATATAATTATTCATATTCATTAAATAACGAAAAGGCTTAACAAATTTAATAGAATAGTCTATACTACTTATGATTGAATGGATGAAGAAAATTTATTTCTTAAATACTAGAGTGTGAATAATTAAGATCGTTATCTGACGATGGTGATTTTGAAGAAATAATTAACATAAAGGGGTCTATCAAACATGGATAAGTACTGTACGGAATGCGGGGAAGCAATAGATGAATCCTTGAATTTTTGTCAGAATTGTGGGCATAAATTACATGCCTCTTCAGAACAGGACGGAAATACAGTTATCCCTCCTAAAAAGCAGCCAAAAAATTATACAAAGAAACAAAAAATAATCATGGGTGCAGTAGCCGCTCTATTAGTTTTCATGATTGGCGGCTATACGTGGGGAAAATCATATTTCTCTCCAGAAAAAACGGCAGAACGATTCATCACAGCAATCATTGAAGAAGATTATGGAAAAGTTCAGGATTTGACAATGATGCAAGGTGAATCGATATCACAGGCAGAGGCAGAAGCACTTGTCACTCTAGCAAAAGAAGAGGCACATTATATCAATATTGAAACGACAAATTTAGAGGATTTTACGAATCAGAATGACCTTATGAAACTAATAGATAACGGGAAGCATTTATTTATTTTTCCCAAATATCAATTTTCTTTAGTACCACAATATGTGGACTTGGATCTGCCTTTTAAAGATATAGAAACGACATTTAATGAAGAAACATTTCCTGCTAAAAAGAACGATGAACGAAACATTGTTTACGGGCCACTCGCACCCGGGAAGTATAAAATACATAGTAGTTACAGCGGGGAATTAACGGAAGCTGAGTCCGATGATGTAATAATCCTCGGAGACAGCTATAGTGATACGGTTTACCATGATGTTCAACTGGATGCAGAATCGACAACATTCCATTTATATAATTCGAATAACAGTCCGATTAAAAATGCGTACATTGAAGTGAATGAACAGCAAATTCCCTTCGATGAGAGTATGAATATTGACGCACTTGGCCCGATGAATCTGGATGGCTCTGTCACTGCAACTCCGATTATTGAAACAGAATGGGGTAAGGTGACATTAGAGGATATCAAGATTGAAGAAGATTACTACGAGCTTACATTGAACACTGTAAGCAAGGAACTGATGGATAATTTATCAGAAGTTATTTTATTGTATGGGGAAGAATATGTAGAAGCCCATGCAGCGAATGATGCCACAATCTTTACAGCTGTCACGGAAAACGTAAGAGAAAATTTCCAAGACGACTTTTCCTATAATATCGAGTACGGGAAAAATTTCACTGGACAATTAGACAAAATTGAAATAAATTATGATGAGCTAACTTTCTATGAAAAAAATGAAGTTGCCATCCCGGCGAACTTCCATTTTACAGCATCCACCTATGATATTGATGAGCAGCCTGATTTAGAAGAACGAATTGACACGGTAACACTTCTAATGAAGTTCGATTCGGATGAAGAAAAATGGCTGATCGATGAAGCGAGTTCGTATGGACTATTTAGCAGTAATGATTTTAAAGCTACGGCAACATTGGAAGGGTCGCAAGAATTACATAAGGCTACCAAGTCAGCTTCAGCACCTGCAAGCAAAGACATGGATGAACAAATAGAGGAAACCACTTTAAATTATATATACAGTCTTGTTGAAGCGATTAATGCGGATGATTATGAGCTAGTTCGTCCTTATATCAAAGATGACAGCCCGCTCCACGGCATGCAAGTAGATTTAGTAAATCGCTTGGTGGAAAAAGGTATGAAGCAAGAAGTCATCGATGCAACCGTAACGAATATTGAAGAAGACGGCGATTCATGGATTGTAACGACAGACGAAACCATTAAGATAATTTATAGCAGCGGTAAAGAGGAAACTAGTGATTATAGTTGGAATTACACCGTAGAGTCGGATGGCAATGGGGTATCATTAACAAATATAGATTAAAAAAATATAATTAACGAGAAATACCCTTCTAAACAAATCAGAAGGGTATTTTCTATCATTATACATTTGCCGTTTCAATCAGTGCTTCTTCAGGTGGAGTATAACGATAACCAAGATCATCCGCCACCGTTTGAATGGTTACTTTTCCATTAATTGTATTAACACCAGAGCGTATCGCTAGATTATCTTGAATAAGCTTGGCGATTCCATGTGAGCCAATCTGTGCTGCATAAGGAATGGTCACGTTTGTTAAACCAACTGTTGCGGTACGTGGTACAGCACCAGGGATATTTGCAACTGCATAATGCACGACACCATGTTTCATAACAGTTGGGTTATCATGGGTCGTTGGTGTGCTAATCGTTTCAAAGTTCCCGCCTTGATCAATCGCAACGTCTACGATAACAGAACCAGGCTCCATCGATTTAATCATCTCTTCACTCACAAGTTTTGGTGCTTTCGCGCCTGGAATAAGAACAGAACCGATGACTAAATCGGAGTTCTTGACGGCTTCTGCAATATTATAAGGATTAGAGATTAAAGTTTGTACCGTTGAACCAAAGATGTCGCTTAGCTCACGTAATCGGACCGGATTCAAGTCAATAATAGTAACCTTGGCTCCAATTCCCGCTGCGATTTTAGCTGCATTCGTACCAACGACACCGCCTCCAATAATTGTAACATTTCCTTGATTCACACCAGGAATGCCACTTAGCAGAATGCCTTTACCGCCTTTTGATTGCTCTAAAAATTGTGTTCCAATCTGTGTTGCCATCCGGCCTGCGACTTCACTCATTGGTGTAAGGAGCGGTAGTGTATTGTTGACAGTAATTGTTTCGTAAGCGATGGCTGTTACTTTATTGTCAACTAATGCTTGGGTCAGTTCCGGCTCTGCAGCTAAGTGAAGATAGGCAAATAAGATTAACCCTTCGCGGAAATATTTGTATTCCGATTCTATCGGTTCTTTTACCTTCAAGATCATTTCTGACCTTTTCCAAACCTCGGAAGCATCCTCTATGATTTCCGCTCCAGCTGCTGCATATTCTTTATCTGTAAAGCTGCTGCCAGCCCCAGCATCTTTTTCGATTAAAATAGTATGTCCTGCTTTCGTTAAATTAGTGACTCCAGCTGGCGTAATAGCGACACGCTTTTCATTATTTTTAATTTCCTTTGGTACTCCGATAATCATGTTATTCTCTCCATTCTGTGATTTATTATTAGCTAATTTTTTCTTCTAGTATTCTCTCTACTATGAAAGGTAAATCGTTGCTACAAATCTACTTAACATTCCTATGCCACCGTATTTAAACGAGGTGTGCAGGTAGTTTAGATTTTTTTACTTCACCATTTCCTTTAACATCGGCGGATCTGCTTCCTGTTTATAACCTTCTTTATATTCTACTTTAAACCCTGTAAAGCCATAGATAATAGCAATTAAAGGGCTAATTAAACATAGAAATGCAAATGGTAAATAGCTTAGTGTCGATACACCTAATGTGGTCGCCATGAATGCTCCACAAGTATTCCATGGTACAAGAGGTGAAGTCATCGTTCCTGCATCCTCCAATGTCCGGGATAGGTTTTTCGACTTCAGTCCTCTCTTATCATATTCTTCCGCATACATTCGGCCTGGAACAATAATGGACATATATTGGTCACATCCGACAATGTTCGAGGAAATACATGTAACTACTGTTGCCGTTATCAGGCTGCCAGTTTTTTGGGCAAATTTAATAATCTCCTCAACTAGCACTTCAAATATTTTTGTTAATTCAAGAACACCACCAAAACACATTGCAATAATAATCAATGAAACCGTATACAATACGGACTCTATTCCACCATTATTTAATAGATTATCAACTACTTGGTTTCCCGACTCGATGGAATACCCATAATATAATATATTAATCGCATCACCTACTGGTACTTTTTGTACAACAATTGAGCAGATTGTACCTAGTATGGAACCGATAACTAAACCTGGTAGTGCCGGGATTTTAAAGATCATCATGATAATGATGAATAACGGTACTAACAGCAGCCATGGTGAAATGCTATAGATCTCATTCAATTGAGTTTGCAAAACCTGTACTTCGGAAATACTTGCACCTTCACCAGAATATCTAAAATCAAGAATTGAAAACAGTATTAACGAAATGACGAGACCTGGTATCGTTGTATAAAGCATATGTTTAATATGCTCAAACAACTCTCCACCGACAATGCCTGGAGCAAGATTCGTTGTTTCAGAAAGTGGTGAGATTTTATCCCCAAAATAAACACCTGAAATAACAGCTCCCGCAACCATAGCCGGGTTGATGCCAAGTCCATGTCCAATACCCATTATTGCAATTCCAATTGTTCCTGCCGCTGTCCAGGCATTTCCAGAAGCGATAGATACAACACATGATATTAAACAAGCTGCCACAAGGAAGAAGCTTGGCGAAAGTATATTGAGTCCGTAATAAATCATTGTTGGTACAATACCACCTGCTATCCAAGAACCAATTATCGTTCCGATCACTAAAAGAATAACAATCGCTTGAAGAGCAAGACGAACGGCATCCAACATTCCTTTTTCAACTTCGAACCATTTAAACCCAAGTCTAAATGCAACTATGGCGGCGACTCCAGCACTTAGCAATAATGGAATATGCGGATCTGTATCATATACAAAAATGCCAATTACTAAAGCGACAATCATGAATATAATCGGAATCAAAGCTTCGAATAATGTTGGTTTTCTAATTCCTAACTGCTTGTTTTCCTTACTCATTTACACCTCTCCTTGTTTCACTTTAGTTAAATCGACCTTCCTTCCCACAAGCAAGATAATTCTCAAGACAGATACAGTAAATCAACGAAACCACTTACCATAGTAAATACTCATGGAACCATAAAAGAGCGGCCCCATGTCAACAGTGAAATCAGGAGACTCTTTTTGTTCATTTAGTTTGATTTAAAATCCTGTAATCCAATTATTCTTCCCTATAATCCGGATTATGCCATTCCATTAATGTAGCATTTGTAAGCGATTCTTTATCTCCCATTAAATAGCCTCGCATTACCTTTCTTAATTTAAAGCCATTTTTAAGCTGAAATGTAAGAACGGAATCATAAATATTTTCTTTTTTTACTTCCTCTACGTATTCTTCAGGTGTTAATCGAGCCGCATATTTATAATAGTTCGGGATACGCCCACCTATAATAATACTTTTCAACCCTAGATTTTTACATATCTCTCTGCGGGCCTGATATAAATACTTCCCTATCTTCATTTTTCTGAATTCTGGATGAACACCTACTTCTATTCCATAAAGATTACTGCCATTCGGATTATGATTTCGAATATAACCATCATCAGAAATCATCGTATAGGAATGTTCTTCACCATAATCATCAAAGTCAACAATTAAACTACACGCTGAACCTACTATTTTTCCTTCATATTGCAAGCAGACCTGACCTTCTGGAAAAATCTCTATTTGACTTGCCAAGTTCGCACGTGTTAGGGACATGTCCGGCCCAAAACATGTATAAGATAGCTCTGCCACTTCATCAAGATCTTCCTGTTGAATCTTTCGGATTGTCATATTTTCACCGAGCTGGATTGATTTTGTTTCCGGCATTTTTTTAACTCCTTTCCTATTCATTATTTTGTACTAATAGAGACAAACTTTTCTTCCAGGTATTCTTCCAATCCGTATTTTCCGCCTTCTTTACCCATTCCACTTTCCTTCACGCCGCCAAATGGCGCCTGAACTACAATTGGCAACGAATCATTAATACCTACTATTCCAAAGTCAAGTTCCTTCATCATACGTAATCCACGTCCCAAATCTTTTGTATAACAATATGCAGCTAGTCCGTATGATGAGCCATTTGCCCGTTCCACGACTTCCTCTTCCTCTTTAAACGTAAAGATCGGTGCAACCGGGCCAAAGGTTTCTTCTGTTGCAATTTTCATATTTTCATTAGCGTATTGAATAACAGTTGGTTCATAAAAATAACCGTTTAAGTCATTTTCTTTGTATACATTTCCACCACAAAGCACTTTTGCATTATTTTCTACCGCATCTTCTACTTGAGCTTTTACTTTCTTCAATGAATCTTCATTAATTAGTGGTCCAACGTCTACGTCAGCGTTCATTCCATTTCCTACTTTTAGTTGCGCTGTTTGTTCCGCTAACATTTCTCCAAATTGTTCCGCTATACTTTCTGACACATAAATACGGTTTGTACTGATACATGTTTGCCCGGTATTTTTAAATTTGGATAGCATCACTCCACGAACGGCCTCGTCTAGATCCGCATCTTCAAAGATGATAAATGGGGCATGACCACCAAGCTCCATCGATGCTTTTTTAACAGTGGCAGCAGAATCACGAAGAAGCATTTTACCAACAGCGGTTGAGCCTGTAAATGTAATCTTTCGTACATCTGAACTGCTTGTCATTTCGCTTCCTATTTCTTCCGCCGGTCCAATTAAAAGATTTACAACGCCATTAGGGATTTCGGCTTCATGAAAACATTCAAAAACTTTTATTGCAGATAAAGGTGTAGCAGGAGCAGGCTTTAATACAACCGTACACCCTGCAGCCAGCGCCGGAGCTAGCTTTCTTGTAATCATTGAGAGCGGGAAGTTCCACGGAGTAATAGCAGCACATACACCGATAGGCTGTCTAATTACCATGAGGTGTTTTTCCTGTTGTGATGCTGGTAAAGTTTCACCATAAACTCGTTTCGCTTCCTCGGCATACCACTCCAAATAAGCTATCGCACCGGCTACTTCGCTTTTTGCATCTTTTAATGACTTTCCATTTTCCTTCGTAATCGTTTTCGCTAATTCTGTTGACTTTTCCCTCATTAATTGAACCACTTTTTGTAAATAGGCACTTCGTTCATTACCAGTTGTTTTTTTCCATTGCTTAAATGCTTCTTTTGCATCTGCTATTGCTTTTTTCGTTTCCTCTCTCCCACCTGTTGAAACGGTTTCAATTATTTCACCTGTTGCGGGGTTTACGACTTTTATTTTTTCATCTGTTTGTATCCATTCACCATTAATATATAGCATTCGAATTCCTCCAGCTGATTTCTTCATATTTATTGTTATCAAGAGATTTTCCGACCCGAAGATATGCTTTTCTTTTTGATAGATTCATTACGATAGAAAAAACAGTCTCCATTCTCCGGTGTTCTGGTGCTCTCTCGTTTTCAAAGTGGTTAATAGAATTTGGTGCATTAAATTCATCTGAAAGCCATGTTTTGAATGTTTCTTCGTCTATTGGCTCTTTATTTGCAATGGTTGTATTTATAAGCTGTTCCGCTCTCTTTTTACGAAGCATCGAATCATCAAATCTGAATTCGTTCATATCTTTTAAATTCTGTTTAATGTTTTCGGATAGGAGATGGTTTGTATGTACTAATTTCCCGTCCTCTCCTCCAACATAATCAATGCCAAATGGAGACACCTCAGGATTAACAGCTATTCCATTTCCATTTCCTTCATCATAACCAATCAGGAAACTAGCAGCAGAAGCCATTTGCGTCCCTTTGATTTTTGAAATAGCTTCCGTTAAAGAATGAGAATTAAGGACTGCCCGTAACCCTAAATGGATCGGAACTTCATCTGACTTTTTATCAGTAATCAATGCGTTAAAGCATATCCCTACACCGGAAGAATTAAAACCAATTTTCCCGATCATTCCTCCCTCCGTCACCATCGTAATATCCGGCCTGCCTTCATGTTGTATGTTCAGTAATAAAAGACTATTTATTTGCGAAGGCTTCCAGTCCCAATTTTGACCAATAATTGTTTCTGATATAGTTGGTTCGGTAACTGCTATTGCTGTACAGCCATCTGAAAATGATGTTCCTTTATATCCGGCCAGTGCAATTTCACTACGCGCATTAAGAGCTAATATATCTTCAAAATCTACCCCCGCACCTGCTGCAATCCCTTCCATTTCTTCAATCATGGTTACATCGTATTTTTCTATTGCATCAAGATGCGTAAGCGCACGCTCCCTTGCTTCTGACCAGTCAATATGCTGATAGCCGTGAAATAATTTTTCATATGTTTCTAGACTTTGTAAAACTTCTTTTTTTCCATATGCACCATGCTTATATCCTATATCCCTCGCTGATCCGCTTAATACTAATTTGTTAATCATTATCTTTCCTCGCTTATCATGCTTACTTTTCTGTCCATAATAGACTTGTAAGTTCAAAAAGTCTCCGGGTAGCTGCGGGGACCTTTTGAACCTCTGTATTACTAGATCGTCTTTTTAAAAGCGGTGATAGACTCATCAATAATGTGAATCATGTCATTAATTTCTTGTTTGTTAATAACTAGTGGTGGTGCGATTGCAACTCTGAAATCCCCAATAGCTCGGAGAATAAGCTTGCGATTAAAACATTCATCAACCACTTTCGTTGCTGCTTGTAAAGATGGATCGAAATGTTCACCGGTTGCAGAGTTATAGAGTTCAAATGCAGCGAGCAGTCCAATAGAACGGCTATTTCTTATAATGTCGTGCTTTTCTTCCAGATATGCCAATCCTTTTTGCATTTCTTTTTCCATTGCTTTGGCATTTTCTACGATACCGTCGCGCTCAATAATTTCAATGTTTTTCAGCGCTACTGCACATGCTGTTGGATGTCCGCTATAGGTAAAGCCATGAGCCATTACTCCCTCATAATTTACGATAGCTTCTCTTACCGTATCGCTAATCATTACGCCTCCCAACTGCGAATAACCACTTGTAATCCCTTTAGCAATACACATTAAGTCAGGGACTACTTCCCAATTTTCAACTCCAAACATTTTTCCTGTGCGGCCAAATCCACAAATCACTTCGTCTGCGATAAATAAAATATTGAACTCATCACAAAGTTTTCTAACGGCTTGCAAATAACCTTCAGGTGGAATATTTACCCCGCCTGCTCCTTGAACTGGCTCGATAATTACCGCTGCAATTGTATCTGCTCCTTCTTTCTCAATAAGATATCGAATAGACTGTTCATAATTTGGATCATTTTTATCGCCCAATTCACAATTTGTTAAGTGTGGTGTTGCATGGTAAAACCCTTCCACACTAGCTCCCGCAAATTCGTGTGTTGTTGGAATCCCAGTAGCACTCTGCGCAGCCTGTGTTACACCATGATATCCGTCCCTCATTGCAATAATTTTCTTTTTTTCATGTTTTCCTTTTAATGACCAATAAAATCTCGATAACTTGAAAGCGGTGTCATTTGATTCAGAACCACCCGAAGTATAAAAAACTGAATTTAAATCACCTGGAGCGATAGATGCTAATTTTTCAGCAAGTTTAATAGCTGGTACATTCGAAAAGCCCTTAAATGCCGAAGAGTAAGCAATTTTTAACATTTGCTCATTCGCAGCTTCCGCAAGTTCTTTTTGACCATGACCAATATTCACATTCCAAAGCATGGACATCCCATCAATATAAGCTTCACCTTCTAAATTATTAGCAAAAATACCTTGACCGTCGGAAAAAATAATATCCGGCCCATCTTGTGCACCTTTTTTAGGTGCTGAAGTAGGATGGATAAAGTGTTTTTTATCTAATTCAGCTAGTTCATCAGTTTTCGACTTTAAGACAGAGACTTCTTTTACCATAATTAAAACCTCCAATTTTAGTATTCAAATAATATAAAGCAAAAATCATGCCAACTTTTATTTTCATTGTAAAAAATCGCGTAATATATGGTGATCTGGCCTTTACATTAATAAACTTTTAATCTATTAAGAGTTTACATCGATTTATTTATGCATTAACGGATAACATTATGCAATAATGCATAAAAACCAACTTTTTTATGAAAGTTGGTTTTTACTTATACCGTTATTTTTCCCTTTGTAAAATTTGCTGGTATTTTCGACTAACTGCAGATTGGCTAATCCCAAGCGCTTCAGCAGCCTTTATTGTCGTTTTATGTTTTTTCATTGCTAATATAATTAACTGCTCCTCTATTTCTTCCTTTGCTTGTTTCAGGGGAACAATCCCATTAATTAAAGGGAACGGCTTATGAACTGTTTCATGTGACAAAAAGTGTTCTACTAATTCAGCCGTTATTACTTCCTCATCAGCGGTTACAAATAGTCGTTCAATTAAGTTTTGTAGTTCACGGATGTTGCCAGGCCATGAATAGCTTTCTAATAAATTTAATGCTTCTGGTGAAAGGTAGCAATTTTTATCATATCTGTGGTTTAACTTTTCAAGGGTATGATAAGCTAATAACGGAATATCTTCCGGTCTCTCTCCAAGGGGCGGAACATGGATTGGAATAACATTAATCCGGTAATATAAATCCTCTCGGAAACTTCCATCTTCCACCAGCTTTTTTAAGTCTTTATTCGTCGCGGCAACAATCTGGACATCAATAGGAATTGGTGTAACACTCCCGATAGGAACAACTTCGTCCTCTTGTAATACCCTCAACAATTTCACTTGTAACGACATTGGCATATCGCCAATCTCATCAAGAAACAACAACCCGCCATTTGCCTGTTCAAAATACCCTTTTTTCCCTTGAGAATCAGCCCCGGTAAACGAGCCTTTCGTATATCCAAAGAGTTCGCTCTCCAGTAAATTCTCTGGGATAGAGCCGCAATTTATTGTTAGAAATGGCTTATCTGATCGGTTACTCTTCGTGTGTATTGCACGTGCGATTAATTCTTTCCCTACTCCCGATTCACCTTGGATTAATACAGTAGAAGAAAAGTTTGCTATCTTCTCAATTTGATTAACAACTTTTTGCATCTTTAAGCTGCCATAAATAATATCTTTTGAGGGATCCTCCTTGTTTTTTAGGCGATTCAGTTCTTGCTCATACTTTTTCGTCATTTCCTTCGTTTGTTTTAGTTCGGATCTTAGTTTCGTATTTTCTGTAATATCTCTCGAAGCCACAACTATTCTTTGTAAATCCCCTGCACTATTAAAAATAGGATTCCCTACAGCTAATATCTTTTTTCCGTTTATTGTTTCTTGAACGACGGAAACCTTTTCTTTCTTCTCTAAGACCAACCTTATTACAGAGGGAGAAAAAACACCTTCATTCTCTAACTCCAAAATATTTTCACCAATCAGCTCTTTAAGGGGCCTCGGCCAAAAATCTTTGATGTAATTCTCGCTATGTCGTATAAGAGTTCCTTTGTTATCAATAACTAAAAGTTCATCATAGATGGTAGACAGAATGGCATTCATATCCCTGTTTAAATCTTTGACTGCTTCCATTTCAAGTGCCATTTCCCCCACTTTTGGAAGATCCTGCACAATAATGATAGCGCCTTCAACATTTCCCTCTGCCGACTCAATTGGACTATAATCAACCAATACGCCCATTTCATTTATAAAATGAATTTCATTTAACAGAATTGCCCCTGTCGAGAACACGTTATTCAACTTTTCCTGATTGAAAATCTGACCTGCATCGCTTCCCATTACTTCACTGCTTGCGGATTGGATCATATTTAGACCAGTTTCATTGCAATTAATAATTTTTTGATTGTGGTCAACTACAAAAACACCCATCGGTATTGAACCCAAGAGTAACTTAAGTATATTAATATTTTTCTCTTTACGAAACAAACCAATCAGCATGTCTTCTCGGGTAATATATCCCATTAATTCATCTTCATTGTTCTTAACTAAAACAATCGGGTTTCCAAGCACTTTGAATACAAACGACATGGTAATTTCCTTACCCGGCTTGAATATCTCTATATTTTTTATCGATATTGCATTGGAACGTATTTGTTCTACACATAAATCTTCGTTCTTCTTTCCTGATGTTTTCAAATCTCTTAAATCCACGTATGCACTTAATTCGTTATTCTTCGTTAAAAATACATAAGGATCCATGCGATTTGCTATTTGCTCTGAAAAACATACTTGATCAATGTCCATTGAAACTGCAAATATAGGTTTTAATTTACTAGAAATTGTCTGATTCAATATAAGCACCCCTTTTACAGATCAATTCACATTGTATCACGGTATTCGAAATAATCATAATACTATTTCTGTTTTATTCAACTAGTAAAATCGTGTCAGTATTCATTATCGCGCGGATATTATTATTTTACACAGCCTTATCTTTATCCTTTTCCATCTCCGGAAGCTTCTGTCTAAATCCTTTTGTTAAAAATATCAAATATAACACACCAAGCCCGAACCAAATACTTCCCAATATTTTAGAATAACTATCTAAGTTGAATAGGAGTACAACATTTAACAAACATCCTACTGAAGGAATAATAAAGTACTTCATAACCCCGCGAAGAGAGCGCTTTCTTTTTTTACCAAAGTATAAAACAATAACCGAAATATTTACAAAAGCAAAAGCAATTAATGCTCCAAAATTAATAAAGGAAGCAACCAAGGTTAGACTTAAGAATAAAGCTGATAAAGATAATAAACTAATCAGCAAAATATTATTGACTGGAACTTTTGTTTTCTTACTCAGTTTCCCAAAGAAACTTTTCGGAAGTTGCCCGTCCCTCCCCATGGCATATAAAACACGAGAAGCACTTGCTTGTGCTGCAGAGGCAGAACCAAATACAACAATTGCAGTTACAGCTAAAAATGCTGATTCTAAAGCGCTTCCTCCGACACGCGCCATGATTTCATAAGATGCAGCATCAGCATCTTTAAAACTATTATAGTCGGGCCAAACATTATGAGCGAGATAGGAGACAATAATAAATATTATCCCTCCGATAATAGTTACGATAAGAATGGCACGCGGTATATTTTTCTTTGGATTTTTCACTTCTTCTGAAAAAGTTGAAACGGCATCAAATCCAAGAAAGGAGAAACAAAGCAGCGCGGCTCCTGCGACTATTTGCGGAAAAGAATATCCATCGTAAATAAAATTGTTATGCAATACCGCATAATTTTATATTCTTATTCATAAACTTTTAACTATTTAGGTTATGAGCGCATAACCGTGGAGTCTGTATGTAAGGTTTCAACTTTCGCAGCTGAAACAGTAAACTACTCTCTGGTATAATTAGTGAAACCAGCAATTCATTATAGTTATGGACACGATTCCAAAACTTCAATTGAGACATTAGAGGGTTCTAATGTCTCGTTTGAAGGTGATTCCAGATCATTCGAGTGAATAGCGGGGCTCTAATCGATCGAATGAACTAGATTCCAGTCCGTTCGAGTGAATAGCGGGGCTCTAATTAATCAAATGAAGCAGATTCCAGATCATTCGAGTGAATAGGAGGGCTCTAATTGATCGAATGAAGCAGACTCCAGATCATTCGAGTGAATAGAAAGGTTCTAATCGATCGAACGAAGCAGATTCCAGTCCGTTCGGGTAAATAGAGGAGTCTCATTCCCATTTGAACAAGATTCTAGTTCACTCAGGCTGAAAAATCTTATCAACATCTGAAAACACTTACCTTGCTTGAATTCGCTACTGAAGCTGTCCGTTTATTATATTGAGCTAGTCAACTGTACTATGTAAAGTCTTCTCGGCACAGTGATGTAGAGCAATTTTATCACGCATTAACGGTCTGTAATCCCCCCACTGAATGAAGTTTCACTTTATAATCTCCCAGAGGATAAAAAAAAGAACGAACCCACTCTCCATCAACATAGGAGAGTAGATTACGTTCCCGTTATTTCTACTTATTCACTTAACCATTCGTTAATCAAATCTCGATTGTCTTCTACCCATTTTTCTGCACCAACAATCGGTTCTTCTCCAGCCTCTTCCGCTTCAGCTACATAGCTCATTAATTCCCCAATGGAATCATCATCCATTTTCCAGTTCTTTAACCATTGATTAACTTCTGGGAAATCGTCAGCGAAACCTAACCTTTTTGCGTGATGAATTTTTTCCGTTTCCCCGAACATGTTTTTAGGATCGTCTAGATATTTTAAGTCCATTTTAGAAAACACACGATGTGGGTTCCATAATGGCGCGACAATTGGGGCCTCTTCACGAATTGCTTCCTCAATTGCTGTAAGCATCGCTGGTTCGGAACTTGGTACAAGCTCAAAGTCCAACTCGTATTCTGCAATCATTTCCTCGGTAGTATCCATTGTTCCGGCACCAGGATCAAATCCAGTAATCTGATTCTCAAACAGTTCTTTGTTCTCATTTAAATCTTCAATACTATTGATATCTTCCATATATGCTGGTACAACTAATCCAACCTTAGCATTGTCATACCAAACCTCTTCTGAAAAATCGATTTGCTCTTGATATTGCTCGAGATAGTTCTTATCTTGAACCGGCAGCCAAAATTCCAAGTTGACATCCAATTCATCATTTGCGAGTGCTGCCATTTGTGTCCCCATATCTAATAAGTGAAACTCAACATCATATCCTTCTTCCTCAAGAATGACTTTCCACATATTTGTGACAGCAATGTTTTCTGCCCAACTAATTTGTCCAATATCGATCGTCTCATCCGCACTTTCTGCAGCGCTTTCTGACGATGCACCTTCTGCATCTCCATTGCCGCATGCCGCAAGAACACCTATCATCAAAAAAGTAAAGACAAATAATATTCCCCTTCTCAAACTCATGAATTAGATTGCCTCCCGTAAAATTTAAGTTTCTTCATTTTCCTTTGGTAAAAATTCAAATATTTCTCCTGAACGAATACTTGCTACTAATTTTCTTAACCAATGATAATATACTTTCGATTCATTCAACATGTCGTAATGCTCTTTCGCTTCTTCTTTTATTTCATCTGCTATTGACTCATCATTAATAATTTCTGCTAATTCCTTTTCAGCAAGTTGAACTGCATCCAAGTTCATACTTACTTCTCGCTCCCATTGTTGACAGTAGAAGGACATAAAGGTATTAAAGAAATTCTTTTCCGCTGTATAAGTATGTTTTCTTGAGCCCCTCGTATAGACACGCTTTACATAACCGATGTTCTGCAATTTACGCACACTTGTGCTCATACTTGCTTTAGTCATCCCGATTTCTTCAAGCATCTCATCCAAATTCATTTTATCTTCAAAATACATCGTGGCGTACAACCTACCGGCGGCTGGCGTCACTCCGTATAAATCCATCGTTTCTGCGATAGCACCAATGACTTGATCCTTGGCAAAGTCCAATTTTTCTCTCGCTTCTTTATCATTTAAGCTTCCCAATGACTTACTCTCCTTGCCTATTGTTCATTTTGTTAAATTTTTTCTTAACAAACTTAATACTACTCTTTCTAAAATAAATGTCAAGTGGATGAAAACATGCCAAACCGCTTCGTTACCTATATATATTAATTTATAAAACTATTTTTTCCTAGCATACATGTGTTAAAAAATGACTAAATCTCTTTGACACACACTTTTTTATGTGTTAGATTAAATTTGTTCAAAACGTTAAATTTTTTCTTAACAAACTTAACAACAAAGCAACGTAACAAAATGAGGAGGTTTCGGTATTGGACATAAAAAAACAATACATAAATGGCCAGTGGGTTGAAGCAATCTCCGGAAATACAAGAGATATTATTAATCCGTATAACCAAGAGGTCATTGCGGTTGTTGCTGATGGAAACGCACAGGATTCCGAAAAAGCAATCGCTGCAGCAAGAGAAGCTTTCGATCAAGGCGATTGGCCGAATACGCCAGCTACAGAACGTGCCAAGATCGTTAAAAAAATCGCGGACCTGATTGACCGTGATCAAGAAGAACTTGCAAAACTTGAATCATTAGATACCGGAAAAACACTAGAAGAAAGCCGGTGGGATATGGAAGATATTGCCGGTGTCTTCCGTTACTATGCCGAGCTTGCCGATAAAGATGGAGGCGAAATAATAAACTCTCCCATCCCGAATTCGATCAGCAAAGTAGTGAAAGAACCTGTTGGTGTCTGTGGGCAAATTACTCCTTGGAATTACCCACTACTTCAAGCTTCTTGGAAACTAGCTCCAGCTCTCGTCACTGGAAACACACTCATCATCAAGCCGAGTGAAATTACGCCACTTACACATATTAAAATCTTTGAATTAATCGAAGAATCCGGTGTACCTAAAGGTGTTGCCAACCTTGTACTTGGCCCTGGAAACACAGTTGGCGCAGAGCTTTCGAGTCACAAAAATGTAGATTTAATTTCCTTTACCGGCGGAATCGAAACAGGAAAAACGATTATGCAGGCTGCAAGTCACAACATGAAAAAAATCGCACTCGAACTCGGTGGCAAGAACCCGAATGTTATTTTTGCCGATGCCAATTTAGAAGTAGCAATCGATCAAGCCTTAAACGCTGTATATTTTCATGCTGGACAAATCTGTTCAGCCGGAACGAGAATCATCGTCGAGGAAAGCATCCATGATACATTTGTCGACGCACTGACCCAGCGAGTGAAAAAGATTAAACTCGGTAATGGCTTTGATGAAACAACACAGATGGGACCACTTATTTCTGAAGAGCATTTAAAAAAGGTCGAAAGGTATGTTGAAAAAGGAATTAAAGAAGGAGCAACTGTCGCAGTCGGAGGCAAACGTCCAGATGATGCAGAACTCCAAAATGGTTTTTTCTATCTGCCTACCATTTTGACGAATTGCACGACCGACATGAGTGTTGTTCAAGACGAAGCTTTCGGTCCTGTAATTACAGTGGAGAAATTCAAAACCGAAGAAGAAGCGATCAAACTAGCAAATGATTCCATTTACGGACTATCCGGCGGTGTATGGACAAAAGATATCGTAAAAGCAGAACGCTGTGTTGCAAAAATGCGCATGGGTACCGTATGGATTAATGATTTTAATATCTACTTCCCACACGCTCCATGGGGAGGCTATAAGCAATCTGGAATTGGCCGCGAACTAGGAGGCATGGGACTGGAAGAATACCAAGAAACAAAACATATATTCCATAATTTGAAACCGGAAACAATGAACTGGTTTTAATATCAAAAGCGGAGGCGCCCTTGCAGGCTCAGTTCGCGATTCGTTTCGCGGGCGCCTGGGACAGCGCCGCATTGCTCGTCCCATCAAAAGATCTGCTAGTTGCTTGGCGCAGAGTGGACGCGGCTGATGCAGTAAATACAAATAATCTACAGCCATGAAATCTTATAAATGTCTAAACACTTAAAAGTACTTAGGAGGTATTTATTAATGAGTTTAAATATGAAAGTTGAACAAATGTATAATTTTCACCAATTCGAACTACCAACAGCGATTAAACACGGGATTGGATCTATCAAGCATATTGGAGAAGAAGTTAAAAACCTTGGCGTTACAAAAGCACTATTAGTTACCGACCCGGGAATCTATGAAGCTGGTGTAACAAAGCCAATTGAGAACTATTTAAAAGAAGCTGGAATCGAGATTTCTTTATTTAATAAAGTAGAACCAAACCCGCCGGTACGTCTTATTGCAGAAGGAAGCAAACAATACAAAGAAGATAACTGTGATGGGCTTGTTGCTGTAGGAGGAGGAAGCTCCATGGACACAGCAAAAGCAATTGGTGTTGAAATAGCTCATAATGCTTCCGTTTTAGAGTATGAAGCAGCGGAAGGCAAAAAGCCGCTTGAGAACCGAATTCCAGCACTAACAACAATCCCTACCACCGCTGGAACTGGTTCAGAAGTAACACAATGGGCAGTGATTACAGATGAGGAACGTGAATTCAAATTTAATACAGGCGGACCACTTATCGCTGCGCACTTAACGATTATTGATCCGGAATTACATGTTTCCATGCCTCCACACGTTACGGCAATGACAGGTATTGACGCACTTGCACATGCCATCGAATGCTACACGATGCATTATGCCCAACCGGTTACAGATGCAGTCGCACTACTTGCAATCGAATATGTTGGAAAATATATTCGTCGTGCTTACGCAGATGGCGGTGACATTGAAGCAAGATACGGAATGGCTCAAGCTGCCATGCTTGCAGGTTTATCTTACGGAAGTGAATCAGCAGGAGCAGCGCACGCAATGTCTCAAACACTCGGTGGTATTATCCCGGTTGCACATGGTCAGTGTGTTGCAACGATGATGGGCCCTGTCATGGAATATAACTGGAAAGGTCATCCAGCTAAATTTGCTCGAATCGCACAAGCGCTCGGCGTGAATACATTCAATATGACAACAGACGAAGCAGCAAAAGCAGCGGTTAATGAAGTTTATAAACTTGCAGAAGACTTGGATATTCCAAATTTAGAAGAACAAGGTGTATCCCCTGACATGATTGATAGGCTTGCAAAAGAAGCAATGAAAGATCCACAAACAGTAGGTAACCCACGCGACTTGACGGAAGAAGATTATAAGTGGATTTACAAACGTTGCTTTAACTTGGTTCCTAAAACTCTCTAATTTTATTTCAGGCAGCAAAACAGCTCCGGTCATTATTATAATGAACGGAGCTATTTTTATTTAGACTGCGGGACAGGTTCGTTATCCGATTACGTCAACAGTACAGTCATAGAGGAGGTACTCTGAATATACCCTTAGTAAATGACCAGAACAAATTCGCTAATACAAAAGAGAAACTACAAACACCTAACAATCACGCTGTATATAATAGTAATATAGAGTTCTTAAATTTGCATCATTTCATACGAAAAACTATCTCCGTTTTTTCTTTTTAAATGTCTTAAATAGGAAATAAACGAGTATTGCTATTACAGCATAAACCAGAAAGAATACTATAAATCCCCACAACCCCATCACTGCATCAGCAAATTCCATATTCCCCCTGTTCGTAATTGCTTGCTGCAGTTCGATAGCAAAGACAAGGACAACCATTACCGTAAACGTATAAACAAAGGAAAGAATAGTCGTACTCCATTTCATCTTTTCAATAATTTTAAAGAAGAAATGCACCATGAAGAATGTAACCATTCCAATAATACCAATTATCCAGAAATGAAGCTGTTTATCTGTCATATGTAAACCGAACATATCGGTCAATAGATCATGGATGTCATTCACTATTTCTGCCAATGTAATAATTATTTCTTTCACTGGAAGCCTCCTAAAACTGCTTTGGATGAATAAAAGAATAGCTTTAGTTTACTATAAATCTATGATAATAAACATAGGGAAGGTTCTGTATTGTTTCAATGTTGCAAGGTAAAAGAACGGGTACCTGTGCCCTCCCACCTTAAAACATTACTTTTTCTGATTTTTATTTAGAATCGTACGTAACTCTTTAATATCCTCTTCAGACAAAGATTCCTCTTCCATAAACTGAACGAGCATGGATTTTACCGTTCCACCATAAATCCGTTTAATAAAGGATTTTGCCTCGGCACGCTGACATTCTTCCTGAGAGTATTTGGGATAGAAGGTATAGATCTTTTGATTTTTATTAATACCAACTACTTCTTTTTGTGCGAGGCGATCAAGAAGTGTGCGTACGGTTTTAGGCTTCCAGTCTGTTTTTTCCTGTAAAGAAGAAATTACTTCATTCGCTGTTTGCGGGGCTTTTTCCCAAAGAACGTTCATAACTTCCCATTCCGCTTCGGATATATTAGGTATATGTTTAGACACTGTTACCGACCTCCCGATTATATTTGCTGAAAAACATTTCACTTAGACACAATTTCATTCATCCTTAAAGATGCCTTTATCGTTTAAAATAGATAATGTAATATCTGCAGCTTTACTTCCAGACACATCGGTATCATTCTGTATATTTGTTGCAAAAAAGTATATGTTTGCTCCATTTTCTACGTAACCAATAAACCAGCCGTTAATATTTTCACCATTAACCATACCGGTACCGGTTTTCCCAGATAAATGGAAATCGTCTAATTCCTTAATTCGCAACGAATCTTTAACGGCTTGCACATTCTTCTCTTCAAAGCCAAATTCATTGAAATAA
This sequence comes from Oceanobacillus indicireducens, assembly GCF_014647195.1. Lineage (GTDB taxonomy): Bacteria > Bacillota > Bacilli > Bacillales > Amphibacillaceae > Oceanobacillus > Oceanobacillus indicireducens. The sequence continues at coordinate 60,718 of NZ_BMOS01000016.1, read as the reverse complement.
AATGCTTTTAACAATTGCACCTGTTCAACTGGAGATATTTTTAAGGATGACTCCATCCAATAACGCTCTTTTCCAGCAGAAACGTCGTAATTGCCATAATGAATTCCTTTTAAATTTTCTTGGATCTTATCAAGTGACATTGATTTATCTAATTCCTGAAAATACCAGTTTACCGAATTCGCCATTGCTGTATATAAATTATGATCTCTATTCCAGGAATCAAAAGGATAATTCTCACCATCCCATTTGATAGTGGAGTTTTCACTTGTTATCGTATTTGCCTCCATACCAAATAATGCACTATAAATTTTGTAAGTTGAATTCGGTGAAACCCTTAATGTACTTTGATTTTTATTATAAATCCTATAACTATCAGCCTGTGCATCATATAATACAAAACTACCTTCATCATCCTTGAAATACGTACTAAGATCCTCGTAAGTCACGCGCTCATGATTAAATTTGTATTGATCATTGCCACTTGCCATAGCGGAAACAAATGGTAATTGACAAGATAAGATTATCCCAACCATGAGAAAAATGAGTATACTTTTTAGTTTCAGCAGCTTAGATTCTTGTGTGAAACCGGCAATATTGATGATACGTTTCTTAATATGCTTCTTTGAACCATTCAAGTGGTTTGCCAAAGCAAGGTTTTTTAATTTTGACGTTTTCCCAGCAAAATTTAAGATGGTATTTCCGTAATCGACAGCACAATCCCCACCCATTGAATTTAACACCGCAGTGTCACAAGCAATCTCGCGATCCAACCTCATTTCTCTTAAAGAAAACCAAACTAGTGGATGATACCAGTATAGAATTTGGAAAATAATAACAAAGTAATTGGTCAGGACATCTTTGTTTTTTAAATGATGTAATTCGTGCAGCAGAATATATTTGATCTCTTCCGTAGTAAGCCATTGATCTAAATTTGTTGGTAATACGATATAGGGCTTAAATAAACCAAAAGCCAGCGGAGACTTTATTACTGGCGACTCTCTTACGCTTACATTAAAGGTAAAAGGCTTAGTTAGCTTTAATTGCTGCTTACATTGTTCAAATAGCAATAGCAATTCTTTATTTTGGATGAGCTGTGTTGTTTTTTTGATAGTTTTTAGCTTATACCAGGATTTTATGGTCAAGATGCCCATAAATAGCATTCCTGCCATCCACAAACTTACAAAGAAATTGATTAAGAAATCAGGGCTTGAACGATTGACGGATACTGAAAAATCCTTCATCCAATTTTCACGTTCTCCTTCCACTTCTCCTGAATCAATAGTGTAACGATTTTCGTTACTCTCAATGGAATCCAGAGCAATAAAATGACCATCAAAAGGAAGGAGCTCTTCCGGTAAAAATGGAATAGCCAACGCAAATAATAACAAAAACCATAGATTATAATGCCATTTTGCTGATAGCTGTTTCTGGAATATCTTTTTAATCAGCAAAATTACTATAATTGTAAAGGTAGGTAAGAGTAAACTGATTACAAAATTAGTAAAAAACATAGCTTTCGACCTCAATTCTGTCGGTTACCAGTAAATTTATCACGTATTAACGCTCTGTAATACCCCCACCTCTAAACAAGAGGGAAAACCAAAACCTGATTCTGTTCAACTAACATTCAGTTGGGGAGGTAAGGAAACCCCCACTGAATGAAGTTTCACTTTATCAAGTATATGGGAAACATGTCTACTTACCATGTCTATCTCAATATTACAATTGTAATATAACATGCTAGCATGGTTTGTTCAATACAAAAAATATAAAAAAAGTAATTGACAATCATAGACTACAAATGTAATATTGTATTACGCTTGTAGTCTACAAGTTAAATTTTTAGGGAGGGTTTATTTTGAAGAAGATATTCAATACTAGAAAGTTCATACTAGCAATTTGCTTTATGGCAGTCATTGGATTGATTGGATGTACAAAAGAAAAGGATTCGAGCGAGTCCGTATCTAACTCAAGTAACGAAGAATCCAATCAGACGATAGACAACCATTTCGCCCAATTAGAGAAAGAGTTTGATGCTAAACTTGGTGTTTATGCGATTGACACTGGTTCTGGAAAAATAATTGATTATCAAGCTGATGAACGATTCGCCTTTACCTCTACGGTAAAAGCATTAGCAGTTGGAGCGGTTCTACAACAGAACACAATGGAAGAATTCAACGAAACGGTTACTTATACGAAAGATGATTTGGTCACCTATTCCCCGATTACAGAGAAACATGTAGATTCTGGAATGACCTTATTGGAATTAAGCGAAGCAGCTATTCGTTACAGCGATAATACTGCGGGTAATTTATTATTTAATGAATTAGGTGGTCCGGATGGTTTGGAGAAAGCAATGAGGGATATAGGAGATACCGTTTTACATTCTAATCGGACAGAACCAAATTTAAATGAAGCTCAACCAGGAGACATTCGTGACACAAGCACTCCAAAGGCACTTGCTACAAGCTTGCAAGCTTTCGCGCTTGATGATCATTTACTATCTAAGCCCAAGCAAGATATGCTATTAGAGTGGCTTCAAACGAATACTACCGGGGACACATTAATCCGCGCCGGCGTGCCTGAAGAATGGACAGTTGGCGATAAAAGCGGCGCAGGTGGTTACGGAACACGAAATGATATTGGGATTGTGTGGCCACCTGATCAAGAACCTATTGTCATTGCAATTCTTTCAAGCCGTGATACAGAAGACGCATCATATAATGATGATTTGATAAAACAAGCAACCGAAATAACAGTAGATGCGCTTAAATAGTCTTTTTATAAGTTATCGAAATAACTGAAAACTGATAACTAAAGAAATGCGGACCCCACTCTACTATACTAGTACTTAAAATAAACAAGTTCATTCAATCAAAGGAATGGACTTGTTTATTTTATGATTCTTCCGCAAGTTTTTCAACATATAAATTAAATTCCTTATCATAACTCATACGCTTTGTTCTTTAATACACTTCGATCTATTTCTTGGCTATTATACAATCCCAATTTGGTGTGTCTAATTTTAGTCTAACATCGCCTTTATCCCAATAATTCAACTATTAACTCTTTTAAGGGATCCCTTTACTAAATATACAAATGCCCGATATAGGTAGTATATACCAATCCTTTTAACTCTTAATCATTGTTTCTCTATCTTTATTTTTAAGTTAAAGCGCTGATCTGGTTGGTTGAAGTAAAAATAACAATTCGTAGTATTTTCTATTACATTTGTCGTAGAAATGCTTAAATTTATATCAACATAAGATAGAGATTAACCAAACTTAGATAATTCAAATGGAAGGGGAAATAGAAAAAATGAAAAATGATAAAACAGCTAATGGGAAGGATAAGAGGGTTGCAAACAAAGCCTCTAGGAGAAATGGTTTTTTCACGAAAAATTTACAACGTCAAATTATCATTCCCTTTTTAATTCTACTGATTTTAGCTGTAGGAGCGGTGGCTTTTGTAAGCTATCAATCTAGTGCAAGGAATACAACGGAGGAACTTACGAAAAACGTAGAAAACCAGATGACCGGGATGAATGATACGTTTGAAATCTTCTTTAAAAATATAATTAATACAATAGACCGCTTTACTTCCAGTGAACTTCTTTCCAACTATGACAATGATAATAAAGAGCAGATTTTGGAAGACTTAGCTGCAATGAAAGATTCGGATGATACCATTTTCGGTATTTATATTGGTATTGAGGAAACAGAAGAGTATATTGGTGTTGAGGAAACAGCAGAGATAATCGATCCTCATGATGACTCAGATTCAAGTTACAATCCTACCGAGCGACCATGGTATCAAGATGCTGTAGAGGCAGAAGGAGAAACAATCTGGACAGAACCTTATAAATCGGATGGCTCAGATTATACGGTAGTCACTGCAGCTCGTGCTTACTATGATACGAGCGGACTTGTTGGTGTGTTTGCCCTCGATGTATCTGTTGATACACTGTTAGAAATGGTTAACGACATAAAAATCGGTGATTCTGGCTATGCATTAGTGTTAGATCGTGCTGGCAAATACATCACACATCCAGATGAACAATATATTGGAGAAGATGGGTCCCAGAGTGAGTTCTATCAAGCAATCGAAAAAGTTGGGGACCAGGGGATTGTTGACTATCAATTCGAGGGGAAAGACAAGATCATGGCGTTCACAAAAAATCCAACTACAGGATGGATTCTTGGCGGTACGGTTAATGTAGAAGAGTTCCAAGAAAAGGCACGAACTATTTTAACCCCAATTGCCATCACCTTAAGTCTAGCACTGATTGTAGCAATCACCGTATCGTTTTTCACCACAAAAAGAATTACGACTCGAATTCAAATGGTCATGGATAGAATGAAGGAAATTGCAAATGGGGATTTAAGCAAAGAACAAATTGAAGTGAAATTAGAGGATGAAATTGGACAACTAAGTGTTGCGACAAATGAAATGAATAAAAATATGCGCAATCTACTACATCAGATTAACACCGTGTCTGAAACCGTAGCAAACCAAAGTGAAGAGCTAACCCAATCTTCAAATGAAGTAATGACTGGGACGGAACAAGTAGCATCAACCATGCAAGAAATCGCAGCAGGTTCCGAATCTCAAGCAAATAATGCAAGTGAGCTTTCTTCCAAGATGAATGTATTTACTACAAAAGTGCAAGAGACAAGTGAAAATAGTGAACACATCCAACAATCTTCAGATGAGGTTTTACAAATGACCGACGAAGGAGCCGAGTTAATGAAATCCTCTACTGAGCAAATGGCTGTTATTGACAAAATTGTCCATCATGCGGTTAGAAAAGTAGAGGGATTAGACACGCACGCGCAAGAGATTTCAGAGTTGGTTTCAGTTATTCAAGATATTGCTGATCAAACAAATTTACTAGCACTAAATGCAGCCATCGAAGCTGCCCGAGCCGGTGAACAAGGAAAAGGATTCGCTGTTGTTGCCGATGAAGTGAGAAAGCTTGCTGAACAATCTTCTGACTCTGTAACAAACATTACAGATATTGTAAATAGCATTCAAAATGAATCTAGTATGGTCGTCACCTCCTTGAAAGAAGGATATACAGACGTAGTACAAGGCACGGAGCAAATAAAAACAACAGGTGAAACATTCGAGAAGATTCGTGCAGCTGTTGCAGATATGGGAAATAAAATTAACGTTGCATCCGAAAACCTTATGGACATCGCAGCAAATAACCAAGCGATGAATACATCCATCCAAGAAATTGCAGCTATCTCAGAAGAATCAGCAGCAGGTGTGGAGCAAACTTCTGCATCAACCCAGCAAACAAGCTCTGCGATGGAAGAGGTTACCGCTAGTTCGGATGAGCTTGCAAAGTTAGCAGAAGAATTACACCGGTTAGTAAATGAATTTAAATTATAGACATTTATTTCAATCCACGCTCCCCATACAGGGAGCGACCACATACCACTCCAAGCTACTTCCGTAAGCATTAATTTCAATCCACGCTCCCCATACAGGGAGCGACTTTTTTCTCCTGCTCATTCTTCAATTTCTGCACTTATTTCAATCCACGCTCCCCATACAGGGAGCGACCAGCAATTGGAGTTAATTTGAGGAGTGATCCCGTATTTCAATCCACGCTCCCCATACAGGGAGCGACCTTTCAATTAGCGGGAGTATTCCTTCTCGTTTTAATTTCAATCCACGCTCCCCATACAGGGAGCGACTTTTTTCTCCTGCTCATTCTTCAATTTCTGCACTTATTTCAATCCACGCTCCCCATACAGGGAGCGACCAGCAATTGGAGTTAATTTGAGGAGTGATCCCGTATTTCAATCCACGCTCCCCATACAGGGAGCGACTTTAATCACTCTGTTAATGATGGCAAATCACAAAGATTTCAATCCACGCTCCCCATACAGGGAGCGACAAGCAACGGCATCCGGTTTTTCTCTTTCGTCAAATTTCAATCCACGCTCCCCATACAGGGAGCGACATTTATGCGGTACGTGACGGAACAGTCACACATGTTATTTCAATCCACGCTCCCCATACAGGGAGCGACCATTGCTGGAAAGTATCTTGAATCATATGAGGGTATTTCAATCCACGCTCCCCATACAGGGAGCGACCA
>NZ_BMOS01000016.1:53421-54352 GCF_014647195.1 Oceanobacillus indicireducens | reverse complement strand
TTATTTCAATCCACGCTCCCCATACAGGGAGCGACCATTGCTGGAAAGTATCTTGAATCATATGAGGGTATTTCAATCCACGCTCCCCATACAGGGAGCGACCATTCAAACTGATTATATCCCCCACCTTAAACACAATTTCAATCCACGCTCCCCATACAGGGAGCGACTGCCTTTGATTAGCTGTCTTAGCAAGTGCTAAGTTATTTCAATCCACGCTCCCCATACAGGGAGCGACCTTTCATAGACTTAAGCTCCCGTAACTAGAATCATTTCAATCCACGCTCCCCATACAGGGAGCGACGGAAAACTACTTTTTAATGACAGCAACCACAAATTTCAATCCACGCTCCCCATACAGGGAGCGACGAAAAAAGCGAACTTCCATGTATTACGGGAAACATTTCAATCCACGCTCCCCATACAGGGAGCGACGGAAAACTACTTTTTAATGACAGCAACCACAAATTTCAACCCCCGCTCCCCATACAGGGAGCGACTTTGATTTCCAATTCTTCGGATACGTTGATATCGATTTCAATCCACGCTCCCCATACAGGGAGCGACGTTCCTTGCACTCGAAACGGACTATCTACCTGATATTTCAATCCACGCTCCCCATACAGGGAGCGACGAAAAAAGCGAACTTCCATGTATTACGGGAAACATTTCAATCCCCGCTCCCCATACAGGGAGCGACGACAAAAGCGAACTTCCATGTATTACGGGAAACATTTCAATCCCCGCTCCCCATACAGGGAGCGACGACAAAAGCGAACTTCCATGTATTACGGGAAACATTTCAATCCCCGCTCCCCATACAGGGAGCGACGTTCCTTGCACTCGATCCGGACTATCTACCTGATATTTCAATCCACGCTCCCCATACAGGGAGCGACAAAGTAATCTTCTTTGTTTAAGATGGGTGGAG
>NZ_BMOS01000016.1:49040-53188 GCF_014647195.1 Oceanobacillus indicireducens | reverse complement strand
ATTTCAATCCACGCTCCCCATACAGGGAGCGACCGCAACCCACGATTCATCTATATCAAATTAAAAATTTCAATCCACGCTCCCCATACAGGGAGCGACCCCGCAATTCGGGATAGTGATTCCCTTCTAAAAAATTTCAATCCACGCTCCCCATACAGGGAGCGACCTGTTTCTTCATCGAATGATTGGTACGGTTGAATATTTCAATCCACGCTCCCCATACAGGGAGCGACAATGTGGTACAATAAAAGAAAAATGGAGGGTGTATTTCAATCCACGCTCCCCATACAGGGAGCGACAAAAATTGCTTTAGAAACTCAACGATATTTGATTATTTCAATCCACGCTCCCCATACAGGGAGCGACACCAGTTAAAAATAAACCCCCGTCCTAAATTACTATTTCAATCCACGCTCCCCATACAGGGAGCGACCGCTTTAATACTTTATGAATCCATAAGTATTATTATTTCAATCCACGCTCCCCATACAGGGAGCGACACATTAATGCTTTTAATGGTAAAGCAAATGGCTATATTTCAATCCACGCTCCCCATACAGGGAGCGACAATTTTGTTGGGCAACTGACCCTGTTCATCGTTGGATTTCAATCCACGCTCCCCATACAGGGAGCGACGAAAGACGGCATCCGATCTGTGAGGATATATTGGATTTCAATCCACGCTCCCCATACAGGGAGCGACTATTAAACCTTATCTTTGGTGGCAGTACCTAAAAATTTCAATCCACGCTCCCCATACAGGGAGCGACGCTGCGCCCCGTATAGAGTTGCATTTCCATTAGCTAATTTCAATCCACGCTCCCCATACAGGGAGCGACTTGCGTACATCCATCAGGCAATTTGTCGATATGACATTTCAATCCACGCTCCCCATACAGGGAGCGACGGTTTATTTCTTTCCAGCGATATGTGTAATGCAGATTTCAATCCACGCTCCCCATACAGGGAGCGACTTGTTTATTTTTTTATTGACTCTTCTCGTGGTTAGATTTCAATCCACGCTCCCCATACAGGGAGCGACTTGTTTATTTTTTTATTGACTCTTCTCGTGGTTAGATTTCAATCCACGCTCCCCATACAGGGAGCGACTTGTTTATTTTTTTATTGACTCTTCTCGTGGTTAGATTTCAATCCACGCTCCCCATACAGGGAGCGACTTGTTTATTTTTTTATTGACTCTTCTCGTGGTTAGATTTCAATCCACGCTCCCCATACAGGGAGCGACGGTTTATTTCTTTCCAGCGATATGTTTAATGCATATTTCAATCCACGCTCCCCATACAGGGAGCGACGAGTGTGGTTTTATTGATAACGCAAACGATGCAAGATTTCAATCCACGCTCCCCATCCAGGGAGCGACTTGTTTATGATGTTATCTACTAATCCAGTGGATATTTCAATCCCCGCCCCCCATACAGGGAGCGACTTGCGTACATCCATCATGCAAATCGGCGATATGACATTTCAATCCACGCTACCCATGCAGGGAGCGACGGTTTATTTCTTTCCCGCGATATGTTTAATGCATATTTCAATCCACGCTCCCCATACAGGGAGCGACTTGTTTATGATTTTATCTACTAATCCAGTGGATATTTCAATCCACGCTCCCCATACAGGGAGCGACGAGTGTGGTTTTATTGATAACGCAAACGATGCAAAATTTCAATCCACGCTCCCCATACAGGGAGCGACAAGACCGAGGTTACAAACATTAAGACATTACTACATTTCAATCCGCGCTCCCCATACAGGGAGCGACGTGGATAGCAGGCAGAAGACGATGACCAACTTACAATTTCAATCCACGCCCCCCATACAGGGAGCGACAAGACCGAGGTTACAAACATTAAGGAATTACTACGTTTCAATCCACGCTCCCCATACAGGGAGCGACGCGTGTGGTTTTATTGATAACGCAAACGATGTAAAATTTCAATCCACGCTCCCCATACAGGGAGCGACAAGACCGAGGTTACAAACATTAAGAAATTACTACATTTCAATCCACGCTCCCCATACAGGGAGCGACGTGGATAGAAGGCAGAAGAAGATAACCAACTTACAATTTCAATCCACGCTCCCCATACAGGGAGCGACACCTCGTGGGTGTAAGGGACAAAGTCGGATAGGGAATTTCAATCCACGCTCCCCCTACAGGGAGCGACGTGGATAGAAGGCAGCAGAAGATAACCAACTTACAATTTCAATCCCCGCTCCCCATACAGGGAGCGACCGTACGGAGTCATCGGCAATAAATACGATCCCAGATTTCAATCCACGCTCCCCATACAGGGAGCGACACCTCGTGGGTGTAAGGGAAAAAGTCGGATAGGGAATTTCAATCCACGCTCCCCATACAGGGAGCGACGTGGATAGAAGGCAGAAGAAGATTACCAACTTACAATTTCACTCCACGCTCCCCATACAGGGAGCGACGTGGATAGAAGGCAGAAGAAGATTACCAACTTACAATTTCACTCCACGCTCCCCATACAGGGAGCGACGTGGATAGAAGGCAGAAGAAGATTACCAACTTACAATTTCACTCCACGCTCCCCATACAGGGAGCGACGCTATATTGAAAGACCTGTATTAGATCGTAGAGATTTCAATCCACGCTCCCCATACAGGGAGCGACGCATATCATCATAAGAAACAGGTAAATCCACCGTAATTTCAATCCACGCTCCCCATACAGGGAGCGACTCGTTCGGTGGGTTCGGTAGCAAATCAAAAAGTCAATTTCAATCCGCGCTCCCCATACAGGGAGCGACCATACGAAGTCATCGGCAATATATACGATCCCAGATTTCAATCCACGCTCCCCATACAGGGAGCGACCGGGTGAGTATGCAGTATTCAGACGGTCAGTTGATTTCAATCCACGCTCCCCATACAGGGAGCGACACGTGTCACGCGGCGGATAGGTTGCACACATTCATTTCAATCCACGCTCCCCATACAGGGAGCGACGTTATATTGAAAGACCTGTATTAGATCGTAGAGATTTCAATCCACGCTCCCCATACAGGGAGCGACGTATAGGCTGATCGGTTATCACTGGTATTCGTGATTTCAATCCACGCTCCCCATACAGGGAGCGACGTATAGGCTGATCGGTTATCACTGGTATTCGTGATTTCAATCCACGCTCCCCATACAGGGAGCGACGTATAGGCTGATCGGTTATCACTGGTATTCGTGATTTCAATCCACGCTCCCCATACAGGGAGCGACGTTATATAGAAAGACCTGTATTAGATCGTAGAGATTTCAATCCACGCTCCCCATACAGGGAGCGACGCATAGGCTGATCGGTTATCACTGGTATTCGTGATTTCAATCCACGCTCCCCATACAGGGAGCGACTGATGTTGTCGTCCAAGTTATGAACAAAATGATTATTTCAATCCACGCCCCCCATACAGGGAGCGACGTTCTATTGAAAGACCTGTATTAGATCGTAGAGATTTCAATCCACGCTCCCCATACAGGGCGCGACGCATAGGCTGATCGGTTATCACTGGTGTTCGTGATTTCAATCCACGCTCCCCCTACAGGGAGCGACGCATAGGCTGATCAGTTATCACTGGTATTCGTGATTTCAATCCACGCTCCCCATACAGGGAGCGACTGATGTTGTCGTCCAAGTTATGAACAAAATGATTATTTCAATCCACGCTCCCCATACAGGGAGCGACTAGGCATAGTAACGGGTCTGTTCAAAGTCACTTTATTTCAATCCACGCTCCCCATACAGGGAGCGACTAAAAAACTCAGTAACGGAGAGTACACCGTATTAGGAATTTCAATCCACGCTCCCCATACAGGGAGCGACTAAAAAGATAAATGACACATATGATCAGTTCTGGTGCTTTCAATCCACGCTCCCCATACAGGGAGCGACTAAAACACTCAGTAACGGAGAGTACACCGTATTAGGAATTTCAATCCACGCGCCCCATACAGGGAGCGACTAAAAAGATAAATGACACATATGATCAGTTCTGGTGCTTTCAATCCACGCTCCCCATACAGGGAGCGACTAAAACACTCAGTAACGGAGAGTACACCGTATTAGGAATTTCAATCCACGCTCCCCATACAGGGAGCGACTAAAAAGA
>NZ_BMOS01000016.1:0-48735 GCF_014647195.1 Oceanobacillus indicireducens | reverse complement strand
GATTTCCATTCTTATATTTCAATCCACGCTCCCCATACAGGGAGCGACGTTCATCGATTATGATGTCAAATTGTTGGATAAACTATTTCAATCCACGCTCCCCATACAGGGAGCGACGCAGGATTATCTTTCCACTGTAAGGCGACTGCATCTATTTCAATCCACGCTCCCCATACAGGGAGCGACTGCGAGATATTGACAAATCCAACATTTCGCCTCTACATATAGTAGTCTATCCATTACTTTTCACTAATTCAATCAAAATTCCTTCTATTTCCTTAAGTAAACATGCATATTCTGCGCGAACCTCCCTGGAAAATCATGGTCACTTCGGGTTCGCGCATTAAAAAATCAGTGGCTTTTCTACTTCAAGCGACGGTTTAGCACCTATATGCTTCACCTTATTTTCATAATTGTTCCCTAAGCGATAGAACCGAAGACTATCAACAGATGGATCGATGATTGATTCTAAGCTTAGTTCCAACTGGCGTAATTGCGTACTGTCCACCACACACTCAAATACAGAATTCTGCACTCGGACCCCGTATTCCTCACACTTCTTAGCTACTTTTCTCAATCTCTTTTGGCCACTCGCAGACACCGTCTGGACATCATAGGTTACTAGTATTAACACTTTCTTCACCTACCTAAGTAAAATTGGAGGATATGCATCAAGGTCTCCCCTTAAAAATCTGGCTAATAATAATGCTTGCACATGCGGGATTAATCCCCAGGAGATTTTTTCTTTTAAATACGGGTGAGTAATTTCAGACTCCTTATTTTCCTGCCATAGCTGCAGAAATTTCCTTCTCGCATCATCTTTAAGGATGACAGCACCATTTTCTTTAATAACAAAATCCTTTGCATGAATCTGTTTTCTATTAACTATCTTTAAAACAAATCGGTCTGCAATCAATGGTCGCAACTCTTCCATGACATCTAAAGCAAGAGAAGTTCTTCCTGGCCGGTCACGATGCAAAAAACCTACATACGAATCAAGTCCGACCCCTTCTAGAGCAGCCGCTGTTTCCGATGCCAGTAAAGAATACGAAAAAGACAGTAAGGCGTTTATTCGGTCTAATGGCGGTCTCCGGTTACGATGCGAGAATGTGAAATCTTCTTTATTCTGCAGAATGCATTCGTCAAAAACACTATAATAAACACTTGCGGCGTTTCCTTCAATTCCTCTTAAATCTTCTAAATTGATGCATGTAAGTATGTGCTGTCGGGCTTTTGCAAGACTACTGATTGCATGTTTAATCCGCTCTGAATTCACGCGCAGTACATGGTCTCTCCACGTACGATTTAACAGTTGCTCACTGTTAAAGATTTTCCCAACGATCATATGTCTAGCTACCCGTAAGCTTTCATCTTCTGAGTCGGAAATTCTATATTGTTTTTTCCGCAACAAAACGTTGCCATTCGACTCTCCCGTTAGCCGCCCGCGAAATCTGCCCGCGCTTGTGAAAAAGGTGAGACTAATATTTTGTTCCATGCATTCAGCCATTAGTGCTGGGCTTGCTCCTTGATGTCCAAAGGTACAAATCGCCTGGATATTATGAAGCGGGACACGTGCAATTGATTCATCTTCTTTTATAAGGTTTAGATTTTTTCCTTTAAGAGCCAAATAGATATCGGGCTGAGAAACGTAAACAGTATTAAGTAATTTTTTCATTCCGCCAACATCCTATTCATGTACGCAGATACTTTTTCTCTTTCCAGCATTTCCGGCAAACAGATATCCCGTAATGAGCATCTTAAGCAATGTTTTCCAGTTTTTACCCTTGGAGTGTGCTTTCTACCATAGTAATGATGCATTTCTTTTAACATTTCTTTTGCTCTATTCCTGAGATTATTTGTGATAGGGACTGGTTCCCTTCGTTTGATTTCATGGTAGTAGAGTGCAGCCTCCTCAATCACTGTTCCGAGCATTTCCTCGAGACACAGGGACTGGGCAGCTAGCTGCAAAATATCGGCATCATGCTTTTTGGGTTTGCCCTTTTTATATTCTATTGGTTTTACAGAATACAGCCCTTCCTCTTTGTCTAAAGGAATACCGTCTTCATCTCTTGTAAATTCCACCATATCGCAGATGCCACTGATGCCAAGCGAGCTTGAATGAACAGGCAGCGCGCGGACAAAAATGGTATCTCCCCTTTTTTCGCGTATGAAAGGGTCGTCAGCCTTCTCATGGAGGGCATTTCCTTCTACCGTCAATACATTCTCAGCCCACTCCTGCTCCACATGAATAAGCGCCCACTGCCGCTTGCAGAATACAAAATGCTGGATCCCTGAAAGCATCAGATAATCTTGTTCATTATAGCCCGTCATGTTCTTCAACTGGCAGTCCTTCCAGCTCATCTACTGTAATCTTGTAATTTTCAATAGAATGAGGAAGATTGTCTTCTACCTTTTTCACGTGTACGGTCCGATGAACTTTAGCAGAAGAATAATTTCCTAATTTCGAATCATGCTCCCACCAGAATACTTTATTTACCTCCATACTACCGTCTGGTCGTGCGGAAGATGCATCGTTTGCGAACAATGTTTTTAACGCTTCTTTCAGTTTTTGTGCATCTTCATAAGTAAATCCAGTACGTTCAGCGAGCTGCGGATTAATGCTTCCGTAAAATACATATACACCAAAATCTACTCGATGTTTCATCCCCATCGTGTCGGATGTTTTTTGACCCGGATCTTTTGTATTTGTGATCGAGTTAACACTCTTTGTAATCTGCATACTAGATATATCTACCGGCTCCACACTTGTTGCAGTATGAATAGATACCGGACCGCGGATGCCGATAGACATTTTTGTCCCTTTAAATGCAAACACTTGTCCAAAAGCACGCACATCATACCAGGTGTTGCTTGCTATCATTTCAGCTGATTCTTCGTCTGCTCCTGTTGCTTTCGACTTGGTCAGTAATTTTTTCAATTCTTCCACTGAATCTACCCTGTCTTTGATACTACGGAATGCATCAGATCGCCTTTCATCCGACTGAACAAGAATTTCCTCCCCATCATCCTGTAATCTGTTACGTAACTTCCGCTTAATTGCCACATCAGATACCTCTCCATATCCTAAAAAATCCTGACGTGGACGATTACCATTTAACGGGTCCCCGTTTGGATTTGCTTTATCGACTGTAAATACTACTGCAAAGTCAATTTTATTCTGCAACGCTGTCATTTTCATTTTCCTCCTTTTTTGTATATAAATGTTGGATTTGACTGCTGTACCCCAATAGGAAAACTGGGCTGAGCGGGGCGTCGGTCATATTCTCCACTGCCAGCTTATCTTCTATCTGCTGAATGAGCATTGCATAATATCCTGTTTGTCCTCCGGAACGCTGAAAATATGGATTGAGCTGCTTTCGGATGACCATCCAGGTACGGGCAGGATGCTGAGAAAACGCATTAAAATATCTGGTGGCATTCGTTGCTCTACCTTCATCTCTTTCTTTCAGTTGTCTTTGCTCCATTACTTCCGCAATACCCAGCAATCTTCCAAACAAATAATCTCTTGATGAGTTCTCTCCCTGTAACGCCACGGTAAATCCCTCCTTTTCGTATTGCTTATTAATCAGTGCGCATGCAATGTTTATAACAGAATTCCACTGTCCCAATCCCTCAAAGCTAAATGGATTTTTTACCCTATTAAACAACGTCTGAACGATATCTTTCGGGATTGCCTTCTTTTCTGTAATACTCGGGAGCAACCTTGTATATAACTCTTTCTTCATCCTTGGATCTCCATTCCTCCCATAGACAGCTTCTACAATCTGATAGGTGGAAGGAGCACCATGATATGAAATCCATTTATTTTCATTTTTAAAACTCATAAGCCAGTAACATGTACGATGCCAATGGGCTAGTGCTTCATAATATAAATCCGCATTTTGTTCCTGATAGTACACAATAGCAAGCCTGCCTGGCGTTGCAGCATCCACGGACATAACGATAATATTTTCCAACATATCTTTTTTCAGCTCATGCCTTTTTCCTTGCAGCGCCTTATTTAATTCCTTCGCTACAATTTCTTCTGTATAAATGTGCGTTTTAGTATCTTCATCCATTTCCACAGAGAAGAAATCGAATAAATGATTTGCTGTTCCTTCAAGCGGATCAGCCACCTCTACTTCCTCTACACCAAATGAAACAAAGTAACGGGAATCCACATAAGTCCCCTGTCGTTGTAGGAGCCAACGCAGTGCATGATGTGCTTTTTGAGAGACATCGTAGCCGATTTGTACTGCTTCGGTTGGTTTTGCGAATCTTCCGCGGTATGTGTAACCGCTGTTGTCATTGGCAGAAATCAACTTCGACATGTCACCGGCGTTTCGAATCCGCGAGCCATGCTGTGTGGTCAGTATCGTTTCCTTTCCCGTAACATAGCAGTAGCCTTTTTCCATCTCTGCAATTGTTTCCTGGTATTCGATATAGTCATCAAATAATTGTTTATCTTCCCAGATAAAAGGATCATCTGCTCTTTCGTGAAGCACATCAAATCGAACAAATGCAGATAGAATGTCACCAGGTACCACTTTATAAATCAATGGCTTTTCCTCGGATGAAGTCCACTTGGTGATTACTTCATTGTTGCTGTCTACCGGGATTACTTTTTCATTAATTAGGTCCTCTATCACATTTCCTTTTTTGACATATTGATAGATTGCTTTCACTTTTTTTGGTGCGTTTGGAAATTCAGCCCATTCTTTCATTTGCCCTAGGTAATCCTGATGATGTTTTTCACGCTTATTCTCCCCGGTATAAGCTACGTAGTCGCCGGCAACGTAAAACAATTTGTCATGGATATAGTGGGGCGCACTCGAATTACTGCGGTTTGCTGATGCGGAGGTAGCAGGCACAATCGTCCGCGCATTCTCTTTCTCAATAACTTTCGCACTCACAAATTCTCCATCTCTATTAATCAAAATTTCAATTTGGGCACTCTGCATAACGTGAGAAACAGGGAGCAACGTTATCCGCTGATTCTGCCTTTCCTCAAACTCTCCAACATGGTCCATATTATTTTCATACACTTTGCTTAACTGCTGCATCCAGCTCATTTTCACACCTCCTTAAACATCTCTTCGTATTCTTGATCCACATCGGTGAAGTTTTCTCCTTTGGTAAATTGTTTCATGGAGCCTTTCCGGACGTCCCGGATGATTTCACATTCCTCCGGGCGCTTGAATCGGATAATTCCGTTTTTCATCGTAGGTACCCAAATTCGTGCCTGGAGCGTTTCCTGATCTCCCTCATCCGGATAAGTAAACCCGTGGAACATCGGACCAAAACTTACTTCACCATAATCATCATAAAAACTTTCGCCTTCACCAAACGCGCAATCTTCTACATACCCCTGACATTCACGTGTTCCGAGAAATACATCACGCCGACCGCCTTTTTTCACCGCTCGCTTTGCGATGTTGTGATGTTTGTGCTCGTTTCTGTCATAAGCAAGATCGGGTCTGTTTTCATTGAATTCAAAATGGGCCCGTACTTGGTAGACAGGCTCACGTAAGTAGGTGTAGTACATTAAATCATTGGAATTGCTTTGATATTTGATCGGACGAACTCCCTTAACCTCTGTCTGGATTGGGTTCATGACACGTACCTCATCGATATACCAAGTCAGCGTTGGCTTCCAGTACACCGATTCTACGATTCCCTTTAAAGCTTGGTATGTGGGGATTTGGTATGTAAATTTCTCCCCGCCAATCCGAGTCACGGGATCGGTGAACAAGGCATATTTGCCATGAACAACAAATTCAATCTGGTTCCTCATTGGTATCACCTCCTTAAAAGTTATAATCCATCATCGAACCTTCTCCATCTATCGTGACGCCGAAATCTTCATCATACGCCCGCTCCGTGAGACAATAAATCGAATTGTCGTAAAGGGGTACGAGCAAGTTATTTTGACTGAGTTTCTGTATTTCATAGTCAAAGAGATTTACGGAATATTGCTGTGCCTGTTTCATAATGTTGCTGAATTCTTTGATGTCGAGGTCTTGGTTGAGTGAAGCAATAATATCTTCGCCTCCCGCGTAAGGAACGATCACAGATGTTGTAGGCGATTCAATTGCTTCAAAATGCTTTTCTACTGTCTTAAACATACCTTTAGAGATGGTGCTTGCTTTTCCCGCGTTAGGATGTCTCCCGTTCAGGTGACTAATAAGAGGGCAATCCAACGGTGGTGGCACTACTTTTATCACACGTCCAGCCTGGGCATCGAAATGTCTGAAATAAGTCTGGATTGCCAAAGGACTTAAATAATTGCCGTCAAAGTCTTCATTATTCAAGATATAATTTGCCAGCACTTCTCCGCCGATTCGGATTTCGGGCAGTCTTGAAAGATTTTCTTCTGCGGAGCGGATGATATAAACTTTCCCTTCTTCTCGCTCCCCATTTCGGTTGCAGCGACCAGCCGCTTGAGCAATCGAATCGAGTCCCGCCTGAGAGCGGATCACGGATTCAAAGCTAATATCGACACCAGCTTCAATCAATTGTGTACTGACACATATGATTCGTTCTTTACCCAATTTGTCCCGTATCTTATCCAGCTTCTCCATTCGGTGCGCCGGGCACATTGAGGTGCTGAGATGATAAACTTCCGCTATATTCAATTCTTCCAGCAGCTTATAAAGCCTCCGGACTTCTGACTTTGTATTTAAAATGATCAAAAGTGATTGGTTTTCTGACATGACTTCTTCTGTGAATGATGCTATTTTTTCGAGATTCCAACCGCCCTTGTCCACTTTATTGATGATTGATACTCTTTTAAACGCGTCGACAGTCTTCACAAGGTCTGGTACAATTTCCGCATTTTTCCCCAGGTGTATTTTATACTTCATTTCAGCTACTTCCGGCTGTGTTGCTGTACAAAGCAAGATGCTGCTATTTCCGACCATTTGGAGAAAATTCATTGCTGTATTAAACAGATGGAAATGTTTGTAAGGAACAGACTGTACTTCATCCACGATAATTACGCTATTCGTGAGATGATGGAGACGCCGGCTTTTTCTCGTTCCTTTTTGGAAAAAGGCATCCAGAAACTGCACCATTGTCGTAAAGATAATCGGATAGTCCCAATTATCACGCCCGAGCTGCAACTGTTTATGATATGCCTCCTGATAATAGTCCGGTTCATCATCCAAACCGCTGTCATCAATGACATTCGCATGATGTTCAAGGACAGCTTCTGGCTGTTTGATAATATCGCGGACGGCCGTAGCATTTTGTTCCAGAATGGTTGTGTAAGGAACTACATAAATAATCCGTTCTTTTTTGTACTGCATCGCATGTTTTAAGGCGTAACGGAGGCTTGCAAAGGTTTTCCCGCCCCCGGTCGGGATGGATAAAGTCATGATAGATGAGGCTTCATCCGCTTTTCTATCACAACTCTCGGACATCTCGTTCCGCAGTTTATAAATGGGTTGAACCGCCTCTCCCCATTCGTTCACTTGATTCATCAGGTTTTTATATCCTTCTTCAAAAACAGCCGAATGATCTGAGAGCGTTACTTCCGTATCCTCTTCAAAACAGCGAGTATCAGTACGGTCCGCATCGATCAAGCAACTAAACACGAGTTTTTGCATATAATTTAAATGAATGGTTCGTTCTTTTCCATTTAGGTGCTTAATCCGCTCCATAAATTCCTCGACTTCTTTTTTAGCTTCTTCGATCAATTGAGTTACCTTTTCCACGTTTCCAGAAACAGCCTCAAAGTTGGCTACTACCTCTTGATAGTGTGGTAAATCAACATTTGTCACACGGCGGATATAATCCGATTGACTCGTATCGGGCTGGATAAAATTCTGCAGGCCGGAGTGGTGAGATAAAATAGCCATCCCTACCGTTTCTACTACGAGATTTTGCAAGGGATCCTTCCCATAATAATTTTCATATAAATATTTTGCTCCTGCGGTGGAGTGATCAATCTTAGTGCTCGCCACATCATCATAAAGCACCGCGTTTCTTATGTAGGTCGTAAAAGCTTCCGTGTATTTACCCATATCGTGGAGTAAACCAGATAATTCTGTGTGAGCAGCTAGCGCTATCAATTTACCATATCTCCGCGCTAGCCAGGCAACCCCTTCAAGGTGGTCTTGAACCGTTTGGATTACATGATCACTTTTGCGAATATGAGCTATAAACAAAGGACACCCTCCTCTAAATTTATTAATTTTCCATATTTCTATTATAAAATAAAACGCTTACAAAAAATTGTATACCTTAGATGTTATAAAAAAAATATACTAGACTATCAGAAATAAAGAAAATATCCCCATTACTTTACAGCATACCTTAAGACCCGAGTAATTTCTACCATTTTTTGCTTTTTCATACCTGAAACGACCCGATATTTGTTATATTTTTGTTAGATGGAAACTTGAAAAAGCCTTTACTATATTTAAAGCATCTATTAGCGGATGAAGTTCTTTACTTATTACCTTGTGTTTGACAGTCTCTATTCTTATCGTCGGAACCAATTCTGAATCAAAAAATACTTGTGACAATCTGTATTGAAACAAGAAGTGCCACTATATTGCTAATGCGCGGACCTGAAGTGAACATGGTTTTGTGGGGAGGTTTGCGCAGAAAATGCAGGTTATGTGCATGAAATGAGTGAATTTTTGACGTGAATCAAGGAAAAGAAATGAATAAAACTACTATATAGAGGCGAGGTGTTAGGTTTGTCAATATCTCGTGTCGCTCCCTGTTTTGGGAGCGTAGATTGAAATAGCAATTAAATGGGCTGGGTGACATAGCTTGTGCGTTGCTATATTGGGAGCACGGAATGTTATCATAGTTTTATATATCCAGCTCTTTCAACTAATCTTCAAGAACTATAAGCAGTTGGTTCAAAGAATTAGAAGATGCTCAACTAATAGAGAAATTGCAGTTCGAACTAAATGGAACAGCACACACATTTATTAGGCCTTACGTTTCCAAAACGATTAATTTAAAAGATACTTTATCTGATAATTAGTGTGTTTACCTATATTAATTTTGCTTTTTACTTATCATATTGCTGATAGAAGCCCCCTATTTTATCTGATTTTTGCGGGAACCTTCCACTTAGTAAGGAGAAATTCTCTTACAACCCTTTGTCACTCCCATATTGGGAGTTTGAAGATCAAAATATTCATAACGGTCTATGATTGCTTACAGGAGACAGTTGCCATGTTTGATTTTGTTATTCTTTTCTCAAATCTTCAGCATAATTACATTTGCTCTAAGCACTTTAGTACAGGCTTTCCTCATTTCGCGAGAAGGAATGTAAACGCTGTTAAAGCTATTTATAACCTGTTGTATTTTCATATAATTTGAATTTGTTGATTACCATGAAGTTAGTGAGCATACCTCGCCCTTAAAGTCCTTCTATTAATGCCTTTTTCTCTGTTTGTATGACAGATAGCTCCTTTGATTTTCCCTCCAAAGTCATTTCTAATTTTTGAATAATCGTTACGACACCAGCATGTTGATCCCTAGCTTGCTCTAAGGAATCTTTAATTCTCCCTTGGACCATCCAATCTACAATGAAACCATCAAAGAAAAAGTCGGCAAATTTCAGCATTCCTGAAATATCTATTTGCAAATCCGACACATCATCAACATCTAATAATTCCTTTTGAAAGTTCCGCATGCTCGTTTGCGCTTGGTGAATATAATCTGTTGCCTTATCAATATGATCATGCTTTACCATACTTGAAATCATCCCACCACCAAACATGTCCAATGTCCCCCAGCCTTCCGCACTTTCTAGTGACTCTATAACATTGCTAAGCGCATGCTTCACTTTGTTCCCAGCTTCTATAGCTTCATCAAGTTCCGTCATGTATGCTTCCAGATCTCCTTCATTCTCATTTAATTCGAACAAACGATTCCCGAATTCAGCATCTCTTTCCTTGATGATTCTTTCCTTTTCAGCTAAAAGGAATTGATAGTTCTGCTCAGCCTTCATAACCTCTTGTAATTTATTATGCAATTCATTCATTGATTCATTAATTTCTTGCTTCGTTTTTTCAGCTTCTTCAAGCTGTAATTGTATCGCAATTACTTCTTGCTTTTCCTGTCTCAGCTTTTCGTGCTTCGATCCAAAAAATGTTTGTATCAGGTTTGTTATACCAATTCGCTCTAACCTTCTAACATCTTTTTTCTCAGCAATAAGCTCCTTTTCCAATCTACTAATCTCATTTTCAACCTCTATTAATTCCGTATGATAATCAGCAAGCTGTTTTTCCCACTTCAGTTTCTTATTGATTGCACCTCTGACTCGAATCAATTTCCCATTTATTTCTGCATACATAAAATGCCTCCTAGAAATATAGGTTCTGTTTTTAATTACGTTGAAGCATGAGGATTGGTTTCATTTTGTAAAAAATATCAGTAAATAGAACCAATGAAATCCATTGATTTCCTGCTTCAATCGTACTTATGGATGCTCCTTTTTTATAAGGCATTTCAGTTGATTTTCTATCATCTTAAGGTTGTTTTCTCCCCAAACATTGCAAATCCATGCTTCCAGCTTTTAATCTGTCATATATTTGTTTACTAATTCATAACTTCTGTCCTTTGTAGATTCGTATAAAGACATATATAATGCAACATTTTCAAAAGTTCCGCCTTCATATTCCAGTCTTTCTTTATTTGCCTTATCTTCTTTTTGGTCTATCCATTGAATTTGTTCTGCTTTTAAATCCTCCATGGTCTCTGGGGACAATTCTTTTTTTAGTAAAGCATAAATCTCATTTAATTCCTCGTCATACATTTCATAAGCACGCCCATAATAGTTTTTCATAGCATTGGTGACACCTTTATCAGCATGTTCCTTTTCTGGTAAAGCATCAAGTTCCTTTTGGATATTGTCTAGTCTTTCAAGAAACTCTGCTCTCCTTCCCTCTACTTTTTCCTCTTGACTTTCACTTGTGATATTTGCCGAAGTAGTATCTTCTGTATTATCAGCCTGCTCTTGATTATCTTCTACTTGAGTACTTTCAGAATGCGTATCATTTGATTGAGATGAATCATCTTTGCTCTGTGGCGTACTTTCAGAGTTTGACTGATTTTTAGTTGAGGTAATGTCATCATCAGATGAATTGCTGCTGCAAGCGGACATTCCGACTAATAAAATAACTAGCAGAGATGCCGCAATTAAGGAATTTCTTTTTTTCATGTAAATAGCTCCAATCTTTTTTAATTATAGTACAAGAGTGCATAAATTATTTTAACATAACGAATAAAGTACTTAGGGAGCTTATTGGAGGTTCATTTATAATGGAAGCATATCATTTCTTAAATTTTTTATTATTTTTTCCAGATCAATACGTTCACCTAAAATAGTATCGAATAGAATGAGATAATCCTTCATATTGAACTCCTTGAAACACACGGAGAAATAACTTTCAATTATCGGATCGCTCCATCCGCATAACGATATAACGTATCAATAAGAATACTATTCCAATTGGAGCAATGAATAAACTCAGATGGAATATAACAAGGTCAAAAATAATCATTAATTGTTCAAGATTATGGGTAGGGCCTTGTTGCTTTTTAAGTATATATCTTAACTTAAACCCAAACAACCTATCGATTAACACTTTCGCAAAAGGATATAAAAGGAAGCTTACAATAATATAAAATAAATGATTATTATTTTTACCAGTAAGTAAGAACAAAATAAACGGGAAAGCAAATAGAATAAGGTCGTACCCGTAAGATTTTAAAAAGTATGAACGATTGATGGATCGATCAATCTGCTGGAATGGATCATACTTTTTCATAAAGTCTGCTTCTTCATTGATTGCATTGTCATTGACGGGAGCTGTGTCGCTTCGTTTTTGTTGAATAATAAGATCCAACATTTTTAATAATGCAGGGCGTTCCGGTTTTCGAACGGCTTTTGGATTAATCGTAAACAGAGAAAGCCCAGCTATCCGATTCATAAATAATCTCATTTTATTATGAAACGATAGTTGAGCAAAATAATCACCTTCGTTATATAAAGCAATCTCTATGACACTTTGAAACGTAATTTCAAATACCTTTATGTATTCAATATCCGTAAAATAAAGGCTTACTTCACTTTTCGTAAACGAATCTAATTGAAGATATTCATCTGTGATCGTAATATAAGGATACCCTCGGATCACTTTCAATATATTCGAAACGGCAAAGAAACTAAATAAAACAATTATAAATAATGCCAAAGTGATAATTAGTATCGATTCTTCCATATATGCAAGATATGCCATAAAAGCGCCAAAAGCAACAAATAATAATGAAAAAATGATTCCGAGAAAAAGCTTCCCTTTTGATTGATAAAACTCTCTTTTATTTTCTATCAAAATAAAAAACTCCTTACAATTAAAAATACAAATAGATGTCTTTCAGACTATCACACCAACCTTTTCAAGTAAAGTGGCTGCTTTTAGTTTTACACCTTATTCGTGCCTGGAAGGACTCAGAATTTGTCATATTTTTATTGGCTTGAAGCAGGAATAAGCCTTTACTAGATTGAATACACCTTTAGTAAAGACTAACGGATTAAGTTCTCTAATATTTAGTTACTATCCTCATTAATTTGAATGTGCTGCACTTAGACTATACATCTATTATAACTAAGATATGAAAATAATTTAATTGAAAACTATGAACAAAATACGCGAACATGAAGCGCCCATGAATTCCCC
This sequence comes from Oceanobacillus indicireducens, assembly GCF_014647195.1. GTDB lineage: Bacteria > Bacillota > Bacilli > Bacillales > Amphibacillaceae > Oceanobacillus > Oceanobacillus indicireducens. The sequence goes on along the minus strand of NZ_BMOS01000016.1, from coordinate 36,028 downwards.
GGTAGATTCGCACATAAAATCCAATATATAAGACGGATACTTTCTGATTAATACCTTGTTTTATAGATAGTGAAAGTGATACGATACTACATATAGTAAGATAGAAATATTTTTATCAATATCTCGCTGTCACTCCCTGTATTGGGAGTGTGGATTGAAATCGACGATGGACCAAGACAAAGGTGCATACCTTGGGTCACTCCCTGTATTGGGAGTGTGGATTGAAATTCATCATTTGTGTTTTCGGTAGTTTCTGTTTCCGTCACTCCCTGTATTGGGAGTGTGGATTGAAATAGAAAATAGGAGGAATGCAGTTGGGGAAGGCAAGGTCACTCCCTGTATTGGGAGTGTGGATTGAAATTATTTTGCTCTTTGTGCCATAAGCGTAAAAGGTAGTCACTCCCTGTATTGGGAGTGTGGATTGAAATTCCTATCGGGTCTCCATCTAAAAACGCAAAATAAGTCACTCCCTGTATTGGGAGTGTGGATTGAAATATCTGCCAAAGAAGAAATGGAGTCAATGCAATCTGTCACTCCCTGTATTGGGAGTGTGGATTTAATCGTTAAGTCCTTCTTGTCTTTTAAATATTTCGCAACTTCTAAAGTAGTTGTACCAAGATCTATTATTAATGTTTCCCCATCATGAATTAATGAAGCTGCAAGTTTACCAATCATCTGCTTTTCATTAGGGCTTACTCTTTCCCTTGAACGATAGGAAGGTTCTGCAGCTGATTTACTGTGTGGTACAGCTCCACCATATACTCTTTTTAATTTACCTTCTCTTTCTAAATGTTCTAAATCCCTTCTTACTGTTTCAATCGAAACATTAAATATCGTGCACAAATTAGCGACTTTTACAACCTTATCACTTTCTAGCATATCCAGAATAATTTTGTGCCTCTCTTGAGCTAACATGCTATCCCCTCACTTCGAAGCTTTTCTATAAGTTTTTTGTATTTAAATTTTAGACTTAAAAATTATATTTCTATTTTACCAAAATAAAACAAAAGAAGTGAGACATTCAAGTTATCTTTTATGCCTCACTTCTAAATATAAATTTAAAATATATTAAATTATTACATACTCTCCTTTGCTTGATTCACCTATACATAAATATGCTTTATTTTCTGAAAGGTTCATTACGAGTGAAAACACTGTCTTCATTTGCTTGTGTTTTGGAAATGATGGAACTATTGGATGGGAGATAGTAATTGGAATAATTAACTTTATCGGATAGCCGTGTTTGAATATGCTCACTGGTTACATCATAACTTTTCTTAGTTATAGTAAATTGATTCCAAGATAAAAAGCGGTAGAAATTCAATATCCACATTCTGAGCATAACTGAACTAACAGATGCAAAATATGTATTTGCAAGTACTGAAACTTATTGTAACGCTTCCTATGTTTTAAGACTTGAACGATGTACATTTGAAGTTAATTTTAATATTTTTATTTCTGTCTTTAGCTTTTTATAAACCAGAAAACATCACAGACCTAAAATAAATCTCAGTTTAGCATAAAATTGCTTACAGTTTTAAACGCCTTCAAATGAGTTTTACGTAATCCGTTATATTGCTTTAAATTCTCTTCAACATCTTCATCATAGTGTGCTGGTCGAAGTAAAGCTTTCCGTTTTGAGACATAACCATTACTTATATAAAAATTACTCGTTATAAAGACGCATTTTTTTCTTAGAACATACTCTATTACCTTAAACAATTTATCGATATTCCTTGTCAGCATTTTAAAGCAATCAGTATAAAATACTGGTTGTAATTCTGGCGATATGCGCATCAAAACCTCTAAAAGACCTTCTTCTAACTTTTCATCGATTCCACTTTGTATTTCTGTAACGGCCACTTTATTTTGCAGATTAATTGAAGTTGTTATCTGGCGTAATTCAGCTATTTCTAATGGTGTATATTTAAGGCTTTCAAAAACCTGTGCTTTATTGGACCATTTACCCAACTCTGACAAGGCTTTCCACGCTACTGGATATTTCTCTTTTAAGTCACCGTAGAGATCATTACTGTCACTAATTATTACATTCCTTGTCAAAATCCGTTTGCTTGAAATGCCTTATTGCTTCCTGTGTAAAAGTTTTAACATCAGTTTCTGGTATAGGTGACTTTTTCAATCCCAATGCTAATGCAGCCTTTCGATTACTAACAAGATTTTCAAACAAGCTATTTCTAATAGCAACCACAACAAAACATCTTAATTCTAAATTCACATTAGGTTCATAAAAGGTTGCCTCTTCTAGCCCAGTTGTTAATAAGACTCGCCTAAATTCAATCTCATTCCAACGAATCAAAAGAGAATAAATTCGATCTTCTATATCTTTAGTAACAACTTCAATAACATTCTTTGGTATATTATATCTCGCAAAAAATGAAGGCAGCACATCTTTAATATAGCCATTTATAAGGTTGTTCATCTTTTCCTCTCCCCTTCAAAAATTAGATATAATTGAAAATGTAATCTAGATATAAAATTTAAAATACCCATATTTTCAAGTTCCTTCAACATTTTAGCTATCATTGTTTGTTTATTTGTCCTGTCTTTAAAATTTGTTTCAATTTTTTAATCCTCTATTCCATTCACTTTTCGAATATTTCGCATTATAATTAGCTTGTTCAGTATACTTTTTTCTCGACTTGATTAAGAAGCACGTGCACTACTACTAATTAAAACTTCAATTCACCCTCTCAATTCGGCCCGCACCATCCTCTAAAAAAAGGGAGCTCGACTACACTGCCAGCTCCCTTTTTTTAACCTTTTGTTACCATACTTATTAAACACACTTCAATGCTAAACAACTAATTCTATTTATCCCAGAGCGCCAGTATCGTTTCATGACAGTTGCAGCGAACATTGTATCATCTTAAATTCTCCATAAAACACCGCACCAATCCATTCACCTACCGCATCTCCACCGGCATTTCCCAATAATCAATATACCCCTGCTCTATTTTCTTACCCGATTGCGCTCTAATCTGATTAACCAATGCATTCCATTTCCCATTTCTCGCTTGTTCATTTTTAGCAGTTTGAACATCCATAGCTTTCTTCAATAACCGTTTTTCCATTTTTTCATCGAGATAACCTTGATCTTCTCCTAATTCCACTAATTCATCCAGTTCAGATAGGGAGAGAATTGCTTCTACAGGAAACACTTCTTCCGTGACATGCCCTGCCTCATCACGTGCAATAATTTTTATTTCATAATTTCCAGGTGTATAATCTAGAGGCTCAATCGAAATATCATTTTCCATTGTATTGTCTTCCATCTCAATAATGACCTGAGCTAAATCTCCATCTTCATCATACACATCAACCGGAATTTGATAAGATTCCGTAATATCAAATGTCGTGAAATCTGGAATAGGGTTAATGATTGGGGCAGAACCAGAATCTGCCGTCTTCTGGATATGGTCTTCATCCACTACTAATAATTGATACGTATCTTGAAAAATCGAAGCGATACCAGATACCGAAACTTTTTCTCCCTCTTCATAATTGCTTACAAACGCTTCATAGGATATATTCGTTCGGTCATCGACTCGCACTCTCGTCAAATTTTCACCGTTTCTTACATCAAATTCAAATGCATTCCAGTGGGACACGATATTTTCAATTTCACCCTGAATCGTAACACGCTGCCCTTGGTTGGCATCGTCTATTTTGTCGACCACTGCAAATTCCGGGAGTTCACTTTCACCTATTACATCGATTTGTTTCAGATCTGAAATTTGCTTTAAACCTTGAAATGTTGTTACGACACCTTCAAGCTTCACTTTATCTCCAGGACGAAACTGCTCGTCATGTTGAAACACATAGATTCCTGATGTTTCATCTTGTAAATAAAAACCTTGCCCACCGAATAGTCCTGGTTTTGTCGTAATAACGCCCTCTACTTCTACAGGTTTACCATCCGCTAAAGCACGAGCTTCCTGAATTGAAAGTTTTACAGTTTCTTCCGCTTCTCTAATCAGCGCGGGATTTGTAAGGACGTTTGTTGAACCTTTACGCAAGCGTACATTCGCATTTCCATCCGCATTTTTATCAAGCTGTACGTTTAAGGTTTGCTTTGCAATACCGTCACTATTTGCTGTAAGTGAAAATTGTTCACTATAACCATAATCAGAAGGCCAGCTTCCATCAGCATTCTGAACTTTGGCTACTTGCTTTCCACCATCTAAATAAACACCAAGGTTATACCCCGTAATCGTTTGCCCGGGATTTAAACCTTCTGCCACAACTTCAATGGTAAAGAGCTCGTTTTTTGGTAAAACAGATGGATAACTCAAGGATAGTTCCGGTTCCGCAACCGGATCTTCAGGTGAACCAAAAGAGCCTGGTGCGAATGTTGCTGGATCAAACCAATCATAAGATTCTAACGGTGTAGACCAAGGTTCCTCCTCGGGTTCTGTTGAATTTTCCGGTATTTCCTTGTCCAAGAAGGGCGAAGGTTCATCTAACGGGATACCTACCTCGGCAAAGTTCTCATAGGATTCATCCTCCGCTAGCCAATCAATCATATTTAATAGTAATTCTCCGTTGTCAGCATCTTTAAATCCATCATACGTTGTTTTCTTTGCACCGGTTTCTTCATTTCGGTATTTCGGTGTCGCATCTTCTACAGGAGAGGAGTCGCCAATAAAGGCAGCTTTACCTTCCTTCAATTTGGAAATAGCGGCATATGGACCTTCTTCTACTCCACCACCATGATAAATTCCTTCATCCACTGCTGGTCCCCATTTATCGCTTTCATCAAGACCTTCTGGCAAGTACAGAATTCCTTTTGCTATTTCTGGATCTGTTATAGCTAGTGTCGAACCAGCATGCATCGTTACTTCGCTCACACCTTGTGTAATCCCAAATGTTTCTGCTGGGTCCACTACTTGATCTGCTATTACTGTCCCCGCGGCATTGTACCTGAAACGGATACCAAAGTTATCACTTAGCCAATCGGACCCTTCCACGCCTTGCATGGCTTCAGAGTTCTTTTCTTCCTCTGACATTCCTTTTGTTGGATCATCATGTGCTCCGCGACGGTATCCATTCATCACTTCCGAAGAATCCCAGCGATTTTTATTGCGATCCGCATTATAATGATCGGAAATAAAGAATATACTTCCACCATTTTCAACATACGTAATCATCGCATCCTGTTCTTCTTTCTTGAACGGAATATTTGCCTCTGGGATGACAAACACATCATAATCCTCCAAGTCCTCTACAGCTAGCGGACCGTTTTTCCGAAACTCTTCCACATAATACCCATTGTCGGCTATCCCTTCCGCAAAATCGGAGAAAGCCCCATCAATCACCCAATCTGCTTGTCCAGCCGTTTGTGCGTGGGTATTATCAAATAATACTTTCTTTCCATTTGGGGTTTCCGGCTGAATGATTGGAGCTGGGTCATCCATTGTCTCCGCCTGAAATGGCATTGGTAAAACGGTAATACTTACGATTAGCGTGAGCAGCAACATCCATAAAGCATAAGCATTTCTTTTCACTTTTACCCTCCTAGTCAGATCATTTATTTTTTCATATCCACTCTATCAAATCATTGTTGTATTCCTAATGAACCTCCCTCCACTTAAAGATGAACATCTTTTGAAATGGGGGTTTCTTATCTTAAAGAAAAAGAGTTCCCGTGCGCATCGGTTAGGAGACGCTCCACCTGATGGTGGTGGGTGTTCTTTATCTCATAATAAGCAACACATCAATCCATGTGGGCGGGAACACGCCATTTACTACTCATTGTTTTATGCAACTCGTAGATACGTTATCTTCTTGCTTGTCGGTACCGGCAGCATCTTTTTGTATTTGGATTTCGTTAAGATGTTCGCTGCACCATGCAAATCACGATGCGCCTCGTAACCACAAGAACAAGTATAGGTTCTTCCGGATGGTTTTCGTCTGTTTTGACAAACAGGACATGTTTGTGTGGTGTAGGATTCATCTACTAATACGACCTGGATACCTGTTGCCTCCGCCTTATAGACGAGGTAACCTAGTAGCTGTCCTACATTCCAATTCGACATTTTTTGTCGATTGGTTCTGTTCAATCGTTTTCTCTTTTTCGTATGTTTACTGACATTTCGTGCGTCACCAACATGTAACGTGTGGACCGATTCTTCCACCGCCCACTCCATGAAATTTCTCGTAATTTTATGACTCGCATCACGTAATTGTTTATCACTTTTTGACAGGATGTACTTTTTAGCACGCTGGTATTTTTTCCATTGGTTCGAGCCTTTTTTACATTTACTCATTTTGCGTTGCAGTTCTTTTAGCTTTTGATTGCGGAAACGGTGAATACTTCGCAGCTTCCGGCCAGACAGAATCACACCTTCCCCATTTTCAGCGATCGAAGCGAAGGAATGGATTTCTCCCATATCGACACCCGCCTCTTGGGTTCCTACTCGCTCTTCTGGAAGCTGGCCATCATCAAAGGAAACGGACAAATATAAGCCGTTGTCATAACAAAGCTCGATTTCTTTGATATCGCCAGATGGTAAATCCGAGACGAAGACAACAATCGGTTTACGTTTAGCCCCCATGGATAAGGTGATTTTGTTTCCCTCTATTTTGAAGGCTTTGTCCACCCACTTCGTATTATAATGGCGTTTTTTCTTGTAGGGATAGCGGGCAGTAGAAATCCCTTTTTCTCTGGCTTTCTTCGTGCTATCTCTGGCATCCAAGTAATTATGTGCCACTGCTTGGATACTTTGACTGTGAAGAGGGACCATTTTCTTGATTGCTTGTTGTAAATGGGTTCGATTGATCCACTTACCTGCTTGCAGATGATGGTTTTTAGCAACTTCTAAACAAGCATTCCACACATAAGCGGACAGACGATTGCATGCAAACAAGCGATCGATTGCTTCCTTCGATGCATGAAAAGAAACTCGCTTTCCACGATACATGATACTCACCCCCTCGATCGGAACGTTCGTTCTATTGTAACCGAAAAGAAAATAACTATCAATAATTTCTGACAAAACAAACGATTCATCTCCCACCACACCATGCTAATAGGAGGGAGACTTCTCGTTTTAATTAGTTAAAAATCTGTAAATTATAGTTTATACAACAAAATGGATATCCTACCCCCGTACGAGTTTGTTCCGAATTCGATTAGAGAAAAATTCGACCAATAATATTAGCACAACTAAACCAATAAGAATCGAACCAACCTCAGACCACCGGTAAGCATTCATCGCAAAGATTAGTGGCGCACCAATTCCCCCTGCCCCTACAATTCCAAGAATCGATGCTTCTCTTAAGTTCATATCGAAACGGTAAATGATGATGGAAAGAAACATGGAAAAAAGCTGTGGCCATATACCGTAACGGATTTTCTCAAATGTATTGCAGCCAATCGAGTCAAGAGATTCCAAGATATTTGTATCGAGCTCTTCAATCACATCGACGAATAATTTGGCGAGCATCCCGATTGATGCAAGTGAAATGGTCAACACACCGGCAAATGGACCTGGCCCTGTGACGCGAATAAACATTAATCCATAAACAAGGGCCGGAATCGTACGAATGATAATTAATAAAAGTCTCGTAACACTCGCAACAGGTTTTGGTACAATCTTAGAGGCGGATAGAAACGCAAGCGGAATCGCCAATATCGAACCCATAATCGTACCGAGAAAAGCAATTGCTATCGTTTCAATAAGTAAATACAACACACCCTGGGATGTAAAACTAAATAATAAATCTAAATCCGGATTCAGAATCCCTCCAATAATCCCTGCAGCAATCCCCAACCCGCTTTCAGATACATTATCTAGATTCACAGTAGTGAGCGACCAAATAAATAAAAGCAGGATGAGTATGGCTATGGTAAAGATATAGCGTAAATTTCGCGGTGAAGCATGAAGCTGTTTTTCGATTGCATCCATATGAATATACTCCTTTAGATTAACTTTTTGCGAAAATGCTCGCTGACTTTTTCAATGAGATATACCGTAATAATCAGCATGAGCAATATCATCCCAACACTTGAATAATCGCGCCAGCCAAGTGATTCATCTAGCAATAGTCCAATCCCGCCAGCACCGACATACCCTAAAATTGCGGCATACCTGACGTTTCCTTCAAAGGAAAATAGCGAGGTTGACAAGTAGTTAGGCAAGACTTGGGGGAAAATCGCATAACGGAACGCTTGCAGACGGCCCATTCCAATTGATTCCATCGCCTCAAAAGATCCCATGTTGGCATTTTCAATTTGTTCATATAGCAATTTCCCAACATAAGCAATCGTAAATAGAAAAATCGCTACCGTACCTGCCAGTGTCCCGAGGCCGAATATAAAAGTAGCAATCAATGCCGTAACAAGCGTCGGCAATGTGCGGAGAATACTCAGGAAAAACTTTGCCACCGCAGCTACTGGCTTACTTACGATATTAGAAGATGCGAAATAAGCTGCTGGAACGGCAGCAATCGAGCCGAGAATGGAACCCAATAATGACATCTTAATGGTATCGAGGAGCGGCTTCCAAATATTATTTAAATAATCCCATTTTGGTGGAATCATTTGACCGATTATCACAAAAAATTCATGCCCTCGCTTAAACAATGTATTCAAATCAAAATTTGTAAACCGGACCGAAATAATCGTAGCGAGCACAAGCAGTACGAGAATGATCGGTGCCCGCGACTTTTTCTCATAAACGATCTTTCCATTTGGGAGTGTAATTTTAGCTGGGGGGAAAATTCTATCATACATCCGTTTTCCCCTCCATTTCATTTGATTGCAATTCTTCTGTCTGCCCTTTATATATGTAATTAAGATTTTCCTCTGTTAAATCCTCCGCTTTTCCATCATAAACAATTTTTCCTTTTCTAATCCCGATAATCCGGTCCGCATATTCAAGCGCTATTTCGACATGGTGGATGTTGATAATGACAGAAATATTCGTTTCCCGATTTATTTTTGTGAAATCATCCATTACCTGTTTAGCTGTCACAGGGTCGAGGGATGCAATCGGCTCATCAGCTAGAATAATGTCGGGGTTCTGCGCAAGTGTTCGTGCTAGTGCCACACGTTGCTGTTGTCCACCAGACAATTGATCAACTCGGACATACGCTTTGTCCAAAATTCCAACTTGGTCAAGTGCCGTCAACGCCTTCACTTTATGCTCTTTAGTATACAGCCCGAGCACTTTTCTCCAATAGGGAAGCTTTGGAGCGAAGGACACGAGGACATTTTTTATAACGGAGATTCTTGTAACAAGATTATAAGATTGAAAAATCATGCCAATACGCTGCCTGAATTTGCGAATCTCTTTTCCTTTCAATGAGTTTACTTCCACTCCGTCAACAATTAATTTTCCCTCAGATATATCATGCATTCGGTTGATGCAACGAAGCAATGTAGATTTCCCAGCACCTGAAGGACCGATAACCGCAACGAATTCACCTTTTTCAATCCGCAAATTAATATCTTCCAGTGCTTTCATGTTATTCGAATAAGTTTTTCCAACGTCGATAAATTCTATCATCTCTTACTCTCCAATCTTGAAAAATGAGAACATCAACAAGTGATGCTCTCATTTAACTAGCATTCTATTGAATGATGCGTTTGATTAGTTCAGACTTTGAACCATTTCCTGTGCATCTCTTTCATTGTCATAATCGGCTGGATCAGCTTCTTGGTATCCTTCGTGGTTGTAGATAGAAATGACTTCTTGTCCTTCTTCTGACTCACCAATATTGATAAAGGCTTGCTGAATAGCTGCTTTCAAGTCATCATCCATAATTTCAGAATTCTTACTGACACTAACCGTGTCATTATAAATAGCAGGAGTTACACCAATGACATTCGTTTCATCCCAGATCGTTCCTTCTCCGCCGAATTCATCTTGCCACTGGTCTTCATTGTCACGTCTTGCATCTGCGTATGCTACCATGACGTCAATTTGACCTGCTGCAAGTCGTGCAAATGAACTTCCATAAGAATCAGATTTTACTACATTATCAAGGTCCGTAATCGTATTTCCATAGTTTTCATCCAACCATAGAGCAGGGTAAATATAGCCTGCCGGTGAAGAGGAAGACATCACAGCCCAAGATGCACTATTCACATCATCCCACGTTAACTCTTCGCCATTATTTACCTTTTCCGACAATTCCTGTCCTTTTGCAGACGGACCAGCGATAATCAAAGCACGGTAGCTTGTCGTCTGTTCATCGGAGTCTTCTGTCGGCTTATTATCATTCCACTCTTTTGCATCATCAGATTCAATACTTAATCCAGCTCGTGTTGCTGTCAAAACAGCCTCTGCACCATCATCATATAGCACATATGTACCACCAGGAATAAGCCCAATATCCGTTGTCCCAGCTGAAAGTGCTTCACCAACCGCCTCGTAGTTTGTCCCTACTGTAATATCGATTTCACCTATTTCATAACCTTGAGCAGACATTTCCTCTTTCAATAAATCTTTCAAAGGTTCTGTTGCTGTGATAATTTCTTCTGGCTCTCTTGATGGAACAAACCCGATGGATAGCTTGTCAATCGACGTTTTCCCATCTTCTCCAGATGAAGATCCTCCTTCATCCTTTCCTCCACAAGCCGCTAATACAACAATAATTGCACTTACCATGAATAAATATAAGAATTTCTTCAAAGCAATCTTCCTCTCTTTATTTAATGGTGGTAAAGACTAGTTTATAAAATAAGTCTTAAATAACTATGAACGGCAGGTAAACATTTGTAAATTTTTATAAAAGTTTTTTTACGTTGAAACGTTTTCTTTTTCCATTATCATCATTATATGTAGCTGCTTCCCTCTCCCCTAACGCTTCGTAATTGCCCCCTTCTGTTTTAAGTGACGGGATTCCTAAATATAGAAACCTATTAATTTCTAATGGGTTAGCTCCACGAAAGTGCTTGCGGTTTATTCGCAATACTTTTACGAGATTTACTACTTGTGTTAAGGTTTAAACAAATGCTGCCCTTAGCACGCTTCCCATTTTTCTCAACCCATCACGTTTTAACGTTTGCTATTTTTAAGTATATTACTAATAGACAAACCCTACATTCTCATTATGTCTTATGTCACAGTTTTTGACAATATTTTATTATAAAAATATAGCTTTCTTTTGGTAAACTATTATTAGGAACACTTCTCCAGGAAAGGATGAACACACTTGACGGAACAAACGACTATTAAAGTGCTTTATACAAGCGATATTCACGGGAATATTCTCCCGATTAACTATGGAACAAACGAAAAGGCAGAGCTCGGTTTAGCAACATACGCTACACTTGCCCGGAAAAAACGCCAGGAAAATGAGCATCTGATTGTGCTCGACAATGGTGACCTTATTCAAGGGACGCCACTGATGTCCCATTACGTAAAAAATCATGCAGCAAAACCGAATCCAATGATTGCAATTATGAATCGAATCGGTCTTGATGCAGGTGTCCCCGGCAATCATGAATTTAATTTTGGTAAAACGATTTTACAGGACGCTGTCAATCAGTCAAACTACCCGTGGCTATCCGCTAATATATTGGATAAAAAAACGGGAGAACCTTATTTTGGTCCGTCCTACATCATTAAAACATTAAGTAATGGGATTAAAGTGGCGATAACCGGCGTGACAACGCATTATATTCCAAATTGGGAAGCACCGGAACATAATGCGTTGTGGCGATAACCGGCGTGACAACGCATTATATTCCAAATTGGGAAGCACCGGAACATATTCAAGGGATACAATTTGCGGATGCCTTTTCCACTCTAAAAGATGTCGTAAAAGAAATACAATCTAACGAAGACTACGATCTCATCATCGCCCTCTATCACGGAGGATTCGAAAGGGATGTTGAAACAGGAGATATAACAGAAAATTTAACTGGTGAAAACCAAGGGTATGAAATGGCGGATAAAATAGACGGGATCGACATCCTTTTAACCGGCCATCAACACCGAACCTTAACTGGTACAATTCGTGATTGTCTTGTCATTCAGCCAGGAAATAATGGAGAGGCCTACGGAGAAATTGATGTAACATTCAAGCGGGATGAAGACAGCTGGGTCATAGCAAATAAGCAAGCAGACGTGAAAACGTTAGAAGGGATACAGGCGGATCCAGTTATTTTAGAAGAAATGGAAGAATTGGAGCAATCCACGCAAAATTGGCTGGATGAACCAATCGGAAAAATCGAAGGCGATATGATCATCAGGGACCCATTCAAGGCGAGAGTGAATAAGCATCCCTTTATTGAACTGGTGCAAAAGGTGCAAATGGAGGCGTCAGGTGCAGATATTTCAGTCACAGCTCTGCTGGGGAATGAAGCAACTGGATTTCCTTCGAGAATAACGATGCGTGATATTGTTACAAACTATAAGTTCCCGAACACACTCGTCGTTCTTTCACTAACTGGAAAGGATATCAAACAAGCACTGGAAAAAAGTGCAAATTATTTCACGCTTGATGCGAATGGAGAGTTGACCGTCAACCCAGATTATCTCATTCCGAAGCCGGAGCATTATAATTATGATATGTGGGAAGGGATCGAGTATTCCATACGAGTATCAAACCCTAAAGGAAGCAAAGTGGAAAACATTACGTACAAGGGCGAACCACTAGATATGGAAGGAAATTACAATGTCGTCATGAATAATTACCGTGCAAGCGGAGGCGGCGACTTCGATATGTTTAAAAACAAACCGGTTGTAAAAGAAATTCAACAGGATATGGTGGAGTTGATTAGTAATTACATAGAGGAGCGGGGAACGATTCGGGCGAGTGTGACGGAGAATTTTTGGGTGGAGGTTTGAGTGTTAGGAACTAGAGAGCAGTTATTACTACTTGGAGTCAGATGCAAGTATTGTATGTATTGTCAAAATTTGTAATTGAGAAGACTGCTATCTGGACATTTGATGAAAATTATTTAAAAACAGCAGAATTTAAAGTTACTTGCAATGATTTATACAAAGCTAAGAAAGCTGCACCCAAATTCCTTTCGATTTTTCAAATCCTAATAAAATGCAGTCCCTTCAATTAGAGACTGCATTTTATTATACCTCGTGACTAAGCTGCCAATGTATTCCAAATTTATCAGTAACACGTCCGTAGAGTTGACTCCAGAAAGTTTCCTGTAACTCCATCTCAACGATTCCACCATCTTTCAGTTTTTCAAACCATTCCTTTAACTCGTCCTGCTTGTCACTAAGCAATGCCAATGTTACATTGTTGCCCTGCTCGAAAGGCTGACCTGGGAATGTATCAGAGAACATGGCCCTGCTCCCGCTAATTTCAAGTCGGGCATGCATGATTCGGTTTTTTGCCTCTTCGGGAAGTGTGTAATCCGGATGCTGTGGTGTATCCTCGAAAGTAGTTAGATCTGTGATTTCCGTTCCAAACACCTGTGAATAAAACTCCACTGCTTGGCGACAATTGCCGTCAAATACGAGATAAACTTCTACTGCCATTTTAAAACACTCCCTTTTATTATATGCTCCTTATTATAGCGGATCTGCAAAATAATAATCAAATCTTGAGCGATTAGCCTTGTTTAATTCGAAAAATGATGTAATAAAGATGTGTTCAAGATACGGGGATAATCTAATCCTTTTTATGTAATCTACATACCACCTAGAAACTTTTACAACCCCCCGATTGTAATTTCTGTTTTTGTCCCATAGCTTCTTGCGGCACCTTGATAGACACATATGTAGCCGGCGCATCTCAAACTTTACCGTTTCGTATCCGCTGATTCTATCTTCAATGCGTTGTTCAAGGAAAATAAGACCTCTATTCCTTTCCCCTTTTCCCAACCATAAATTACACTACTATACACAATCCAACTTTTCATATTGGTTTACAATTATCTAAATATCCAAAATACTATTGACTCATAAATGAAATATAGCTATAATAAACAAAATATTAAGTGAATGATGATAATTTTAATACAATTGCAAGAGAGGTAGGTGATAATATGATTTTAGAAAAGAATAGTCCGATTCCTTTGCATAGACAAGTCAGACAATATTTAGAAGGTAAAATAGACTCTGGTGAGTGGGAACCTGGCTTTAAGATCCCAACTGAAAAAGAACTTTCATCCCTATTTAAAGTAAGTAATATAACAGTAAAAAGAGCTATTCTGGATTTAGTCAACAGCGGTAAGTTGTACCGACAAAGCGGAAAAGGAACCTTTGTAAATAAGCGTCAAGAAACTAATTTATCACAACTTGTTTCTATCCATAATAGATTCGAAGATGAAAAGTCGTATCCCCATCGCCTACTGAACTTTAGCACAATAAAAGCAGACTGCAGATTAGCAGAAAACCTACAACTCAAAGAGAATGACGAATTATACTATATATCCCGACTCAAACTAGAAGAAGAAAAACCTACAGTAATTGAACATTCCTGGATTCCAAAGTCGTTATTTCCTAATTTAACTCAGGAAGACATTGACAATAAACTTTTTTATAACATCTTTTCCAAGAAATATGGACTTCAACTGGATAAAGCAAAGGTGTATATTTCCGCTCAGACAGCTAGCAAGGATGAGGCCGCACTCCTTAACATACCTATCAAAGAGCAACTGCTTGTGATGGATCGATTCACTACTACAAATCAAAAGACTATCGTGGAATACTCAAGCTTCATAGCACCTTTTAAAGATGCACAGTACTATCTTGAAATAGATTTATAAACTTATATTCTTACAACTACCAAAGAATGAACATAAATAGTATAACGTTATAATATTATAATTTGTAACTAAAAATTTCTGATTATAGTTAATATTACAATCACCTTAAGAGGAGGATGGAAATGCAAATAAAAAAACATCCCATATTAGGAGAAAAGTTCACGGAAGAAATTACATTTTACTTCAATGAGAAGCCATTAAAAGCGATGAAAGGACAAACTGTAGCTGCAGCATTAATGAGAAATGGAATTCGTAAATTTGGAGTTAGTCGAAAACTTTTTAAAGCACGCGGACTTTACTGTGCAAACGGTAGGTGCACTAGTTGCTATGTAACTATCAACGGACTCGATCATGTATTGAGTTGTTCCACTCTTGTAGAAGATGGTATGAATGTTCATTCAAATGAAAGTGATCCAGATGTTGGGGGGATATATAATTGAAAACGGATTTACTTATCATCGGGGCAGGCCCTGCTGGTATTAATGCCGCACTTACAGCTGATGCAGCAGGAGCTGAAGTAATCCTTGTCGACGAATCACTTCAGCCAGGAGGGCAATTAAGACAGCAGACACAACTTTTCTCTAACTTACCAAAAAATAAGAAGAAAACTAGAGGTACCTCATTAAACAACCATTTAGTAGAAAGTTTAAATGCTTCTAATGTAAAAGTACTCTCAAATCATGCAATGGTTGGCTCCTACTTGAATGGAAATATTGGTGTAACAGATGGATTTAAAACTTTTGAAATCCATGCTAAAAAATACATTCTTGCTACAGGCGCTCAAGAGGAAGGTAAGATTTTTCCAGGTTGGACACTTCCTGGCGTCATGACTGCCGGCGCAGCTCAAATACTCATTAATAGAGAACTGGTATTACCCGGGAAAAATGCTGTTATTGTTGGTTCGAATGACTTTGCATTTGAAGTAATTAAACAACTTAGAATTTGTGGCGTTTCAATAAAAGCAGTAGTTGAAGATAAGGATCAATTACAAAGTGAGAAGCAAGATTTACTAAGTGATCTTGGAAACATCACTTTTTTGACAAATAGTACGATTGAACTTGCTTCTGGTTCTGGAGAGGTAGAACATGTCTCTATTCGGACTCCAAGCGGTATAAAAGAATTAGAAGCTGACTTCATCTGTATTTCAAATGGATTTACACCGATACTTGAACCCTTCGAAGTAATGAATTGCAAATTCACTTATAAAGAAATCCTTGGTGGCTGGTTACCTGCATATAACATGAATTTCCAAACAACAAATTCTAATTGTTATCTAGCAGGAAGTGCAGCAGGTATCACAACTCTAGGCCCCATTTTATTAACTGGAGAAATTGCTGCTTGGAGTGTTTTAGAAGAACTAGAATTCATTAGCCCACGAGAAGCCCATAATCAAAAAAAAGAGTGCTGGGAAGAATTAATGACGCTTGAGAATAATAATGTATTCCAAAAAAGAACTGAAATAATTGCGGATTCTCTACTTCAAGATAATTGGAATCCAAAAAGCTATTTTACTGAGCTACAAGGAGGGCAAATCCATGGATAAATCAACCATCGTCTGTCGCTGTGAGGAAATTAATATTGATGAAATTGAAAATGCCTTAAAAAATGGAGCTCAAACATTTGATGATATTAAGCGTTTAACAAGAACCGGAATGGGTTCTTGCCAGTCAAAAGTCTGCCTCCACCCTGTCAGAGAAATTATAGCCGATTATCATAATAAAGACCTCCAAGATGTTGGCATTTCAAGAATGAGGATTCCTTTAAAACCAATCAGAATGGGAACACTTGCAACCGAAAGCAAAGATAGTAATGTAGCTTCCGTCTTTGGTGAGTCTGTGGAGGAAGGTGATGAGAATCGATAAGACACATGATGTAATTATTGTTGGAAGTGGTGTTGTTGGAAGCAGTATCGCTTACCATCTATCCGAAAGAAAAAAGCATAGTATTTTGCTAATTGATAAGGGTTTCCCACTCTCCGGAACATCTGGTTCGACTCAGGCTTGGGTCTGGGTTCACAGCAAAGTCCCTTCATGGTATGGAGAATTAAGTTTGTATAGCGCAGAACTTTATCCATTTTTAGAAAGAAAAATCGGCGATGTAGAGTATAAAAGAACAGGAGGTATAGCACCTTTCTTCACGGAAGCTGAAAAGGAAAAAGCTTTGAAACTTGCCGAAAAACAAGCAGAGGTAGGGATAGACATTGAGGTGCTATCAAGGGATGAAGTTCTTGAAAAAGAACCATATCTTTCCCCGAATATTGCTGGTGCAACTTTCAGTAAAATAGATGGAAATGTCAACCCTTTTCGTCTTGTTGAACTATATATAAAATCAGCAAAAAAGAACGATGTTCAGACTTCATTTTATAATCAAGTTATAAGCATTCAAAAGAACGGAGATATCTTTCACTTAGAAACACTCAAAGGCACTTTTAAAACGAAAAAGCTAGTTATTGCTGGCGGACCATGGTCAAAAGAACTTGGGGAAATGCTGAATGTAAACATTCCTATTAAACAAGTTCGAGGTCAAATTCTAATTACAGAACCACTCCAGCCATTTTTAAAACATACCATTGGAGGAGTTCGCCAAGCAGACAATGGAGAAGTATTGATTGGCTATTCAAAAGAAGAGGTGGGATACGATAGAAGAACAACATTAGATATTGTTCAGCAAACTGCAAAAATGGCCATTGATTTCATTCCCCATCTAAGAAGAGCAAATGTAGTCCGTTCATTTGCGGGGATCAGAGTAATACCCCTTGACGGTTTTCCCATTATCGGTGAAATTCCGGAAGTAGAAGGTGCATATATAGCAGCAATGCATAGTGGAGTAACTTTATCCCCTCTTGTAGGTACTCTTTTAACCGAGTTATTAATAGATGGAGAAACATCCATCGATCTTTCCCGTTACAGTCTAGAGCGATTTAATGAATCAAATATAAAATCTATTTAAAGTAAAGGAGGTAAATCATGAGTGAAACAGCAGCAATTATTATTAGTTCGATTGTCATTTTGGGGATTGGTGTAGGTATTTCAATTTATGTAGGGAGAAAGCAAAGAGGGATTGAGAACTGGAACGTCGGAGGTCGATCACTACCGATGTATGTTATTGCAGGAACACAATTTGCTACAGGAATGGGGGGAGGTGTACTCGTAGCCCACGTGGGGATAGGGTATAGTGCAGGTTGGTCAGCTATTACTTATAATTTACTTTATTCATTGGGGATTATACTTCTTGTATTGCTCGCAGGATGGCTAAAAAAACACGACTTCTCTACCCTACCAGATATTTTTAAAAAGCTATACGGAGAACATAAAATAATGATGAGTACTGTTACATTACTGGCCATTATTGTGCCTTTTGGTTGGCTGTGCACACAACTAGTAGCCTTTGGTAATTTATATACCGAAATCACTAATGTTTCCTTTACCTTGTTAGTTGTTATATTTGCAGCCATTAGCTTATTATTTGTCCTGCCTGGTGGAATGGCTTCAGTTGCATGGACAGACTTTATATTCGGTTGTTTTATGCTTATACTTGCCTTGGCAAGCGGGGTGTATATGTTAAACCTAGCTGGAGGCTGGTCAGAAATTGTATCAAATGTCCCACAAGAAATTGTTGGATTCCCAGAAGGAATGGGAGCAGTCGGACTTACAACAATCATTCTTTGGATTTTTGCCATTTTCCCCGGGGCCCTTACGAATCAAATGTCTTATCAAAGAATTTATTCTGCTAAAGATGCAAAAACTGCTAAACAAGGGTTTTTCCTAGCAGTTTTTGCAACAATTACTAGCGGAATATGGGCATCCTTTATGGGTATTGCGATTCTCTCCCAAAATCCTGGAATGGAAAATGCTGAAATGGCGTCAGGATGGTTTCTTACACAAATCCCAACCTGGTTTCTGGCACTTTACTCTGGATTCATTATTGCAACGATTATGTCTACTGTAAGCAGCGCGATCCAATCAGTAGTAGTGAATCTAACTAATGATATTTATAAATCATACATCAACCCAGAAGTAAGCGATAAAACTTTACTCGTATATTCTCGTCTACTTTCCGTAGGGATTATCGTTGTTGCTGTTTTATTATCTTTAGTTTACCCTCAGGCACTCGGCTGGCTACAAGCAACCTATGCTTATTCAGCTGCTGGATTACTTGTCCCAATCTTCCTTGGTATTGCTTTACGGAAAACAAAATTTCTTTCAGCAAAAGGCGCTCTGGGAGGAATCTTTACGGGTATATTTGGTGCAGGAATCGCTCAGATAGTAGATGCTGCAATTCCCTATGCTGTATATGGCATTGCTTGTTCTTTAATCGGATTTCTATTCTTCAGCTTCATTTTTAAAGAAAAAAATACAGAAACGAAGAAAGTAGCTTAGTATACAACACTTTTAATTTCCAGAAAATAAACTATAAAATGAATAATAAACTTATTATTGTAAGCTAAGTACAAATAAACGAGGAGGAATAATTGTGGATGCAGAGGTTGGGATTATTGGTTTAGGAACGATGGGAAGTATGACAGCATGGCAACTCGCTAAAAATAGAGTTACTGTTCTTGGGTTTGAAAAGTTTGGAATAGGAAATGATAGAACCGCAGCAGGTGGCGAATCCAGGCTATTTCGAACAGCTTACATGGAAGGACCAGAATATGTTCCCCTCCTTAAAGAAGCAAAAGTACTTTGGCGAGACCTAGAGCAGGAAAGTCAAAACTCTCTCTTAACTTTAAATGGTGGACTGATGATTGGAGAAGAAGACAGCGCAGAAATAAAAGTTATCAAAGAAAGCATCGAAGAGTTCCAATTAGAACATGAAATTTTAGACAAAGAAGCAGCTAGAAAACGTTATCCCCAATTTAAATTATACGATAACGATGTGGTCATCCTTGATAAAAATGCTGGATTCATCCGACCGGAGTTGGCTGTTGTGTCCGCAGCGTACCAAGCAAAAAAGTATGGTGCTGAATTAAAACCCTACTCCAGTGTTGAACAAATTATACCAGATGATGATGGCGTAGAGATTATTACCTCTGGAAGAACTTTCAAGGTTAAAAAGGTTGTTGTCACAACTGGAGCATGGTCATTCAAACTTCTTCCAGAACTGAAAGATAAATTGATTCCTAAAAGATTATTACTCACCTGGTTTGCACCTAAAAATCTCGATCTTGTTCTTCCTAATAAATTACCTATCTTTGCCAGATTGCGTGGGGACTTTCGATTAACAGGAGCTCCTACTTTAGATGGAACGATGGTGAAAGCTTCTTACACGAAGGATCCGTTAACGATTGATGATCCCGATTTATTATATAGAGATGTCTACCCAGAAGAAATCGAAAAACTTACAGAATCCGTAAAAAGACTTTTACCTGTTTTGTATCCAGATCCTGTTCGGGCAACCCCATACATGGATGCATATACACCAGACAACCACGCAATGTTAGGAGCGCTGTCAAATTTAAAAAATGTCTTCATTGCAAGCGGATTTTCTGGTCATGGATTCAAGTTAGCCCCGACCATTGGTAAAATTATTTCTGAATTAATCATTCATGGGAAAACAAATTATGATGTTTCCCACCTTGATCCGAACAGGTTCTCAAACATTCAGCTACAATGAATAACAAAAAGTAATTAAGATACTTTTGAATCCACTTCTGATAGGACATTGAAGAATCATGCATCCTCTATCATGATGAAATTGAAGGTTATCGGATGAATGCCGTGCTTGCTGCAAGAAGAAATAATTGGGTGAGTATGTAAGCATCCACTCTCTGAAAAATATAATGTAAAGAGACGAAAAGATCAAAATAGGATTCTTTTCGTCTTTTTGTGCTGACTACGTGTTTTTCCTTTAGTGTACATAATATTCTTCAATACCTGATTTGGCCGCTTTCTAGCATGGGAGATTCCCACGAAAAGTCTGAGTAACTATCTAAAATAACGAAAGGTATAAATGGTTCCAGCAGTTTATTTCCAGTTACTCTCACACCATCCCAAAACATTACCAAGAGAAAACTTTTTCTATACACCTATTCACCTCATATCAATTAGGCAGTAATAAATCGATAAAGCTTTCTTGGTCTACCGCGAGAACCTAACTGCATTTCTCCACATAGCTCTATAATACCTGCCTTTTGCATTTCACTTACAATCCTTCTACCGTTACGCTCTGTACATTGAACCCAGCGCGCAACATCTTGGGACGAAAATTCAAGCTTTCCATATTGCTGTGTATATGCCTCAATTTTCGAAACAACTACAGGACTTACGTTATTCAGCTTATTCATCCAGGCTTCACCTAGCTGAACCGGTCGATAAGAAAAATTAACCTCGTCCGGACCTTTTACGACAATAGAATGGTCATTCTCTACAACTATGATCGACTCATCTGCCTGGCTCTGATTAAAACCATATCTTACATGGTGTTCTGCTTGGAGAGCAGTTTCCCCATATCCAATGGAAATACTCAAATCGATATTGTTTTGAAGTTTCACATCTTCTTTGATGATAAATAAATCTTTTTCTCGAACTGGTCCAAGCTCTCCTCTTGTTGTGAATATAAAAAACAGACCATCCCCCAACTGCATGAAAGAGCCATTTACCTTTTCGGTAAAATGTAACAAAGTACGTTTAAGATCAAGTTCTTTATTCTTTAATTTAAAGGAATAATGGAGATCATCCTTCTCCCTTGTATTAAACTCTCCACGAAAACCGATAATAGCCATTTGTGCATTTTTATAACGATTCGTCTGCGCCCTCTCTATCAATAGTTCAAGCGAAAATCGAATCGCAAGATAGGATGGAGTTGCTCGGTAGGCAGGGATTCCTTTTTTTTGTAACGCTGTACAAATTTCTCGAATAGATGTGATTGCAATTTCTGTTCGTCCGCTTTCATATTGTTCTTTATGAAATTCTACTAAGTCAGAAATATTTTGATAGCCTTTCCATTGGCTATTATAAAAAGTCAGATTACTCAGGTTGCTAAAGTGTAACACGTTATCCATTTCTTCCGATTTAACAACGTCCACACTAAAATGCTTATAGATTTTTCTATCCTTCACCTGCGCTTCTAGAAGTGTTTCCAGGAAACTCGAACCATATAGTTTGGGATAGATTGCCCTGTCTTTATCTATTAGCTGATTCTCAATAACATAGGAATAATTCAAAATCCCAGAAAAGTACCATTGATCATATCGATGGCCATTTTCTTTTAGAATCGCATCCAGTTCGCTATGCTTTTCATAAATAAAAGCATCGAAAGTAGCTTCTGGAAATCCTTTTGTGACAGTTTTTATTTTTTCAACTGAGTCTTTAGGCCCTACGATAGCAATCCGTATGTTCATGCTATTCACCAGCTTCATTTTTTAAATAATATACCATGGTTCGGATACCTTTTTCAACATCAGCTATCTCTGCATGCTCCTTCGGGTGGTGGCTAAGTCCGTCTCTACAAGGAATAAATATCAACCCTGCTGGCCATTTTAGCGCCATATTCATGACATCATGGCCAGCACCACTGTTCATAGATAACGTCTTATATCCCTTGGTACGACTTGCTTCTAATAAGTTTTCATGGACGCGATCATCAAGCATAACTGAATCATTATCAACCAACGTTTCAACCTTTATCATTACATGTTCCTTTCTTTCAATGTCACTGCAAAATGCTGTTACTTCTCTTGCAAATGTACGTTTTAGTTCATCATCTACACTTCGAATGTCAATTCCAAGCTCAACTTCTTCTGGGATCACATTCATGGCATTGGGCTTCAATTGAACTGTACTCACGGTTGCAACAAGTGGAACATCTGATGTTTCATTCCATTTCAGGGCCTCTTCTCGAACAAAGGTAATTAAGGGAGCAATTGCCGCGAATGCATCTTTCCGTTCGTTCATCGGTGTTGTACCAGTATGATTTGCGTGACCCTTTACTTGAACTTTTAGTCGAACCGGACAGGCTATTCCACTTACAATACCAATTTGGGCCCCTGCATCTTCTAAAATGGTTCCCTGTTCAATATGAAGTTCAAGAAAACGTTCAATTTTCTCTTCCGGGACCTCTGCTTGGTCAATCAAGTCCCATTTGACACCAAAGGATTCCATTGCATCCTTTAGATAAATGCCATCTTTATCTTGAAGTTTCGCCATCTCTTCCTTATTCAGTTTCCCTATAACTGCTTTACTTCCAACGGTAGATACAGCAAATCTTGCGGACTCTTCCGACACAAAACAAATAACTGCCAGATTCTTTTTCGGAACAAACCCTTCCCTTTTCATCAGCTTGATTACTCCAAATGCCGCCAATATCCCAGCTGTCCCATCATAGCCACCACCGCCATACACCGTATCCAAGTGAGAGCCCATCGCAATGATTTTTTCATCTGGGCTCACTTCCCACAATGCCCATTGGTTTCCAATTACATCCTGATAGGTTGTTAGTTCAAGTTCAACTGCAATATTTTTAAATTGCTGATGCGCCTCTTTTTCCTCTTCGGTAAAACTGAGGCGTGAAAAGCCATCAGGAACATTCATCGTTTTCGTGAGGTTTAGTTCAAGCAATTTTTCTTCCAGCCATACGTGAAATTCATTCATTTCCATGCGCCTCCCTAATCACATTTATAAACGCCTCAATCGCTACAGACAACACTACTTCCTGAAAATCAAACGGGGGATGATGATGCGGATAATTTAAATTCATTCCAAACATCATATAGGTCGCCTTGCCTACACGCACTTGAACACGGTTTATCATAAAACTGCAATCCTTAGAGCCAGAAACAGCTACTTCTGGGAAGATTTCTCTTGCATAGAAACTCTCTTTACAAGCCTGCTGGACCAAAGGAATAATCGCATCATCACATGTAAATGGATCGATAACACCAATATGATCTATCTCACAATCAACATCATGCATCGCCGTCGCCTTGTGATGCGAATCACTTCACACTGCATGGATGCTGCTGCAGTCGCTGCGAACAAATCTATGGCATTCTCACCTATAAAATGTCTTAAACTTAAGTTTCTGTAGTTATTTATCCAACTTATACGTGGTCACATATTCCATAAACCCTAGTTCTGGAAACTGATAAAAATCTCGCCGCCACCCCTAAGGCGTCAGTGTTAACTTATTTAGAAATCCACTCATTTTATTCTTCTCCCCGTAATCTCTCTAATGTATCCACAGCAACCTGCGCAAGTAATCCGGTTCCATTGGACAAGGCAGCTTCATTTATTTTAAAATGGGGATCATGTAGTGGCACTCGCTCCTCTTCATTCTCAAGTTGTACACCAAGCCAAATAAAGCAACCAGGATATTTTTTTAGGAAACGTCCAAAGTCTTCTCCAGCCATCGAAGGTTTGACAACTGGGGTCGCATCTTCTCCTAACACTTTTCTTGCAGACTGCCTAACTGTCTCTGCCCATTCCGGCGTATTCACAGTTGCTGGATAACCATCTTTATATTGAATAGCTACTTCTGCTTCAAAAGCTTCTGCAACTTGATTAACCATCGTGAAAAAACGGTGTTTTAACTTTTCACGAATTGCTTCACTGTACGTTCGAATCGATCCTTCCAAAACCACCTCAGTTGGAATGACGTTCGGCATACTGCCAGCACGGAGGACACTTACCGTAACGACAGATGCTTCTAATGGATCCAGATTTCTACTCACAATCGTCTGTAGGCTCGTAATTAAATGCCCTGCAGCTACGACTACATCACTTGTCTGATGTGGCATGCTTGCATGACCTCCACGGCCTTTTAAGACAATCTTAAATCGGTCAGATGCCCCCATCATTTCCCGGTCGGTTACACCTACTTGTCCAGTTGGAAGCGTTGGCCATACATGCTGTCCGTAAATAACATCTGGTTTGTAGGTATCGAACACCCCATCATCCATCATCACTTGTGCTCCACCAATTGGCGAATCTTCTTCCGCCGGTTGAAAAACAAGTAGTACGGTCCCGTGCAACTTCTCCTCCATCTGTTTTAGTACATACCCTGCACCAAGTAACATCGCCGTATGCGCATCATGCCCACATGCGTGCATGACGTTCGGGTGCACGGATACAAAGTCATGATCGTTCTCTTCCTGCATTGAAAGCGCATCCATATCTGCCCGTAAAGCAACCGTTTTTCCAGAATGCTTCCCTTTAATAATGCCAAGCACTCCATATGTTGCAAATCCGGTTTCAAAAGAAATTCCATATTCCGTTAATTTTTGTTGAATATAATTGGAAGTTTCTTTTTCCTGGTTACTAAGCTCAGGATATTTGTGAAGATGTCTTCTTATCTCGATAACTTCCTTTTCAATCTGATTCACGTAATTCTTTAATTTCACGATAAAAACCTCCATCAAAATAGGAAAATGTCCATATATATTCCTTTATTCAAATTATACATAATATCTGTTAACTTGTATAGTACTGTAGGAAGGTTGTTTGTCTTCAGGGAATTGTTTCGTTCTGGGCAGCTGGATAATTTACAGATTGGTTTGCAAGCCATGTTCGAATCTTCAGCGACGTTGTTGCTACTAAACGAACAATCCAAGCCATTGTCAGATAAGTGTTGAACTTGAAATAAACAACCAATCCCCTTAAACCAGGAAAGTACGAACCATTATTCAAATATGGAAATGCGAATTCTATTACATATACAGAAAAAACCATCCACAGATAAACGTGGACGATTTTTTCTGTTTTTCACACATGCTTACTCAATTTTAAAAGAGCATGATATAACACTTCAACTGATGGTAAGAGCGTTTCTTCATTAATATCAAATCTTTCATTATGATGTCCTGCTGCTAGTTCCGTTCCAAAGATGCAATAAGTTGCCAAACCACCATTCTTCTTCACTTCTTCCATGAAGAAGGTCGCATCCTCAGAGCCAGCACTTTCATTGCTTTCTAACAATGATTTTTCAAAGAAAGGATGTTCCTTTGCACTTGTACTTAATATTTCTGCTAATTCTATCGATCCAGTACTACTTTTCGCTTCACCAACAACCTTAATCTCATATTCATTTTGATACATTTTTGCTGCACCCTGAACAATTGATTCAATTTGCTTTCTTACATATTGATTAATTTCGGATGTCTCTCCACGTGTCTCCACTTTCAATGTCGCCTGATTCGGAATAATGTTTCTTCCTGAACCTGCGTGCATTTCTCCAATATTCACACGTGTTACTCCATGGGAATGCCGTGGTATTGCATAAATATTTAATGCAGCAGTTGCCGCAGCGAGTAAAGCATTACGACCTTCCTCCGGTTTACTACCAGCGTGAGAGGCAACACCATGAAAAGTAACGTCTAGCTTAGATGTAGCTAAAAATCCATTATTCGAAGCAACAAAATGCCGATGCGGAACCCCTGTTCCAACGTGGATGGCAATGAAATAATCAACATCCTTTACAACATCTGCTTCTACCATCGCCTTTGCACCACGAGTTCCCTCTTCAGCAGGCTGAAAGATTAATTTTATAACTCCGGTAAGGTTATCTTTATTCTCAGCAATCATGGTTGCTAGTCCCAATCCAATCGATGTATGTGCATCATGACCACACGCATGCATCTTATGAGGAACCTTTGAGCGGAAACCTTCTTTTACGGGAACATGCTCTTCATCTAAAACTTCATCAATATCCAGTGCATCCATGTCAACTCTAACTGCAATGGTAGGACCTTTTTTCCCAGTATCATACGTGGCAACGATTCCTGTATAACCTTCTTCAAATTGATACAAATAGCCAACCATTGCGCCATTTTCTTTTGCCCACTTCAAATGGTTAGTCGTTTCCATCTCATTAGGCTTCCCCATACAAGCCTCTTTTGCCATAACCTCTTTTCCTAACTGTAGAGAATAACCTAATTCATCTAAAGTAGAAGCAACAATGGATGCTGTTCGCATTTCCAAGAATCCTGTTTCCGGATATTGGTGAAAATCACGTCTCCAGTGAATTAATTTTTCTGCTAATGACTTGTTCACTATTAATCTTCTCCTTATACATCAACTATGTAAATCCTAGATCACTAGCTTCCTAACTAGTTTCAACCCTAAATGGATATCTTATCCCATTTGGTTTGGTTTTTAATTTCTACTCTAAGAATACTGGCGATCCTGGACCTAGTGGCATACCAGTGAAGTAGAAGATTGCAATTAAAATAATCCATGTGGTCAAGAAAGCAAGCGAATATGGAAGCATTAATGACATATATGTTCCGATGTTTGCATTCTTATCGTACTTTCTCATAAAGGAGAGGACGATAACCATATACGGAAATAGTGGCGTCATAATATTTGTCGAAGAATCCGCTACCCTGTATGCTACCTGCGTAAATGCAGGGTGGTATCCTAATTGCATAAACATCGGTACGAAAATAGGTGCTTCAATCGCCCATTTAGCGGAACCAGATGTAATTAAGAAGTTAAGCAATGATGTAAAGATAATGTATCCAAATATTAAACCAAATCCCGTAAAGTTAATACTAGTTAGGAACTCTGCACCGTTCACCGCTACCCATAACCCAAGGTTCGACCAATTGAAGTAGGCAATAAACTGTGCGATCGCAAATACTAGTACAATGTAACTCGACATTTCTTTAATGGACTCAGACATATAACGACTAACATCTGCACCCGACTTCACTCTACCAACCGTAACACCAAAGGCGACACCAATTGTAATAAAGAGTATTAAAATAATCGGGATGATTCCATCAAGAAACGGGGAAGGTACAATCCCACCTTGTTCGTTTGTAAGTGGACTGTTTGGTACGAAGATAACAATTGCAACAATAGCAATATAGGCTAAACCAGCAATAATTGCATTGATAAAACCTTTTTTGGCATTTGGTAACTCTTCTTCACTACCATCTTTTTCTACAGCCCCGCCTTTATATTTACCTAATCGGGGTTCAACAAATTTATCAGTAATTAAACCACCTATGATTGTTAATATGAAAACTGAAATAATATTGAAGTACCAGTTGGCTAAAGGTGTGATAACAAGCGTTTCATCAATAATCGCTGCAGCTTCGGTTGAAATACCCGCCAGTAGTGCGTCTGTACCAGCTATAAATAAATTCGCGGTAAATCCAGCTCCTGCTCCAGCAAAACCTGCAGCAAGACCTGCAAGCGGGTGTCTTCCCACTTTATAAAACACTAGCGCTGCTAGTGGTGTAATAATTACTACCGCAGCATCAGATGCTAAGTTACCTAAAATACCAACGAACACGAGAACATACGTCAGCAAAAATGATGGTGCCTTTAATACTGTCTTACGAATCGCATAATCTAATAGACCAACCTTCTCTGCTAACCCAATACCAAGCATCATAGATAGTACAAGACCTAATGGCGCAAATCCAGTAAAGTTATCAAGCATCGAAGTTAATATAAATTGTAGCCCTTCACCCGAAATCAAGTTATTAATGTCTAGTTCTTCTCCAGTCCCAGGATGAACAACACTTGCATTAAACAAACTAAAAATCCATGAAACAATAATCATTGCAACTGCAAGTATTACGAATAAAATAAATGGATCGGGAAGTTTATTACCGACCTTTTCAACAATATCTAAAAACCTTTGAAAAAAGCCTTTCTTCTCTTTCTTCATGTCATCACCCGCTTTTTAATTTTCTTTAATCTTTCTTAAACTTTGATGGTTTAATATGTTGCGGAATTGGATTAAAATAGTTATTCTTCTTCCTAAATGCTTGAAATTCTTGCTGGACTCTTTCTAATCTTTGTGGGTTCGTAACCATTTCTAAACCCGTTAGAGCCATGCTCTGTGCCGCACGAAACATACCTTTATGGGCTATAGTCGTTAATCCTTGACTCGTCATCTGCCAGGAATGTAAGGTCGTCCCTAGTACAGAAGTAGCTGAAGTTAATTGCGCAGTGGGCACAACCCAACTGACATCGCCTACATCTGTAGAGCCTTTCAACACTTGTTCAGATGCTTGATAAGGAGAAATAGAATCAGAAAGATATTTTCCTTCAAATTCTTTCTCGTCACCAACATAACCAAAGCCCTTCATCACATTGACAAAACTACTCTTTTCACCATCTGTAAGCGTATTCCATATATTTTCAGCAAATGATTTTTCTTCTTCCGTGTAAGGTTCTACCCCTGTTTCTACAAACTTTTCATGTAAAACCTCTTCCAATTCACGATTCGGTACATAATTAGAGCATGCTTTATCAAAGTCGATCGATACGTCTGTCTCGGTCATTAGCGCAGCACCCTCAGCAATCTTACAAATCCGTTTATAGATACTATCCACCTCATCAAGCTTTGGCGCACGAATCAGGTAAAGAACCTCTGCGTTTGCTTGTACCACATTTGGGGAGGTCCCGCCTGTATTCGTAACAGCATAATGAATTCTTGCATCTTCAATTACATGCTCCCTTAAGTAGTTGACACCCATGTTCATTAGCTCGACCGCATCTAATGCACTCCGTCCTAAATGTGGAGAGTTAGCAGCATGAGATGCCGTTCCCTTAAAACGGAAATATACTTGATAATTAGCTAAACTCGATAAACTCATAATAGAATTAGAAGGAGACGGGTGCCATGTAAGCGCAATATCAAGACCTTCAAACACACCTTCTCGGACCATAAAGGTTTTACCAGATCCGCCTTCCTCTCCAGGGCAACCATAGAATTTCACTGTTCCTGGTAAATCGTTCTTTTCTAAATACTTTTTCACCGCACACGCAGCAGCAAAAGAACCTGCTCCAAGTAAATTATGACCACAACCATGGCCATTATCATTTTCTGTAGGCTGATACGAGACTTCATTTGGTTTTTGTCCGAGTCCGGATAATGCATCAAATTCACCTAAAAATCCAATTACTGGTTTACCAGACCCATAAGTAGCAACAAAGGCAGTATCGATATTTGCCACATTATGCTCTACGGTAAATCCTTGATTTTCACATGCTTCTGCAAGAAACGCAGCAGATTTATATTCTTCAAATCTTGTTTCTGGATGGTTAAAGATATATTCAGAAACACTTTCAAAATACGCATTATTTTCTTTTAAATAATCCTCGATAAATGCCTTCATTTATACTTTCTCCTTCCATACTACATTCATTATTAGATATATAAAGCGCTATCAAACCGTCTATTAATTAAATATAAAAAGGTCCAAATGGTATAAAATTACATATTTCACGTTGTTTTCTGAACATTCATCTAATTTTACTTCCGAATTAAATCTATCAATTCGTTTCATCCGAATAAATGGAATTTATTTAAGACGGCAAGTAATTAATTCCTTACCACTTTTTTCATTTAACGAGTAGCTAACAATTCAAAACCCATGTATATTGACTATTACAAATAATTAGAATTCACGAGATAGACTGCAATAGTTTTGTCTCTACGTTGCACATATGTATCATTCAATATAGTTGAAAAACTGTATAACCATTTCCATTTTAAATACAGAGTGTTATTTATCTTCTCTCCGTTATGAAAGCGCACCCATAGCAACCCTTTTAAAAAGGCGCTTTTTATCTTCCTGAAAGTTTAGACTGAATTTTCCCAGAGAAATGTCTTTACACACTCAGAATCCCTTCACCTATTTCACTCAATCATTTATTAATTTAATGTTTCACCCCCCAAAAACCCCTTTCGCTTTCTTTTTTTATTTAAGGAATAATACCTTTAATATTCCATTAATCAGTATTATATATAATGCCTTCAAAATTGTAAACATCTTTCGTCGAAAAATCAAAAACTTAATGTTGTTAGATACTTGATATATGGATAATATGTGTTTAAAAATATACCGTAATCATTGAAGATAAAGTTAATGTACAAATGAAAAGAATAATAAAAAATCAACGTAAATAGGAGAAGGAAAACTCCCGCGCTGTAAGGTGAAGCCAAGGACACTCACTACATTCCCTTTCCTTCGAATGACTATTCAAACAGTTACATAATCACTAAATCAGCTGTTAAGTTATATTTATAGACTAACAACTGATTATATCGGTAAAAAAAACACTGTGGCCAATAGGATTCATGCCTACCATTTTCTACATTGGTTTTCTTTTATGCAAAAATGGGATATAATATGTATAGAAAGTCATAAAATAATAAAAACCGTTTGACGCGACAACGCCAAACGGTTTAGTGCAATAGCCCTTCAAGGGGACAACTCACATATTAGCACGAAAAATAACCACACTAATTGCTTGCTAGGCTATGGGTGGTTATTTTTTTTGGTGAAAAGACAATATAGCGACAACTAATGATGCAAAGGATATGCAAAGAATTAGGCTTTGAAATAATGTCACATCACTCACCTCCTTCCCATAAAAATGAAGGAGTGAGCCGCCACCTGTGAAAAACCTTATGCACTAAAATTCATTATAACGCACCTTTGAGAATACATTTTTGGGGCAGACGATTCTAGCCGATACTACATCCAAGCCTTAGCCTTCAGATCCCGCACCCCCAATTCCAAAGCATCACCCAAGCCTTCTATAGAAATATCCAGACGGCCATTTGTAATCGCACTTCCGCGATCTTTCCTATAATGCATACTTTCT
Organism: Oceanobacillus indicireducens; assembly: GCF_014647195.1. Lineage (GTDB taxonomy): Bacteria > Bacillota > Bacilli > Bacillales > Amphibacillaceae > Oceanobacillus > Oceanobacillus indicireducens. Next base: position 4,756 of record NZ_BMOS01000016.1, on the reverse strand, counting down.
GATTTTTAACTTGTTTTATTGATAGTGAAGATGATACGATAGTATATATAGTGTTAGAGATAGATTTGTCAATATCTCGCGTTCATTGGCTAAATTGAGAGCGTGGGTTGATGGATTTATTTACTCTCTTTATAATGAAAAAGGACTGAAATGCCTCTCCGTAACTAAAGGAGTTAACTATCAGACTGTCGCACCCTGTATGAGTGCGTGGATTGAAATTTTATCTTATTTTATAACCACCTTTTGAAAGAGTGCCCAAAATCGGGCACTTTTTTCTTTTTCTCCATTGACGGCTAGCCTAATCTTTGAAAAACTAATTAGTTACCTCTTTATATAATAAAATAAAGAAAAATAATTTCAATATGTATATTGCCCATAATTCCCCAAACAGCTCCAAAAACCACAGAATTTAAAAGACCGCAGAGCCACTGTTGAATGTTTAGTTCATCAATTCACTGAAACCTTTGATCCATTTGCCTTGAGAAAAATTTCTGCCATTATGCATGAGCAAGGTAAAAAAAGCAAACCCTTCATCATTTATATCAACTCCCCTCACAAATAGCGTGGCAGCGTCGTTCAACACACTATTGGAAGGGTCATTATTCTCTAAGGCTGCAATTGTTTTTCCACTTCCTGTTGGCGCATGGAGGGTAAAGAAGTTTTCCTTTTTAAAAGCTGCCTGTGTTGTTGAAGCTTCAAAAACTGTTCCCCGCATAAGATTGGGCGAGGTTAAAAGAGAATTCTCGGTTAGTATTTTTATATGTTGTTGCAGTTTTGGTAAAAATTCTGCTGCTTTGGGTAAGGTATAGGAACGTAAAAAAGAATTTCAAAAGCAACGCATTATTTTTACACACTTCCATTAACAAACCTTACAGAACAAACAAGCAAAACGTATCATTCAATCTTAGGAGATGAGCATGTTATCGAGCACCATTCCCAACTTAACTTTGATGATACTCAAGAATTGATGGAAAAAAAGACTCGAAATGAAAATTTGCCCCATTTCTACATCGTAATCACCACCGTCCAACTAACAACCGTTTATCCCAACATTAAAAATAATGGGAATTTTAACTTCGTAAATCAATAAAAACCTTATAAATAGGGTATGGTAGTCCAGTCCAAATCCCTAATCATAAGGAGTTCATCCATGGATAACCATACCTTAAAAAACGGTATTTAAGGAATACATTCATCCATTAGATTCGAAAGTAATCCAAAAATGATTGATGTTGCGGGTTTAGATAAGTCGCTTCATTTGACTGATTCTCCGAAGATTTCCATGTGTTTAGCGGGTTCGAGAAAGGAAGTCGGGGATTGAATCCATGCTTCTATTTAGTTATGCGACGGAAATGTCTCTCTCAATAAAGTGATTCCAACTCCCGCCCGGTCTGCAGACGAGACACAACTGGATGCATTAATCAAACATGATAAAGATGTTTCTCATGACGACCGTGGTTACTTCAACTTTAAAACGTATGATGCCTATTCTGAAAAGGGAATAAAATTTGCCACACGCATCAAAGTCAAGACGAATCTACTTATTATTGAAGAATTGCCCGTTGCCGCACCTTCTCCTGCTACACGCCATGCCATTGTGAAAATAGGAACCATGAAAAACAAGCTACAGCTGGTAGTAACATTCGGTAGCCACTCTGTACACAATAGCTTAACTCGCGTAGGGTGCAAGCCTCTGTGATAAACAGAATGTTTACAGTGAAGGGATTTTAAGTTGAACTATATCGAACTACAATAATTCAATTCTTAATATCCTCATCTTCCTGGTAACTTATCAAATCTCGATAATCCCAAAATAAAATACCAAATTTAGATCTTGATCTTTCAACCCTATCATTGTTCCACCTTATATTCAATTTCTTGTATTTTTGAAACCTCATTTCAAAGCGGTGAGACGCTCTCCCAGTATCTTCTAATACAGAATTTCAATTTCATCATTTATAACTAGCTGTTCAAATTCCCTGTTATCCATTTTCTCTTTTTGTTGATTTAAGTTCAATACCTTGTTTATCTTTCTAAAATATCGTGTTTTTCTATCTGGTTTTCTGAAGATAGGAATCAACTTAGCCAAAGCTTCTTTATCGACATTAATTCTGTAACAGCTCTGGAGGAGTGTGTCATTGCTTAACAAGACGATATCATTTGAAAAAGGACTAAAATTTGTTGTAGAAAAATAGCTTCTTTCAACAAAGTCATACAAATCATGATCCATTCCAACAAATGATACAGTTGTCTTTCCTGGTAATTGCTCAATTATAGCGGCAACCCATAGCAAGGATAGCTCCCCTCTATTAGCATTTGTAGACTCTTGGAAAAAGGAATCAAATGCTTGGTATATAATTTTTTCCGATTGCGAAAATCGTTGTTTCGCAGCCTTAACTTGTTCCTTTAGTCGTTGAATACTCCTAAAGGCTCTTTCACTAGCAATCAAGAATTTACTTCTTGCAGAACCTAATTCATAGTCTGTTTTTAGTAAGTCAATTAAGTTTTCTTCCTTTATATAGAGAACTTTATCAAAATGTGACAGGTAAGTCAGATATCGATGTTCCACGTCTTCAACAAGTCTCATTTCTTTTGCAATGGTGTCTGTCAACAGTATAGGGAAGCCTTGCGTGTATTTATGAAATGTAAGATCATTAATTTGCTGAAACACGAGTTCATGAGAAGATATGGCAGATGTATCATATAAAAATACACTTCCCATATCATAGAGAATATCTACGACTTCTTCTATGTCCGTAATAAAGGAAGTTTTTGTTTGTATATATTCATCTAACGTTTCACTCATTCTAGCCGCTTCCCCTTTCCAATGCCTGAAAAGAAGCGCTGTACCTCTTCCAGTATTTCCCTATTAGATGTTTGAGCTACTTCTGGGAGAGTATGATAATCCATCAAGTTTTCTAAGCTTCTAAAGTTAACCACACCACTCGATTCAAGAATAGAGGTATCAAGTCCAAGTTTCCGAAATGCTTCTACAAAGTCTATCTTTTTATCAAAAAGTTCCTCTAAATCCTCGATTGAAATTAGGGAAAGCTCATACAGCCTTATAAGAATTGCCTTATAAGGTGCTTTGAATGCATGCATACTGAGTAGAATTTTTGTAAAAAGAGTTTCCCGCTTATTTTCGGGTCCAGTAAAGAAAGAACGTAACGCATGTTCATCAAGCAATAACAAGGAAGCAAAGTAATCTGCTTTTCTTTCTTCATTTCTATTGTCCATCTCAGCTTGGACAAGATGCATTTTTTCTATTTTCTTAAAGCGATTAATTAGATGATACAACTCGTGAAACACCACGAAGTTTTGATACATTCTTGGTTGGGCAGTATTAATGTAACAAATCATTCTTTCCGTATTTGTTGTTCTTATAAACCCACCAAAAGCCAAATCCTGTATAGGTGCTTCAATTAAATAATGATTCTGATCTATATATTTTTTAGCTCCATCTATCAGGTTCCAACCTTTTGGATGATAGTTTTGTAAATAATAATTTACCGTCATACGAATTTCTGAACCAATTTCTCTATTTTCTTCCAAAACTTTTGATAAATCACTAAATGTAAGTTCAGGCATTTGGCCTATCCTCCATGTTATACGTTTCAATCATTTCACAAACACGGAGTAGTTGGTGTAATCCTTCTTCGCCTTCCTTTGATAAGGCACCTGATGAGAATACAGTTGATCTGGTATCTGATTCCACTGGTTGATAATCGAATCTAGGATTCATAAAATAATTTTTTTCAAGTCCTAAAACTTCGGCTAATTTCACAGAAAAGTCAAGAATATTGGATCGTTTCCCATTTAAATAATCAGAGAAATTTGATTCAGACATCCCCAGCCTCTTTGCAAGTCGCTTTCTTTTTAAACCTTCACCGTCAATAAAGGTATTAATATTCTCCAATGTTTGCTTTACATGACGATCTAATGATGATTGTTCATGAAAATTTGTCATTTACATCATCTCCTTACTCTAAGTATAACACGAACACCTTGAAAAATTCTTAAATACCGAATAAATCTTCAGTACTTTTAATTATAATGTAAAAAGTAAATGTATATTCCCTATAAAGTTCGCCTTAACCGTAGAAATGTTATTCTAGCATGGTAGATTTCCGAACTTTTATGTTATTATTGATACAATTAAAAAGTTAGTATTAGGAATTTTTTTCTTCAAAAGAAACGAAAGACTTATTTAAACATAGAGAAACCTCGCAGTAAGACTTTTCCAGTTTTTATCCATCTCATAACCTACATCAAAACCTCAGTTTTTATGTCAGTCTTCACATCCAATAATAGGTTCTACAAGTTAAAACAATGTTCAGGTAGTAATAGGCTTTGAAATTATTGGAAAACGTTAATTAAACGTGCGAACCTGAAGTGCCCATGATTTCTCTGGAAGATTCGCACATAATACTTTCTATTAACAATGGATATTTTCTGTTTTTAACTTGTTTTATAGATAGTGAAGATGATACGATACAACATATAGTAAGTTAGAGATGTTTTTGTCAATATCTCGCAGTCACTCCCTGTATGGGGAGTCACTCCCTGTATTCGTGATTTGTCCTCTTTTAGGTACTGCCACCACAGTCACTCCCTGTATGGGGAGTCACTCCCTGTATAAGATAATGCATAAAGGAACAGGCTCCACGTTTTACGTCACTCCCTGTATGGGGAGTCACTCCCTGTATACTGTTTGCGGTCTAAACTGTTGTCTTTATAAAGAACTTTATAGCCAAAA
>NZ_BMOS01000015.1:83333-84717 GCF_014647195.1 Oceanobacillus indicireducens | reverse complement strand
ATTAAATGGAAAGCAATGTTTGCTGCTTCTTCTATTGGCAACTCTATATTTCTCAATATAGCTATTCAAGGTGTTAAGCCCATCTTCCATAAGCGTCCTGTTATCCCCATGTCCATTATGCTTGCCATTAAAACAATCTAAATGGCCCAGGTAAAAAGCATATTCTGGCATGAGGGCTGGCTTACCGGTTAATTCTGTATACTCATCAATGATGCTAGGTATTGATTCTCCAACAAAATAGTAGGCATCAAATCTTTCTTCTGAATGCCTAAATGTTGCAGTTTCGGAAAAGTCATAGGAGCCCGGTTTGAAGGTATTACGCATAACCCCATATCCATCAGTACTTATATAGAATGGTACAGGGCTCGAAGCTGCACCTGCATCCCAACCACCACCTACAGAAATATTTATCGACTCATTTTTATGTGACTAATAACCATTTTGTTGTCCACCGCCATAAAAATATTCATTTTCATTTGTAGATAGTGTTTGTACTGTGTTGTTGTTCTCATATTTTAATGGGGCTGCCTCTTCCCAAAGAACCTTGGATTGATTTTTATCATATAAACTCATTTTCGAAGTTCCCTTTTCAATCCTTAATTCTATTGCATCAGTAGATATCCTATGAAATTCAGAATCCTCATCAATATCTACATCTATAGAACCATACTCCTCATTGTATTCGCTTTCATTTTTATCGATAATTCTAGTAACATGATCCGACTTGTTAGGTTCAGGATAATCTGGATACTCCTTTTCTGGATCTAAATGAAGCCGAAAAAGATTTTCCTTTAAAAAGGTTAACTTTATTCCTTCGCCTGTTGATAAGTTAACATATACATCGCCACCATCTTGTGTAATGTCTTCTACTGTACCAATAGATCCTTCCTCTTCAGCTGCATTTATAGTGCCGCTAGCCAGTGTTAAAGTAGTAATAATTACTAGTAACAATAAACTTATCATAAACATTCCTATTATACTTTTTGGCTCTCTAAGTTTATTCGTATTGTTTAGCATCTTAACCTCCATATCATATTCGTTTCAAACAGCATTGTTTGGTTCAAAATCCAATTATGAAATTAATCCAGCTCTAATAATAATTTATGAGTATCATGAGAATATCAGTTAATGATGCACCATAATATCGACACCTCTCTTCTTTTCACTTTCAACGACATAATAAATATATTTCATTCAGAAACTGTCGTTGAAGGCATTTTGCATTCTATTGACCATTCAATATAATTGAATTTTCATTGGGTTGACGGGTCAACCCAACTTATTTACTATTTTTAGAAATTTCTATCATTTCCTATGTAAAACGTACTATTTGGCTTTTGCATCTTAATGGATGAGGAGTTATTTTGTCCGTAAATAGCATTCT
>NZ_BMOS01000015.1:15396-83066 GCF_014647195.1 Oceanobacillus indicireducens | reverse complement strand
AACTTCATTCAGTGGGGAATTCCTTACCTCCCCACTGAATGTTAGTTGATCAGAATCAGGTATTTACGGACTGTATATCCCCCACCTTCACATATTGGTTTTTCCTCTTGTTTAGAGGTGGGGGAATTACAGACCGTTGATACGTGATAAACCCCAATTTCTTTTTATCAGCAGACTTACATCATTTTATAGCAGGATTATAAAAACCCTCACAATGCTTTAAGTGAGAGTTTTATAATCCATATTAATTTAAACGTCTATCTACTTGCCCCTGTAACTTCTTGGAAACTATCAAATAGACCTTCATAGGATTCGTTTTTAATGTCTACTATAGAATCTTGAATCATCTGCTCTATTTTTACTTGAGTCTCAACCGTACTGATACTGTTTTTCAAAATTTCGTCGCGTAATTCTTCTTTTACCTCATCAAATGTACCAATTTCCTGATCTTTTTTTTGAATATCATTCACCTTTATAATATGATACCCATAAGTCGTTTGGACCGGGTCGCTTATGTCACCTTTTTCAAGAGAAAATGCAACATTTTCAAATGGAGGCACCATGGTTCCGGCAGAAAAATATCCCAGTTCTCCACCTTCTTCTGCAGTCATTGCATCTTCAGAGTATTCTTTCGCTAGTTCAGCAAAATCTGCTCCTTGTTCAATTTGTTCTAACACTTCTTCTGCAATATCTTTATTCTGTACTAAAATATGCTGCGCACTAATTTCCTTCGTCTTTTGTTCATAAGCCTCTTCCAGTTGCTCATCCGTTATAACAACTTCATCCAATGCAGCCTCCTCTTGAAGTAAGCCTAAGTATATAACATCCTTAAATGCTTCTTCATCGGCAAATCCCTGTTGCTGGATCATTTGATCAAATTGAATACCATAATTCTCTTTTAACTTTTCTAATTCATCAGTGACTTGCTCTTCACTAACATCATATTTCTCTCCCAATACCTGTATCATTACTAATTCTTCCAAGACTTGTTTGCCGTATCGTTCTTGTAAAGCCTCATTAAGTACCTCTTCGGTTATATCCCCGTAGGACGTTTCAATAACAACTCCTTGAGTCTCTTCCTGTTGGCATGCTGTTAACATAGCTATACATAAGATTAGTCCAAAAAAGTATTTCTTCATTCGTTAGCCGCTCCAATCATTGAAGGTTATATTTTTCGAAGATATGTACATATGAGAGGAAGAACCTCTCATATGCTTACTAGTTCTCTGTAAACTGTTTAATAAGGTATTCCGTATCAGCCCATAAAGTATCATAGGCTTCCGATGAAATCACCTGACCAACTTTTTGGAATTCTAGTAGTTGTTTTAAACTTGTAAGATGTTTAACAGCCTTGTCCAATTGATTGTTTTCTTCAAAGTGCTGGATGGATGCGATGTGCGTTTCCAATGCATGAGCAGCTGTTTCATTATTAATCTCACCTTGATTAATGAAATAATCAAGTACGTCTATTAAATCTGCTGTATGACTTGGAGAAGTACCACCATCCGATCCAATCGCTTGATTAAACGTCTCCTTACCGCCTACTACCGGTAGTTGGATAAAACTTTCTCCTAAAGCGATCTCAATCGTTGCACGGTTACTGTCTGTCATAATATAATTACGATCACTTCCGGTTACAATTATTCCAATCCGGTGTCCCTCTTTGAATACATAATCTTCTGGTAGAGTTTCCCAAGTGAATCGATAACTTCTTCCTGGCTCTAACGGTTCGGAATGCTCAAGAGACTCATAGTTTTGTGCATCAAGCCAACCATGTGTCACAATCTCATATGGTGCTTCATGTGTCACCAATTCTGTCTCTTTATAGCACGCACTGTCTTGTGGTGAGCTTTCTCCCCAACACGTTACAACATCGTCAAGTGTTTGAATCCCCTCTTCTCTTGAACGATGATGGATTCTTTCGTCGGTGCCATAATCAACAATTCGGACTGACAGGTTCGTATCTTCTTTATCAACCATTGTCTGTAAATTAATTTCCGGTATACCGCTCATCCGAACATCCTCTGTAAGTTCTGGGGTTAAGAAAATTAAACGATTTTCTTTTTCAGTGAACTCATCTTCGACCGCTTGCTGTTCTGTCTGCGATGGATTATCTACAAATGTTTGTGTTTCTTCTTTGATTACAGGTGCTGTTTGTAACGTTCCTGGCAGGTCCTCTGTTGCAGGTGCTAATCTGATGTCTACATTTTCTGTATTAGCAGCAGGCCATGTTTCTTCATCCTCCCAGTTACCATCTCCTCTTTCAATTTCTACCATCGGCTCATCCATAATTCCGTTATCAATATCAAGCAGCCAATAATCAAACCAACGATGCAATGTTTCTACCCACTCAGCTCTTCTAAAATCAAATGGATCAACATGACCTGTCTGGGTAATCCAAAGTTTTCTTTGCACATCATTTTCTGCTAAAGCTAACCACCAATTGGAGAAATGATTTGCTTTCACATTATAGTCATTGATTCCATGTACAACGAAAACACTAGCATTTACCTTATCTGCATCTTTTACATAATTTCTTTCATCCCAAAAATCATTATAATCACCAGTATCATCATCGGAGGCAATTCTCATCTCTTCACGAATTGGCGCACAATCGGCGACACGCTCGCTGTTTGTTACGCGTCCAGCTAAACCACCCGGACCATTACGGTAAAAAGGAATTCCGCCATAACGGTAATAGTCATACCAACTGCTAATCGCACCAATCGGTACAATAGTTTCCAACCCTTCAATTCCTTGGGCAGCTGCTGCATTTGCCAAAGTTCCATCGTATGACTTACCAATCATACCTACTTTTCCGGTCGACCAGTCAGCTGTAACTTCATTGCCATCTTTATCCCACGCTTTTCCTTTACCATTTAACCAATCGATGGCAACTTTAATACTTTCGGTTTCTTCATACCCACCTGTCGTCGGACATCCATGGGAATTATTAGTTCCAACCATATCAACTAATACGACCGCATAGCCCCTTGGAACAAAGTAGTTGTCATAATAAAGTGGAAACATTGTATTTTCCCCAATACCATCCGGGTCTTTAATTTGGCTTTCATTTCCTCGTCCCATGCTTTCGTAATAAGGACTTGCATCCATAATTGTTGGTACTTTAATCCCTTCTTCCGTTTCCCTTGGACGCATAATATCAATGGCAATCCGATCTGGTTCACCGTTCCGATCACTATCCAGTGTTGATTCAACAAAAATAGTTTCTTTAATCGCATCTGTATAAGAATAGACAGGCTGCGTAACCCCACCTTCCATTACAACGTCCGCATTGGCAGAAACGGTTTGCTCTAAACCGTCAACATGTAAAACCGGTGTTGCAACTAAAGCTACAAAACTAACAGATAACAATAGTTTCTTTAATGCATTCTTTGTTCTAAACAAGAAGATCCCTCCATATTTACCAATTTTCATAGATTATAAGTTGTATATATTCATAGAGTATAAAATTTCCTCGTCAGCCTCACTTGAACCAAAGTTATTCTCCTGTATATCTGCACATGGAAATATCTATTTATTTTTCCAATTCTTCATATAATTGTTGAGCTTCGTTAATCAATACAACGTAAGCTTTTTCTACAACAAGTCCTTGCTTATACAATTGATTAAGAAGTATTTCAAATCCTTCAAGGTGTTTAAGCGCTTTGTCATAAGCACCACTTTGTTCAAATGTTTCTATAGACGTCAAGTGGGAAATTAAGGACCGTTTTGTAACTTCTGTTTCAAAGGTTCCAAGCTCATCAAATTGTTCCACATATTGCTTGATTGTTGCGCCGCTTATATCAGCATCGGAACAATCGCCAATATTAAAGAGTGACAGGCTGTTCGGAGCACCGAAATCTGTGATACTAGAGCTATTGCCATAACACCCTAGTACACCATTGATTGAATTGCCTACTAACACTGGTCCATAGTCACCGTACTGCTCATTAGCAGATAATTGATTGTTCTTATTGAGTATTAACCAACCATTGAAAGTGTTCGCTACTAATGTCGTATCTTTCGTAGTTTCAAAGATATACGATTGTCCATTGACTACTGATTCAATTAACTGGATGGATTCGGCTTTTTCTGATTTAATATCCCCATTAATTGTACTATTGGAAATTAGTATCGAAGCTCCATTTTCAATGATGACATCCCCAAATACTTCTATATTTTCCAGACATATTTGTCCTTCCGTAACGACTAGATCTCCCTCGTAATCTTCTGTTACAGAATGCGAACATGTTAGTTTTTCTCCTGGTATGACAGTAGCTTTAAACTCTTCTGCGTTTCCAATATTCCCAGTAGCATCAATTGCCCGATGTTCGATAAGGTGGGTATTGAAGCCAGGAATAAATTTACCGCCCCGATCCTCTTCAGTAAATGTTCTTTCAAAGGTTACAATTGAAAGTCCCCCAGTTCCAAGGTTTCCGTACGTTAATTCTTTAACATCTGTTCCGGAATGAGAGAACTTAAACGGTGTTCCTTCTGGTTGATCGGGGAATCCGTAATAGTTATACCAACCATCCTTATTTAAACGAAGCTCGCCAACAACATATCCCGGCTGGTCATCTTCAGGATTAAGTTTCATTTCAAACTCATTGAAATAAACATAATGCTCTATTCCACCTGATAATGTAGCTACCGCTTCCGACAACTCCTTAGGGGCTGTTGGTAGACCATTGTCGACTGTCCAAGAAACCGTTTCAAGGGCTGAATCAGGATTATTTGGATCTGTAACAGTTGCACTTAATTCAGAAGCCCCTGCTGGTAAACTAATTTTGCTTAGGTCAAGGAAACGGCTATTTTCAGCATCTTCTATAACATTGCCATTTAGTTGCCAAGTTACGTTCAATATACGATCGGTTGGATTAGGTGTTTCAACAAATGCGATTTCATTAAATGCAAGAGCATAGGCTGTTGCAGAATGATTGGTAAATGCGATATCCACTTCAGTCAGTTCTTGTGGTTCACCAATCGTCCATTCACGTATTTGCGTCATTCGAGGTCCATCTAAATAGTTAGGATGCCTGACAAATTCTGTCTTATCTTGAACGATTGCCTTGACGGTATCACCTACTTGTACATCTAACTTGCTTAGTTCTAGATGACGGGAATCATTTGTATCAGAAACGACTTCACCATTGATTTCCCATGTAACCTCTATTAAATGAAATCTTGGATAAATCGTATTAACAGCAAGTACTTCGTCTGCACCGATTTCCCCTTGGGGTGTCGATGTTAATGGCATCTGTCCTGTATTACGCATTCCTGTAATGCGTTGTGTCATTTGCTCTCTTGCTATTTGATCAAAATAAAATCCAGTATGTCTCATCATAGAATGTTGACTAGGACGCCATACATTTGAATTATAATACTGGCCACTTTCGTATCCATCTGGATCAGCCGCTCTTATAATTCCACCAGCTTCACTTTCTTCACCAAGCCACCGCCACCACTTAGCTTGATTCTCCATCATTTCTTCAGATGTCATGCGTGTATGATGAAAAGAATTTGGTTCTTGATCAGGATGCGCTTCTCCCGGAACACCACGGTCATAGTAAGGGTACTCATCGGCAATGTCCCCTAACGAATGTCCTAATTCATGCAATGAAACAAGGGGACCTTGTGGGCTACCACCAGTTGTTGTTGCATGAGTACCGCCAATCCCGCCATACGTGTCGGTGTTGCCAAGCGTTAGAGTTTGCACATTCTGACTATTCGCAGGGATTTCAAGTAATGGTGCAACATAGTCCTGCATAATTTCATTTCTAGCTTGGGCTCCACCACTTCCAAAAGTTACCCCTCGTGCAAGATCATCTGCCGGACACTGATTTGCATATTGCAAATTGAATACAGTATCTCTGCGCTCATTCCCATCCTCTGGATCACAACTAATTCCAGAATCTTTAGATGGCGTTTCAACCATATAAACGTTGAAATAATTTCGATAACTGCGGAACGGCTCAACACTCCACTGGACATTTTGGTTTCTGTCGACATGTTCCCGGTACTTGTCCATTTCTTCAGCTGTATATCCATCTCCAAAGATAATGAGATTTAATCGATCTTCAGCTGGTCCCGTTATTTGTAATGGGACAACATTGACATCCCCTACTTCCAATTCCCCCTCTTCATCTACAGTAGAATTTGCCTCTGTGATATTCCCAAAAACCAATATCAATACGGCGGTTAAGAGCAAGACAAAAAAGGCCTTTTGTGAGATTTGATTCTTTAATGCCATTTTGACACCCTTTCTTTCCTATTCTTTATTACCATTCGCCTGAGTCTATCTCTATAGATAGAACCTGTTTATGGCATCTTTACTCACCTCTGCTTCCGTAAGTAGGATTTTTCTAAAAAGTAATATGACTCGCCATATTCCCGAAAAACGATTTACTTAAAATAGAACATGGCGAACCAATAATTAATGACAGGTATTAATCTATCAGCCTACTGATTCAGCAAAAAATCTGTATAATCGTATAGTGCATCAGCCGCTTTTTCAGCTAACGATCCATTGTTTGAGTATTGGTCAATTAAAAGGATGAACCCTTCTAAATGTTTAACTAGCTTGTCGGCATCATTTTGTTTCTCAAACTGCTCTATTGCTGTTAAATGCGTCGTTAGTGGTCGAACTGCAGCTTCATCAACATCCCCACTATCTGCAAATAATTGGACTAAAGCTTTCAGGCTTGTCCCATTTACTTCGCTTAACAACACATCAACATCAGATGATGCTTGTTCAGCATCTGTTTCGGATGTTGCTGTGAACGTTAGCTGTGCTGGTTGCTGTTCACTTTCAGGGACTTTCACGTAAACTGGAACCTCCACTGTTTCACCAGCTTCAACTTCAATCACATGATGAAGCATCATTGTCTCCCATCCCGCATCTGTTTCTGCTTGGATTCGGACTAAGTCTGTTTCTTCACCAGTATTTGTTACGCTAAAGGTATGTTTTGCAACTTTGCCTGGTATTGCTCGTTCTGCAGAGACTGCAGCAGCTTCAACACTACGTTCAAATTCTCCAGCACTGTCTAAATGACGGACAGATACCCGGTATGAAAGCGCTCCGACATCGTCATATTTCTTATCTAGGATGTAGAAATGCAAACGATTATGCTCATCGATATACTCGCTTACGATATCTTCATCCGTCCCAGCTTTGAAAAGTGCATCTGCAAGCTGCTCTAGACCACCCTTCGAAATCATGGCGGTAGTACCGTCAGGCCGTACAAAATCCTCAATTGTTATATCCTCAGGCTTTGCATCTACTACCCAAATATTAGGCGCTGATTCGGTATTTTTCGTTTTTGCAATCAATACTCCTGAATCATGCGTAAAGGAGTCATAGCCCACTTGATCAACAACTTCAATCGTGTAGTTGTCATACCACTTAGCTCCACGTTGCATATCCGCTCTCCAGTCATCTTCTAAAGAATTAGGGGGTGTTAAATCTTCCAATTCGATGTTGATCCCCTTCAGATCATCCCGTTTAAAACCTTCACCAGATGGAACAGCTCTCGCAAGAATATCTGCAAAAATTGGTCCCGTCTCCGCTAGCTCGTCGCGATCAATGTTCAAGTACTGATTCTCAGATAGAAAGCCTTGTTTAATTTTGTTACGCAGCATATGATGTGGTGGTGTTGATCCACCTTGGATAGCCGGTATCATCCATCGTGTATGCGAGCCTCCCGGACCATTAAAACTTCCGCTGCTCATCAGTTCCCAAGAACCAGCATAAGTACGGGATACTGGATTTCCATAGGGGTTATTATAGTTATCAGCTAATCCCATCAGATGACCAAATTCATGGGCATAGGTTGCCATACCATTACTGGATCCTTGAATGGAAACATTTCTGCTTGCACTGGACCAAACAGATTTAGCTGCAAACCAAGAAGTCCAAGGCACGTAGCGTGTATTTACCCAGTTCGGTAAATCCTCACCAAGATTTGCTGGTGGACCGAATTCATCAGGAATTTCTTCTGGACTATTAAACATCATTTCACCAAATTCCTGCCAAACTCCCGTCTCGGCATATCCAGAATGCAAAATAAATATAAAGTCATAGTCGATTCCTGATGCATCTAAATCTGCCTGAGCTTTATTGACTGCCTCTGATCTTAAAGTCATCGGCGAATATCCTGGAGGTATAAATTCTTGCTGGTTGAATTCATTCAAACCGTATTGGAACTCTTTTCCATCCATCATATAGGGGCCATAAGCATCAAGATCTACCTGCCACTTTCCGTTTGAATTTTCCATCCAAAAATCGCTAATCGTACGGTAATTATTTAATGACTGTGGTGTGTTCAGATAGTCCAGCCAAAACTGCGGCAGCTCTTCTCTTGGAACGTTACCAATCTGTGGATTTCCAGCCGGATCTGTACCCTCGGGCTTTGTTACGACAAATTCCAGGTCAGAAAACTCTACTAAAACTAAAGCCCCTTTCAATTCCCTCTCCGGTTCGACATCTACTTCATCCCAGTTCAAGCCAGGTACAGGATTGAAATCATCCCAGGTCATATCTCGAGGAAGTTCCCAACTCTCTATATCTACCGGATCGGGAAAGGCATCCAGGCCGTTCGGTGCAGCAAATACCAAAGGAGAAAATGTAATTAGAAATACTAACATTAATAGAAATGAGCGTTTTACTAATTTCATATTAGTAACCTCCACGGACGACGGGGGTTCTTAAGTATCCCCATCTCTCAAATTGTATTTTTAATAGAACCTTATCAAAGAGTAATAGCGATGCTGAACAAGAAAGTAAAGAGCAACCTAATAGTTCTTATCTATCAATATATCAACGTCATGCTGCAAAATATCAAAAACTTCTTTTGTCATATGATCAGAATGGTAGTTCAACAGTAATTTAAACCCAGCTAGATGTTTACTTGCCTTATTTGTTTCACCTTTTTCTTCAAAAAGTTCGACAGCTGTCAAATGTGTTTGCAATTGACGGACTGCAGTGGGATCAGTGATTGACCCTTCATCTTCATAATAGTTAATAAGATCTTTTATTTGCTTTATACTAGTTGGCTCCTCCGTAATATCACCAACGAGCGGCAATGATAAATAGCTTTGCTCTGGATATATCGATATAGTTGTTCCTGGTTGTGGACGAATCGTATACTCGTAGTCACTGGATATAAGAACTAGACCGATTCGGTGTCCTTCTGCCACGTCATAATCTGTAGGCTGCATATTCCAAGTAAATGTATATGGCTTATCTGGTGTTATGGCTACAGATTGTGAATCCGATTGTAAGTTTTGCGGATCCATCCAGCCACGTGTAATGATCCGGCTACTCTCATCCGGTCCATAATCAACGAGTAAGGCGGTAAGATTTGCTACAGGGCGATCTATGCTCGCCTTAACCGAAACAACCGGGGTACCACTAATGCGGTAAGCGTTCGTTAGTTCAGGCGTAACATATGCTTGCCTATTCTCCATGTCCTCCAATGGATTTTGCACCAATGTTTGTGCTCTAATGGACGAATCATCAATTACTTGATAAGAAGTATTTGTATCACTAACAGGACGGTGACTTAAATTCCCCGACTCCGTACTCCCAGAAGTAAGATACAATGCTGTATCTCGGACGTCCTCATGCGGCCATGCGTTTTCTGTCACCCAGCTGCGGTCTTCCTTCTGTTTATCAACCATAGGCTCGTCCATAATTCCATTTTCAATATCATAGAGCCAGTAATCGAACCATTTGTTCAGGGTTATCAGCCATTCCTCATTTCTAAAGCTATACGGGCTTGAATGTCCGTGCTGATGAATCCATAGCTTTCTTGGCACATCATGCTTTTCAAGTTCTTCCCACCACTGGGTAAATTGTTTAGTCTTTACATTCCAATCATTTAGTCCATGCACAACAAACACACTTGCTTTAATATTTTCTACTCCATTTAAATAATTTCGCTCATTCCAAAATTCGTTATAATCTCCTGTTATTCGGTCTTGTTCCTCCTCAATTTGATTCATCAGATCAAGGCAAACCTCAGGATTGTTACGAGTTAGGACCGCTCTCGCAAGTGAATCTGCATCCTCCCCTTGGTAGCCTCCTGGAGCAACAACCGCACCGTTTGAACGGTAGTAGTCATACCAACTACTAATAGCACCAATTGGAACAATCGTTTCTAATCCTTCAACCCCTGTTGTAGCTACCCCATTCGGTAAGGTCCCATTGTAGGAAACTCCTGTCATACCGACTTTCCCCGTCGACCAATCAGCAGTTATTTCTTCGCCGTCTGCATCAAAAGCTGAAGCACGTCCATTCAACCAATCGATTACCGCTCTAGTCGCTAGCACTTCCTGCATATCCCCTGATGTTGGGCAACCATTGGACATACCGCTACCAATACTTTCAGCAAGAATGACAGCATATCCTCTTGGCAAGAAATAGTCATCATAATACCCCGGCAAATCTGCGGCGTAAGGCTTACCACCAATAGGGTTAGGATTAATCGGGGTCAACTCTACATCTACATTGTGAAAATCAATTGGATTCAGACCTGCACGATAAGGACTTATTTCATAAATAACAGGAACTTTTAATCCTTCTTCCGTTTCCTTTGGTCGAATAACGTCAGCCCTAATCCGATCATTTTCTCCGTCCCCATCACTATCAACCTCTGTTTCGATAAACACTCTCTCAACAATAGCTTCTTCTTTGGAAAAAACCGGTTGAGTCATACCTTCTTCTACTACAATCATCGGGGGTTCAACAGTTGACTCCTCTGCTATATTAGCACCGAGAATCATTGGAAGAATTAAAACTAATAAAAAAAATGGTATGAGTTTTTTCATATCTTCAACTCCAATCCGATAGATATAACTCCATCCACCTAATCTAGTCTTAAATACTAACTTGCCAATCTTGGAAATGATCGTTTGAAACAGTTGAGAAAGCGCCATCATTCAATAGTGAAGAGGACTCCGTGAGATTTAACCATAATACTTAAAATGACACGTGGGACGACCAGCCAAATAACGGATAACTCTTTTTACAACAAAAAAGTCTACTCACCTCCCATTCGTTTAGTAAAGGCTCATAGATGTCAATTATTTTCCGTTCTGTAGTTTTTCTTACTCAATTCTGTCCCAACTAAAAGTCTATCCCCCTTTCAAATATATCAAGATGTATTTCCATATTGTTGGAATCTTGTATATAATCTAACATTTATTGACTCCTTTGTCGACTAATTGTTTGGATTATTCATACTAAATGAACAAAAACTACTATCTATATGCATGAGTTTACTTCCCGGATAAGGGGATGAACCTATACTAAAATTGATAAAAGAATAGCAATTAGTAAAATCCCTCAGTTAAAAGGATCGTCATCAAACACAAAAGTTTATGGACGAGCATGCAACATAAAGAAGGGCAATAGTAAGTGCACTACTCCCCTAGTCTGTTACTTTTGGATCTGTTAATGTTTCTTTTCTTGTTTTATCCAACATCCGTACAGTTTGCCAAATCGTTATAAACGCATAAAGCATCAATAACAATCCAGGAAGAATTAACAGAAGTGCTGCACCTTCTTTCGTATTCGCAAAGCTAACAACATAACCGGCATAAGGAACGGTGACTCCTGTATATTCTCCGATAATATTTTCAGCGAGGACAGGCTCACGATCGACACCATCATTGGCATCTCCTTTTGTTATATACGTTTGACCCTCACTACCGACTTCCTCTATCCGGTGGGTTACCAACACTTCTTCTTCCGTAAGAAAAGTGACAATATCGCCTTCTTGAAACCGAGTCGTATCGCCTCCAGTTTTAACAAATATGATCGATCCGGTTTTTATTCCAGGTTCCATCGACCCTGATAAAACGGAATTAATTTGATAGCCCAAAATTGTTGAATTTCCTTCCGACATCTTTGAATTTACCACTAAGACCATCGTTAAAATTAACACAGCAGTTAATAACATGGATACCATAAAATTTAAGTATTTATACCACTTTTTCTGCTTCAACATCATCACCTCAGGTATGCAGATTCGAATCTTTTTAAGCTTCCGACTTTAGTTTGATGGGTCATCATCAATTACTTCTTCATTTATTCCATTAACATCTTTTTCTTCAATTTCCCCGTCCTCATCTAGCTCTTCTTGTATCTCATTCACTGCGTTTTCCAATGTCTCCTCTTCTGCCGCTATTTCTTCCTTATTTTCGTTGTCCATAGCCTCCTCCTCTGTTTCTGCCATTTCATCTGTAGCCGCTTCTTCATTATCATTTACATCATCAGAATCTCTTTTCTCTTGGACTGTGATCTCAGCTGCAAATGTTGTTTCAACTGTCTGCTCTTGATAAAAATAAGCATAGGTCGGTAAGTTAATATGATAAACACAGATAAATAATAGATAAATAATAATAAAGACTTTTAACACAATGTTTATCAATTTTACATCCTTTTTAAAAATATGAAACATCTTATTCACTCACCTTCATTTGCTAACCCTTTGAAAAAATGAGGCTGGGACATAACATCACGCTTCTCGATGAGCAGTTATGCCCGAGCCCGACTGGTATCTCTCTATCTTACAAGATATTCTGTATAATCTATTAACGCCTGATATGCTTTTTCTGACAGCAAACCATTATCTGCAAATTGATTCAGAAGAACAAGGAACCCTTCTGCATGTTTTGCAACTTTGTCATTTTTCCCCTCATCTTCAAATTGTTCAAGTGAAGTTAAATGTATTTTTAAAGTACGGGCTGCAGATTCATCAACATCACCGTTCTCATTAAACAGATCAAATAATTTGTTGATACTTGCAGCACTAATGTCGCTTAGTAAGTAGTCGACATCAGTTACTGTTTGCTCAGAATCTGTTTCAGAAGTCGCGGTAACCGTAAGTGTTGATGGAATTTCAACCCCCTCAGGCACTTGGACGTATACTGGAAATTGAATTGTTTCACCAGCTTCGACTTCTATCACATTTTGTTCAATTTTCGTATCCCAGCCAGCATCTGTGTCTGCTTGGATTCGGAAAAGATCGGTTGTTTCTCCAGTATTTGTCACGTTAAAGTAGTGAGTTGCAATCTTACCAGGTACAGCACGCTCCGCTTCCCCAATTTCCGCAGTCACACCGCGTTCAAAGTCGCCAGCTCCATCGAGATGACGTACCGAGACACGATAGGACATGACGCCATCTTCATCATACTTCTTATCTAAGATATAGAAATGCAGGCGGTTATGCTCATCCACGTACTCACTGTTTATCCCATCACCTGTTCCAGCCTTAAATAAAGCATCTGCTAACTGACGATAGTCTCCGAGAGAATACATAGCTTCTGTACCATCCGGTCGAATGAAGTCGACTTGCTCAATATCTTCATCATTAGCATCGATTACCCAGATGTTTGGTGCAGATTCTTCATTCTTAGTTTTGGCCATCAATACTCCTGAATCCGGTGTAAAGGAATCGTAGCCAACACGATCAACTACTTCAATCGTGTAGTTGTCATACCATTTAGCACCACGCTGCATATCTGCTCGCCAGTCGTCACGCAGAGAGTTCGGTGGCGTTAAGTCCTCCATCTCGATATTGATGCCATGGATGCCAGTCCGGCCAAATTCCTCTCCTATCGGTACAGCACGTGCAATAATGTCTGTAAAAATTGGACCAGTTTCAGCAAGCTCATCACGCTCTACGTTTAGATACTGATCTTCATCTAAAATGCCTTGTTTGATCTTATTACGCAGCATATGGTGGGAAGGTGCAGAGCCACCAAGTGTTGGCATAACCATCCAACGCGTATGTGGACCACCCGGACCATTAAAGCTTCCACGACTCATAAGCTCCCATGGACCTGAATAAGTGCGTGAAACTGGATCTCCATAAGGATTATTATAGTTATCCAGTAATTCCATGATGTGCCCGAATTCATGTGCGAACGTACCCATTCCATCATTTTCCCCTTGTACGGAAATCCCGTTCCTTATATTTGCATGGGACCAGATGGACTTTGCCGCAAACCATGAAGTCCAAGGTACATAACGGGTATAAGCCCAATTTTGCGAAATTTCCAGGTCAGCAGGAGGACCAAATTCGCCAGTAACAGCATCTCTGTCCATGAACATCATTTCTCCGAATTCCTGCCATACACCGGATTGATCGTAGGCTGCGTGAAGAATAAATATAAAATCATATTCTTCACCTGATGCATCAAGGTCTGCCTGAGCAAGATCTAATGCATCACGCTGTATATTTCGCGACTGATACCCTGGTGGCATTGAGTTTCCATAGGATAAACCATATTGAAACTCCCGCCCGTCCACACGATAAGGTCCAAAAGCATCTAGATCAACCCCCCATTTACCATAAGAGTTTTCTTTCCAATACTCATCAATGGTCCGATAATTATTTAACGGCTGTGGAGTGTTTAAGAAATCCTCATAAAATTGACCTAACTCTTCTCGAGGAATGTCTCCAATTCCGATTGGATTTCCAGCAAGATCCGAACCTTCTGGTAAACTCGCAACAAAATCTTGGTCAGCAAAATCTACAAGTACTAAGGCTCCCTTTATTAAACGCTCCGGTTCCCCTGATGCTTCATTCCAGTTAATACCAGGAACTGACTTGTAGTCATCCCATACCATATCTTCTGGTAAAGTCCATGAATTGGTATCTACTGGATCGGGAAATGAATCCAGTCCAGAGGGTGCAGCTAACACGTTTGGCGTGTTTAACAAAAGCAAGGCAGCGGTCACAATGAATGACTTTTTGACTAATTTCAACTTGCTCTCCCCAATCTTTAACAAAATAAAATTAACAAGACATTTTCAGCAAACAATACATTTCATAGATTGCTAGATTATTTTTGGCTTCCTGGGTTTTGAGTCGCAACGAACGTCCATTTTAAATCTAAGGAATCACCCTGGAACTCGTTTTGATCTTCACCATTATCAACAAAATTAAATTTAACTACGAAATCATCCAATGAATTAACCGGCAGTCCTTTTTCACCGAGAGCAGGATAAAAAATATGTTGGTTAATAGCATCTGGTGTCATTTCTTTTAATTCTGCTAAAGTAGTTCGATAAATAACCTCGTCCAATTTATCCACATTGTATAAAAATTCAACTTCGATATGTTTTGCAAAATCTTCGGTATTGTTATTATGTGCGTCATGCACCGTATAGTCCGTTTCCAGTGTAACCTTTTCAATATCTAGACTACCGTTGTTTACTAGTTCAAAACTGCGAATTATTGAATCACCAGGCGCTAAGTTTTCAACCTCAACAATTGTTGATGGATTTACTGATAGATCCAATGTACCCGCGGCAAATGTATTGTTTGTTACTTCCGTTGAACTGAAATAAGCAAAAGTCCCTCCAGCAATGAGTGTAATCCCCAATACAGCGGACATCGCCGCCATCCCTAACTTTTTCTTGATATCCATTTGTACTCCTCCTAAAATTTTCTATCATTTCCCCATCTATTATGTTAAGTAGCTCTTGCTGCAGTACCATACGTCTCTTCAGCAACAGAAAAAGCTATTGCTTTCCAAATATCACTAATAAACGATAAAAGCGGCCAAATGACAAGATGACGTATGTATTTTGACACAAAAAAAACACTATTCACCCCCAATCTTCTCGTTTTAGGTTCATAGATGTATTTTTATAACATTTGCTGAATAAAATTATAGCAGATTTTACAGAATAGTATACAGTTTTCGAAAAATTGATTCTAATTTACTAGTTTCGACAACTAGCATAAGGAATAAAGAAGGTTTTCCATATAGTTATTAGTGCCTGGTCATTTTTATTAACTTTTGTCAAATTTTATCAAAAACTAGATACTTGTCCTTGTCTACTTTCGCCCGACTTGATAGACTTACCTATCCATAGTTTTTACTGCCAAGCCTGTAGCTGTAAAGGAATCTCACCAGTTATTGGACATGCCGGGCACGCAAGAAAAAAGCTTTCTTTTTCCATACTCTCAACGTTCCAATCTATCAAATCTACTTAACAATTATCTCTAGCAATAGATGTATAATAAAATTTCTCCAACAACAGGCTCGACAATATTCGCTAACAATACCGAATAATGTCGAACGATTTTTAGAGGAAAAACTTCAATTCCCCTTTACTTTCCGCTAATAATTTCCTATATTGTAAATAACGGGATATGCTTATAGTCCTAAAAAAATTAACACCCCACTTCCTTTAGACTCACTTCACCCCTTTTTGCTGTTAATAGTCGATTATAAGTATAAATACATATAAGGGAGATAATATCATGTCAAAAAAGCAGCAATTTACGTTTGAGGAAATCTTTGAACAAAATGAACGCCGCATACACTATCATCTCCACAAGTTAAACATCCGAGACCCCCACCATGAATTTTTCCAAGAAGGTTTAATTGGAATGTGGAAAGCTTATGAAAAGTATCAACCAAATAAAGGTCCGCTAGGTACGTATTTCAATTTCATGATTCGCAATCGCCTGATTGATTCGATTCGAAAAGAAAGTCGGAGAATGGAAAAAGAGGTGCTTGCCTCTAAAGACGAAGAAGGAGCATTCGATACAGAAATATTCCATAAGGCAAACAATGCAACCCACGAGGAATCAAGTTTAGACGAACATTTAAAACATAACTCCGATCTTTGGAAACACATCAGAGACTTATTAACGGAGAACCAATGGAAATGGCTAAAGTATTATGTAATTGAGGATCTGACAATAAAAGAAATTGCAAAACAAGAAGAGGCCTCTATTGAAGCAGTGAAAGGCTGGGCGAAAGAGGCGAGGAGGAAACTGAGGAAGGACACGGATTTGGAGAAATTGATTAAAAATAATTTGGAGCCGTAAAAACGTTATAGAGAGAGCCCAGATTCATAGAATGGAACACATTCGATGAAGGGAAGCAATTGAATCTAATGCTTCCCTTGATTTCTTTTACATGCTTACCGTCAAAATGAGGATAAGTTTTGCAGTCAATTTCCGGGCAATCAGTTACGGCATTAACAATAAACACCCGATAATAGCCCAAAACTTCAAAAGATGTACAAAATACCTCAATAGAACGGTACCAATCACCGTATAGGGGATTGGAAAATTGCATTCATACAAATATACCCAATAAAGTTTTAAAAGCAGTGGTTTTTATTCAAAATTATTTAAAATCAAAGGTTCCTTCATTCTCTGCAACATCAATGCCACCAAATATTTGACCTAATGCAATACATATCTCCGCTGCAACGATAAGCGGAATCATATAAGATATCCCAGTCAACAAATGTTTTTTAATTACAAAACCAACCTTTTTCACCATTTCCCCTGCTATTTAGTTGCAGCATTTAATTCCATTTCTATATTCTTCACAAGTGCTTTTGGCGACTTCATTGCAATATGCGTAGGAATCCAAATTACTTTTTTGTCTTTAAATCTTTCCCTCCCTGATATGCTGATATCCGTTGCTATAATCACAACATCTGCATCTGTAATTTCTTTAGTTGTTAATTCATCTTCAGTTCCAATTTTTCTCTGCGTTTCAATTATCACGATATATCCAGCTTCCTGTGCGGCTTTCACCAGCTTTTCTTTTGCTAAATAAGTGTGTGCTATCCCTGCTGTATAAGCCGCTACTTCGACAAATTTCATACATATGCCTCCTTGAAATAAACCACTTTTTATTAACTGCCTGAAACATTTCCTAATTTCCTTTTTGTAAGGCTCGAATAATCTCCTCTGCACTGTCTGCATTTTTCACCTGATGACAAACTTCTTCATTTGCCAATGAACCTGCAATTTTAGCTGGCTCATTGTATAATTAAGTGCAACAGCTAAAAAATAGAAAGCCATCGTGTTCCACGTATAGTTTAGGTTGACTAATATGCATTTTGGGAGCGTGGAACGAATGAACGTCACAATGGAATGATACGAAGATTCATTAAGAAAGGGCAGCCAATCCATACGTATGCGGATGACCAAATTGCTGATGTGGAAGATTGGATGAACACGCTCACCCGGAATATTAGACTATCAAATACCGGCCGAAACGTTCTTGAATTTGTTGATTATGTGACCTAATCCACACAATCAACAAATTCAAGAAAACCCCTATATAGTGGAATCACAAAGGTGTTGCACCTAATATTACAATTTAAGTACGAATAGTTTACTTAAATTAGTAGCAAATAAAGGTAAACTGTTTAATATTTCCATCACGGCATACTTGTATTAGATATTGTAAAATAGGAATTATTAATAGAACAGACAAATGTGTAAAGTGATTAATGGTTTCTATAATAAAAAAGAAATGTTTTAAATCAAATGAATAATTTTTTAGCTGATGTATAATATAGCAATATTTTCTTAAAAGGAGCGCTTATTTATGATGAAAGCACAGCGAATAAATGCAATATTAGAATATGTAAAAGAAAAAGAATCTGTATCACTTGATGAACTTGTTGAGCGGTTTGGTATGTCTAAAAATACAATTCGCCGGGATGTTCAAGAGCTGGTTGATGATGGAAAAATGGTGAAGGTTTACGGCGGAGTGTCGATTTCTCAGCCCCTAACCGTTCCTTATCAAGACCGTAAAGTCAAACAATTCCACGAAAAGCAGAAGCTTGCAAAATTAGCGGCGGAATTTATTAAGGATGGAGATATTATTTTTATTGATTCCGGGACTACTACCGTGGAACTGCTGGATTTTATCAAGTATAAAAATCTTACCATCGTCACCAACAATCTTGATTTTACTTTAGATGCCAGCGCTTATCCGAATTTAAATATTTATTCAACTGGCGGTGTTTTCGAACGCTCTACCAGATCCTATGTCGGAACAGAGAGTGCAGAAGTTATTCAAAAATATAATTTTAATAAAGCTTTCATGGCTTCAACAGGTCTCTCACTGGATAAAGGAATAACCAATTCCTCCCCATTAGAAACGCAGGTAAAAGCAAAAGTGATAAAAAAAAGCGAGCAGGTATTTATTCTTGTAGATTATACAAAATTTGATAAGTATGCACTAACGACTTATTGTGATTTTGATGACATTGATTATTTGATAACGGATCAGGAACCTCCGCAAGCATATATCAAACATAGTAAACAGAATCAATATGAAGTGATTTTTCCAAGGTAATTTTATACGGGTCTGTATATAAAATGGATATGCAGAAGAATTGCATTTTTGGGGTAAACTCTTTAATACAAAATAAAACCTCACACCGTGAAAAAACGCACAATCATCACGAAGTTTCTCTGTTTATATTCCATGTGCTCGAAGCAGTGTGATGAATATAACTAACAAAGAGGTGTAACGAATGGAAAAAGTGATTGTAGTATGTGAAGCAGGAATAACAACAAGTTTACTGGTAAGAAAATTAAATGACCTTGCTCAAGAAAAAGAACAAGATATCGATATTCAATCAAAAAGTCTGGAAGAAGGCTTGGACTATATTAAAGAACATGATGTAGATGTTGTGCTATTAGGACCACAAATTCATCAGAGTGCTAAAAACTATGAAGTGTCAACTAATGCAAAAGTTGCTAAAATTTCAGTTGAAGACTACAACACCATGAATGTTTACAGCATTTTTGAGCAGATAAGCGAGGCGTAACAATGACAATTGATGTAGAAGTTTTTATGCCTTTGATTACAGAAGCTTCTCAAGCTAAAACGCTAGCCTATCGGGCATTAGGTCTTGCAAAAGAACAAGATGTGCAAGGATATGAAGCAGGCATCGCTGATGCTAAAAAGCATTTAATAGCTGCTCATAAAAAACAGACAGAGCTTTTGCAATTGAACAGCCGTGAACAGCAGACAGATATTAATATTTATGTTATTCATGCGATGGATCATGTGACAAATGCTCAAATGATCTGTGATATGGCTCAAGAATTAGCAGAGCTTCATTTGGAAAATAAATCATAGTAAACGATTATCCTGTAATTGGTATGTGCCATTGCAGGATTTTTTATGGAAAATGACCTGCAGTGAATCTAACCACACAGATACCAAGCAAATTCATTACAAAAGGTAACAATGAATTAACCATTATTTAATAAAGACTTGACTAAATATTATTTTTTATAATAGTATATAACATAGCAATAATATTACTTAACATATCTATAAGTTTAATAAAGGAGAACATCTAATGAAAACGCTTAAAATTGGTGTTGCAGGATTAGGAAGACTCGGCTTGATTCATGCAGAAAATATCTACAATCTAAAAGGAGTCGAGTTGACAGCGGTTTCTAATTTAGACGAGGAAATAAATGAACAGGTAAAAGAAAAATATAAAGTCCCAAATGTTTACACAAATTATGTGGAAATGCTGGAACAAACGGATTTAGATGCTGTTTGTATCGTTACACCTTCCGGATTCCATACAGAGCATATTCGACTAGCATTAAAAAAGAATTTGCATATTTTTTGTGAAAAGCCAATTGGTTTAGAAGTAGAAGATATCAAACAAACGATAGATGAAATTGAGCAAAGTGACCGCATTTTTCATTTAGGATTCATGAGAAGATTTGATGATGATTATTTATATGCGAAAGAAATGATAGATAGCGGACAAATTGGAGATATCTCGTTGATTCGCTCCTATAGTATTGATCCGATTCAAGGGTTAGACAGCTTTGTCAACTTTGCTAAGAAGAGTCCAAGCGGCGGATTATTCCTTGATATGAGTGTTCATGATATTGATGTGATCAGATGGCTGACAAAATCTGAGATTTCAACCGTTTGGGCAACAGGAACGAATAAAGCTGCACCGGAATTGAACGAGCTAAATGAATTGGAATTAGGAACAGTTACTATGAAATTGGACAATGATGTAACCGCTTTGCTGGTTGCTGGACGTACAGCTTCACATGGTTACCATGTAGAAACAGAAATTATTGGAACCAAAGGCATGCTGCGAATTGCTGCATCTCCTGAAAAAAACAAAGTAGCCGTATTTAATGAGCATGGCGTAGTCCGCCCGTCCTCTCAGCATTTTCCTGAACGGTTTGCGGAAGCTTATGTAAATGAATTGAAGAACTTTGTCCGCTGCATTCGAGAAAATCAACAGCCTGAAATAACTGCTATTGATGGTTTAAGAGGAACAGAGGTAGCACTAGCATGCCAAGAATCATTTGATGAAAATAAATTAGTAGATATTCAATATTAAGGAATAGGGTACATCGTTTAGGGGGAGAGCACATTGAATTTATTTAGTATTATCAGTTTTGTTGTTGTACTGCTATTGATCTATCTCTATGCTTTTTATCGGACAAGAAGTATTGATAACAAAGATTCAGAGGGTTACTTTTTAGGCGGGCGTTCTCTTGTCGGAACAACTGTTGGTATGACGATTATTATGACCAACCTATCAACAGAGCAATTAGTAGGGCAAAACGGTCAGGCCTATGTAGCCGGTATGGAAGTAATGGCTTGGGAAGTAACTGCTTCCGTTGCTATTGTTATGCTAGCATGGGTGTTCTTACCGAAATATTTTAAATATGGTGTAAATACCATTTCTGATTTTATTGAAATCCGCTATGATACATTTACAAAAAGGATTGTATCTGTTCTCTTTATATTCACCTATGTTATCAGCTTTATGCCTGTTGTTTTATATTCTGGAGCGTTGATTTTCAATGATCTATTCGGAATTGAGCAACACTTGGGCGTCAGCAGAATAACAGCTGTTATTATTATCTCGACAGTTATTGGTTTAGTTGGTGTTACTTATTTATTCGTCGGGGGACTTTCTCTGATTGCGCATAGTGATTCATTATATGGTATTGGTCTATTTCTTGGCGGGATGACGATTACTATTTTAGGGTTTATCGCGTTAGGCGAGAACAGCTTCTTTACTGGTTTAGACCGATTTTTAACCAATTCGCCTGAAAAACTGAATGCTTGGGGAGCATTGGACTCGCCCATTGTACCTTGGCCGACATTATTCTTAGGAATGCTCTTTAATAACTTATATTTTTGGTGTACAAACCAAATGATTGTTCAAAAAGCCCTGGCCGCAAAAAACTTAAAAGAAGCACAAAAAGGTGCCATGTTTGTTGGATTTTTTAAAATATCTGGTATGTTTTTCTTAGTAATTCCCGGGGTTATTGCCTACAATATGTTTGGTGAAGGCATACAAATGGATCTTGCTTACCCTTCATTACTAGCAGAGGTGCTGCCTGATTGGGCTACCGGCCTATTTGGAGCAGTAATATTTGGAGCAATTATCAGCTCTTTTGTTGGGGCACTAAGTGCCACTGTTACTTTATTCAGCTTAGACTTCTATAAACCGGTCATTAATAAACAAGCTACAAACCGTCAAATTGCGAAAGCGGGAAGAGTTTTGACTATTGTTATTGGCGTTATCGTTGTTTTGATTGCACCATTGATTTCTCTATTTCCACAAGGGTTATATGCAGTAATTCAAGAATTTAATGGTCTCTATAGTATGCCGCTATTAGCTATTATTCTAGTTGGTTTTTACTCTAAAAAGACATCAGCTACAGGTGCAAAAGTTACATTGATTTTCCATATTGTTGTGTACGCATTGTCTAAAGTAGTTATTCCAGATATCCATTATCTATATGTTTGGAGCGTCCTCTTCTTGTTAGATTTAGCTATTCTATATTTCTATAGCGTAAAGAATCCGTCTCAAGAAGGATTTCAATTCGACAAATACCAAAACAAAGTAGACATCACGCCTTGGAAACATGTTAGATGGGTTGGTATTTTAATCTTACTCATTGTAGTAGCATCTTATGTTGTCTTTTCTCCACTTGTATTGGCTAGATAAAACAAAGAAAGCAAACATCCCTCTTTATTGAGCTTGTTTGTTTTCTTTTATATTTTGATTATTTCTATAATACTATAACGCTTCTTTTTTATCCGACTTTCCTAAACCAAAATGTTTTCCAACTCTTCAAATATCTTTCCTTTGGTCTCCGGTACAAACTTCCAGATAAAGAATATAGCAACCACGCTGAGCGCCCCATAAATCGCAAAAGTCATTCCTCCTAATACATCATGGATTGGCGGAAAGCTGGTAGATATACCTAAGTTAGACATCCAGTGCAATGCAGTAACAATCGTTACAGCATGCCCCATTCTTCCAACACCTATCAATTCTATATCCCCAAAAGAAAACGCATCCAAAAAATACTGTCACACCAACAAAACAACAAAATACTCAAATAAATTATAAACTCTTGGTTATTTGTTGTTAACTTCTTGGATCTCTTGTGTTATACTCGATGTAAGAAAAGAGGTGATCAACATCAAATCGAAGCGTATCGCTGCATTACAAGAATATATTACGCTCAAACAAAGAGCTTCTTATGATGAACTCGCCGCTAAATTTGCAGTTTCTAAAAATACTATCCGTAACGATGTCCAAGAGTTATGTAAGACTGGTGACATTGTTAAAGTTCATGGCGGAGCAGCTATTAATCAGCCTGCTGAAGAAAAACAGCCAAACAAAGTCACCAATCCTTTAACCTCCTTCACTTACCGGCAGACAAAGAATAAATCAAGTAAACAACGTATTGCGGAACAGGCTGCTAATTATATTCAAGATGGTGACATTATTTTTATAGATACGGGAACAACCGTATTAGAGCTCATTGAATATATACAGGACAAACAAATTACAATTGTAACCAACAATATTGATTTCATCCTAAGAACAATGCCTTATGAAAACCTTACCGTTTATAGTCTGGGAGGCGCACTTACTCGAAGAACACAGTCATTTACAACGATACAGGCGCAAAAAATTCTAAAGAATTATAATATCAACAAAGCGTTTTTAGCTGCTACCGCGATTTCTATCAAAAATGGTGTAACAAACTCTATTCCTATGGAAAGCGAATTGAAATCTTATATAGCGGAACAAATCGAGCAGAAGTTTTTGTTAGTTGATCATCAAAAATTCGATAAAGTCGCTTTAACTACTTATTGCAATCTGAACCAGCTGGATTATCTGATTACAGATCAGCAGCCTGGTCAATCGTATATCGACTATTGTAAGAATTATAGTGTCGAGCTTGTTATTGCAAATCAAAACGAAGGAGTGTAGAGATACCCTTAATAAAAGTTGATTTAATCAAGGGTAGAGATCTTGAAGAAATTAAACAAATTTTGGATGTAGCCCATCAGGTTGTTTTGGAAGCATTTCAAGTTCCTGAAGGCGACCGTTATCAAGTCGTGACACAGCATGAACCCTATGAAATGATTATGAAGGATACTGGGCTCGGCTTTGAAAGAAGCGATGATGTTATTCTATTCACCGCCATCATCACCCAACGGACGAATAAGATGAAAAAAGATTTCTATCGCCTTTTAACAGAAAGGTTAGAGCAGCAATGTCAGATTGAGTCAAAGGATGTCATGATTACCTTTGTCACGAATGGTGCCGGGGAATGGAGTTTTCGATTTGGAAAAGCACAGTTTTTAACCGGTGACCTCTAGCATTTTTTATGAGTTATCTATTTTTTCTATTTTTTTCAGAGTATAAAATATAAATCTACTACATTAAAGGAGGACATATCCTAATGTCTAAAAAACTAAAGAACTTTATCAATGGTGAATGGGTCGAAAGTAAAACAGATAAGTATGAAGATGTTTATAATCCAGCAACAAAAGAAGTTTTAGCACAAGTGCCAATCTCTACCTCCGAAGATTTTGAAGATGCTGTACAGGCAGCTCAGGTCGCTCAAGAAAAATGGAAAAGAGTATCCGTAGCAAAGCGCGCCCGCATTCTATTTAAATATCAAAATCTATTGGAAGAACATAAAGAAGAATTAGCAAAATTAATCACACAGGAAAACGGAAAAAGCGTTGGCGAAGCATTAGGCGAAGTTGGACGCGGAATTGAAAACGTAGAATTCGCTGCTGGTGCACCGACATTAATGATGGGTGATTCTCTTGCAACGATCGCAACCGATGTAGAAGCTACAAACTATCGTTACCCTGTAGGGGTTGTCGGCGGAATTGCTCCATTTAACTTCCCAATGATGGTTCCATGCTGGATGTTCCCAATGGCAATCGCTCTAGGTAACTCCTTTATCTTAAAACCATCTGAAAAAACACCTATTCTTGCAGCTAGACTTGCGGAATTACTAGATGAAGCTGGTCTTCCTAAAGGTGTATTCAGCATTGTTAACGGTGCACATGATGTGGTGAACAGCATTTTAGACCACCCTACTGTAAAAGCAGTATCCTTTGTAGGCTCTAAGCCTGTTGGAGAATATGTGTACAAACGCGGAAGTGAGAACTTAAAACGCGTTCAAGCATTAACTGGTGCGAAAAACCACTCTACTGTATTGGCAGATGCTGACTTAGACTTAGCTACAAAAGAAGTAATCAGCGCAGCATTCGGTTCAGCTGGAGAACGCTGCATGGCTTGTGCGGTTGTAACTGTAGAAGATTCCGTTGCAGATGAATTTATCGCAAAATTAAAAGAAGCATCTGACAACATCAAAATGGGTAATGGCCTGGATGAGGGTGTCTTCTTAGGACCAGTTATCCGCGACGAAGCAAAACAACGTACATTGGGCTACATCGAAAAAGGTATTGAAGAAGGGGCTACATTAGTTCGTGATGGTCGCAATGAACAATTAGAAGACGGTTACTTTGTTGGACCAACTATATTTGATGGTGTAACTCAAGATATGTCCATTTGGAAAGATGAAATTTTTGCTCCAGTATTATCTATTGTACGTGTAAAAAACTTAAAAGAGGCTGTTGAATTTGCTAACCAATCTGAATTCGCTAACGGTGCTTGCCTCTTTACTACAAGCGCATTGTCCGTACGCTACTTCCGTGAGAACATCGATGCAGGTATGTTAGGAATTAACTTAGGTGTGCCGGCGCCAATGGCATTCTTCCCATTCTCTGGATGGAAGTCTTCTTTCTATGGCACATTGCATGCAAACGGAAAAGACAGTGTAGACTTCTATACTCGTAAGAAAGTAGTAACAGCTCGTTATCTTGAACCTGATTTTTCATAATCAGGGAATACCAACTTTACAATAATAAATTGGGGAGGAGACCTTTTAACCCACTGAACCGTCTCATCCCATATTGAAAGGAGTCCGTTATGAGTCATTTACTAAGAAAACCCGAAAATAATAAACTGGCAGACGGGGTAACGCTTGTTCATGAAGTAACAGAGAAAAATTCCAATCTTCATTATGTCGGTTTTAAAGTGGTGGATTTGGAACCAAATTCCAGCTATAACGAAATGCTGACAAACTTAGAGCTTTGTGTTGTCGCATTAACAGGAAAGATTACCGTAACAGATGGCTATCAAAGCTTCTCTGATATTGGTACCCGGGAAAGTGTATTTGAACGTAAACCGACAGACAGTGTTTATGTTTCCCATAATAAAAAAATTACCATTACAGCAAATACAAAAGCTCGTGTGGCATTATGCTTTGCTCCATCCGATAAAGAGCTGCCGACCAAGTTAATCAAAGCAGCGGATAACGGCGTAGAACATCGCGGAAAGTACAATAACAAACGGCAAGTACACAATATTCTACCGGACTCTGACCCTTCTGCAAACAGCTTGCTTGTTGTAGAAGTATTTACAGAAACAGCTAACTGGTCCAGCTATCCACCGCATAAGCATGACCAGGACAATCTTCCAAATGAGTCCTTCTTAGAAGAAAGCTATTATCATGAAATGGACCCTCCACAAGGGTTTGTTTTCCAGCGTGTCTATACAGAGGATCGCTCTTTAGATGAGACCATGGCTGTGGAAAACGCAAATGTTGTTCTTGTTCCTAAAGGCTATCATCCAGTAGGTGTACCAGACGGCTATGCCTCTTACTATTTAAATGTCATGGCTGGACCGGAACGCATCTGGAAATTCCATAATGAAAAAGATCATGAATGGATTATTGATAGAGACTAACAGTTTTTTGATTCGCCCCCCTCTCCTCTATTCTTATAGAAAGAGGCGAGGGCGATTCTCCTATAAAAATAAACAGTATATGTAATGAAAAAAGGAGCGAAACGCATGGCACTTACATTTAATCAAGATAGAGAATACGATATTATTGCGATCGGCCGCGCTGCGATTGACTTGAATGCAAACGAATACAACCGTCCGATGGAAGAAACAATGACTTTCACAAAATACGTTGGCGGTTCTCCGGCAAATATCGCTATTGGCAGTTCAAAATTAGGACTGAAAGCTGGATTTATCGGCAAAATCTCAAAAGATCAACACGGAAACTTTATCAAACAGTATATGGAGGAAAAAGGAATTGACACCTCTAATATAGTTTATGACACAGAAGGGCATAAATCCGGACTCACGTTCACAGAAATTTTAAGCCCGGAAGAATGCAGCATTTTAATGTATCGTGATGAAGTAGCGGATCTTTATTTAGATTCTACAGAAGTAAGTGAAGATTATATCAAAAAGGCAAAAATGCTTCTTGTTTCTGGTACTGCGCTTGCACAAAGTCCTTCTCGTGAAGCTGTATTGCAGGCAATTCAATATGCTAAAAAGAACGATGTCAAAGTCATATTTGAATTAGACTACCGTCCATACACATGGAAATCAGCTGAAGAAACAGCAGTATATTACTCTCTTGTTGCAGAGCTTTCTGATGTTGTTATCGGTACGCGTGACGAATACGATGTGATGGAAAACCTGGATTCAGAAGGCGACAACGAAAAAACAGTCCAGCACTTATTCCAGCATAATATCGAGCTTGTTGTCATCAAGCATGGTGTCGACGGCTCTTATGCCTATGAGCCAGACGGTACCGTTCACCGCGGCCAGGCATACAAAACAAAAGTATTAAAAACATTTGGTGCAGGTGATTCCTATGCATCTGCATTCCTTTATGCACTTGTTACAGAAAAAGACTATGAAACAGCGTTGAAATTCGGCAGTGCATCTGCTTCCATCGTTGTCAGCAAGCACAGTTCTTCCGAAGCGATGCCGACTGTAGAAGAAATTGAACAGCTTATTCGCAAGCGTTCTTAAAAGAATGTTCAAACCTTAAATATGAAAAGAAAGGTAGGTTGAATAAAATGGGTGAAAAAATCCGTTTAACTACTGCACAAGCATTGGTAAAGTTTTTAAATCAGCAATATATTTCTGTAGACGGCGTAGAAACGCCTTTTGTGGAAGGTGTTTTCCATATTTATGGACATGGAAATGTTTTAGGCTTAGGAGAAGCGCTTGAAAATAATCCTGGTCATCTAAAAAGCTATCAAGGAAAAAATGAGCAAGGAATGGCTCATGCAGCAACAGCTTTTGCCAGACAAAATCTCCGTCAAAAGATTTTTGCTGTGTCCGCATCTGCAGGACCGGGATCAGCAAATATGGTAACAGCAGCTGGAACTGCTTTTGCAAATAACATCCCGGTGCTATTCTTACCGGCAGATACATTTGCCACAAGACAGCCCGACCCTGTTTTACAGCAACTAGAGCATGAACACAGTACAGATTTAACAACGAACGAAGCATTCAAAGCTGTTTCAAGATATTGGGACCGTATTGATCGTCCGGAGCAGCTGATGAGTGCATTGATCCGAGCATTTGAAGTATTAACGAACCCAGCAACAACTGGACCTGCAACGATTTGCTTACCTCAGGATGTAGAAGCAATGGCATATGATTATCCAGCCAGCTTTTTCAATAAACGCGTTCACTATATAGACCGCAAATTACCGAGTCAGCGCGAATTAGACGGGGCAATTGCGGCCATTACACAAAGTAAACGTCCGGTTCTATTAGTCGGCGGCGGTGCTAAATATTCAGAGGCAAGAGAGGAATTGGTAGAGCTTTCTAAAAAAGCAAATATTCCAATCGTAGAAACACATGCCGGAAAGTCAACCGTTGAGTTTACTCATCCAAATAACCTCGGCGGAAACGGTATTTTGGGTACTTCCGCTGCGAACAAAGCAGTTATGAACGCCGACTTAATTATCGGAATCGGCACAAGATATACAGACTTTACAACATCATCCAGAACGTTGTTTGATTTTGACAATACAACATTTTTAAATATCAACGTAAACCGCGGACAGGCATATAAATTTGACGGTTTTCAAGTTGTAGCTGATGCCAAAGCAGCACTACAATTGATCAATAAAGGTATTGGGGACTATCAATCAAGTTATGGAGAAGAAACAACCTCATTGAAACAGGAATGGGAGAAAGAACGCAATCGCTTAGCTGCAACGAAATTTAATCGCAATGATTTCACACCAGAAATCGCGGATCATTTCAACCAAGAAATTTTAAATGATTATGCAGATGCGCTTCAAACAGAATTAACACAAACCGAAGCCTTAATTAAAATCAATAATGTTATCGATAGTGACGCTATTGTAATCTCTTCAGCAGGATCCCTGCCAGGAGATATGCAGCGTATCTGGAATGCCAATGTGGCTAATACGTTCCATTTAGAGTACGGCTATTCTTGTATGGGGTACGAAATCGCAGGAGCTCTTGGAGTTAAATTAGCGAAGCCTGAACAGGAATCGTATGCAGTTGTTGGTGATGGAAGCTTCTTAATGCTTCATTCTGAAATTGTAACAGCTCTTCAATACGATAAAAAAATCAACCTGCTGTTATTCGATAATTCCGGGTTTGGATGTATCAATAACTTACAAATGGATCACGGAAATGGAAGCACAGGAACAGAATTCCGCAATGTAAATAATGAAATCATGAATATTAATTACCGAAAAGTCGGGGAAGGATACGGCTTAAAAACCTATTCTGTCAATAACCTGGAAGATTTAACGGCAGCTGTGGAAGACGCTAAAAAACAAACAGTATCCACGTTGATTGAAATAAAAGTTCTGCCAAAAACAATGACAGACGGCTACGATGGCAGCTGGTGGAATGTTGGTGTAGCAGAAGTTTCCGAAAAAGAAAGTGTACAAAAAGCTGCCGCAGAAAGACAACAAATTCTCGATAATGCAAGACAATATTAATGGAAGCTGGATGTGATGAATGATGGGAAAACAGGATATCCATTGGGGAATAGCACCAATCGGCTGGCGAAATGACGATATGCCGGAAATCGGAAAAGACAATACCTTATCGCATCTATTGAGCGATATCGTTGTTGCTGGCTTCGAAGGCACAGAAGTCGGCGGTTTCTTCCCTGATGCGAAAACATTAAAAAAAGAAATAAAGCTCCGCAACTTAAAAATTGCTGGACAATGGTTCTCCAGCTTTATTATTCAAGATGGCGTTGAGAAAACATCAGAAGCATTCCATAAGCACTGCGCTTATTTAAAAGAAGTGGATGCTGCGGTTGCTGTTGTTTCCGAACAAACCTACAGTATTCAAGGCTTACCTAAAAATATTTTTGCTGATAAGCCCACTTTTTCAGATGAAGAATGGGAACAGCTTACCGAAGGCTTAAACGTACTTGGCGAAATCGCGGACAGCTATAGTCTTAAGCTTGTATATCATCACCATCTCGGAACCGGAGTACAGACGTTAGCAGAAGTCGACCGCTTGATGAAAAATACCGACCCAGGCTTGGTTCACTTACTTTATGATACAGGACACATCTACGCCTCTGATAAAGAATACATGCCGTTATTAGAGAAGCATATGGACCGAATCAAGCATGTGCATTTTAAAGATATTCGGAATAATATCATGAAAACGAGTGAAGAAGACGGCCTATCCTTCCGCTCTGCCTTTCTTTCCGGAATGTTTACGGTACCTGGCGATGGCAGTATCGACTTTAAAAAAGTATATGACAAGCTGCTGGAAAATAACTATCAGGGCTGGATCGTGATTGAAGCAGAGCAGGACCCGAAAATTGCTCATCCGCTTGAATATGCCTTAAAGGCCCGCAAGTATATTGATAACAATGTATTGAACTAAAGAATCACTGCCTTTACGAGGATGTTCACTTTAAAAGCAGTATTTTAGAGTGAACATCTTCATGAAATGTACGTCATTTTTAATTATAAAAATTATGGAGGTGAAAGAATGACATTTGTATCATTAAAAGAGCTGTTGCCTGAAGCAAAGAAAAACCATTATGCTGTCGGCCAATTTAACATCAATACGTTCCAATGGGCAGAGGCAGCATTGCGCGCAGCAGAAAAAGAAAAATCTCCTGTTATTTTAGCCTCCACTGATCGTATCGTGGACTACCTTGGCGGATTTAAATTGATTGCTGCCACCACCAAGAAAATGGTGGAAGAAATGGAAATTACCGTACCTGTCGTTCTACACCTCGACCATGGATTATCCGTAGAACGTTGTAAAGAAGCTGTTGATGCAGGTTACAGCTCTGTAATGTATGATGGCTCGAAGCTGTCACTGGAAGAAAATATTGCTAATACCAAAGAAGTCGTCTACTATGCAAACGAACAGCATGTCTCTGTGGAAGCAGAAATCGGTTCTGTTGGCGGTACAGAGGATGGCATCACTTCCGGCATTAAATATGCGGACCCGAACGAATGTTATCGGCTTGTAGAAGAAACCGGAGTGGACCTGCTTGCAGCTGCGCTTGGATCCGTTCACGGCGTTTACCAGGGTGAACCAAAGCTGGCATTTGATTTAATGCAGGAGATTTCTGATAACCTGAATGAAGTTCCACTGGCTTTGCACGGAGGATCTGGTATTCCTGCCCACCAAATTGTAAAAGCAATTGAATACGGTCATGCCAAAATCAATGTAAATACCGAATGTAATCAGGCATGGACAAAAGCAGTACGTGAATACCTGGAGCAGCACCCTGATTCACATAAAATCTCGGAAATCATGACAACAGGGATGAACGCAATCGAAAAGGTAGTAAGAAAAAAATTGCATTTATTTGGTTCTTCCAATAAAGCATAAATCCACATTATAAGAACAACTGGCGCTTCACATAGACAGTTATAGACTTGGAGGAATTATAATGACAAAATTAGTTGTAGGAATCATCGGTGCCGGACGTATCGGACAGCTGCATGCTAAAAATATTCTGCTATCTGATAATTATCAGCTAAAAGCAATTTCTGATGTGTACACCGATCATTTGAAGGATATCGATTATTTAAAAGCTGTTCCTGTTATCACACAGAATGCGGATGATATTCTCAATGATCCGGAGATCGATGCCGTCTTTATCTGCTCAAGCACGGATACCCATATTGATTTTATTACAAAAGCAGCAAAGAACAACAAGCATATATTCTGCGAGAAGCCAATCAGCTTTGATATTGAAAAAACAAAGGAAACTTTGGAAGTGATCAAAGAAACAGGTGTAAAATTCCAAGTAGGTTTTAATCGCCGCTTCGATACACATTTCAGAAAAGCACATGATGTTGTCCGCAATGGTGACATTGGTACACCGCAAGTTATTAAAATCACTTCCCGTGATCCGGAAGCTCCACCAGAAGAATATGTGAAACGCTCCGGCGGTCTATTTATCGATATGGCAATCCATGATTTCGATATGATTCGTTACTTATCCGGGCAAGATGTAAAAAACATCACCGTAAAAGCGTCTTCTCTGATAGATGATCGTTTTTCACGCAATGATGATGTAGATACAGCCATTATCACCCTTACCTTTGCAGATGATTCACTGGGAGTGATCGATAACAGCCGCCAGGCAGTATATGGCTATGACCAGCGTATCGAAGTATTCGGCAATAACGGCATGGTCCAAGTAGAAAATCAGAAGCCAACCAATGTAAAAGTAAGCACAAATGCTGCGGTTACAGAGGATAAACCGATGTATTTCTTCCTTGAGCGTTATAATGAAGGATACATCGCTGAAATCCATGATTTTGCCCAATCTATTTTAGAAGATAAACCAATCGTGGCAAAATTCGAGGATGGTTTACAGGCTGAGCTGTTAGCAAAAGCGGCTAAGCTTTCCTGGCAGGAGAATCGGACGGTTGAATTGAGTGAGCTTCGCTAAATTGAAATAATGCTATTCTCATAGATAATATTTATTCCAACTATGAGAATTAAAAAAGCGTATGAACTTGGTTTTGCACAAGATCACACGCTTTTTTAGTGGGATTTTTATAAAACAGATACAGTTTAAGTAATTATTTAAACGTCATCGTATAATCCTGGATAAACATCTTTTAAACGTCCTTCTAAAGCTACTTCAAATGAAACATGCTCTGCTGAATGTGAGCTGAGTTCAAATTCAGCATCTCTTAATAATCCATGCTGAGACATGTCGTATGTTTTTCCGTCTAATTGATATTGGTCTCTTGTTAACCGTCCGGCAATCGGGAATAATACCGGTGAAACACGTCCCCACTTCTATTTGACAAATGACAATCAAGCTTCATTCCATATAAACGCCATCTTTGTCAAAACCAAACCTTTTTTTTAGATGAGGTAATTTATACTTCAAATTTTGTTATGAGATATGGTAGCAGCTTGCCGATTTGGACGTTCCCTTTATTATCTTTCATTTTTAATTCATATTACTATCTGCTTTTTTACTTCTGCAATCAATGAAGGATAGTTAACATTTGAATAATAAGTAACATCTATCTCATATAATTTCCCTAAAGCAAATTTCTCGTACCCTCTCGTCTTACAGCGATGAATAAATTCATTATAATTCAGCAAATTATCAGCTTCATTATTCTTAATAGTTGTTTTGTCTTTGTAGTATTCTTTTACAATATGGTCTAAGTGACGATTTGTAAACCCGTAAGCAAACAACGCATACAAAAATGAAGCACCTCCTGCTAAGATAAAAATATCAATTAACCTGGCCGATGGACTGCGTGCCTTTCTCTATGATGTTCGCATTGAAATGGATAATAATCAAGCCGAAAATGCGATTCGTCCAAGTGTGATCGGTCGAAAAAATTGGACGTTTTCCGTGAGCGAAGCTGGTGCCGAGGCTAATGCAATTTGTTTGAGCATGGCGGAAACAGCAAAAGCCAACGGTGTGGATTTCTATCAATATTTAGTGAAATTACGAACGAAACTACCAAACCTGGATATCCATCGAACGCTAGAAACTTTAAATCAGTACATGCCTTGGTCGAAGACAATCCAAGCAACATGTGCAAAAAAATAAAATAACCGTAAATATGTTTAAAACATCTCAGATTCACGGTTATTTGGCATTTCTATTTTTAATTTTAGTTGCTTCTATTATAAAATTCCTTAGTTCGGGCTTACTTTATACAGTCTCTACCTCAATTTTATTCACATTTGATATGTCATGAATAAGAGAATAAATATCATTAGGACTAATATTTTTTAAAATATCCAATCTTAATTGTAATAAACTTTCTCCGTCATCTAAGTCCTTAATTTTAACTTTTTTGACTATTACATTTTGTAAACCAAGTTGCCTAATTACTTCGTGGAATACTGCATTTTCACTAGTTGAAATACTTACCCTAATACTCTGAGTCTTATATCTGACTGGTCCCAATTTCTTTATTAGGTATGGCAATATATCGACACCAAATAAAATGATAACAGCTCCAACGATAGATTCCCAGTAAAAACCTGCACCTACACTGATACCTAATCCTGCTGCTCCCCAAATTATCGCAGCTGTTGTAATTCCAGATATGATGTTATCTCCTCTTTTTAAAATCACACCTGCACCAATAAAACCAATCCCACTTACTATCTGTGCTGCCAGTCGCATTGGATCTGTACGCATAAAATGTGAAGATTGACCATATTCAATAGCAGCTTCAATTGAAATAACTGTTAATAAACTACTTGATACACAGATAACTATACACGTTTTTATACCAAGTGGTTTATTTTTAAGTTCTCGTTCTAATCCAATAATTAATCCTAACAATGCTGCCAGAACTAATCTAAGCAAGCTTGATTGTATATCCATTCACTTCTCTCCTAAAAAACTTAATAACAAGATAACAATGGCTATAGATGGAGAAGAACTTTTATTTTTTATCAGCCATATCGCACCCCTAAAATGTATTAAGCAAATTGAGCTTTTTTTGTTTGCTCCTCTACTTCTTTAGCAATAAGTTTACCAGTCTTGTTGTCATAAACATTTATCTTATTGAAAGAAAATGTAATCCATACCTTGCTATCAAGAGGATAATTAACTTCACCTATTTCTTTCGCTGTTAATAACTGATCTCCGATTCTTAATTGTATCAATGTTTCAGAACCAGCAGGTAACACGGAATATACTTGAGCTTCCACCCCATTCCCAATTGGTTCTGAATATATTTTGATATCTTCTGGTTTAACCGATAAAGTAATATTATCAGACACGTTCTCGTCTCCATCCGCAAAGAAGTCTCCCAATATAGAATTAATTATTAATTGATTATTTTTATAACTACATGTTTCTTCAATTAAATTAATAGTTGGATTCCCAATAAATTTTGCTACCCGTAAATCGTTAGGAGCCCGATATAATTTTTGCGGAGTATCGCTCTGTACTATTTCCCCATCAAAAAATACTGAAATTCTAGTAGATAGCGTAAGTGCTTCTTCCTGATCATGCGTAACATACACAATGGTTGTTTTTAAATCCCGATGCAATCTTTTTAATTCTGTACGCATTTCGA
The DNA here is from genome assembly GCF_014647195.1 of Oceanobacillus indicireducens. Taxonomy (GTDB): domain Bacteria; phylum Bacillota; class Bacilli; order Bacillales; family Amphibacillaceae; genus Oceanobacillus; species Oceanobacillus indicireducens. The sequence continues at coordinate 47,525 of NZ_BMOS01000015.1, read as the reverse complement.
TTCGTAACTTTGCATCCAAATTCGATAATGGTTCATCCAGTAATAAAACTTTGGGTTCGGTAACAATTGCACGTGCTATCGCAACGCGCTGCTGCTGTCCACCAGATAATTCAGAAGGATATCGATTCATCAAATTTTTTATTTGCATACGTTGTAATGAATCTTCTACTTTCAATCTAATTTCTGCTTTCTTCATCTTTTTTTGCTCTAGTCCGAATGATACATTCTCAAAAACGGTCATATGAGGCCATAATGCATAACTTTGAAAAACTAAATTCAATCCTCTTTTAGAAGGAGGTGTATAGAACTTATCTTCTCCATTTACAATATTTTTCCCTCCAATCGTTAATAAACCTATTTCAGGATCTTCGAGACCAGAAATAATTCTTAATGTGGTAGTTTTTCCACACCCAGACGGCCCTAATAATGTCATAAATTCTCCATCTTCAATTTTCAGGTTTACATTTTTTAGCACATGATTCTTATCAAAATATTTATTAACATTAGCTAATTCTATTCCACTCATTATTTACCTCCTCCTATACCTTTTGAAATATCAGTCTTACCAAAAATGGTTGTTACCAAATAAACGACAACGATAATAAAGATAATGATAGCAACACTGGCATTGGCTATTTGCGGATACCCTTGTTCTTGTAATCCAAATGTAGCAGCAGTCAATGTATTAGTGGAAGGCGTTACCAGCATAATGATTAGATCTAGCTCCTTCATAGCACTAATAAATACGATAATAAAACCTGTGAATAATCCACTCTTACTTAGTGGCAGCATAATTCTAAAAAATCGTTTAAACCATGATGCTCCTGATACTTTTGCCGCTTCTTCCAATTCTCCGCCAATTTGTATCATCGTGCTCGTTCCAGCTCTTGTAGCAAATGGCAATTCCTTGACAACTGTAATTAATATAAGAATTGTCAATGTTCCATATAATACAGGTAAGAAAAGAATTTTTGTCGTAGACATGGATAAATATATTGCAGAAAGAGCAATTCCAGGTATTAAATAGGGCAAAAATGATAATTGATCAATCAATTTAGATGAAAACATCTTTCTGCTTCGCGTCACAATATATCCTATAATCAATCCTGCCATTGCAGCTAATACTGAGGCTGTAAGTGCAATAATTACAGAGTTTTTCAAAGCAGATAAGATCGTACTATTTTTAAAGACACCGCTATAACCATTAGCAATATCCGGATTAGAATCACCAATCCAATAATGTAGTGTCATATTACTTAAACTATAATCTCCATCTTTCAACATCAATGTTTGCCACAATAATAAAACAACCGGTAAAACGCTTACAATAAATACAAAGCCAACTGCACCTGTCATAGCAAATTTTTTCCACTTACCTAATGTAATAAGTTTTGCTTTTGAGTCTTTTCCTCCAATTGTTTCATAATTCTTTTTACTAATCATCTTCTGATTAAAGTAGATAATCAAGGCTGCAAGTACTATTAGAATAATACTTAGAATATACCCTTCCGTGGGTCGGCCACTTCCTATACTGCTGTAAATCATTGTCGACATTGTATAATATCGAACTGGCAGTCCAAGAAATGCAGGTACACCAAAAGAGCCGAGACTTTTTGAAATAATTAATATAAATGCTGATAGAATAGCTGGTAAAACTAAAGGAAAAGTAATTCGTTTCATAGTTTGAAGCTTACTTGCTCCAAGTATATTAGCAGACTCCTCCAAGCTACTGCTGATTGTTGAAAGTGCTGCGCCAACTAATAAATATGAAAATACATAATAGTGAGATGTTAAAGTCAATACAATAGGTACAAATCCATACGATAACCAGTCAGGAGGACCAACACTAAACAAATATTGAATAAGGCCTGGGCTCCCGCCAACTCGATCATTTTTAAATATGATTAACCATACAAAAGCTTTAAACCAAGAAGGAAACATGTAAGGAAGAATCATCATAAATCCCAATGTTTTCTTGAATGGGATATCCGTTCTGGTTACCAACCAAGCCAAAACTGCTCCTAAAGTCAGAGCTAATACAGAAACAGAAGCTCCTATTGCTAATGTATTTGCCATAGGCTGGTACAGTAAAGAGGATGAAATTTCCCCTGTTATTGTTGTAATCCAATGATATAAAGTAAATTCTCCTGGTACAGCGCTAGGAATAAAATCTCTTGCACTCCATTGAAACGTATTAATCGCAATCTTTATTAAAGGATATACAATTGCAATTGAAAGTAAAGCAATGATTAAAAAACTTATAATATAAACTGGGTTAGTAAAGAAATTTCTTAATAAATTTTTTATTTTATTAGAACTCTTCCTTCCATTTTGCTCTGAGTTTTCACTCATTAGATAACCTCCTATAATGTTGAGACTTTCTATTTGAGAGCTTTTCGTATTACGAAAATGGCTACATTGATTGCTATGATAATATTTCTGACTTGCCAAAGACGTCTTCCCTAAACCCTCTATTTAGATTAAGTAATTACAGCTTCTCTCAATCTTTTAATTGTATTTGAAATCTGTTTTTGCACTGTTACTTCCTGGTCCCATCTTGACAGAGTGAGTTCTAAATTATAAGTATTATTGTAACCAGTTTTTCTTAAAGCAGAAATATAGGTTTCTAAAGGTAAACTTTCCTTTTGAGTCAAGGGAAAATGAGTAATGCCTTTTTCATTTAACCCATGAATATGTGTGTGGTAAACTTTTTCTATAAAATTTGAATCAGGAAGTTGATTGATTGTCTCATTTGGTAAATCAGATATATTGGCTTCTTTTAATAGATTGGAATAATAATGTCCCATGTCCCAGCAAATTCCTAAATGGCGATTATTGATTTGATTTACCATCTTCATTACACCATCTATTGAATCTCCCGGGTCAACCTTACTGGATTTTGCCCGGTTATTTTCTAACGCAATATATAATGGAATTCCTTCTCTTTCAATAAGATTAATCCAATTCCCAAACTCTTCAACAGTTTGTTCACTTAACTCTGCTCTATCCTCATTATCAGATATTGCCTGATATGCGTGTATAGGCATTACCAATTTTTCTTGATATTTTTCAAAATGTGCTAAAATATAATCCATAGATGGATACAGTTCACGAAAATTATGATAAGTTAAAGGTCCGGAAATATCACCATGTATTGTAATTTCCATACCAAGATCCCAAATTAATTGGATTGCATTTTGATAATTTTCTTCGTCCTCTCTTCTCAATATGCGAATTTCAATAGATTCTATACCTTCTTCTTTTAAATTATTCAGAAATTTTTTTAGGCTATCATGATTTCCTAGTAGTATATTTTGGTGAAACTCGTCAGTTAAAGCTGGGTTTTCTATTGAAAATCCTAAAGTCATATACTTCACTCCATTTCTTAGAATGTATTGCCGTAATTCATTATCATTAATAATTAGATAGTCTATATGGCATCAATCATGGATCGGTAAGCGCAGCATAATTAGTACTGAACTTACCGAATTTTTTATAATGTTTGGATTAGAAAGTCCCTAAGTTCATTTACATTTTGATAATAATAGTCAACATCTTCTTCCCAAAGATCTAATTGTTCTAATCCTGGTACATCAAAATCTTGCTCGATATCCTCTCTAGTAGAGAAAGTACCTGGATTATTAAATGGTGTAAAGCCTGCTCCTGTTCCATCATCTCCACCTGCTATCCACTGAATAAAAAGCTTAGCAGAATTTACATTAGGAGTACCGTCAATAATAAAAGCTGATGTTGTACCCGGAACGGATACTTTCGGTGTAATATCGTGAACCATCTGTATTGGTAAACCATCACTTTCTACATCACGCAGTTTAACCGACGACGCAATAACTATAGGTGGCTCAGAGCTTGTGGAACTGGCTACCGCATCTACAGAATCTCCCATTGAACTCATTAAGACCACATCATTATCTAATAACCGTTTAACAAATTCATAACCAGCATTCTCTGTTCCATTTAACTCAAGCTTTTCGCCAAAAGTCTCTTCATAATCAGCTTCCATTTCATCCGAATGTTGAATCATTGTTAAAAATAGATCCTGGATATCGGCAGCCTCTAATGGATTTTTCATGGTAACTCTGCCTTGCCATTCCGGAGTGGTCAAATCCCACCATGATTCAATAGGAGGATTATCATTTGCATCCGAGTTATACATAACTGTAATAACCTCCGTAATAATTGGAAGTCCCTTATATTGGTCATAAGGACTGATTAAATTATCAGCAATATGATTCGGGTGATAACTGTGAAGCATATGGTTATCTAATAATTCATTTTTCCAAAAACCATTCGAATCTTTACCTACTACCACGTCAGCCCCTTGAACATCTCCTTCATTTTCAAGCCTTATTTTCTCCAACATATCTACTGAACTAACCTTTGTAACCGATACGTTGATATCTGGGTATTCTTCTTTAAAACTATTTACTGTTTGTTCAGTTGCAGAAGATTGAGCATATACGACTAATTCTCCCTCTTCTTTTGCTTTTTCGTATAAATCATCCATTGATTCTTCAGCATCTAAATTTGCGTTTTCTTTCCAAGCCCCTTGAGCATTTGAACTCTCATTATCCCCACCACAAGCTCCCAATACAGTCAACAAAAACACGCCTATCATTACTAAAAAAATATTTTTACTCTTCATTCATAAACCTCCTCTTTTTCTTTTTAGATATGGTTGGCTTGAAACAGCTTAAATTATTTTTGTCAAAGGGATTTAATATTTCCCAGCTATCCTTTCTCTTCAATAAAGGTAGCGCTTACATTTTTTCAACAGGTAAAATATGATTGTGAATAATATCAGCTATAGCATGTTTATTATGATGTACACAGCTAAAAAAGTGATTTTTCACTAACAATTTATGACTATTTTCTACAAAAAATCCTTTATCAGCTATTTCCAACATAGGCAAATCATTTAAATTATCGCCCACACAAATGGTATTAACTTTTTCTATTCCAATCATGAAACGAAGTCTCTTTAGAGCAGCTCCTTTAGATATCCCAATTGGCAGAATTTCAAGATAATTTCTTTCGGAGTATACTAATTCACATGAATGTTCTACTTCTATTACCTTTGTTTCAAATTTCTTTAAAATTTCTGGTTCAGCTATTAGCATTATTTTTATAATATGATTTTTTAACTGTCTCTCGGAAAAAAGCTGACAAGTAACTTTTTCTTTTTCCTCATATTTTTCAACAATATGATTTCTTTTAATTGTATAGACTTCATCACCCTGGTAGATTAAAACAGCTACATTATCAAATTTACTTAAGGAATTAATCGTTCTTAGGACGTTCCCTGGTGAAGTTAAATGTTTTTCAACTATCCTTTTTTTATTAATAGGATCATAAATAATTGCACCGTTATATAATATTACTGGTATATTAATTCCAAGTTGTTCTATATATGGAATAGCAGCTTTTTCCATTCGCCCGGTAGCTATAGTAAATATGCCACCATTCTCTTTGAAAGTAGAAATGGCTTCCAGATTTTCAGCGCTTATTTGCTGTTTAGAATCTAATAATGTCCCATCTAAATCTGAAACCAATAAGTTTTTTGCATTGCTCATAACATTCCTCCCTCCTCAGCATGTTTTCCGTTCTATTAAATTAGTTTCTAAAATAATAGAATCTTTATTCTCTTCCTCATTAATTATTCGTAACAATAGTTCAGCTGCTAATTGCCCCATTTGTTTTCTTGGCTGAGCAATAGTAGTTAACTGAAAAGAATACAGTTCTGACATTTCTAAGTTATCAAAACCAATAACAGCCATTTGCTCAGGTACATTTATTTGTTCCATTTTAAGCCATTCTAAAGCACCTATTCCTATTAAATCATTGCTGGCAAATACTGCTGTTATGTCAGGACTTTCACGATATAACGCCTCCATGGCAAAGCTTCCGGATTCAATAGTTCGCCCCGCAGTCTTTTGGTTTCTTGCGCTGACTTTTAGTTGATGTTTTTTCATTGTGTCTAAATAACCGCGAAGTCGTTCATTGCTTGTAAATGAATCTGAGGCCATTCCTAAAAAACCGATATTGGTATGTCCCTTAGAAATAAGATGGTTTATTGCTTTGCAAGCTCCCCCATAATGGTCCACATCTATAAATGGAATGTCTAACAGTGCTGGAGTTCTTCTACGGAGCAATACCCTGGGTATTTCTAATTTTTCTAATGTAGAAATAGATTCTTGATCCAAAATATTTGGTGTAAGAATAACTCCATCCACCTTACGATCAAGTATACTTTCCAAGAATTGCTTTTCCTTAAGCGAATCTCGACTTGTATTTCCGTATATCACTTGATACCCGTTATTGGACAAAGTTTGTTCCACACCAACTGCAATGCTCGAAAAAAATGGATCAGCGATATCTGGAACCATTAATCCAATAGTGTATGTTTTTTTATGAATTAAACTTCTAGCCACACTATTAGGACGGTAGTTTAATTTTTCTACTGCTTGTAATACATTTTCACGAGTAGTTTGATTAACATCATGATGATTATTTAAAGCTCGAGAAACTGTAGAAACAGAAATATTTAAGTATTTTGCAAGATCTTTTATGGTAGTTATTGTAAGCACCCTTTCTGGGAACGTTCCCGGTAACGTTATCGGTAATATTACCACTGAGAACTTTAGTTGTCAATAGTATTTTTTGAAGATTATATATTTTTAACTTGCACCTTAATTGCAATATTAAAATGCAACACTGTATGTGAAACCACTATATAAGGTTTTTTATGTCAATTTGTTGATTGTGTGGCCTAGTCCACACAATCAACAAATTGCGCAAAATAAACATCTATTCCCATTTCTTTTCCTTGTGCGCTAAGTTTACTAAATTCGGATCCGTTATCAGCTGTGATGCTTATAAATGTCTGTTGAACGTTTGGGTATTCCTGAAATATACCTTCTAAAGCTTCCCTTACTGCTGGTGCGTTCTTACCTGGTATGCGTTCGACAATGATTATATAGGGTTTTCGTGCAAGGAACGGAATCGAATGTATTTTGTTTTTTTGCATAGCCCACCACCGCGTCGGGTGACCAGTTGTCTTTCAATATTTTCTCCTCAGCGAATAACATAAATTCCCATGAAGCCATCAAGATAGTCGGAGCACCACCGTTTCTTCTGTTCTCCTCATAAACACGTGCACCAGCGTCAGGAAAGTATTTCTGGTAGGGTTTACGATTGGTATCGATTTGTTCGACTGTGCCCCGTTTTAATTCTCGGGATACTGTAATCGCGTCCAATTTTCTCTCCAATTTCTCTAAAAGACAAACCTTGCCCCCTGTATGCAGCTATTTGTCCTCTTTCAATATCAGTTAAATGTGTAAAGCTTCGTTTTTTCGTGTTAGAATGAGAGTGAGTCATCGTGATTTACCTCTGTATGTTTATGGTTTTGGACAACTTTAACTATACGTGGTTTCACGATGGCTTTCTATTTTTTAGCTGCTGCATTTCATTTTACAATGAAGTCTAAATCAAGGAAGAGGATAAATATTTATAATTTAATGCCTATCTTTTGTATTATGGAGACAATATTCCGTTTAGTCACCGGTATTATAATCCCTTTATAAAGGGAAACCTTCATACAAACTTGATAAATTTAAGGGTGAGATAAAAAAAGCGCATGAACTTGATTTGCACAAGTTCACACGTTTTTTATTACGTGAATATTTTTATATACAACAGATAAAGTTTAAGTAATTATTTAAACGTCATCGTATAATCCTTCTGGAATACCTCACCGGCTTCTAACCGATTGACTCCAAACTTCTCTTTAAAATCTTCCGTCGTATCATGCAATCCGCAATACCGCACCAAGGCTCGATACGATCGATATAACTGTATATCTGTTTCTGGGCTAGTATTTGTTCTTATTCTTAAAGGAGAATCAGAAGTTCTCGGCGAGAGAATATTTACCGATTGCTTCTGGTTTACTTTAAATATATTTCTAAACTATTATTTTTGATAAGTTAACCTATTGAAGTTCAGGCCAATAATCTTTATTTGCTACCATCATGTCATCAAGGACTTGTTTAGCTGCTCGCGCAGATGGTACGGTTTGATTTAAGGTAAATGCTTGTAAGGCTTTGTCATAGGAATGCTCAAAAAATGCATCTACAAGCAGTTTTTCTGCTGCAACTTGTGCTTCCATCATTCCTTTATGAAAGTCATTGATGGGATGTAAAGCAAGCTGTTCTACACCAGTTGCGCCGATATATGCAGGAACTTCTACAACCGCATCTTCTCTCAAATTTGGGATCGATCCTTTATTAGGTGTGATAACCATAAAACGTTTCGGTTCATCATTTAAAATAGCCACAGCTATATCTACAATATAGTTACCATGTTCACCAAAATTAAAATGCAGAATATCTTCTGTTTCTCCATTTCTGATTTGTTCTGCCATTTTGCGTGTATTTGCTTCACGGCCCTCCATTACCATATTGGCTCTAGTGAAGTTTTTATCATCATTTTCAACCATGACATCAGAGAACCAGTAATACTCTAAATAATTATTAGGCAGTGCTTCAGGGAAATACTTTACCATGGCTGACATCAATTGATATGTCTTCGCCCAGTATTGATCTCCTTCATTAAATTCGGCGACGTCCATATTGACTTGGCGCAGCTTGTCAATAATCTCAGGCATAACATCCCGTTTTAAAGACGTATCATAAATTTTGCTATACCAGCCATAATGATTTAGGCCATAATAAGTTGGGATCCAGTTTTTCCTGTTGTAGCCAAAGTTAGATGCAATGGTCTCTTCCAGAGATATGGTCATATCACAAACGTTTATCATATTGGCATCAGGATATTTTCTCCGTATCGCTTCGGAAATGATAGATTCTGGGTTCGTGTAGTTAAGGATCCAGGCATTTGGAGCATATTGTTGTACATATCCTACTATCTCCAATATTCCGCTAATTGAGCGTAAACCGTATGCAAAACCGCCCAGTCCGCATGTTTCCTGGCCTACCAAATCGTATTTTAACGGGATTTTTTCGTCCAGCTCCCGCATAGCAAGACCGCCGACACGGATTTGAGAGAAAACAAAGTCCACATTTGTGAATGCTTCTTCTGGTTTTTCTGTTACAATCAACTTCATATCTTGTCTGTCCTTATCAATCAATAACTGATTGATGATCAACTTCATATCTTCATTTCTTTTTTGGTCGATATCATATAACCGTATCTCTGTAATAGGAAATTTACTGCTATTACTTAGTAGCGCAGAAATAATACCTGGGGTGTAGGTACTCCCGCCGCCGGCAATGGTTATGATTAAATTATCCTTCATTCTTACTCCTCCAGTACATGATTAAACTTTTTAATTTAGAAATTGTTTCATCGAAATATCAGATAGAAATCTCTTCTTTGGCAATGTTTTGTTTTTCATATTTTAAAAAGCATTTATCGTTATTCTGTTTCTTTTCCGAGATAATTATCTACATCCTCTTTGAGATTCTGCACAGATAGTCCGATGATCACTTGAATAGCATTCCCGTTTTTAACCACACCTGATGCTCCAAGACTTCTAAAGTGCTCATCAGAAGCTATTTTTTCAGGATCTGTGACTAGCACCCTTAATCGGGTAGCACAATTTGTTACATGCTCGATATTTTCATTTCCACCTAGAAGGTCAACATATTCGCCAGCTAGATTCTTTTCTGTGGATTCTGCTGATTTCTTCTCTTTATAGTCCTCTTTCCCATAAAGTTTGACTTCTTCGTCCATACGTCCTGGTGTTTTAATATTGAATTTCAAAATCATAAAACGGAATACAAAGAAGTAGATAAAGAAAAAGACGACACCAATGGCGATTTGAATCAAATAGGTCATCCAGTGATTGTTAAATAACGGTATCCAGTTCATGGACATGAATTCCAGTAATCCGCCGCCGAAATTTCCTGTGACGCCAAATATATACATCGTTGTAGCCAGAAAAGCATCTAGAACAGCTTTTACAGCAAATAGCAATGGTGCAACAAAAATATACGTAAATTCAAGCGGTTCGGTAATCCCTGCCAAAACAGCCGTTATGGTTGCGGGTATTAATAACCCCGCGACAACTTTTCTTTTCCCTTTTTGCGCTGTTACATAGATAGCTAAAGCGGCAGCTGGCAAGCCAAATATATTGGAATTACCCTGCATGGCGAATCCGCCTTCTGGGAATAATTCTTTCAACGAAGCAGTAGATTGAGCGAAATCACCCATATTTGCTGCCCAGTTGGCATAGGTCCCGCCATCAATAATGGCTGGGCCAAATTGAAATGGTCCATAAATAAAATGGTGTAACCCTGTCGGTAATAAAATTTTTTCTAAAAAGATATAGAGCCATACACCGAAGTTACCCGCGTTAGCCAAAAAGCCTTGAAGGGATGCAATCCCTATTTGAATATAAGGCCAAAGCCAAGCAGTCAAGAAAGCAACTGGCAACATGGCAAAGAAACCGATAATCACTACAAATGCAGACCCTTGAAAAATACCAAGATAGTCTGGAAGTTTCGTATCATAGTATTTATTGTGCAAATATACCGCAATAGCGGATATAATAATTGCTCCAAGAATACTGGTATCTAATGTTTTAATCCCTGCAATCTCAGCTAAGCCGCTGACACCGCCTGGCTCTTGGCTGAAATCAACATTAAAAAACCCAGGAAAGCTTGTTAACATGGCGTTGATGAAATAATTAAAAGTCAGAAAAATGATAATTGTTTCCATCAACGCTCTGCCATTTGCTTTAGCAGCCAATGCTACCGGAATGCCCATTGCAAAAATGAGGGGCATTTGATTAAACACTGTCCAGGCACCTTCTTCAATGATGAACCAAATCTTAGACCATACAGTGCCTTCTTCTGCAAGACTGCCCATAATAAGAGGGTCATTAAAAAGTGTGGAAAAGCCTATGACGATTCCTGAAAATGCGAAAAATAAAACCGGAACAAACATAGCGCTTCCAAACCGTTGAAATTTCTGCATCATCTGTATTTCCCCCTAACCTAAAGTAATAACAGATAAAAGTCGTTACTTTTTCTGTTCCAAGTAATCTAAATATGACCGGAATAGCGCCTCAACCATAACGAAAAAAGTAGAAAATGTTGTAATTTCTAAAGCAAGATGGCTTTTTTGCGGATGAGCAAACGCATACATTCTTAAATCAGTTAATTGAGCAAGCCTGTTATTCTTTAGATCCGTAATCGACATCAATGGAATCTTTTTAGCAGCAATTCGCTGTGCAAAAGGAAGCATGGTAGTCGTATTACCTGAAAGTGAAATAATAATTATTAAATCATTCTCGGTTAAATCGTCCATTAAAACATGAAAGTTCATCTCGTCATCAATCACATGGACATATTTATTGAGTATCCAAAAATACCTTTTCAGTTCATTTGCACACAATTTTTGTTCTGTTCCTGTCCCGTATACAAATAAACGATTAGACGATTCGATTGCTTTGCATATTTCCTCAAAGTTCCAATGCTGCAGCTGCTCAATATTCATTTGAATATCGGTGATGAGGCTTTTTTTATAAGACTTTTCCGGCGTCTCCTTTTTTTCCTGCCACTTTATTGCATATTTCATTTCACTAAAACCGGCGAATCCAATCTTCTTAACAAATCTGGATACTGTTGATTTTGACGAATGACACGCATCAGCCAATTCCCTGATGGTCATCTTCTCCACAGCTCCACGATGCTTCAGAATATAGGAAGCTATCGACTTATCTGTGGCATTAAACGTTTCGTAATATTGGTTAACTGCTTCTTCTATTAAATCCATCCTTATCACCCCTGTAAATATTCCTTTACAAGGAGTATAATTTACAAATCTGTATAAAAGCAATCACCCCACTATCTATAAAATTTTTCATACCGGTAATGAAAAGGTTTTCATCTGATTTTTATTTTAAATGTATATTTCAAGAACAACAACAGGTTGAAGCGATTATGGATGCTTTCACTCATACTGACACATGGATTCATTTTCTGAGATATGTCCCAAGAAGGAATATCTACAACTTAATCAGAAGTAAAATCTTGATGAGAGGAACACTTACTAATATTTTTATTATGGCAACTTTTTAATAGAAATGAATGTTATTAAACAATACCCATCCTCTTGACCCATAATCAATTTCATGACAAAATAACCAAAATTATTATTATTTAATAATAATCTTTCTATTCAATGCAGTACATTTATAACTTTACTTATAGTTGTATATAGTGAAGTAAAAAGCGAGATGAGAAGTCCCTCCTCTTACCTCATCGTATTTTTTCATTATATATTCTGTGGATGCAGGCAAAAATACCTTCTAATTCTATTAATAGAATTAGAAGGTATTTTTAATTATAGAAACTTTTAATTTGATAGGTGAGAATATCAAAAGCTTCTTTTCTCAATATATATAAGTTGCATTCTTCGTTCGTATGCTATTCTCGGGAGTCGTGCGAATTCATACGGTTATCGTGTGCAATTCCAGAGCGGTGTGCGAGTTTGTAGGATTATCGTGCGCTAACCTACCCCCTAGAGCGTGCAAATCTGCTTAGGGCTACTTGCGTTAATCTCACCAAAAAGAACAGCGTATTTAAAAATGTATAATACTTAAATTCAACATATATAGCATTATTATATATCCTATAGAAATAAATTACTTAAATTAGCTGAAGCCAATTCTATTTAAAACCATGTATAGAAGCAAATGTCTCCTTCCACTCCTTATCAATCTTTCCATTCGTGCAGGTAAAATGAGGAAATTCATATTGAACTTCATTACCATCCAATTGATAAACGCTTCCCCCTGCTTCCTCAACAATCAATTTGCCAGCAGCAACATCCCAAATATTTACTCCCCATTCCCAGAATGCATCCAAACGTCCAGTAGCAACATAAGCACAATGTAAGGCTGCTGAACCAAAAGTACGGACATTCCGAGTCAACGGAGCAATTTTCACATATCCCTCTAAGACATGATTACGGTCACTTTCATATTTTGCTGGAACTCCTGTTGAAACGAGGCTCTCAGCTAAAGAACTCTGCTCGCTTACATGGATTGCTTCTCCATTTAATGTCGCTCCTTTTCCACGTTCTGCAATAAATAATTCATTTGCAACGGGGTCATAAATAATGCCAAGAGCAGCTTCCCCTTTACAATATAAAGCTACTGAAATCGTATATCCTGGCAGTCCATGTACATAATTCGTCGTTCCATCGATTGGATCAATTATCCATAGATTAGGATGCGTTTCTAGCATTTCAAGCATTTTATCGTGACCTATCTCTTCTACTGTTTCTTCTCCAAAAACAGCATGCTCTGGGAAATCCCTCTTTATTTCCTCGGTTATATATTTTTCTGTTTTCTTATCCATTTCCGTAACTAAATCCATATCGCTGCTTTTTGTTTCAACGGTAAATCTTGAATTCACCTTTTCTACCAGATTTCTCCCTGCTACTATTACGATTTCACATACCTCTTCAAACATGACATCACCTTCTCTTCAGAATTTGGAATGTATCAATAATCTACTTTTATCACTTTAAATCAACAGAATGACTTATATCTTCAATAATGCTTTGAAGAGCGTGATGCTCATGATGAACTGTTTCCCGAAAATTCTGCTGCTTCAATAAGTCAATGGCATTTTCAACCACATAGGCTGTATCAGCTGTTTGTAACATGGCCAAATCATTTTCATGATCTCCTACACAAATCGTATGTAAGTCCGTTCGATTTAAATGTTTAAGCAGCTCTTTAACCGCATTTCCTTTTGAAACATGCTTCGGCAAGATTTCTAAATAGTTTTTTTCTGAATAAATCATATCACACGAAACTCCACTATTTAGTACTAGCTTTTCACACTTTTTTAAAGCAACAGGGGCATCTGAAATGAGCAACACTTTTGTTACGTAGCTTGTATCAAATGCAGCATCTATTTCCCTAACCTGAATTCTATCTTTTTTCTGATGTGCTTTAATCAATTCGTTGTAATCTGGAACATAGGCTTTTTTATTTTGGTAGTAATTAATACCAATATATTCACTTTCGCTGAATGCTTGTAATTGCTTAAATAAAGGTGTGAAGTTGGTAATCTTTTGCTCATATATACGCTGCTGATTCTGATAATCGTAAATAACCGCTCCATTATACAGAATGACGGGGAGTGTAACCCCCAATTCTTGCACATAAGGACCAACAGAATCTTCCACACGTCCTGTTGCAATGGTAAACAATCCGCCATCCTTTATAAATTGCTGAATAGATGTTTTATTCTCTATGCTAATATTCTGCTTTCCATTAAGTAATGTTCCATCTAAATCAGAGATTAATAGATGCTTTTTCATCCCATCGCTTCCCTCCGTAAATCTACTTTGTAAAACCTTTACTATCATCAAATGAATCAAATTTTAACTTTTTTGTGTGCGCAGCTATACAAGGTATCTGTTATTATTTTAGAAAAATATGCATTTGTTAAAAGAGAAGTGAATGCAGGTTTCTCTCATACTCCACACATTAAAGTGACACTGTACATCTTTTCTTGTTTATAAAATAGACTATTTCCTTAAAGCCAATTTGTTTTAAGGTTTCCTGTACTTCTAAGTAATTATCCCCCACCCTGGAAGGTACATGGGAATCTGAACCAAAAGATATATCCACACCGTGATAGCATGCTCTTTCTAATATTTCATGAGAAGGATACCATCCGCCGCAATCTTTATTTTTACCGGACGTATTCACTTCAATGGCAACACCTTTATTAGCAATGACTTTTAATGTTTCTTCTACTACTGGTGTTCTGACTTCATGAAAATTTAATAAATATCCTTTCATCGCATCAATATGTCCCAAGACTTGAAACATACCGCTTTTGGCAGATTGCTGAATCAAATGGTAATAGGATTCTTTTTCCTCCAGACGCTCTTCCTCTGATAAATAATCCCATCTGCCTTTTTGAAAAATACTTTTATCATGAACATGATGGACAGATCCAATGATATAATCAAATGGGTATTTTTGATAAATGTTACTATACATATTTGCATATTCAGGAAAATAATCGCTCTCCATTCCAAGTAACACGTGAATTTTATTCTTATATTTTTCTTTCAGTGTCAACACTTCACTTACATATTCATCCAGCTCACTCTTGGCCATTGCAATTCCCGGATACAGCTGATCTTCGTCCGAATAAAAGAAAGGAGAGTGATCCGAGATCCCAATATAATGCAAATCACGATCTATTGCCACTTGAATGTAATCCTCTATTTTCCCTTCTGCATGTCCGCATCTATCATGATGAGTATGTAAATCAAAAATAATATTTGCCACAATGTATCTTCTCCTTTACTCTCTATATTTGATGACTTCTTTAAAATCGGAAATTAAACCATACCGATTCTCTACTGCTTTTTCCTCATCAACAGGTATAATCAATAATTCATCCAACGATACGGACTGTGGCGGATTTACTGCATTCACATTGGTCAGCATATGATAATTTCCTATTCTTTGACCTATTTCCTGTGCTTCTTTTGTTAATGACCAATCAATAAACTCCTGTGCAGCTTCTTCGTTTTGAGCATTTGTCGTCATAGCGATTGCTTCGACTTCATACGTTGTCGGCTCTGTCGGATAAATAATATTTAACTCAGTAAATCCTTCATTCTTCAGGCGCATGGCATCGTGTGCAAACATAATCGTTGCAGCACTTTCCTTATAACCAATAAATCTTCCGGTTGAATCTTCTGCCAAAGTATAATCGGTCACATTCTGATTGATATTTTGCACCACACTCTTTGTTCGCAAATTTCCATATAATTCATCAAAGAGAGCAATCGTAAGGTACCCTGCTTCTGTTGATTCTGGATTCGGCAATGTCAGCCAGTTCTTATACTCTACCCGTTGCAGATCACTCCACCTCTGCGGATTACTGACTCCTTGTTCCACATGCCATTGACGGTTGATCACAATGGCCAGGACACCTACACTGATTCCAGTCCAATACCCTTCTTCATCCTTATATATTTCATCGATTTCTTCTCTGTATTCCGAAATATATGGTTCCAAGAGTCCTTGCTGTTTCGCATCTTCCATTAAAAAAGACGATCCACCATACCAAATATCAAATTCTTCTTCTCCATTCTCCAAAGATTGAAGAATTTCGAGATTACTTTTTCTTTGAAAAGAAATATGGATACCAGTATCTCGTTCAAACTGCTCTGCAATTCGAATCATGTAGGCTGTATCCATTCCGGTATATACCTGTAATACTTTCTTTTGCCCAGCCTTGTTGCAACCAGAAAGAAGGAGAAGAACTACGAACAACAGCATTGTTATTTTTCGCATAGCATCTCTCCTTTCCTTCTATTTAACCTTATGCTGGTACAACATGCAACGAACGTTGTGAAAATGTCAGATTTACACTATCGCCGTCATAATAAACTTCTTTCCCGCCCGGATCTGCAACAACTGCATGCAATTGAATACCATTAAAATCTAACTCGTATTCTTGTATCTGTCCCATAAACACACTTTTAAGAACCTTCGCAGATTCTGTCCCTTCCTTATCTAGATTGATTGCTTCTGGACGAACGACCACTGAAACAGATTGCCCTTCATGAAATGTATCCGCATTCTGCTGTAAAACTTCGATAGTAGTTTGTTTCGTTTTTACAAAGAGACGATCCGATTCTTTCTTATCTACAACCCCTTCTAAGAAGTTAGCTGTCCCAATAAAATCGGAAACAAATTTTGTTTTTGGCTTTTGATAAATTTCCATCGGCGGTCCAACTTGTTCAATACGCCCTTCATTCATAACAACAATACGGTCACTCAAACTCATCGCTTCACTTTGATCATGTGTTACATAAATTGCTGTAATACCAAGTTTTTTCTGGATACGGCGAATTTCATCACGCATGGTAATCCGAAGTTTGGCATCTAAATTGGATAACGGTTCATCGAAAAGCAGTACTCCAGGCTCCATTACCAATGCCCGGGCAAGCGCAACACGCTGCTGCTGACCGCCAGACAATTGGTTTGGCATTCTGTTTTTATTTACATGTAAGTTCATAATATCCATTACAGGTGTCACTCGTTTTTCAATTTCACTTTTACTTAACTTTTTCAGTTTTAGTCCATAGCAAATGTTGTCATATACGGACATATGCGGAAACAATGCATAAGATTGGAATAC
Organism: Oceanobacillus indicireducens; assembly: GCF_014647195.1. Taxonomy (GTDB): domain Bacteria; phylum Bacillota; class Bacilli; order Bacillales; family Amphibacillaceae; genus Oceanobacillus; species Oceanobacillus indicireducens. The sequence goes on along the minus strand of NZ_BMOS01000015.1, from coordinate 30,297 downwards.
CATTGTACAGTCTCTTTTATTTGCAGGGATGTTTTGAACATTATCCTCTCCAAACATGATTACGCCGTTCGATAGTTCTTCAAATCCGGCAATCATACGCAATGTAGTTGTCTTTCCACATCCGGAAGGACCTAATAGTGTTGCAAATTCTCCTTTTTCAATATGCAAACTGACATCATTAACTGCTGTCATTGTCTTGCCTTCATCATCGGTAAAATGTTTCGTTACATTCTCTAACTTTACGGATTTTGCTGACATGTGTTATCCCTCCAAGTATTTAAGTCGTCACAGAATCTTTTGAAGCAATTTCTGCACCTGTTTGTTGATCTTTTCTTAACTTCCATTTACCAGTAAATAAAGAAGTTAAGCCATTTAAAATTAACATCGCGACAATCATTAAGATAATCAATAATGTACAATATGCACTTGCAACGCCAATTCTTCCTGACTCTACTTGCGCTAAGATAGAAGCAGTAATCAGGTTATATTTGGCCGAAACCAGGAAGATTACAGCGCTCATCGCTGTCATACTTTTTACGAAAGTGTATACGATTGAACTGAAAAATGCCGGTCGAATCAAAGGCAGCACGATGGAAAAGAAGGTCTTGGAACCGCTCGCCCCCAGATTTGTTGCCGCTTCTTCTATCGAAGGATCTATCTGTTGAAGCGAAGTAATCCCGGACCGAATTCCCACTGGCATCGCACGAACAATGAATGCAGCGATAATAATCAATGCTGTCCCAGTAATTGCTAACGGCGCCTGATTAAACGCCAAGATATAAGAGATACCGATTACAGTACCTGGAATAGCCATAGAAAGCATGCTAATCCCTTCCATTAATTTTTTTCCTGCAAATCTTTTACGAACAATCAAGAATGCAAGAATCATTGCAAATAGTCCTCCAATTGGCGTCGCAATAATGGATAGTCGTAAAGTGTCTCTAACTGCTTTTTGACCGATAGAAAACACATAATTATAATGATCTAATGTAAAGCTATAATTTACACCCCATAGCTGGATAAACGATCCAATAGGAACTAAGATATAGAATAAAATAACAGTTCCCGATAAACCGAAACAAATGGCAATCATCACTCGGCGAAACATACCTTGGGAAATCATTTTTCGAACTCCAGTTGGTTTTCCAGTAACTGTGACATAATTCTTCTTCCCAATCCAAAAATTCTGGAGTACATATAAAATAACTGTTACACTAAGTAAAACCATTGCAAGAGCTGCTCCAGCCTGCATATTATAGCTTCCAACTGCCTGCATATAAATCTCTCTCGCCACCGTATTATAATCTCCCCCAATGGTCATTGGGTTCCCGAAATCAGCCATCGACTGAATAAATACAAGTAAAAAAGCATTTCCAATCCCCGGAACAGATAATGGCAAGGTTACTTTCTTAAATGTCTGCCATTTCGTAGAACCAAGATTATCACTTGCTTCTTCCAGAGAAGGGCTAATGGATTGCAACAATCCTGCTAAAACTAAGAATGCTACCGGGAAATAGGTTAGGGTTTGGACAAGAATCAAACCATGTAATCCATAAATATTTGCTCCTTCTATACCAAGCAATGTCTCAGAAATAAATCCTCCTCTTCCAAAAAGAAGAATTGCTGATAAAGCAATAACAAACGGAGGAGAAATTACTGGTAAAATTGCAATTCCGTTAAATAATTTCTTAAATGGAACCTTAATATAAGCTAATGTATAAGCAAAGAAATAAGCAATTGCTGTTGATAAAATAGAAACGATGACTGCTAAAACCAATGAATTCGTTAAAGCACTGGTTAATTGTCCGCCGGCAAATACCCTTTTATACCCTTGCCAATCTACTTCACCATTGGATATAAAACTGGATAAAAAGATTTGGAAAAGTGGATAGACAATAAATACAATGAGCGTCAGCATAACCAATACAACAAGCAATAACAACATTGGTTGTTTGACTAATCTGCGTATGTTCTCCTTCATAAAAAGCTTTCACTCCTTTTATGTTGAAAAGGGAGCTGACAGCTCCCCATTCTCAACGTTTTCTATCTCTAGTTATTTACTTCATTATCCCAGCGGTCAAGAATTTCTTGACGACGTTCTCCAGCCTCTTTCGGGTCTGAATCTAATAGATTGATCTCATCTAAATCTGGAGCTCCTTCAGGCGGAGTTGCAGAGGGATGTGTAAGACTCTGGAAATTATCTGATTCTTGACCAACTTCTTGTGCTTCTGGTCCTACAGCCCAATCAACAAATTCTTGAGCCAGTTCTTCATTTGGAGCTCCTTCAATAATACCGACTCCTCCAATTTCAAATCCTGTACCATCCTCTGGGAATGAAAGGACGATGTCATCAAATCCTTCTACTTGATACTTAACAATATCATGTGCAAACAAAATTCCTGCTCCTACTTCATTCATACCAACCATTCTTCCCGGTGCTGAACCGCTAGTCGTGTATTGTTGCACTTGCGGATGAAGTTCCTCCAAATACTCAAAACCTTCTTCATCTCCACCTTTTGCACGAAGAATCGAATATAATGCTGTATAAGCTGTACCTGATGAACTTGGATGTGCCATAACTATTTGGTTCTCATACACAGGGTCTAGCAAGTCATCCCAACTTGTTGGAGCTTCTAAACCATTATCATCCAAGAAATTCTGATTTGTAGCGAAACCAATCGCCCCTACATAAATCCCAGTCCAAAAATTATCGGGATCTCTATATTCCTCTGGGATATCTGCTGCTTCGGGGGAATTATACGCATGTAACAGGTCTTCTGTTTTAGCAGCTTCAAATGTGTCTGCTGGTCCGCCATACCAAATATCTGCCTGCGGATTATCTTTTTCCGCGCGGACCTTTGCTAAGATTTCTCCAGCTGACATACGAACCATATCGACATCGATTCCTGTATCCTGTTGGAACTTGTCAATTGCAGCAATTGCATGATCTTCCTGAAATGCAACATAAACGGTTAACGTTCCACTTGGACTATCTCCGCCGTCTGCTCCATTTGAATTATTCGATCCGCACGCGGCTAGCAGAAAAACAGCTAATAATATAAATAATAATTTTATAGATTTTTTCAATGTAACTACCTCCTTTTTTCTTATGTCTTAAGTTTACGTGTATGCGCTTCCACATTCAATGCCAAATGAATTCCTTTTGAAGCGGCATAAAATTAGCAGGAGAGTATAAATCATCGTTTTATAAACTGATTTCAGATAATTACTAATTAACTTCAGCCACTGATAGAGGATGGCTAGCGGCCAAGCGCAATAATAGCTTTCTGAGCAAGTACTTTAACAACTTGTATAAAAAGACTTATTAAACCTTTAAGTCTACGGGTGTAAACTTGGTGAAGGATTCCCGCCCACGACAACGATATCACCTGGTTTTATCATTACTTTCTTAAATTATGTATATAACTCCATATGTGCGCGTTTACACTATCAATAGTAATTTATTTCCTTTTGAAACTGCAGTAAATTGGTATTGAATACTTACTATAAACTATATAATTTAAAATAAATTTTTTAAGATGTACAAAATAAAAAAACCTCTTTATTATGCAGTATAGAAGTTTTTCAACATTCCTTTCTGTTTAAATAAAGAGGACATAACAAATTCAGTTATTACTGCACCAACCACCCAATCAAAATTCCAATAATCTGTAAATCTGTATCTCCAAATGTTGTACGTGTATAACCTAAATCCTGTAGATAACTTAATAACGGAATCGGTAGAATCGTAATAACCATCCCATGAACAATACTCATACAAATAAGCGCCTTGATTCCTCGTAACTTATAAGCAATAACTCCCGCAGCGCCACCCGAAAAAAAATGTGGAATAACGCCCGGAATAATAATGGTATACTGCACCGCAGCCATACCAAACATCACACCAAGTCCACCTAAAAAGCTGAGCGTAAACCCAACCATCGCAGCTAATGGAGCGTAATTGAATAATACCGGCGCATCTAATGCGGGGATAGACCCCTTGATCCATCTGCTTGATACCCCTTCAAATGCTGGCAGAATTTCAGCAATCATCATTCGTACTCCTGTTAATATACAGTACATTCCAGCTGTAAACCACAAAGATTGCACAATAACAAAAATGATAAAATTTTGATCATTAAACAAGTATTGAATAGCATCTCTTTGGGCAAAAATAGCCGCAATAAAAAAGAGCAGAAATGAAAATATACTAATAATCAACACATGATCATACATAAAAGGCTCCAGTTTTCGGATGAATTTCGGAAAATCTCCTTTTTCTTCTTTTCTTTTAAAAAAACTTGTGCTTAAAATACCTGTCATAAAGTAGCCAACACTGTTAAAATGACCAATCGCAATCGATTCATCGTCTGTGACACGTTTGACAAACTGCTGAACCAGCGCAGGCATACAGGACATCATCAGCGCTAACACGATACCGCCAAAAACATACACCCACCAGCCGTATTTAGAAGCATGTAGAACAGCCACAATAACTGCTGACATAAAAAGTACTTGATGTCCTGACAAGAAGACATACTTTAATCTCGTAAACCGGGCTATTAATAAATGCCCGACCATTCCAATCGAGATGGTTATCGCGATTTCTCTTCCGTAATTAATCTGTACTAATGCCGTTATCGCTTCATTATGCGGAATCATGCCAATCATATTAAAGCTGTCTTGAATCATCACTGCTAAATTGGAAAGGGAAACATTGGCAGCAGAAGCCCCTATCTGCAACAATGTTACCCCTACCATTACTTTCACGGTTCCGCTGAGGACCCGAAAAAAACCTGCTCTGGCAAGTAATAGACCTATACATGTAATAGCACCCAACAAAATAGCAGGTTCTCCGATAAACCCCCTTGTAAAACTTTCAAATATATTCATACACGCTCTCGCCACCGCTTCACAGTATTTGCATTTTCTAAGCTTTCTTTTACTAAAGCTCTATCTGCAATAAAGGAGAGCCCAAGGATTTCTGTTTCTTTTACCCGCAAATGCTGTACAACCTGCTTTGCCCCGATAATCAAATCTGCTTTCATAAAGGAGGCAGCACTTACATCCGATTGTTCAACAATGACATCGTCTAACTCCCATTCTTGAAAATGCTGTTTTACTTGTAATTTCAAAACAAGACTTGTCCCTAAGCCACCTGAACAAACAACTAATACCTTTTTCATCTGCTCCCCTCCTCATACTCCAACATCCAATTCCATATTACATCTATATTTTGCTCATGTCGCAATTTGCTTAACAAATCCTTAGAATTCACTACGTCCAGCATCATCTCCACAGCAGTAACATGCTGAATCTTATCTTTGGCAGCAAGCAAAATGATCCACCATACCTTCTCCCCACCTCCACCGAAAGCAATCGGCTCTTCTAATGTCATAAACGCAAAACCAGTCTTCTTTATCGATGCACTGTTCAAATGAGGGAAAGCAACACCCGGAGCTACGATAAAATGATGATCCTGTTCATTAATCACTTGAGCCAATTCCTGTTCATATGTAGGTTCAATGACACCTTGATTCACTAAAGACCGGCTCAATATGGACAGCGATTCTCTCCAGTCCTGAACCCGATTTTTTAAATGGATGCATGCAGGTGATGTCAGCGAAGTAACTTCAGATCCAGCGGCTCCCTGATTTCCGCTGAAATAGCGGTATAAATCATTAAATAATTCTCCCTCATTCAGTACAATGGTATGTTTTTTTACAGATTGATAAATTGTCATTACCGTTTCTACAACCGGCAGCTCTGTGCTTGCCTGGTAAGTTCCTCTTCCAATGATTCTTTCTAGATTTTGCTGATCTGTTAATGACAATAATGGATTCACCTTCACATAATTAACTTGAAGCTTTTGTGTAAACGGAACAGTCGTAACAATTAGGTCAACATCTTTTTCCGTAAGCTGATATGCTTCCTTCACAGAAAATTGCCCTGTTATATATACTTGTGGAAATAGCCTTCTCATGGTGCGTTCGAGCAATCGTGATGTTCCTAAACCGGAGCTGCAGACTATCGCAATCCGTTTACTCGGGAGCTGTGGCTCCTGCTCCATTCCGGCACATAAATGAACAACAATAAAGCCAATTTCATGTCTATGGAGATTTGTTAAGCCCCAATGTGGATTCTCCTCAATAAAATTCTTCACTTGTTCAATATATTTATGATACTCTTTTTCCAAGTTATCAAAATAAGGGTTATCAATATGAATATTATACTTCACCCGATACATCGCTGATTGCAAATGCGTAGAAAGGCCAATAATAATATTCTCCCGGTTGCTTAAACGGAAGCGATTCTCCTGTTCAAAAGTTGCTACTATCTCCCCGGATAAAGACTGATATTTAATCCAGTGATCTCCTTCTCCGCTTAAACGCCTCGCTCCAAGCAGATGCATAGAGATATAAGCTAATTCATTTGAAAGCCTATCAGGATTGTCTTTTAACCCCATTAATTTCATAAAACCTTGTTTGACTGTTTTATACTTTTCATTCTCTAAAATCTTCAACTCATCATCTTTATCAAAATCAACTATGTATTCTTCTAATTGAATCCTTTTCCATTGGACAGCACAATTTAGAAATAGCTCATATTTACTTGCATCAATAAACGCGAGCCCACTCAGCTCCTCTACTTGCTCAATCCAAAATATGATACTATCCACATCAACATCTGCTATCATATTCTCTAAATAATTTTCATTAAGTGAAGCGGGTATCGCTCTTGTTACATATAGCTCCAGGATTTCTTCCTCTGTCCACTGTTCCTTTAATAGATCCAAGAATAACACCCGCTTATTATTTTCCGCCCCTACTAAAGTAATTTGTTTATTTTCCCTCAATAGTCGTAATTTATAATCCGCCAGTTCGTCTTTTAAATGATTATAATCATTTTGAAATGTATTTAAACTAATCTCATAATCTTCAAGAAGCTCATCCACTCGTATAAACGGGTTTAGCAATAAAAGCTTTTGCATATCCAATCTGCGCTGTGCTGCACTTAAATAATCCTTTTGCTTAGACATCGCTTCCTGAAGTGCCTGCTTCTGCTTTTCCCCTAATAGAAGTCGTGCTCCATACTTGCGATGTCTTTCTAAACTAAATCCAGCACCAATGTCCATTAACCATGTTTCAATCTCAAGTAAGTCCTGCCGAATCGTCCTGGGAGAAAGCTGATATGGTTTGTTCAAATCAGATAAGGAAACAAAAGCTTCTTCTTCCATTAATTGTTCTAAAATCTTTTTTTGTCTAGATGAAAGCATCTCATTCCCTCCACTCAATATAATTAATCGCTTTCTTAACCTAAATTGAAATATTCAGAAATAAAAAGCATTAACTCGTACCACTATGTATTCTTTAAATACAAGGATGTAATCTTTGTCATTTTTCTTGATAGTATACCATCTTTCGACAAGTAAATCTTCTATATAAGGAATAATCCATAAAATCCAGACAATAGTGCAGAATAGTTATTCTAAAGATGTAATGAATTGAACCCATAGTCAACAAGTTTTTTACCGTAAAGCACCCCTGTATGTACCATTAAAGTTGGATCAGCTTATTCTTAAGATAGCATTAAGTTCATGCCGGTAATTTATACTATATTATTAAAAAGTCTTGAAAGCTACAAATAACCTTGTACCCTCCAAGACTCTCCTTTTCACTGTCTTACACCATATAAAAATCTAATACATAAGTAGACTTAAAGTCTCTATAATCATCCATCCGGGTATAGAATTACTAAATGCCTCGATAGCAAGGGTGATGGCTGTGAATAAAAAAAGTCTGACAGAATGAACTTATATCATGTCATTTACTTCCCATAGCCTATCGATTGGGAGAAGAACCAAAGTTTATTATAATCATCAAAAGCAGCATACAAAAATACAAGCAATAACCTTCGTGCATTTTTACTGGAAGAAACAATATTTTAGAAATTCAAGGCACATTTTCCAATATATATATGTTGAATTTAAGTTTTCAAGAATATCGACTGTGAAACTAAGCTCTTTGAAATACTGAATGTCTTGCTCATCACTTTGATTTTTTCACACCAAAGGTTGCAACTTCTAGCACGTATTAATATATGCCATGCCACTCCCTAAGATAAATAAACGGTAAAATTAATCTTTTATCAATTTCTTCCCATTTTTGTAGTCTTCGTCCATTATCTCTTTTGGAACCATACTCCCTCCAGTCGCCCAAGCTACATGTATAGCATTATTCATTTTATTTACTAATCCCTGTTTTTCTAGGTACTTCCTTCCGTTTTCTGCCTGCATCAGCAGACCGGGTCCATAGATACCAGCAGAAGCAGAAGGTTCAAGAGAAATTCCCTCCGAATCTTTTATAACGCTTAATAAAGAATATAAATGATTATCACTTACTGTATAACAACCACTAATTAAATTGTTTAATATTTTACCAACAAAGCCAGAAGGCCTGCCAACAGCAAGTCCATCCGCTATTGTAATATTATCAATACCAAAATCCTGAACGGATATGTTGTCATGTTCCCCAGTAAGTAATCCAATGAGCATACATGGTGAATGAGTTGGTTCTGCAAAAAAGCAATGAACATGATCTTTAAATATCAGTTTTAAGCCGAAAGCAACTCCACCTGGTCCGCCACCGACACCACAGGGAAGATAAACAAACAACGGATTATCTTCATCGATTACAATACTTAACTCTTCTAATTGTTTTTTCATACGATAGGCTGCAACAGCATATCCCAAAAATAAGTCAATTGAATTCTCATCATCTACAAAATAACTTTTCTCATCCAACTTCTCCTGTTCTCTCCCACTTTCAACAGCTTTTCCATAATCAGCTTCATGCTCAACTACAGTTACACCAATGTCTTGTAGCATTTTCTTTTTCCATGTTTTTGCTTCGCTGGACATATGAACTGTAACATTAAACCCCAGCTTTGCACTGATAATTCCAATGCTTAAACCAAGATTCCCTGTTGATCCTACAATAACGGTATAAGTAGAAAAGAAGTCTTTAAACGCTTGACTTTCAATCTTACTATAGTCATCTTCTAAACTAAGCATATTATTTTCAATCAACAAGTCTTCCGCATACTTTAAAACTTCATAAATTCCACCCCGCGCTTTAATGGAACCTGATACCGGTAACATATTATCACATTTTAAAAGCAAATCTCCATCAATACTTTGATTAAAGATTTTTCCTAATGATGCCTGCATGTTATTTATTCTAATGAGAGGGGATTCAATGATTCCATCAAGCTCCTTCGTTTCCGGGAAAACCTTTGCAATATACGGGGCAAATCGCTTTAGTCTCTCCTCCGCTTCTCTTACATCCTCTTCCTTCAAGGTGATTTCCTTCATTGCTTTTTCAAAAGGTAAGTAACTGTTAGATTTCCAAAATACTTCTTTAGTAGAAATAATCCGGGTCATTATGGGAAAGAGTTCCATCCATTCTTCTTTTGTCTTACCCGCTATTAGATTATTATTCATTTACGGAACACTACCTTTCAAGATATTAAAAATAGAAATAGATAGACTCGGAAAATAGTTCAATCTATTTCTTAATAACATTTACAAGCATGCTTATTTCAGTAGATGCATATCATATTTGTCTAACATAAAATTCAGTTTTACCTATAATGCTTCTTCTTTATAGTAAACTCCTCTACTACTTCCTGATTCACTTTAAAACCAATCCCCACGGTCTTTGGAACCTCAATAAAACCATTCGAAGCAACAACTTCGGGTACGATAATATCTCTCTTCCAATAGTGATTCGATCCAGCTGTATCTCCTGGCAACGTAAAGTTCGGTAAGGTTGTTAAAGCAATATTATGTGCTCTTCCAATCCCGGATTCCAGCATTCCACCACACCAAACCGGGATACCTTTTTTTTCACAATAATCGTGGATTTTCTTTGCCTCGGTTAAACCACCAACCCTGCCAATTTTAATATTAATGATTTTCGTGCTGCCTAACTCTACCGCTTTACGGGCATCCTCCAACGAATGAATACTTTCGTCCAGACAAATTGGTGTTTTCAACTCATTTTGTAAATGGGCATGATCAATAATATCATCAGACGCTAAAGGTTGTTCAATCATCATTAAATCAAATTTATCCAGTTGTTTTAACAGATCTATATCTTCCAAACTATATGCTGAATTCGCATCGGCCATGATTGCTATTTTGGGGAATCTATTACGTAATTCATGCAGGACCTCAATATCCCAACCGGGCTTAATTTTTACCTTGATCCTTTTATAACCTTCTCTCACATAGCCATCGACCAAAGTAATAAGGTCATCTATCTTTGACTGAATACCAATACTAATACCAACCTCAATCTGTTCCTTTTTCCCTCCAAGGGCATCCGCTAAAGACTGATTCGTTTGTTGGGCATAAATATCCCATATTGCTCCTTCAATCGTGGACTTCGCCATATTATTTTTACGAATTGAAGTAAAGATTTTTTCACTTACTTCGTCCGGGTGTCTAATCTCTTTATTTATAAGAAGTGGAATTAGAAAGTCCTCAAGTATATGCCAGTTAGTATATAACGTTTCCTCATTGTACCATGGGGAATGGAATGCAACCGACTCCCCCCAGCCAATTGTACCGTTTTCATCTACCGCTTCAAGCAACAAAAAGTCTCGCGATTTAAATGTTCCGAAACTGGTCGTGAAGGGGGACTTTAATTCCATTTGCAAATGACGAATTGTAATATCTGTAATTTTCATCGCTTTGTTCCTCCAAGCTTTAATGTATCTTTTTTCACAAAAATATACTTCGCATGCGTGTCCGCTACTTCAAGACTCACTGCTGCATAATCTTTTTGAAACATACGAACAAACTCTTTCCTCGTCTTAATTCTCCAATCTATTGCTCTCTCAGGACTTTCCTTCTTTAATCGCTGAAAGTCCTTTGGCACAGCAAGGGAGTATGCTTCGGCAAAAAAATTATCAACATTACCAACTTTAAACGCAGGTAGCCCTCTATCATCAAACATAATCGTGTTCAGCGGAGTAAGATTACCGGTATAAACTCTTTTTCGCTCCGTCACATGCGGACTATTTAAATACCAATGAACTTCAAAGCGATCGGAAGGGAGACCTTGATTTAAGCCATCCTGCATATCACCGTAGCAATTTTCCACATACATATAACAAATTCCATGCAGTTTTGTCAGATTAAGATAAGCATTGCGTGTTTCCAAGGGGTCAAATGTCCACTTTATACAATCATACCCCTTTGCAATCGCAATATCTCGCTGTTTTCTTTTCAGCATTTCACCAATTCCCTGTGATCTGTATTCTTTATCAATTCCCAACATATGTGAACATAAATAAACACCCCCTTCTTTAAAACCCGGAAATCCATAGCTGAAACCTACAAGCTTTCCTTCCATATATGCACCAATCATCATTCCACCATTTTTCACGGCTGTTAATGTTTGATGGATTGGAATATTATTCATTCCCCAAACTTGCCTTTCAATAGCCTGAACTTCTTTCAATTCCACAATGGTTGTTAGTTCCCGTAATTCAATCATATCTCTCGCTTCCTTTTACATAGTCTAAAGCTAAAATAAGCGCCTTTGTTATAATATCAGCCCCAGTTGGCAACCGTTCCGTATTCAATGTCATTTTCGGATGATGCAGTCCTGGCGATACGCCGCAACCAATACCGAGCATTGTTGTTTTTAAATTAGGGTTGGAGAAGGTGAAGAAGTGGAAATCTTCACCACCTGGAGTTACGATTTCCTCTGCACATTTGTCTTCCCCCACAGTTTCTATAATTGCTTGTTTCAAGATACCACTAGCTGTCTCATCTACCTCAGCTGCTGCGATATGAGTTTCCACATGATATTCAATGTCCACATCATACATCACTTTCAACGCTCGTATGATTTTATCTAATTCATCTGTTAGAACATCCATTGTTTGATTACTTTGTGCTCGAGCATCTATACTGAAAGTAGCAGTACCTGGAACGATATTAGTCGAGCTTCCTCCTGCCTGGAGATGAGTCATTTTTATTGAAGCTGATTCCGTTGGACTAAGCCAAATACGTTTCAATCCATCGACAAGACCAGCTGCAACCTCTATTGCGTTAATTCCTAGCTCAGGACGAGCCCCGTGAGCTTCCATTCCAGTTATTTTTCCTGAAATTAATTTTGCTGCCCCGTGATGTAAGCCAGGGGAATAAGTTCCGTCATCGAGCTCCACAAGCGGTCTTACATGAATTCCAAATAAAAACTGTAATGGATCAATAATCCCTTTGCCCACTAACGCTTTTGCGCCCTGCGCCTTTTCTTCCGCTGGCTGAAAAATAATTCTTACTGCACCAGGTAATACAGACTCTATCTCTTTTAATAAAACTGCCACACCAAGTGCAACTGTCATGTGGGCATCGTGACCGCAGGAATGGTTCGCTTGAAAAACTCCATCCACTTCTTGCCATAATGCATCCATATCAGTTCGAAAGCCTACTTTTGGTAGCCCCTTACCAATATCAACATAAAGCCCTGTCATATTTTCAAATCTTTTTGGCACTAACCCTTTACCTTTTAAAAAGTTTTCGAGATACGCAGTCGTTTCAACCTCCTTCCAGCTTACTTCTGGATTTTCATGTAAATGATTAAAAACTAATTCCAGTTCTTCAGAAAATTGTTCTCCAATCATTTTTTCAACTCCCTATTAAATCTATATTTTACGAAGAGAAATCATGTTCATATATTTTTTCCCAGGAAATGACTAATCTATATCCCTGCGAAGCATATACTTTAATAATTAAAAATATGAAGTATAAACTTTTTTAAAACATATCACGAATAAAATAATCAGTCAATTGGAATAATTTATATTTTAATAACTTGTGTTTTTTTGAGATTAAATAAAATTATCTGTAAATGGTTATTGACCTTAAAACAAGAAGAATATATAATGGCGTAAAGTATTAACTTTAAATATTAAAAATATTGAAGCAACGGCTTCAAACAAGAGGAGGGTAAAATGCAAGATTTTATTAAAAGGATCAAACATACAAACAACTTGTCACCTAGCCAGGAAAAAGTAGCCCGATATATTATTGACAACCCGGATCAAGTAGTGATTTTAACTGCCAAAAAAATTGGAGAGAATGCAAAATCAAGTGAAACAACAGTTATCCGGCTTTGCTATACTCTAGGGTATTCTGGATACAATGAGCTGCAAACCGAATTTAGGATGTTCTTATTGCGTTCAAGTAAAGAAGAGACTTTACAAGAATTTCAGGATGTATCCTATCATCCAACTTTAGGAAATGGATTTGTCGAGGCAGTGCTTAAGGAAGAGGATAAATACCGGCAGATGAAACAATGGAGTGACCCCCTTATTCAAGAAGTCATTGAAACCATCAATCAAAAAAAATATATCACTGTAATTGGTGTAAGAACCTCATATGCAGCAGCCCATTGGCTTGCACATACACTCAATATTATACGAGGAGATACAATTCTTTATCAAAGTCAAATCGGAGACCCTAATCTGCTCCTCTCTAACATAAATAACGATAGTCTTATTATTGCATTTTCTTTCCCGAGATACACGACAGAAACACTTAACTTTGTAAAAGCAGGAAAAAAAAGAGGGGCAACAGTTATCGGAATTAGTGATCATGAGTTATCACCATTATTCTATATTAGTGATATTTTTTTGAAAGTACTTACACCTAAACCAACACTGACAAAAGGGATGAGCATCCTTTTCTCTTTGTTAAATGTAATCATCAGCGGAGTCATCATGACAAGAGAATCAGAAGTTGATGAACGTATGGAAGCATACAACCAGTCAGGAGTGGATTTGCAACTTTTTTAAAAATAAAAGCCAAAGGAATAAAATCTAAAAGTTATCATGTCAGGATCTTTTCACTTAATCTTAATCACTCGGTAACGGAGGGTAAAAAATGGAGAAACATAATTATGCAGACTGGGAAGAAGATCCGCGCTTTAAGCAATGTAACCGAGAGTTTATTGCTACTTTAATATTGTTTGCCTTTAATGTTGTCCTTGTTATCGGCCTATCCATGGCACTTGGACATGGAGTAAGCGGTGAAGATATGACAATGGTCTTTGGGCTACCCGCCTGGTTTTTCTGGGGAGGGTTCGGGGCATCCGGTATATTTTGTATAGCATCCATCATCATGGTTATCTTCTTCTTTAAAGACATGTCATTAGATGCTGATGATGACAGTTATCAAGAGTAAAAATAATAGGTTTAAGGAAGAGGTGAAGTATAGTGAGTTGGGAAGTTCTGACGCCAATTATTATTTATATCTTCGTAACATTCCTTATTGGTATTTTTGCGAACCATCTTTTAAAAAAACGGAACGCCGAATTTAAGGAAGACTATTACGTCGGTGGTCGTAGTTTGGGCCCACTTCTTTTAACTTTTACAATTTTAGCTTCCGCAGCAAGTTCCGGAACATTTATAGGAGGTCCTGGAGTCGCATATGATGTTGGTTTTGCCTGGGTGTTGGTACTGGTAACCCAAGTTGGTATGGGAGTATATATCTTAGGGGTATTAGGGAAAAAGTTTGCAATTATTGCAAGAAAAATTAACGCCGTCACACTATCGGACTTTTTGCAAGCCAGATACAACAGCAAGCTTGTTGTTATCGGTAGTGCAATAGGTATTGTTATCTTCATGACAGCATATATGGTTGCACAATTTGTAGGTGGTGCCATTATTTTAGAATCGGTAACAGGGCTTCGTTATGAGGCAGGATTAATCCTTTTTGGTGTTATTCTTGTTATCTACACTACTATAGGCGGGTTTATGGCAGTTGCTTTAACAGACGCCATTCAAGGATTAATGATGATTCTCGGTGGTCGCCGTATCATTAAAAAA
>NZ_BMOS01000015.1:0-15386 GCF_014647195.1 Oceanobacillus indicireducens | reverse complement strand
CAGTTGCTTTAACAGACGCCATTCAAGGATTAATGATGATTCTCGGTGGCGTTATCCTTTGGATCGTCTTCTTTAATCTTACGGGAGGGTTCTCTGCGTTAGCTGGGGAAATGATTACAAATCATCCGGAGCTTTTAGAACTACCTGGTCCAGGAGATATATCCAGCGCATTGGTCTTTTCTTATTTCCTGCTATTCGGGATTGCCGCTATCGGATTGCCACACGCCTCCGTTCGGGGAATGAGTTTTAAAGATTCAAGGTCCATGCACCGTTCAATTATGTATAGTGGTGTAGTCATGTTCCTATTTACAGTTGGATTCGCAACGCTAGGACCTTTTGTAAACCTATTCTTGCCAAGCCTTGAAAACCCGGATATGGCATTACCTTCTTTAATCTTAGAAATTATGCCGGGCTGGTTAGCGGGTTTAGTGCTTGCAGCTCCATTGGCAGCAGTAATGTCTACGGTAAATTCCATGCTCCTTGTCGCAAGCTCTACCATCGTGAAAGATTTATATTTAAACTATATGAAACCTGACGCCAGCGAACGAAGTGTAAAAAAGATATCTTATTACAGTACAGCAATTATCGGTATTGTCGTAGTAATTTTATCGTTAACTCCACCAGATTACTTGCAGTATCTGGTTATTTACGCAATTGGTGGACTCGAAGCGACCTTCTTCGCGCCAATTGTCTTAGGACTGTACTGGAAAAGGGCAAACCGCGCTGGTGCAATAGCCTCCATGTACAGTGGTTTAATCAGTTATATTTTGCTCGATAGTTTCAGTCCGAATCCATTCGGTATGCATACGATAGCTACTTCTCTTGGAATTTCTCTAATTGCCATGATTGTAGTGAGTTATCTGACACCCAAGCCTTCTGAAGAATTAATACGAAGATTCTGGGGCAAAGGAATACCAGCTAAGGCTCACAAATCCACTATAACTTATACGAAAGAGGGATCTTAATATGTTTGATGTAAAAATTGTCAACGGCCATATTCTAGATGGAACAGGAAATCCTTGGACAAAATTAGATATCGGTATAATCAATGATACAATTGTAGAAATTGGACAATTAAAAGATGCACCAAGCAAAGAAACGATTGATGCTGAAGGGCTCGTAGTAAGTCCAGGTTTTATTGATACACACGTTCATTCTGACCTGCTCTGCTTACGACCTGAAGTCCACAAAATAAAGGTAATGCAAGGGGTAACAACCGAACTCTTTGGCCAGGACGGCATATCTGTAGCTCCTGTCTCTTCTGAAACAAAGCCGATTTGGCAAAAGCAATTGAAAGGATTAAACGGAGATATTGGTGACTGGCCTTGGGAATCAATTGACGACTACCTCTCCTATCTGGAACAATCAGACCTAATCGGCAATAATACGTACCTAGTTCCCCATGGTGGTGCTCGTACATTAGTAATGGGATTTGAAGGAAGAAAAGCAACAAAAGAAGAAATGACGGAAATGCGTAAAATTGTTGAAAAAGGGATGGAAGAAGGTGCAGTAGGTGTTTCTTCCGGACTTATTTACCCACCAAATATATACTCAGATAAAGAGGAGCTTATTGAGATTTGTAAAGGGGCTGCCCGCTATGACGGCTGCTTTGTCGTTCATATCCGCAATGAGAGCAATAAATCGTTAGAAGCCTTGGAAGAAGTCATTGATGTCGCTCGAATTACTGGGGTCAGACTTCATGTATCTCATTTTAAAGTTGCTGGTGAACTAAATCGGGACAAGTTTACGAAATCCTTGCAGCTAATGGACGAAGCTCGAGAAGAAGGGATTGAAGTAACTTTTGACCAGTATCCTTACACAGCAGGTTCTACAGTATTTCATTCAATCCTTCCACCTTGGATGCATGAGGGTGGAACAGAAAAGTTACTAGAACGTTTAAAAGATAAAGATGTTCGTAACCGTATTAAAGAAGACTTCCTTCATAACGAAGATTACGAGAACTGGGTGCGCAACTGTGGTTGGGAAAATATAGTAATCGCATCTGTAGGTTCTGAGCAGAATAAAGAAGCTGAAAATAAAAACATGCTGAAAATAGCTGAATTATGGAATACTACACCTGAAGAAGCCGCATTTGATCTTCTGCTGGAAGAAGAGGCAAACATTACAATGATTGCTCATTGGGGAGACGAGGAAGACCTTATCTATGGAATGCAGCATCCCTTACAAGTCGTCGGTTCAGATGGTATTTTTGGTGGTAAGCCACACCCACGCCTTTTTGGAACTTACCCAAGAGTTCTCGGTGAATTTGTAAGAGAAAAGGGTGCACTTACTCTTTCTGAAGCGGTAAGACGGATGACAGGAGCACCCGCACAATTATTGAGATTAAAAGATCGTGGATTATTAATAGAAGGTTATAAAGCTGATATAGTTGTATTTGACCCCACAACAGTCAAGGATCGCTCTACGTATGAAGAACCACTTCTAGAGCCAGTAGGAATTAAGTATGTTCTGGTAAATGGTCTATTAGCAGTGAAAGATGAACAATTTACTGGAATGACAGCGGGCAGGGTTATTAGAAGTGGAGTTGCAACTCCTGTTAATTAGGTTTTATCTTGTGAGAATTAATTAAAGTTCAATTATACCCCACCTTTATCATACAGGTGGGGTATAATTACCCCAATAATTGAATAGCCCATCCTTATAACTTAAATTATGAAAGGACGTACTTAGATAAGGTAAAATTCTCCTTCGCCTTCGATAATACGTTCAATATCTACAAGAGCTCCTTTGTATTCGGGAGGACATTGAAACTCTTTCGACTTGCGAACTTTCCAGCTATTTTCTAAACCTCGTTTACGAAAGTTAATATTTTCGATGAATCGCCATATTTCAGTTGGCGACACTATGGAAATTATAAACCAAGATTTTCCATAAAATCCTGCTTTTGTTTCCAAATCCGCATAACTTTCAATAATTAATGTCATTAGAAAAGTTGTATAATATATAAACAAAGAACCAGTGTATTATAATGGTGAATGACAGGCTATTCAAGATTACATTAAAGTTGACTGAGTTATTGTAGATTTAGCAGTTTTAATAGTGGATAAGTGGCCCACAGCTGATGACTCATTTTATTCACAAAATAGGTTAAACCAAAGAAAGAATACACCTATGTTAAATACATTAAAAACAGATTGTAGAGGAAAATGGGGTTCCACTACAATCTGTTTTTATAGCAGGAGTTTATTCTACTTTGTATTAGAATAACATTAGCCTATAAATATGGTTTATAGAAATACTAAAACCAATTAATTTCTTTATCATCTAAAAATGAATTAACATTTTTCAAATAATCATCAATACTAATACTTTCCAATGAGATTTTCCTTGCTTGGTCTTTATTTAATTCATCTTTTCCGATTTCTAAGTAAAATTCGGCTTCATTCTTCGGAATAACTAGGATTCCATCATTATCTCCAACAATTAAATCGCCAGGATTTACGACTACCCCATCAATTGAAACTGGTATGTTAATGTCGCCGTCAAATCCATGGACTTTAGTTGTCATCGGTGAAGTGTTTGTAGCATAGACAGTATAGTTATTCTTTTCAATTTCTAAGCTATCTGTAGCGGGCCCATTAACAATGGTTGCTACTACCCCTTTTGCTTTTGCAGCCAACGTGGTTACTTCCCCCCAACAAGCATATCTTTCTTCTCCACTCATATCAATGACTAATACATCCCCTGGCTGCGCTAATTCAATGGCCTTATAGACTAATATTGAGTCATGCGGGGTAATACGAACTGTAATAGCTTGTCCAGCAAATCTATTTTCCACCTTGTTCACAGGTTTTATTGAATTTAAACTAATTAAATTATAGTGTAGCTTATGCCCATAATCACTAGGTGGGATATCCTTAAATTGATCTACAAATTTCTTATCTAATCTATCAATTTCTTTTTTTATATTAATCATACTTTGACCCCACCTACTTTAGTAATATTATATACCTCTGGCCTACGATTGCTAAGGGATGGAACCTGCTTTCGTAAACCTCTTAAATATGCTAGATCTATTTCACTTATTAAGACAGACTCCTTATCTGATGACGTTGCAATTACGGTCCCCCAAGGGTCTACAATCATTGACCTACCATAACTTTGGAACGCTGGTTTATTACCAATTTGTCCTGGCGCAATAACGTAAAGCTGATTTTCAATTGCTCTAGCCCTTAAGAGTACTTCCCAATGATCTCTTCCTGTAAATAGAGTAAATTCGGCTGGAACTATAGCTATTTCAGCACCTTCTAAAGCTTGTAGGCGGAATAGCTCTGGGAACCGCACATCATAGCATATAGTTAAACCAATTTTTGCAAAGTCAGTATCTGAAACCACAATTTCTGTTCCAAAATTCTTAGTTTTAGATTCTAAATGACTTGGACCATTATTTATTTCTACATCATATAAATGAATTTTTCGATATGCCGATACTACTTCCCCATTTTTATTTATGAACAGTGTAGTATTATAGTATTTCTCATTGCCGTCTACTTTTTCTAATATACTCCCACCATGCAACCAGACGTTTAATTCCTTAGCAATGTTTTTTAAAAAAACTACCGTTTCTCCCGATTCGATATACTCTGCATTTTCTTCCTCTTCCTTTTCTTCTCCAATAAAGTTGAAGTACTCAGGCAGTGTAACTAACTCCGCTCCCTTTAGAACTGCTTCACGGATCATTGAATCCGCTTTTTTAATATTTTCTTGCTTATCATTTTGACTATCCATTTGAATTGCCGCTACTTTTACCATACTCATTTTATTCACTCTCCAAATCGTCATTTTTACCATCTTTTAATGCTTCAATTTTCTCGTATACTCCATCTCCAAAAGCTTCAGGGGCATATTCTTTCCATACATCTTTAGTTGCCTCTTTAAATGATTCTACATCTGGTTGAATAAATTTAACTCCATGATCTTCAATGATTTGTCTATATTCATCATCCTGTTCTTTATATAATTTTTCTATTTCTAATGAAGTTTTATCCCACTCTTCTTGTAAAAGCTCTTGATGCTCTTCGCTTAAACTTTCATATTTTTCCTTATTCATAATTAAGAACCTAAGTGGTAATGAATGATATGTCTCAATAAGAGTGTCTTGTACTTCAAAAAAACTATTATTCACAATAATCTCTAATGGATTTTCTTGGGCATCTACCACCCCTTGTTCTAAAGACGAGAAAAGTTCTGTAAAAGCAATCGGCGTTGGATTTGCTCCTAAAGCTTTCCAGGTGGATACCATTGGAGGCATCTCTGGAACTCTGATTTTCAATCCTTTTAAATCATCCGGTGTATTTACTTCTAACCCATCTGTTGTTAATACACGAGGACCGTAATAAACAAATCCAATCATTTTTATACCAGTTTCTTCTTCAAAGCGGCTTTTTAGGTCTTCTCCAATTTCTCCATCCAATACCTCATGCATGTGTTTACTGTCTTCGAATAAAAAAGGTAGGTATAAAGCTTCCGTTACTTTACTGGAAATAGTACCAACCATTCCAATATCAATGCTTCCAATTTTAATACCATCTACAATTTGACCATCATTACCAAGCTGTCCTGCTGGAAAATGATTAAGCTCTATTTGACCATCTGTTTTTTCTGCGAGAGTTTCAGATAGTTGCTCCATTCCAGTATTATATGGGCTGTCACCAGCAACGACATCTGCTGATTTCAACTGTATGGTGCCATCTCCTGTCCCTCCCTCAGAAGAAGCAGAATCACCACATGCACTTACCAATAATAAAATTAAAATTAAAGTTAATAAAAGAATAGTTTTTTTGTATTTCATATCTATCACTCCTTTAAACTCCTAGTAATGTTGGTAAATATAACGATATCTGTGGTACGTAAGTGATTAGTAACAAGACAAGAAGTAGTATGAAAATTAACGGTACTGCACGTTTTATCACTTCAATTATTGGTGTTTTTGCAATCTGTGAAGTAATAAACAGGTTTAAGCCAACTGGTGGAGTAATCAAACCAATCATTAAATTCACTACCATAATTATTGATAAATGAACCGGATCGATTCCAACAGATAAAGCTATTGGAAATAACACTGGAACCATAAGTAAAATAATTGGTATTGTCTCTAAAACCATCCCTAATATTAATAGAATGAGATTGATAAATATTAGTATTACGATAGGATTCGTGCTGATAGATAGCAAGAATTCATTTAGAACGGACCCAATATTCAAATAAGTTGCAAGCCACCCAAATAGCATGCCGGCTGCAATTGTAATCATTAATGTTCCAGTGGATAAAGCGGTGTCTTTTAAAGCTGTTATTAACTCGGCAAATGATAAGTCTTTGTAAATTAATCCTGTAAGTACTAATGCATACAAAACACCTAAGACCGCTGATTCTGTAGGACTTGCAATACCAAAACCAATACTACCAATGATTATAATCGGCATGCCTAAAGGTAATAATGCCGGCCTTATAGCTCTAACCTGCTCTTTTATAGATGGCCTTTCTGTCTTCTCTATATTATCTTTCTTAGCTGTGAAAAAGATATATAGCATTATGGCAAGTCCCATTAATAATCCTGGAATAATACCGGCTATAAACAGCGTTCCTACAGATATACCTGCAGTAGCTCCGATTATAATCAACGGGATACTTGGCGGTATTACTGGACCAATTGTAGATGATGCGGCAATAATTGCCGCACTTTTTCCAGGAGTATAACCCTCCTCTTTCATAGTAGGAATTAATATAGCTCCGGTAGCAGTGGCATCTGCTACTGCCGATCCTGACATACCAGCCATTACGACATTTATTAACACAGATACCTGCCCTATGCCACCTCGTATATAACCAACTACTTTTTTTGCGAATTCCACTAGTTTTATGGTTATTCCTCCACGGTTCATAAGTTCACCAGCTAATATAAAAAGAGGTATTGCTGTAAAGCTAAACGAATCAGCACCACCATATATATATTGAGGTATAACCTCAAAAGGGATCGGTAAATCTCCTAAATGAGTTAGAGCAATAATTATTATCGGAGCTACAATTAAAACATAAGCGATTTCCATTCCCAATATAATAAAGATAATTAGTAATAGAAATAATAGTACTAACTCCATATATTTCCCCCCTTCCTTAACCTGCTTTACGTAGTGTTGTAAATAAACTTTTGACTGCCTTTATAACAATCAATGAGAATCCAAGTGGTAAAACAAATGTTAATAAACCTTTCGAAAGCCTCATGGAAGGGGTTGGAGAATCTAGTAACAATAGCCCCAATTTTATTCCTAAATAGCATAATATTATGGATGATAATAATACTAAACTATCAATAAATATATCGTTTGTTTTTCTAAGCATTGGGGGAAATTTTTCAGTAAAACTTGTTATTTTCATTCCATGCCCCTTATAAAAGGCTAACGCAGCACCTAGAAAAGTCATATAGACCAATGCATGTCTAGATAATTCCTCTGTCCATTGCAATGGATTGTTAATCATTCTAGAACCTATTTGTAAAGTGACCGTGATTACAAGGAGAATTAAAAATATAACAGTTAGATATTCAAGTGTCTTCTCTATTATTTTCATTTTTGTAACCCCAACTTTGTCTTAAGAATGTTTTGATACGGTCTAATGATCTATCTACCAATTCTCTTCCTTTTTCCTCGGTTGCAACAGTTGCATTGCCTATAGTTCCAGACTTTGTTATTGTAGATAACTTAGGATAATGATGAATATCAGGATATTTATTCTCGACATTTGGGGGTTCGTTTATCCAATTATCCAAATCACATAATTCAGGATATAGATGCATCATCACGGATGTCCCTGCCTCACTTGCATGTGCATGTGCCAATTCTCCTGTTTCAATCACCCCTTCATCTAAAGTTTTTAAGAATCTCCAATAATCTACTTGTGCACAACGAATATCTTCCGTTCTTAGTAATTCATCAACTATTTGGGTAATAATCGGCACATTACCTACGTGAGTATTAATAAATAAGAAATCTTTAAATCCCCATTTTTTTAAACTTTGTACAGTATCATTCATGTATGCTTTAAAACTCTCAGGTTTAATTGTAATTGTTCCAGGGAATTCATCTAACATTGCAGATTCCCCAACTTCTAGTGCAGGCCCTATGATAGCGTTTACATTCTCTGCCAACAATTCGGATATACGCTGTGATACTAAAATATCTGTTCCCAGGGGAAGGTGTGGCCCATACACCTCAAAAGCCCCCGAAGGAATAATAACTAAATCAGTTTCCATTTTTCTTCTTTCAAATTCTTTCCAGCTCATTTCTTTTAGTAGATTTGTACTCTTCATTTCCATCCTCCTATTAAAATTATGATAATAATACCTTTTTTCCATTTAACAGATGTTCTTCCATCCTTTTTACAACTTCCTCAACATTATTCATTTTTATTGCTTCTACAATTTGAAAATGCTCATGATATGACTCTTCTATCCTCTTTGGCAAGAGGTCAAAAATTTTCACCCCATTAGAAAACAATCGATCTTTTGTGTTCTTTATATATTGCGAAAACAATTCATTACCAGACATCTCAATTAAAGCTTGATGGAAGTTAGTATCCTCAATCATAAATTCATAAGCTTTTCTTGTCTGAACTAATTTCTTTTGATTTCTAAGCATATTCTCTAAATGAATAATTTGATTCGAATTAATATGACTCATGACATTCTTCAAAGAATATGTTTCAATGGCTATTCGAAAATCAATAAGATCTTTAGTTTGCTGTACTGATAAGTCTTTTATCACTATCCCTAAATTGGAGTGGATCTCTACAAATCCTTCCATTTGTAATTTTTCCAGTGCAGACCTTATTGGCGTTCTACTCATATCCAAAATTGAAACAAGTTTACTTTCGGTTAAATTAGAATTAGGAACTAACTCCCCCTTTAAAATCATTTCTCTTAATTTGTCATAAGCAACATCTTTTAGTAATCGGCTTCTACTCATACTACACACCTTCTAATTTCTGTATTTCAGTTGTATACAACTCGTATTTTTATTATATTTCCTTTTTAATGGTTTGTCAACAATATTTCAAAAAATATAATTTTACTGAAATGAATGAATTCCATAAATCTCCCACTCCTTGTGCTCCCAACGTTTTCAAGGGTAGGTGTGTCTACTAGGCATTTAGTTTCCATAATCAAAAATGCTATACTTATCGTAAAAAAGTAATTACTATTCAATTAAAGCGGTCCTCCGCAAATTCTCATTAACCAAAGCAACATTTTACCCAATTCAAAATACTGTTCAAACAAAGCACAAGAAGACAGGATGAATAGATGATACTTTGTTAGGATTTAAATAAGGAGTGAGTGACATGACGTGGGTTGAATCATTACAGGCAGCAATAGACTACATGGAAGAGCATTTACTTGACGATCTCACGATAGAAGGTATCGCCCAACAGGCTAATTTTTCAAGTTTTCACTTTCAGCGTACGTTTGCGATATTAACGGATATATCTGTTGGTGAATATCTCAGACGACGTCGCCTAACATTAGCTGCTTATGAGCTAACAAAGTCCAACACAAAAATTATTGATCTCGCCTACAAATATGGTTATGACACTCCGGAAGCTTTCTCAAAGGCTTTCAAGCGGCAACATGCAGTGACACCAAGTGAAGCACGAAAGTATACGGGAAAGCTAAAATCTTATAACCGCCTGGTAGTACAGGTAAGTCTGAAGGGAGCAGAAGCAATGCAGGTCAAAATTGTTGAGCGTGAGGGATTTCAGATTGTAGGGATCAAACAGGAATTTTCACTGGTTAATGAAGAGAACCTAGTGGGCATCCCCAAAATGTGGGATGAGATAAATGGAGATGGAACGGACGAGCGATTGTTTCAATTGAACAATGGTCCGGTTGAAGGTGTAGTGGGTGTATGTGTCGAAAAAGATTCCGAGTCCATTGATTATTGGATAGGGACGGCACACGAGGACAGTGCGCCTGATGGATTATTTACGCTCGAAATCCCAGCATCCAAATGGGCTATATTTGAGGTACACGGACCAATGCCAGATGCTATGCAAAAAGTGTGGAAACAAATTTTTTCAGAATGGTTTCCTTCAAGTGGTTACAAACACGCAGGTACACCAGAACTAGAGGTATATTCAGATGAGGATCCCTCCAGTCCTGATTTATATTCGGAAATTTGGATACCTGTAGTATAGAAACTTATACAACAAGCAAGGGATTACATTGTGTATCCACTGCTTCAAGGAATAATTTAAATCCGTAATTGGGTGTGATTGCGGAAGTTCATAAGCTTAATCCCTCCGTAAAATACGGAGGGATTAAGTTGTTTTCACTTTCCAAAGTCTTTAGGTTACCCCTTTGGTAAACGCATTGGCGATAAGTGGTAAATTTCGTAGTATACACTGGTTAAAAACATGTAAGAGATGGTACATTCTTATGGCTGTACACGTGGATAGATTTGATTCAGTTCGTTCGATTTGACACAAACTATGTACGGAACTATCATTCAATAGGACGAATGCCACCAAAATAAAAACTTCTCGATAGAGGGATGCCCTTAGCTTAGTTTAGTTTTCTTTTTAGGTTCTTTTTATAACTTTCGCCTAATTTTTCTTTGAAAACCTTTTCAAAGTATATTCTGTAAAGTTAAGAAGGATACAACAAACTGACAAATCCACAAAA
This sequence comes from Oceanobacillus indicireducens, assembly GCF_014647195.1. Lineage (GTDB taxonomy): Bacteria > Bacillota > Bacilli > Bacillales > Amphibacillaceae > Oceanobacillus > Oceanobacillus indicireducens. Next base: position 4,693 of record NZ_BMOS01000015.1, on the reverse strand, counting down.
ACATCTCTAGTAACACATCTGGGTTACTACACAATAGGTTCAGTGAAATCAGATGAATTTCCCCATAGATTTGTAAGTAAGACATCATCACTGTTTGGGCGAATACTTTTTTCCTTTGGAACTTTAACAAAAACTGGTACTTGCATTGCATTTCCAGTTATAACTACTTCACCTCTTCCAAGACTAGGTATCATTTGAAATGAGCTTCTATCGAGCGTCGGCATTGTATTTTCTAACATACGTAAATCTTTCTCATTTACTAAACGATGAATAAGATAGTTATGTGTTTGTGATAAAATAGTTGGAGAAATATCTGCAGGGCGTTGACTTGAAAGTGTCAAATAATAACCAAATTTTCTTCCCTCTTTTATAATCTCTTCAAACACTGATAAACGATAATCCTGCCAATCATCGCCGTTATTTCTATACTCTGCATTTAAGATATTATGAGCTTCATCGATAATCAAATGCTTTGTTTGATTAATATTCTGACCTGCAACCTTTAATCTCTGCTCATCATAAATCATCTTTGATATTAGCATAGGTATCAAGCGAGTGATTTCTTGATTAGCATGCACAAGAGATATTATATTCACCACTTTGTATTTATTAGAAATATCATCACAAACTTCAATTACTTTTTCAAGACTGTCAAATGATGTTCTTATTCGATTAAATAAAGGATTGATATGCTCAATATTTGCAGATTTCCATGCAGAAACATAAACCTTTTGAAACTGTAAAAAGTAACTCAGTTTTTGAATAGGACTAGCATGAGTAAATGTGTAAACAAGCTCTGAATATAAATCAGCAATCTTAAGTTCTATTTTTCCTTGGGGTGTAATTTGTCCTTCATGAAGAATCAGTTGTCCCGCACCTGTTTTTATTACTAAATTACCATAGTCATTTTTTATAAAGTAATTTTTCAAACCAGAAAAATGCTTTTTGTCAAGACCTATACTTTCGGCCGCTGATATCCAGTTGTCAAGTGCGTCACCGCCGACACTTTTATTTCCTTTAATAATCGATATTAATAACCTAATTTCTAGTTCCGCAAAACTCAGTGCATCCTTTATTTCTTCATTGAAAGTTTTTAACGCTGTTCGTAAAAATGGCACCTGGGTAGCTGGTCTCGCATCAAATAATATTGCCAAAATATCTGCATCGAACAAATACTCTTTTTTTATAGGCAATTTACGTCCTCTTTTTTCATTCCTTGTATTTACTTCATAAATTTCTTTATGCTCTCCTCTTACACCAAACATATCCTTACCTATGTATTCTCCATTAAAATCTATAATAAAAAATTGGGACTTTCGAGTAATTTCCCGATAATATTCAGATCTAAAAAGCTCTAAAAATAACTTATGTAAAGTATTCGATTTACCACTACCTGTATTCCCAAAAACTCCTATATGCGATGCAAAAAGATTATTAATAGACAATTGTATTGGTTGTCCTTCTAGGATTGACTTACCAATAGTAACTGTTGATTCGGTGCTCTCCACCCCATATATAATGCTAAGTTCTTCTTTCGTGGTTAAAGTAACTTCATTACCAATCATCGGAACATATCGACTAGTAATTTCAAATTCCCCATCGCTAATTACTCCTTTTGTTTTTAATATAATTATTCGATTGATGGAGTTTTTAGAATACCGATTATCAAATTCAATACTTTTTATAGTATTTTGCTGATCAATAACTTTTTCAGTTGAAACCGATGCAATAATCTTCACTTCGTTTTGGTTGATAGTTAAAAATGCACCAATCTTAGGACCCGTTAAAATATCTCCATACCATATAAACTCAGCGTCATTAGACATATGATACATACCTACATGGGATTCATCACCTTCAACACCTACAATTACACCTAATTTTTTACTATGTTTCGTCATCTTTCAAATCCCCCAATTTTATTCTCATTAATATATTTGTTAGATTTGATAGAGTAAAGCTAAACCATTCGTCACCATTCTCAACATCAGTATACCTATTTGTATAACAATCATCGAAGTTTTTTGGAGTCAGAATTATGAAATTGGATCTCTCATTTTCAAAACCAAGGTTCTCTAAGAACATCTGTCTGTCATCATCACTGTACCCAAATACATAAACCATAAGTTCAGGATTCTGTACTGCTCGCTTAACCATCTTTGCAATATGCTTATCTTGAAAAGAAAATCCTATAACAAATAAAACCGATTGCGGCTTATCTAACTCCATCTGAAAAATACGCAGCATCTCATGAAAATGATTACTTTCAAAAGTAGTTGATGCTTCGTATCCATCTGGTTTCACTATAACAGGATTTTCAACTACTTCATTTTTAATTAAAATATTTTCATTATGTTCTTCCCAATTCATTGATCCATGTGGTTTTATCAATGTTATTGATGGAATTTCATTAATATAATTATCATTTAACCCTTTATAAGAAACCGTTCGATTATAATTTGAACTATCTAAGTAGCGATCAAAGTATCCACTAGCCCCATCATTAAATACCAGCCTATACTTTTTTAAAATCTGATCAGTCGCTTTTTCAATATACAAGTCATAATTTGTTGTAAAAATATTCACATTTTTGGGTATCTGACGCGAGTTAGATAAGTTCAATATCGTGACAACGCCCTCTATAAATTTTTGATAATTATCCAAAACTGTATAAATATCTCTTTCAGCTAGTTCATCTTTCATTAGTAATCGCTTACTAACTTCCTGAACTCGCTCAGATAACTGCTCATTAGCTGATTTTCCATCTATATCTTTATACGTTCCCATTAATGGAATAGCAGGTACAGATGTCCCAGATCCTAATAGAAAATTAAGTCGCTTTGTAATTGCTAGTTTTTGCAATTGTTTTATTGTCTCTTCACTCATCTTGATTTCCCCATCTCATCTATATTGACCATATTCGAAATCGCTTCATTACAAATATCAAAGTTTTAGAACGTTAAGTGTTGAATTCTTCTCTACCAATGGTAAGTTCCTTGACACTTACCTACTGGTACATAAGACTGATTTTTTATGGATTGCATCAGATAGTACACGAGGGTACATATTTACCAGTGTTTACCCACTCATAACATTGACTAGGAGGTAAAGCATTCCATCTATGACCTATAAATAAGGCCAAATGTCCAGGTCCCGCATAAAATAAATGGATTTTAGTTGATTGATTTATTCCTAATTGTGACTTTATTGCAGATTTTATATTATTCGCTGCTTTGTTTGCTTGTGCAGCTGAAACAATTGGTTCTTTTGAATAAAGATGAAGTTGAGGTAGATTAGCATCCAGTTCTTCATTTAAATAAACCTTTACCTCATCTTCTATACTTTCCCTCGTTACTCCGATTGTGACAACTAACTCGTCACCTTCACCTTCTACATATTTTAATAAAAAATTGTAATCCGGCGTATCATTAGTGGGGTAATCATTAGTAGACCATACTTGCCCTTCCCTTTGCACAATTGAAACGATAAAACCTGAGACAGCAGAAAAAATGGCTCCTAGCGCAAATGAGGAAGAAATCCTTCGATGGCCACTTAAATAAATGTTTCTCGAAGAACGATTTTCCTCTATCCACTTCCTAGTTAGGTCTATTTTTTTCATTTTATTATCCCATTCAGTAGGACCTGGGTATTTTCTTTCTTTCCCACCAAAATAAACATGCCAGTCAAAAGTTATATCTTTTTTTGTTTCTATTAATTGGTTATTTGCAGTATAAATATAAGCAGGTTTTTTAGGAATGTCTCCGATAGCTAACGTAGAATTTATTGCTTGTCTTAATTCTTTTCTTGTTACAGGGTTATTTTTTTGAGAACGAACCAACTGATGTAAGGAGGTATATACATTGTCTAAATCACTCTTTCTTAAATTATATTCGGATTGATAATCTGAAAAATAATCATTAAACATCCCTTTCGACTGTTCGTTGAGCGAGCCCCATTTGTCTTCAATAGAAACCTTATTAAATAGAAACGATGCCATTTGCTCATCCTGTCCTAATTTAATAACTCTTTGTTTATATTGTTCGTAAGAATTACGAATAACGCCAGAAGAATCACTATAAAAACTGTATGGATCTCGTAATCTTCTTAAACCATTCACTAAAGGTTGTAATTCTTTAGATAGGCCTGGACACGACAGAGTAAACCAGCGATATGTACCAGGACTCCCTTCATCCATCTGTCTAAACCGTTCAATTTCACTCCAAAATTCTGTTTTAGCAACGGAATGATTTTTTGCCTCAATCGCTTCTCTAACCTCGCCATTTTCCGGATCGAAGAATCTCGCTTCAATATCTCCAATTGATTCCCATATGCACGAAGTAAAGCCTTCATAAGATAACCAATAAGGAATCTTACACAGTAGAAGATATGCCTGAAAGTCCATACCAGTAGATGCAATATCTCCACCTGTTGACTCGGGTTCCAGAAGTGATGGTGTTTGATTTAGTTTTTCACTCTTGGTCATTTATCTGCTCCTCTCGTAATAAGTCCCCATTCACCAAAGGATATCCTTGTAAAAATAATGATACGTCCCCCTCCATATTTCCATTATTTAGTTTTACTAGAAGCAGAACAACAAAGTTTGCTCCTATTGTGGTGTCATTAATAATCCCCCACATACTTTTTCGTATTGTCAAAAGTTTCTTAGTAAAAACCTGTGTTTTCGTTGTTTTTA
>NZ_BMOS01000014.1:73534-88703 GCF_014647195.1 Oceanobacillus indicireducens | reverse complement strand
TGAATTAGTTTGAAATAGATGACCTGGAATAATGTGCTAGTTTACAGGATTCAAGATAAATCAACGAAAAGGAAATATGTGGCTGGTTTGCTGAAAGATTTGAGGGCCTATAAAGAAGCAAAAGAAATGATTGTCCAAGCGGAAAGAATGTCAGTCGTAGGTCAACTCGCCGCGAGCATTGCTCATGAGATCAGGAATCCATTAACATCCATAAAGGGATTTCTACAGTTACTTAAAGCAGGAGTAAACCATAAGGATGAATATTATAGAATTATGGAAGATGAAATTGAAAAAATTGAATCCATAACATCTGAACTTCTGTTTATGTCGAAGCCTTCTTCAAACAAAAAGAAAAATGAGCACCTCCATCATCTTATCAATGATGTAGTCGTATTGCTGCAATCCCAGGCAAAGTTTAAAAACGTCACAATTAAATATGATGAAGCAATCTCCGGGGTTATTTATTGTGATCCATCCCAGATTAAACAAGTACTGATCAATTTAGTGAAGAATGGAATTGAGGCGATGGATGAACCTGGGGATATTAGTATTTATGTCGATACAACGGATGAGCATATTATTATTAATGTAGAAGACGAAGGTATTGGAATTCCTCAGGAATCAATGGATCAGTTAGGGGTAGCTTTTTTTACAACAAAAGAAAATGGTACTGGTTTAGGATTAAATATCACAAGGGAAATAATGGAACAACACAACGGATCCCTCAAATTTTTCAAAAATAAGACAAAGGGCAGTACTTTCCAACTAATCTTCCCGAAGGTGAACCATTAAGAATGGACAATCTAATGTAGACCGTCCATTCTTTTTAATGGTGACTACGACTATTGGATATACGAGTACAAACGTTCTTCGGTAGGACGGGGGACGCAGCACAAGGCGCCCGTGAAACGAATCGCGAAACTTACCGTAAAGGAAATTCTGTCATTTGTATATAAGTAAAACTTATCAACTAACATAATTATTTAATATATAGGTTAATTGGCGAATGATTTGTTTTATCGCTTACAATCCGATAGTATATAGGTAAAGGTTTATTATTCTTTCTTTTTTAATGAGTGATGGGATGATAATGTACCAGTTTGTTAAAAACAAAGATTGGTAGCAACTAAGAAAGGGGTAGTATTGAATGTCAAAGAATGCTTTTAAAGCGAGAAAGCAATTTGAATTAAACGACAAGACCTACAATTACTATGATTTGAAAACTCTAGAAGAACAAGGGCTGGGCGATATTAAACGTCTGCCATTCTCTGTACGTGTTCTTTTAGAGTCCGTACTCCGTCAACATGACGACCATCAAATTAAAGACGAACATGTTGAGGCGCTTGCGAAATGGGGGAAGAAAGACGCGAAGGGTGTAGATGTGCCATTTAAACCTTCTCGTGTTATCTTGCAAGACTTTACCGGTGTTCCGGCAGTAGTTGACCTTGCTTCCTTAAGAAAAGCTATGGTGGATATGGGTGGCGAACCAGACAAGATTAATCCTGAAGTACCAGTTGATTTAGTTATTGACCACTCCGTCCAAGTGGATCAATACGGTACGCCAAATGCCCTGCAAGCGAACATGGACATTGAATTTGAAAGAAACGCTGAACGCTATGAATTCTTGAACTGGGCCCAAAAAGCATTTGACAACTATCGTGCAGTTCCTCCAGCAACTGGTATTGTTCACCAAGTTAACCTGGAATACATTGCAAATGTTGTGCACGCCCTTGAAAATGAAGAGAAAGAGTACGAGGCGTTCCCAGATACTCTCGTGGGAACAGACTCCCATACAACAATGATTAACGGGCTTGGCGTACTCGGTTGGGGTGTTGGTGGTATTGAGGCTGAGGCTGGAATGCTCGGTCAACCATCTTATTTCCCAGCACCAGAAGTAATCGGTGTTAAATTTGTTGGAAGTTTCCCGAACGGAACTACTGCAACAGACCTTGCACTGAAAGTTACTCAAGTGCTGCGTGAGAAAAACGTAGTAGGTAAGTTTGTAGAATACTTCGGTCCGGGCCTGAAAGACATGCCGCTAGCTGACCGCGCAACAATTTCTAACATGGCGCCTGAGTATGGTGCAACTTGTGGTTTCTTCCCTGTAGACGAAGAGACATTAAGCTACTTACACTTGACAGGGCGCAGTCAAGAACTAATTGACCTTGTTGAGAAATATAGTAAAGAAAACTGTCTATGGTACGACCCGGAAGATGGCGATCCAGAATATACAGACGTTGTCATCATCGATTTGTCTGAACTAGAGCCGAATTTATCTGGTCCTAAGCGTCCGCAAGATTTGATTTCTTTATCTAATATGCAAAAAGAATTCAGGAAGGCGATTACAGCTCCTGAAGGCAACCAAGGATTTGGAAAAGATAAATCCGAATTCGATAAAGAAGTAAAGGTTACTCATAAAAACGGTAATGAATCTGTTATGAAGACAGGATCCCTTGCAATCGCTGCAATTACATCTTGTACAAACACATCTAACCCGTATGTTATGTTAGGTGCAGGTTTAGTTGCGAAAAATGCAGTAGAAAAAGGGCTGAAAGTACCTGAACATGTCAAAACATCTTTAGCTCCAGGTTCTAAAGTTGTAACCCGTTATCTAGAAGATGCTGGATTACAAAAGTTCTTGGATGTACTTGGCTTTAACCTTGTTGGTTACGGTTGTACAACATGTATCGGTAACTCTGGACCTTTATTAGAAGAAATCGAAAAAGCAATTGTTGATTCCGATTTAATCGCTTCTTCCGTATTATCCGGTAACCGGAACTTTGAAGGAAGAATCCACCCGCTAGTTAAAGCGAACTATTTAGCATCACCACCACTTGTTGTGGCATATGCGCTAGCAGGTACTGTGGATATTAATCTGCAAGAAGATCCACTTGGAACAGATCGAGATGGAAATCCAGTTTACATGAATGATATCTGGCCGACAGCACAAGAAATTAAAGAAGAAGTCGCGAAAGTTGTTACACCGGAAATCTTCCGTAAAGAATATGAGAGCGTTTTTGACTCCAACGAAAAATGGAACGCAATTGATACTACAGACGAACCATTATTCGAGTGGGATGAGGACTCTACTTATATTCAAAACCCGCCATTCTTTGAAGGATTAGCGAAAGAGGCAGGTACTGTTCAGAAACTAAGTAACTTACGTGCAATTGGTTACTTTGGTGATTCGGTTACAACAGACCATATTTCACCTGCGGGAGCAATTGCAAAAGATATGCCTGCTGGTCAATTCCTACAGGAAAAAGGTGTATCGCCTAGAAACTTCAACTCTTACGGTTCCCGTCGTGGTAACCACGAGATCATGATGCGTGGTACATTTGCAAATATCCGTATCCGTAACAAATTGGCTCCAGGTACCGAAGGCGGCTACACAACATACTGGCCAACTGAAGAAGTAATGCCAATTTACGATGCAGCGATGAAATATAAAGAAGACAACACTGGATTAGTTGTTATCGGTGGTAAAGACTATGGAATGGGATCTTCCCGTGACTGGGCTGCTAAAGGTACGAACCTTTTAGGAATTAAGACAGTTATCGTGGAAAGCTATGAACGTATCCACCGTTCTAACCTAGTTATGATGGGAGTATTACCACTTCAATTTGCAAAAGGCGACAGTGCTGAGAAGCTTGGCTTAACAGGAAAAGAAACGTTCCACGTCGATATTGATGAAAATGTTCAGCCAAACAGCCCGGTAAAAGTCACTGCAGTAGCAGAAGACGGTAAAATTACCGAGTTCACAGCAATTGCCCGCTTTGACAGCCCGGTAGAAATCGACTACTATCGTCACGGCGGAATTCTGCAAATGGTTCTACGTGAAAAATTAGCTTAAACTTATTAGGTGAAAATTGAGTAGGTGACTAACCATTAATTGGTTAGTCGACCTTCTCACATACCTTATGTACAACTTCTGCTGACTTCTCATGATAAATCTTTTTCAATCAAGTAACCTCTGTGAAACCTTCCCGGGTAAGCTATAACCTTCCTCTCATTTAACTGTTGTATCTACTGTGTGGTACTCGTGCAGTATCGGACTTTGTTTTGTCATGCAAACTCGTCCATTCCAAGCAAGCCTTACATACAATTTATGTTCGCCAGTTTGGGGTTTTGCTTCCTGCTTCCTTCAGATTCTGAACCACTCCTAACACCCTTGCCTTCAACTAACAGTTCCTTGTATGGACTTTCATCACCTAGCTATAGCCCGTGCAGGTTGCACATAATAGAAAGCCGCTAAGTGTTCATACAGCCGCTTTTTTGACTAATTTACGAACAATGACTCGGATAACTTTACTTCTATCCTTATACAAATTACTATTAATATAAGGTTTATGAATATCGGGGGAGATGTTGTGAAAAAAGTAATATTTGGAATTAGTTTTCTTGTTATTTTAGTTGGAATTATGATTGGAAATATAGCCACCGATAAAAAAGAAGAAGAAGCGGGGCCGAATTTATATGATGTGACGGGTGATACATCGGTTTCAGGCGGGATGATTGCACCTGTTGAAAGTGTTGGTATTCAACCAGGAGAAGCTGCACCCGATTTTTCACTGGAAACATTGGACGGCGAAGTAGTTAGCCTATCCGAATTAAAAGGAGGGAAAGTAATCCTCAATTTCTGGGCAACCTGGTGTCCGCCATGCCGGGAAGAAATGCCTGAAATACAGAAATTTTACGACGCCCATCAGGATGATATTAAAATAATCGCTGTTAACTTTAATGAAAAAGATGAGAAAGTAATTGACTTCCTTGATGAGTTTGGCTATACATTTCCGAGCCCCTTAGACCGTGAGGGATCAGTTGGTAAGGAGTATGGCGTACTTACATTGCCAACGACCTATTTTATCAACTCAGATGGCGTTATCCAGGAACCGCGTCATGTAGGGCCAATGGATTATGAGTTTATGGAAAAAATGCTTGATACCTTAAATTAATTGCATATTTTCACTTGATTCTGCAAAACATACAACTACTACAGTTGAAAGGAGAAGTTGTATGTCACCAGATAAAAACAAGCCCAAACCGGACGACCGAAGTGATAACGTGGAAAAAATGCAGGATATGATCCAGGATACGTTGGAGAATATGGAAGAAGCCGAGGAAACAATGGAATTCTCCGACGAAATAGGAAAAGAGCAAATTTTAGCTAAAAACAAACGTCGTAAAGAAGCTATTGAAGGCTTTCGTGAAGAAATTAAAGATGAAGCACAAAATCAAAATAAATAATTAAGAATAAAAAGCGCCCTTACAGGCCTGATGCGCGATTGTCTTTGCAACATCTGTGACTGCGGCTACTTGGACTTTGCTAGGCGCAGGAGCGGTTTTGCTGCCGTAGAAAAGTAAGGAAAACAAGACCTCAACCATCCAAATTTGGGGTCTTGTTTTTTTGCAGACAGCCGCAAACGTGATACGATAATCATATACATAGTAGTGAAGAACCGGCTAAATAACGGAGGTATTTGTTTTGAAGAAGGTAAGAACAGCAATAGAAGTACGTTATCAAGAAACGGATCAGATGGGCGTCGTTTACCATGCCAATTATTTAATCTGGTTTGAAATTGGCAGAACGAAATTAATTGAAGCGTTAGGACTATCTTATCCGGAAATGGAAAAGCATGGTGTTGTATCACCAGTTATTGATGCAGAGCTTTCTTTTATCAAACCGGTCCGTTACGGTGAAGCTGTACATATTGATACATGGTTAGCTGAATATGATGGGATTCGATCTGCATATGGGTATGAAGTGATCGGGGAAGACGGTGAGGTCGCTGTAAAGGGCTTGACGAGACACGTTATAGTTAGTAAAGAAACATTTCGTCCTTTATCGCTAAGGAGGAAATTCCCAGAATGGCACGAAATTTATAGCGGAGAAGTTGAAGGAGAATAACGATGGCTTTTGGAATTAATCGTGAAGAGCTGCAGCATTGGAAGTTACAAGTTCGCAATGGCCAAATCGCGTTCCTTACACATTACTGGATTGATGAACGTTTTCCGGAATGTGATACGGTAACGAAAGTGGGCTGTGGCGATATTGAAAAATTAAAAACCTGGGGAAGAAGCCATGGACTTGAAGACCATTGGATTGATTATAAAGACAAGTACCCCCATTATGATTTATTTGGAGAGTATCAACGGAAAATTCTTTTTAAAGAAGCGGTTTGGGAACAGATTAAACGGTTTAATATATAAAGTGAAACTTCATTCAGTGGGGAATTCCACCCTTCACATATTGGGTTATCCTCCTGTTCAGAGGTGGGGATATTACAGACCGTTAACGTGATAAAACGAAACTCCATGCAGAAAGAAATCTGCGGACGGATTGAACATGATAAAGGAACACCAGACAATTGGGTCAATCTCCAATTATCTGGTGTTCTTGTGTTTCTCTTTCTTTTCAGGTACATAATCAACCCCACCGGGATGGAGTGGATGACATTTACTAATCCGTTTCACACTGAGATACAAACCTTTCAAAGCTCCAAACCGTTTAAAAGCTTCTAGGCTGTAACTCGAACATGTTGGATAAAACCTACAGGAAGCAGGTGTATATGGGCTAATGGCAAGTTGATAGAAGCGGACGAGTCCAATAAAGATATATTTCATGTTACTCACTACTTTTCGCAGATTTGTCGAAACTGACAGAAGCGATCGCGTCATGTAGGTGAATAGACTCTTCATTTCGGCAGCTCACTTTAAACTTGGAGACAAAATCCATTTCATAAAGATCTGCCGCCACAAGCCGCACGATATCTTCTACAAACCGCGGATTTTCATATGCGGTTTCGGTGACAACTTTTTCATCTGGCCGTTTAAGAACGGGGTAAAGCCTGCTTGATGCATTACTTTCAGCCGCTTCTAATAAATGGGATTTCCAATCGATAGCACCTTCAGTGAAATCACTTGTGAATTCAATCTCCATAGTAATATTGCCCCTTTGATTATGGGCACTATATTCACTAATTTCCTTCGAACAAGGACAAAGTGTAGCTACTTTACCACCAAGACTTGCACACATTGTATAACCAGATAATTTGTCATACGTAACTGCCATTGTGATATCAGCATGGTTCAATCCACTTAGTTCTGTATGTGGCGCGTTTCTTTCAAAAAACCACGGAAAACTTATTTCGATTGTAGCATCTTGTTGCTCCAGGCGTTCGCTTAACTCTTTGGTAAATGCCTTAAGAGAGGTAAAGCTTACAACAAATCCTTCACTATAGTAGTTGTTCAGCTGTTCCGTAAAGCGACTCATGTTCGTTCCCTTGCTCGTTTGGGGCAGGGAAGAGCTAAAACTGAACGTTCCAATTGTTGTTTGGGTTGTAGGTTTCATGTCGCTTTTAATAGTAATGGGATGTTTGACGTTTGTAATTCCAACCGAATCAAGTTCAAAGAGAAAATCTTTTTTTTCGTTTTGAATATCGTGCATATTTTCCTTCTCAGTCGGTTTTGTTTTTTCTATCGGTTCAACGGATCCGAATAATCTATGTCTTATCTCTTTATGAGGAAGTTGTTTTAAAGTACTATTTTTTGTTTGAGACATAATCGAGCCTACTTTCTATTATTGATTAAATTTCAGTATACCGAAACGCCTAATCTTATTCAATTTAAACGGATTACCTTCATTTATCCGCTATTTGTAAACATACTGCACAATCATAATGAAAATCAATGCAGTAAATTTTATTCTCTTGAAAGAAAAGATTCGTTTTCTTATCCTAAAAAGAAGTACTCCTTGATAAGAGCACTTCTTATTTTACATCCATGTGATTTTTGGTTCGGTACCGTTTTTAATTCGCTTCAAGTTCTCCTTATGACGGTAGATAACAAACAGAGTAAGAAACGAAATAATGGCGATTAAGACAATGTCCTTATAAAACAACGAAATAATAATCGTAACCACTCCAGTTATGATAGAAGATAGTGAAACATATTTGGATAAATATAAGGAGAGTAAAAAAGTAGTAACCATGATTACGAATAATAGCGGGAAACTCCCCAATATAATTCCAGATGATGTCGCCACTGCTTTTCCACCTTTAAACTTGGCAAAAATCGGATACGTATGTCCAATAACCGCAAACAAGCCAATAAGAAGAGGATGTACGGATGCATCGAACAGAATTGGAATAACCGTTGCTACTGTTCCTTTTAAAATATCAGATAAAGTAACAATGATTCCTGCTTTCATTCCAAGCACTCGGAATGCATTGGTAGCTCCAAGGTTTCCGCTGCCATGTTCGCGAATATCTTTATTGAACCCAATTTTCCCTACTAATAATGCAGAGGGAATCGATCCTAATAAATAGGCAATAATTGCAAATAATACATATTCCATCATTCATCCTACTTTCATCAACAATTTGAACACATGTTATAAATATTTTATCATGGATTTCGTTTAAAAAGTACTGTTAGCTGGAATTTATTACTTATCCCAGCGGGAATATGTATCATCGCGGAAGACGGTATGGTTGACTATTCAGCTTATTCTCCTTATGATGTGGCTAGAATGACTCGAAGTATCAATCCCTAGAGAAAGGATGAGAGACATGAGCTGGGAAAATCCATCAAAAGAAAAATTACAAGAGATTTTAAGCGAAGCAAAGACAATTGCAGTTGTTGGACTTTCGAAAAATGAAGAAAAGACAGCCTATCAAATATCGAAAATTATGCAAGAACAAGGCTATCGTATTATCCCCGTCAATCCATCTGTAGACGAGGTCCTCGGGGAAAAGGCTTATCCAACACTGAGAGATGTACCGGAAAAAATTGATATTATCAACGTTTTCCGCCGTCCCGAACATTTGCCGAATGTTGCAAAAGATGCAGCTGAAACAGATTGCAGGGTATTTTGGGCACAACAAGGCATCATCAATGAAGAAGCTTATCATTACTTGAAAGAAAGAGACTTTACTGTCATTATGGACCTCTGCATTAAAGTAGTCCATTCCGTATTAGTTAAATAGACAGAGCAACAGGGTGAATAGATTCATCCTGTTCTTTTTTTCCCATGGATTTTACAATAGATTTGATGTTTCTCACTCAACTTTCACATTTGAAAATATGAAAGCAAAAACATATTTCACAATTAAATTGCTAATCACTTCTATTCAGCGTAATTGCAACTTTCATCTGGAGGTCCGCAGTCCAGACACCTCTCGCTTTCCGCAGGCGGCCAGGTTACTCCTCGGGCTACCGCCCTGCGGGGTCTCACCTAGGCCTATCGACGAACAGGAAGTTCTAATGCCGGCATTGGTCACAGGACGTGACCGTACTTAGCCGGCCTCCTGCAGGAGTCTCGAGGTGTCTGGACTGCTCCGAGGAAAGTCTTGATTTAGTACACTATTCAATATTACGGAAATGCAATATTTATCATGGATTTCATGATAGAATAACTTCTGTTCATAATAATTATCCATACTAGTTCAGTTGCCCGGAGGACGGTGACTCCTGCGGGAAGGCGGAGACGATGAGACCCCGCAGGAAGTGCCTTTCTTCCAAGCAGACTACGTTCGGAATGTCCTGTGGCAACGTCTGCATTAGCACGTACTGTGCGTCGAGGCTCAGCGCAGATCCCTAGGATACGCATTCGTCCTCCGGGCAACTGAACCACGATTAGAGAGCTAGCCTAGTGAACGAGCAAAATACTTACGCCGAATAGAAGTGATAAGTAATTTCTTGTCGTTGATTTTAGGAGGGAACTGTTGAGACATCGGGACAAGTTTTTGAAGCGCGTGAATAACGATAATAAATTCCCGATATTTCTAATTACATTAAAGGATTACTAATGATTTCGGACTGCGCAAGTTAAGTATTTTAGGATTAAGAAAGCAATGAAAATCATGCTTACAGTATATTTTTTTCTATTTTTAGGTTAAGATAGTTTAGTGAAAGCTTATGATTGCAATGTTTATATTTACTTCTACAAACATTTGTTCTATTATAATATAGGAAAAGAAAATGTTTAGCAGGGAATAAAGCAGTGAATGATTTCAGGTGGAAAGGGGAAAATCAGAAATTGGCTAATCAAGCAAATCGATATAGCGATGATTCCATCCAAGTATTAGAAGGACTAGATGCGGTCAGAAAAAGACCTGGTATGTATATTGGAAGTACCGATGAAAGAGGACTTCATCATCTCGTCTTTGAAATCGTGGATAATGCGGTAGATGAAGCGTTGTCCGGCTATGGAAATGAAATCAAAGTGACGATACATAAAGATAATAGTATTTCCGTTTCGGATAAAGGGAGGGGTATTCCAACCGGAATGCATGCAACAGGTGTCCCGACAGTAGAAGTCATCTTTACCGTTCTCCATGCAGGTGGTAAGTTTGGGCAAGGTGGCTATAAGACGAGTGGCGGACTTCATGGTGTTGGGGCTTCTGTCGTGAATGCTCTTTCCGAATGGATGGAGATCACCGTTTTTCGAGATGGCTATACCTACTTTCAACGGTTTGAAAATGGCGGAAATCCGGTTGGCACTCTTGAAAAAGGAAAACCAACGAGGAGAACAGGTACGATCATTCACTTTAAACCGGATGAATCCATTTTTACATCAATAGTTTATGACTATGAAACAATCTCTGAAAGACTTCGTGAATCAGCATTTCTATTAAAAAATCTGCAAATTGAACTAGAAGATGAACGTTCAGAAACGAAGGATGTTTTCCAATATCCCGATGGATTGAAGTCGTTTGTCGATTATTTGAATGAAGAGAAAGATGTTCTTCATTCTGTTGCCTTCTTTGAAGGGGAAAGTAATGGGATTCAAGTAGAATTCGCTTTCCAATTTAATGATGGGTACGCTGAAAGCATGCTTTCTTTTGTGAATCATGTACGTACAAAAGACGGAGGAACCCATGAATTCGGTGCAAGAAGTGCAATTACGAGGACAATCAATGAATATGCTAGAAGAACTTCAATTTTAAAAGAAAAGGATAAAAACCTGGAAGGAACAGATGTAAGAGAAGGTTTAACTGCGATTGTTTCTGTCCGGATACCGGAAAATTTGCTGCAGTTTGAAGGACAGACGAAATCGAAGCTCGGTACTCCTGAAGCCCGCTCAGCAGTTGATGCTGTTATATCGGAACAGCTTGCATATTTCCTCGAAGAAAATGCGGAGACTTCAAAACTTCTGGTTAATAAATCCATTAAAGCGAAAGAAGCGAGAGAAGCTGCCCGAAAAGCGCGGGAAGAGGCCCGGACAGGGAAGAGACGTAAAAGAAAAGATGCACTTCTAAGTGGAAAGTTAACTCCTGCCCAGTCTAGGAACCCTCAGAAAAATGAATTATACCTCGTGGAAGGAGACTCTGCGGGTGGGTCAGCTAAGCAAGGGAGAGATCGTAAATTCCAAGCTGTCCTGCCGTTGAGAGGTAAAGTAATCAATACGGAAAAGGCTAAGCTGGAAGACGTTTTTAAAAACGAGGAAATCGCAACGATCGTTCATACTATTGGAGCTGGAGTCGGTGGCGACTTTGACTTGGAAGATGTTCAGTATGATAAAATCATTATTATGACCGATGCGGATACTGACGGGGCGCATATTCAAGTACTCCTACTGACGTTTTTCTATCGGTATATGAGGAATCTAATTGAAGCTGGTAAAGTATTTATTGCTTTGCCGCCACTATTTAAGGTTTCAAAAGGGAAAGGTAAAAATGAACAAGTCGTTTACGCTTGGGAAGAAGAAGAAATGAAGGATGCAATAGATACGTTTAAAAACGGTTATATCGTTCAGCGCTATAAAGGTCTCGGTGAGATGAACGCGGATCAATTATGGGAAACGACGATGAACCCGGAAACAAGAACTTTAATTCGGGTGACGATTGAAGATATTGCCCGTGCCGAAAGAAGAATCACAACCCTAATGGGGGACAAAGTGGAACCACGTCGAAATTGGATTGAGTCGAACGTGAGATTTGGCTTGGATGAAGAAACAAATATTATTGAAAATGAAAAAATAAGAAAAGAATAATGTGTATAGTGGTTTTTCTTTTAATAGGAAGCAATGTCTCTATGAATCCAAGAGGGGGATATTAACGGATGCAACAAGAAAAATTTCTAGATCTATCCCTTGAAGAAGTGATTGGCGATCGCTTCGGAAGGTATAGTAAATATATCATTCAAGACCGGGCTCTCCCAGATGCTCGGGATGGATTGAAGCCAGTACAAAGAAGAATATTATATGCGATGCATATGGAGAAGAATACCTTTGATAAAGGATTCCGGAAAGCTGCAAAAACAGTCGGAACTGTTATCGGTAACTACCATCCTCACGGAGATACCTCCGTTTATGAGGCGATGGTCCGTTTAAGTCAGGACTGGAAGCTGCAAGAGGAATTAATTGAAATGCATGGGAATAACGGGAGTATTGACGGAGACCCGCCAGCAGCGATGCGTTATACAGAAGCAAGACTATCCCAAATCGCTTCCGAGCTGCTTCGGGATATTGATAAGGAAACAGTGGATTTCATTTATAACTTTGATGAAACAACTCTTGAACCGGTTGTTCTACCTGCGAAATTCCCTAACCTGTTAGTGAATGGGTCAACAGGTATTTCTGCTGGTTATGCGACGGACATTCCACCCCATAATTTGGAAGAAGTCATTGATGCTGTTATCATGCGGATGGACAAGCCTCAAGCTACTGTTGAACAGTTGATGAAGGTAATGCAAGGTCCCGACTTCCCGACAGGCGGTATCATTCAAGGTGTAGACGGTATTAAAAAAGCTTATGAAACTGGACGCGGAAGAATTATTGTACGTGGAAAGACGGAGATAGAAGCAATCCGTGGTGGCAGAGAGCAAATCGTTATTGAAGAAATCCCTTATGAAGTGAATAAAGCGGCAATGGTGAAGAAAATTGATGAACTAAGAATTGACCGGAAAATAGAAGGCATTGCCGAGGTCCGAGATGAATCAGATCGAACCGGCTTGCGTGTAGTTGTTGAGTTAAGAAAAGACGCTGATGCTACCGGAATATTGAATTACTTATATAAAAATACGGATCTGCAAGTTTCTTATAACTTCAACATGGTGGCAATTGAAGATAAGACACCGAAATTAATGTCCTTACAGCAAATACTGGACGCATTTATTAACCATCAAAAAGAAGTTGTTACAAGGCAAGTCACATTTGACTTAAATAAGGCGAAAAATAGAGCTCATATTATCGAGGGGCTAATTAGAGCGCTCTCCATCCTGGATGAAGTAATCACAATGATTCGTTCATCTAAAGATAAAGGGGATGCGAAGAAGAATTTAATGAAAGCATTCGACTTCACCGAAGCTCAGGCTGAAGCAATCGTTAATTTGCAGCTATATCGTCTAACGAATACGGATATTACCCAGTTGGAAAATGAAGCAAAGGAATTGGAACGGAACATTCAATCCTATGAAGCAATTCTAGCTAGTGAAGCAACGTTAATGAAGACGATTAAAAAAGATTTAAGGGAAATCAAGAAAAAGTTCAAATCACCACGCTTGACAGTAGTGGAAGAAAAAATAGAAGAGTTGAAAATAAATATCGAGGTCCTCATTCCTAGTGAAGATGTAGTTGTATCTGTTACGAAGGATGGCTACTTAAAACGAACGAGTTTACGTTCTTATGGTGCCTCGAATAATGATGATTTGACAATGAAAGAGCTGGATTATCTAATCGGTCTCTATGAGCTGAATACAACCGATCATCTTCTTTTATTTACGACTAAAGGTAGGTTTATTTATTTCCCTGTCCATGAACTCCCCGATATTCGCTGGAGGGATCTAGGGGCACATATTTCACACTTTACAAGTCTTGCAGAAGACGAGCGGCTGGTGCGAGTTATTCCAGTCCAAGCGTTTTCGGATAAGAAATATTTAGTCTTCTTTACTAGAAATGGAATGATTAAACGAACCGAGCTTGACAAATATGAAACCCAGCGACAAGGTCGGGCGATGATTGCAATTAATTTAAGGAAAGACGATGAGTTGATTGACGTCCACGAAACAAACGGTTATTCTGATATTTTCCTTGCGTCAAATACGGGATATGGTCTATGGTATCATGAATCTGAGGTAAATCCGACAGGTCAGCGAACAGCCGGTGTAAAAGCGATGAATTTAAGAGACGAAGAATTCATTGTAAGTGGTCAAATATTTGAAGACTTGGCAGACCCATCCTTAGTCCTTGTTACGCAACGGGGCGCTGTGAAACGCATGGGACTTACGGAGTTCGAAAAAACAACGAGAGCGAAACGTGGTCTCCATATGTTAAGAGAATTGAAGAGTAAGCCACATCGCGTCGTAGGTTTCTTTACAGCTAATGAAAATGATAGTATTAGCATTCAAACGGCCAATGGAGTTACCCATTCGATCTATCCACTTGAATTATCCATGAGTGATCGCGTCAGCAACGGCTCCTTTGTCATCGACACTGATCATGACGGCGAGGTAACTGAAGCTTGGAAAGAAATCACCTACGAAAAACCTTTCGAAGTTGAGGATGAAAAAGAATAAAATAATAACGACAAAGCCTAGAGAATTCTCTAGGCTTTTTAAGAACCCAACGTTTATACTTTATCAATTTTAAATTATATGATAAAGTATTGATAACGCTTCCATTGGAGGGAGGATGAATTCAACGGATCTAAGAGAACGGATTATCGAAGCATCATTAAGTTTATTTGAACAACACGGATTCCACGGCGTCACTGTAAACCAAATCGTAGACGCTGCAGGCATATCAAAGGGAGGGTTTTACCACCATTTCACTTCGAAGGATGAACTATTGTTTGTTATCCATGATATCTTCATCACCTATGTCTTGGAACGAGCCATCAAAGCAAATGAACAGAATGTGCCACCCAAGGATAGATTAAGACTAATCATCAAAGACTTTGTAAATGTATTCGACATTTATAAAGCTCATTTAACCGTCTTTTATCAAGAAAGCATTTATTTAAAAGCGGAACATGAAGAAATCGTCAAAAAGAAACGGAATAAATTTAAAACAATTATTCAAAATGTAATCGAAGAAGGGATTGCTGTTGGAAATTTCCGTAGAGATTTATCCGTTGATATTACAACGATGGCTATTCTCGGTATGGTGAACTGGACATATAAATGGTACCAGCGAAATGGAGAAAAGCGCATCGATGAAATAGCCGAT
>NZ_BMOS01000014.1:18749-73524 GCF_014647195.1 Oceanobacillus indicireducens | reverse complement strand
TATTCTCGGTATGGTGAACTGGACATATAAATGGTACCAGCGAAATGGATTTTTTCTTGATTCTTCATGCTGTCACTCGGAATGGGCATATAGGAGATGGGACTTCCTAGAGGAGTATTTTTTTACCAGGATACCGACCAACCAGTCGGTCTTGATTTTCATAAGTTAAACAAGGGGGAATAGGCGGATGAACTTTGAATTAACAAAGGAACAAGAGATGATTAGGAAAATGGTGAGAGATTTTGCGGAAGAAGTAATTCGACCACGGGCGATTGAAATTGACACGAAGGCGGAATTCCCAGAAGATATATTTAAGCAGATTGGTGAATTAGGGTTACTTGGACTTCCATTTCCGGAAGAGTATGGTGGTTCTGGCGGAGATACGGTTTCTTATGCTCTTGCAGTGGAGGAAATTGGCCGGGTATGCGGCAGTACGGGGCTTAGTTATGCTGCAGCAGTCTCACTAGGTGCAAGCCCGCTTTATTATTTTGGCACAGATGAGCAGAAAGAGAAATTTTTAAAACCTTTAGCGGAAGGAAAGGCGCTCGGCTCCTTTGGACTTACGGAACCGAATGCGGGATCGGATGCAGGTGGTACAATGACGACCGCCGTGCTGGAAGGTGACAACTATGTTATTAATGGGGAAAAATGCTTTATAACGAATGCAAGCTTTGCAAAGCTTTTAATCGTTACTGCGGTGACTGGCAAGGATGAGAATGGGAAGAAACTTATTTCCTCGATTATTGTGCCAACAGACACTGCCGGCGTTACAATTACGAGCAATTACGATAAGATGGGTGTCAGAGGTTCGGATACCGCTGAAATTGTCCTTGATCATGTCATCGTCCCGAAAGAGAATGTCCTTGGTGAAGTAAACAAAGGATTCAAGCAATTCCTCTCAACGCTGGATGGAGGAAGAATATCGATTGGCGCACTAGGTGTCGGGATAGCCCAAGGTTCTTTAGATAAAGCACTCGAGTATGCAAAGGAAAGAAAGCAGTTTGGCCAATCCCTATCTAAATTTCAAGCGATTCAATTTAAGCTGGCAGATATGGCGATGGAAGTTGAACTAGCGAGAACGATGGTTCATAAAGCTGCTTGGCTTAAAGATCAAGATAAGCCATTTGGTAAGGAGGCAGCTTTTGCGAAATTATATGCTTCAGAAACTGCAGTTCGCACGGCTGATCAGGCAATCCAAATTCATGGCGGATATGGCTATATGAGGGAATATGAAGTAGAGCGCTATCTACGTGATGCTAAACTTTTAGAAATCGGTGAAGGTACTTCCGAAGTTCAACGTCTTGTTATTGCAAGATATCTAGGATGCTAGGATAACCGTTGAGATCAGTAATCTAATAGAGGGGGCAGCCAATGATTAAGAGAATACTAATTGCAAATCGAGGGGAGATTGCATCTCGGATTATTCGGACCTGTAAACGTCTTGGTATTACATCCATTGCTGTTTATTCAGAGGCGGATAAAGAAGCACCGTTCGTAAAAGCGGCAGACGAAGCTTATTTGTTAGGAGCTTCTCAAGTTAATGAAAGTTATATGAATATGGATAAGATTTTCGATGTTGCTAAAAAGGTCGCAGCCGATGCTATTCACCCGGGTTATGGTTTTTTTAGTGAGAATGCCGTATTTAGACAACGATGTGAAAAAGAAGGGATTCGTTTTATCGGTCCTAAAAGTGAAGTTATTCAACAAATGGGGGATAAAATAAATGCCCGGAATGCAATGATTGCGGCAAACGTACCTGTTGTACCAGGAACAGAAAAGGCAATTACCGATGTAGAACAAGCGGTAGAGTTTGCCAAGGAAATTGGTTATCCAATTATGCTGAAAGCTGCTGCAGGCGGCGGTGGAATCGGGATGCAAGTCGTCCGGGAAGAGGAAGAACTTAGAAAAGTATTTACAAGTAATTCCGAACGTGCATTGAATTTTTTTGGTAACGGTTCCATGTTTTTGGAAAGAAAAATAGAAAATGCGCACCATATTGAAATACAAATTCTTGCAGATGAGTATGGAAATGCTGTCCACTTATTTGACCGGGAATGCTCGATTCAGCGGCGTAATCAGAAGGTGATTGAAGAAGCTCCATCACCATTTATTTCAGAGAAAACGCGAAAAAAGATGGGAGAAACTGGCGTCCAGGCAGCGAAAGCAATTTCTTATACGAATGCGGGAACGATTGAATTTCTTGTGGATGAAGAAGAGAACTATTACTTTTTGGAAATGAATACAAGGATTCAAGTCGAGCACCCTGTAACAGAGGAAATAACAGGCATCGACATGATTGAAATGCAGATCCGGATTGCAAATGGAGAAGAGCTTCCGTTTAAACAAGAGGAAATTAAACGGAATGGACACGCAATAGAAACAAGAATTTATGCGGAAGACCCGGTACGATTTTTCCCTTCCCCAGGTACCATAACAAGCGTGAATTTACCTGAGGGAAAAGGAATCCGCCATGATATTGCTTTTACCGAAAATTATCAAGTAACCCCTTTTTACGATCCAATGATTGGTAAATTGATTGTAAAGGGAGAGACACGGAAAGAAGCTGTTGAGCGTTTGGAACAGGCATTGGCAAATTATCGGATTGATGGGATCAAAACGAATCTGCCAATGCTAGAGAAATCTGTAGCGGTTCCTCAATTTAAACAAGGAAATACAACGACTAATTTTGTGGATAATTATTATATCCCATTAATCCAAAAATCGTAGGGAGGAACAATTATGGAAAAAATAGTTGCAAGTATGGCAGGTAATGTATGGAAAATTGTTAAGAACGAAGGGGATGTTGTTAGCTCTGGAGAGGATGTCGTTATCTTGGAATCAATGAAGATGGAGATCCCGATTCCAGCTGAAGCTGATGGCGTAATCAAAGAATTGAAAGTCGCTGAAGGGGACTTTGTTAATGAAGGAGACGAAATTGCAATTATCGAATAATCAGGGAGAAAAGGGGGCAACGGGATGATTGAAGTTCATATAGAAAATCATGTATCAACCATTACTTTAAATCGACCTGAGGCAGCGAATGCAATGTCCACCGAGTTGTTAAATGAACTAAATCAAGTACTCGATTCAGTTGATGCAAATGAGGAAAGCTTTTGTACGGTTATTACTGGCAAGGGAGAGAAAGCTTTTTGTGCGGGGGCCGATCTTAAAGAACGGAAAACGATGACTGATCGGGAAGTCGTTCAGGCAGTTCGCTATATCGGTAAAACAGTGAACCGAGTTGAAAGCATGCGCATGCCGGTAATTGCAGCACTCAATGGTGTCGCATTTGGTGGTGGTCTTGAGCTGGCTCTTGCTTGTGACCTGCGCTTAGCTGCAGAACATGTGAAGCTTGGGCTTACAGAGACATCATTAGCAATTATTCCAGGAGCGGGCGGGACACAGCGATTGCCGCGCTTAATTGGGTCCGGCAAGGCAAAGCGTCTCATCTATACCGCTCAATCAATTACTGCCCATGAAGCGGAAAAGCTCGGTATTTTAGATGAGGTAGTTTCGAGCTCGGAATTAATAAACGAGTCTAGGGAAATTGCGGAAAGAATTACTGCCAATGGTCCAGTAGCTTTGGAACAGGCAAAGCTTGCAATTAATCGTGGGGCGGAAACGGATCTCGTAACAGGACTTGAAATCGAGCATCTTGCTTATCAGAAAACGATACCGACTCAGGACCGGAAAGAAGGCTTGCAAGCATTCAGTGAAAAGCGGAAACCGATTTATAAAGGGGAATAGTTGGGGGGAGGACTAGAACATGTCATTTATTGAGGAACTAGAACAACGGGTAGAAACGATTAAACAAGGTGGGAAAGAAAAATATCACCTAGCAAACACAGAAAAGGGGAAATTGTTTGTACGGAAACGTTTAGAGCTTTTATTTGATGAAGATTTAGATATAGAAGATGCTTTTTTCGCCAACTGTATGGCCGGAGATTTACCTTCTGATGGAGTAGTTACAGGGATTGGCAAAATCAATGGTCAAAATGTTTGTGTGATGGCCAATGATTCGACTGTTAAGGCTGGATCATGGGGGAAACGGACCGTTGAGAAAATACTTCGGATTCAAGAAACAGCACTTAACTTGGAAATTCCGATTATTTACCTTGTTGATTCCGCCGGTGCAAGAATCACCGACCAAATCGAGATGTTCCCTGGTAGAAGAGGGGCGGGCAGGATATTCCATAACCAAATAAAACTATCTGGAAGGGTGCCACAGCTTTGTTTATTATTCGGCCCATCTGCAGCAGGAGGAGCATATATTCCAGCTTTTTGTGACGTTGTAGTAATGGTCGAAGGTAATGCATCGATGTATCTTGGCTCGCCGAGAATGGCGGAGAAGGTAATCGGTGAAAAAGTGTCTTTAGAGGAAATGGGTGGTGCAAGAATGCATTGTACCGTTTCCGGTGTCGGTGACGTCCTTGTGAAAACGGAAGAAGAAGCAATAGCTTATGCAAGAAAATATCTTGGCTATTTCCCGCCGAACTTTAGGAATAAGCCTCCTGAGTCAGCTCAGAAAGCCGTGAAAGCGTCGGATAAGACGATAACAGAAATTGTTCCGGAAAATCAGAATGCGGCTTTTAATATGATTGAATTAATTGAACAGGTAATCGATGAAGACAGTTTAGTTGAAGTAAAGAAAGAATTTGCGAAAGAATTGATTACCGGCTTAGCGCGGATTAATGGCCGAAGTGTAGGGATTATTGCGAATCAGCCTCGTGTAAAAGGGGGTGTCCTTTTCACAGATTCCGCGGATAAAGCTGCGAAATTCATCCAGCTTTGTAATGCATTTAATATTCCACTTCTTTTCTTGACAGATGTTCCAGGTTTTATGATTGGTACAAAAGTTGAAAGAGAAGGGATTATCCGTCATGGTGCAAAAATGCTCGCGAGTATGAGTGAAGCTACGGTACCTAAAATTTCTGTTATCGTGAGGAAAGCATACGGTGCAGGTCTATACGCGATGGCAGGACCAGCTTTTGAACCAGACTCGGTACTTGCATTCCCAAATGCCCAAATTGCTGTCATGGGCCCTGAGGCAGCAGTGAATGCGGTATACGCAAAAAGAATCGCTGAGTTGCCTGAGGAAGAAAGAAATGCGTTTATTAAAGAGAAGCAGGACGCCTATAAGGATGAAATTGATATTTATCGTTTAGCATCAGAAATGGTTGTTGATGATATCATTCATCCGGACCGCTTACGGGAAGAGCTTATTAAACGATACGAAATCTATGAAGATAAGAATCTTACCTTCACAGAAAGAAAGCACGGTGTTTATCCAGTCTAATTTTATAGCATTAGAAGAGCCTTGACTGCAAAACAGTTAAGGCTCTCTTTTCTGTGTATTTAAAAAATGGGACAAATGCTCTGACCCCAGTTTTCAATTTACGATAACTTTATTATGTTAACTAAGGGGGAGCGGTAGAAATATAGGTGATTTTTACGTATAATAGATTATTTAACTTGAAAGGCTATATATACCAAGCTCCTGGGGCTGTAAAGTATCATTTAGCCCCAGGTTTAGCCCCATTCAATACGTCGATGAATGTAGAAACAGCTTTATCTTCTAGTTCTTTAAATGAATGGGAGTACACTTTATAAATCATTTCCACGGTGTTTCCTAGACGATCCGCAATTGTTTTTGGAGGTACACCATTATTGATTAAGATAGTTGCGTGTGTATGTCTTAGTCCGTGTGGTGTTATTCTCCTAACGTTAATTTCATCTTTCTTCATATATTTGTAAATAGCATCAAATGCTTGAGGAACGGAGTTGGTATTAGCGGGCGTTGCCCCTAAACGAGTAATAAAAATAAAATCTTTTTCTTTGTCTAACTTCATACCATATTTAAATTTTGTTTTAATACACCATTTTTGATAAGACTCCATTTTTTTTATAACCATATCATCAATTGGAATTGTACGATAACTGTTTTTTGTTTTCGGTGTACGCTCTCCAAAATGATCTCTAGTTCGTCTAACGGTTAACGTTTTTTCTTTAAAATTTAAATCCTCCCATTTTAAACCATACGCTTCACCTCGACGAAGACCGGTATACGCAAGTAAGTATATGAGTGTATAATTTGTAAAATTAACATACTTTTTAGCAGAGTGCAGAAAAATATTCAATTCTTCAGGTGTTAAGAAATTATCTAGTTCCTCATCTTTTTCAATAGAAACTTTTTTAAACCTGTTACGAGGAATAATTTCGTCCTCTACAGCAGCGTTAATAGCGATGTTGAAAAGCCTATGATACAACTGAACAGAACTGGGTTGGTATTTCTCGAGTAAAACATTTATATATTCTCGTACATAAGTGCCCCGATCCAATTGACTTAATTTATATTTACCAAGAAGAGGCTTGATTTTATCTTTTATAATTTTCTTTCGTTGTTTTCGAGATGATATTTTCCAATTACCTTTATAAGTTTCATACCATATATCGAGCCATTGAGATACTGTAATTTGATCACTTTCTACTTTTGTATGATGGCCATCTAATAAATCGGCTTTAACTTTTAATAATGCTCTATATGCAGCTTTTTCTGTCTCAAACGAACTCTTTTTCTTCTCCCTTCTCTTTCCTGAAGTATCTTTGTATTTATGGCGATACATCCAACGTTTTTCACCATTTTTCAAAAAATAGTAATAGACCTCATCGTCAATATCGGTTTTATATAGTTTCAATATTATTCATCCCTTCATACGTGGGTAGGCGTATTATTGGGGACAAATTACTGCATCACCTCCTTAAAGTGAAACGTTTGTTCTTTTTAAGTGTAAAATTTTTTAATAAGAAGCTGTTCGGGAACACCGTATTCTTCAGTAGCTTCTTGAATGGTGACATTTTTCAATTCTTCTTGATTGTAGAACATCTCTATGGCAAATTCATGAGCCTCCGTTTCATATCTATCAGTCATGTAGTATGTATTGGCTTTCAAAAAAGCGGAATTTATCTCTGGGTGTAATGTAATATGACCGAGTTCATGCATAATGGTATAAAGTTGCTTTTTATAAGGTATATCTTCATTCACTTGAATTGTAAAAGTTCTATAGTAATTAGTGAAAAAACCATATGATCTACCTAAAGGTCTGTAAATAATCGGTATTCCCCTTATTTTAGCTATCTCAAATGGATCTGTTGTACCATACTTCTTAAATAACTGATTGACCCTCTTTTTTATTGTCACGGAATCATTCCCTTACCTGTATTTCTTAGGGGTGAATTTCTTCTTAGCTAATCTCTTGTGTAATCTTATAGCATCTCTCATCGCGGATACATACATTTCGTAGTCTTCTTTATCTGTTTCACTGGGAGTTTTCCCATCAAATGCAGCAAAACCAAAATTAGTTTCTGCATTATTAAGAATGCGTTGTAATTCTTCTTCTACTTCTTTTTCGTCTTTTTCTGTTAGATCATAGTAACGTTTTTTGTCGGTACGACCAAGAAGATAATCGGTAGAAACATCAAAATAGTCGGCTACTTTTTGCACATTTTCAATCTTGGGAGATGAATTATCCCAACGTCTTATTTGTCCATTTGAAATGCCTACTTTTCTTTCCACTTCTGCAAAAGTTACTTTTTTCTCGTTGCATAGCATTTTTATTCTTTCGACTAAACTCACTTATATCAACCTCTCGAGAGCTTATGACAAAAAATATAATATTTACGCTAATAAAGTGTTGACAATTAGCGCGAATGCTAATATACTATGTTCATAAGCTATTTGATTAGCGAAAAAAGACAATAAAAAATACGACCTACCTAAAAACATTTTTTCGCTGGGGAGCAGATAAAATGTGATGTTACAGGCTTTTCTTAAGTCTTATTTAGCTATGCTTTTATAATAGCATACGCGCTAATTAGGGTCAATAACTTTCGCTAAAAAATTAGCTTTTGTTCTAATATGCGCTGTGATACCTAGCCAATGAAGGTATATCCTATTTCGGATTAATAGCTTAAAAAGCGGTAGCAACGCTAATACAAGGAAGTGAGGTGAAATAAGTGGAAGAACAAAAAGAAAAATCCCCAAAAGTTGCACCAACAACAAATGAGGATAATTTAGTAGTTAATAAAATGATGTTCAATGTACTAGAGAAAAAACTGGATTCATTATTGCTTGCAGATAAATACCATCGCATTTTTCATACTGCTTACATTTTATTGTTGCTAATACTTATACTGTTTCAATAATCTTTTTAATGAGTTCTTCGATAAATAATCGTATTTCATTTGCGTATGCAGATATTAATATGGTTGCTATCCATGTAAGGCAACTCAAAAGAAGTGAAGAAAATGACTTGAATTTATGGTTTAGTAGGAATCCGAATATAGAAGCAGGAAGAATAAAAAGATCTTTAGCAAAATATTTCGGATGTAGATATTTTTTAGCCCAATGCGAATTATTATCAAAAGATTCCATTAAGGAAATAAATGTATTTTTTAGTTTATCTTCGTCCGAAAAATCATCATAAGAAGGAGAGTAAAAATATAGCCCACCTATTAAATCATTACTCAAAGGGCGGTTTTGTGCAATTTGCTGAAAAACTTTCATTCTTTCTTTTTGATTATCTGCTCTGAAAAATTCTTTATAGGTTATAAGTAAGTTTTTGATTTTTATATTTTTCCATAAGAGTCCAACAGACCTCCTAGTATAGAGAAATAATAACAAAAATATTAATGCTGCTATTTTCAAGAAATCACCTCCCTTATAGGAGATTATACCAAAAAAAGGAGAATAGAGAATGTCGGATGATTTAAGTATTCGTGTAAGAAATGAACTTTACAAGAAAAAAATGAAGCATGGAGAGCTAGCAAAATTGCTAGGAATATCCGGACCATATCTTTCAGATATTTTAAGTGGGAAAAGAACAGGTCCAAAAGCACAAGAGCACATTAAACGCATTTGCGCAATTTTAAATATCAGGGGTGATTAAATGTTACCTCCAAAAGTGACAATCGAAATTGATGAAAAAGCAATTCAGGATCAGATTGAAAAGCAAATTCAGAGTCAAGTGCACCACCAACAGTTATTGGCTGACATAAATATGCTTTCGGAAATAACATGCATGTCTGTTAGGTACTTGGAAGATGAAATATTGCCTGATCCTCGGGTGAAATTGCACGAACGCAGAAGAAACCGTAAACGTTGGTGGCTGTATAAGCCAACCATTGAAGCTATAGCAAACATTGTTGATGAATGGCAATAAAGTAAAACGCGTGGGTAGGCGTTAAGAATTTTAAAAGAAAGGGAGAGGTGAATCAAAATGACACACGAAGAACTGCAATCTTATCAGGAACGATTTAACGAGATAGATAAATGTGATGAACCAATCAGAACAAGGAGATTAGGTTCGTTAATGAATGACCTGGAACTGACGTACAACATTCCTATTTTGTACGACCGAGAGTATAACGAAAAAAATGAAGAAGTAATGAATTTATATCGTGCAGTAAGCTATGCAAGAAAATTTTAAGGGAGGGATAAGTGATGGAGGTAAGAACAGGAGACGTAGTACAAACCAGTCGCGGGAATTTTTTCGAGGTAAAACCTGATGGGACTTATATCGACTTTAGTAAATCTATGCATCTAGAAAGTGCTGAATACGATTTAAAACATGGAGAAATTACAGCTGTCTATCGTCAAGTAAAGGAGGATGAAGAGAATGATTAGTAACGTACTACTTGATTATGTATGTGACGGTGACGAACACGCTAAATTGGCAAGCGTTGAGTACTCTACCGATTTACGCGAAATCGTTACAGTTGGACAAATGATAAAACATGCGAAAGGGAGTGGGAGTGAATGACTGACCAATTGCAAGTAGCCAAAGAATGGCTGGGGGATATAAACGTAATCCTTTCTAATCAAAAGACTAAAGAAGATTATGAGTACGGTAAAAAGAGGGCGGATGCGCTGGGTCACCTTATCAATCGTGTGGAGGAATTGGAAAGCGCAATTGCTACTGGACAACATGTTAGTAATCTAATGCAGAAGAAAATAGAGCGCTACAAACAGGCTTTGGAGTTTTATGCGGATGATGAGTCTTGGACTCTATATGACCATCATGGCAGGACTCAATTAGGACTTGATGGCGGTAGAAAAGCACGCCAAGCACTGAAAGGAGAATCGGAATGAACAAATGCATCGAATGCGGTAGTCCTCCGCGCAATAAACGCAGTCTGTTATGTGATGGTTGCTTTAAGAAAATATTGAAGGATAAGTGAGGTGAAGAAAATTGGCTCTTAAAGAACACTACCTCATGGAGGATTGGCAACAAATGCTGGATGAAGTAGAAAACATCATGAACACATCAATTAATGCTTTGCATATGGCTGAAAATGCGGAATTTAGTTCTAAGAGGGAAGTCATGTTGAAGCTTGAACGTTCGTTGGATACACTTCATGCTCTTAATCGCAAGAAGATTGATAGAGACATTAGCGAACAAGCTACATCTTATTTAAGAAGGCACATGTTTTGAAGGGGGGTGAACGACTTTGGAAAAACCTAAAGGAATGACCTACTCAAGAAACGCTATTTATGCAGTTTACAAGGGCGATGATTTCTTGGTTATGGGCACTCAAAAAGAATGCGCTGATGCACTAAATGTAAATCCAGAGTTTATTCATTGGATGACAACACCAACCGGGAAACGTCGTTTTGAAAGTCGGGTGGATAAATCAAAAGCACTGACTGCATTAGTTGTCGATTGGGAAAGTGAGGGGAGGTGAGTTTCATGCCAACAAATGACTTTCTGTTCGAAAAGGAATATATCATAAGACGCGTTTTACGCATTCATTTCCGAGCACAATACATTTGTGAAAAGTACCGGATTGAAATGGATGATTTAATCCAAGTCGGTAGGATTGCCCTATGGAAAGCAAGTGAAAATTTCCGACCAATGGAAGATGGCTTGTCTTTTGACAGCTATGCACATCGGATCATTCGTTTGAAATTGCTAGACTATCTAAGCTATTTAAAGCGACCAATCCGCCAGTGTGATTATAGCGAAAGTATAAATGCGGAGATAGTTGAAGGTGTAGAGATTGTAGAAACGATCCATTCTGAAATAAATCTTGAAGAGCAAGCTTTAGACAGGTTTTATTTTAAGGAAGTTTCTTCTGGATTCAATAGACAAGAAAACAATCTATTTCAACAACGAATTGCAGGCTATACCTATAAAGAAATTCAAAGCAATCTTGGTATTAAAGGTAAAAGCTTTAAGGTCCTTAGAGAAAACATGGTTGAGAAAATAAAAAACCACCAGCGCCAACTGGTGATTTAAGAAAAAATATATATTACTGACATTATAACACGAGGGGAGATTTTTTAAAATGGACGTTAATGTAAATACACATTTGAAGCAATCAGAAATCAATGGTCTTTTTAACGAAATGGAACAACTAAAAAATAAACGGAAACAGGATCTTGAGCTTATTCAAAAGAAAGAAGCAAAAATAATTGAGCACATTTTAGAACATGGAAATGTCCTTGCTTATAAAGATGATGTGCCGCATATTTTGTCAGTCGTTAATACGCATACTCGTAAATTCGATAAAGCTAAGCTTGCAGATGATACCGGTCGAACTCAAACAGAATTAAACGTGGTCGGAATTGCTGAACTTGTTGAGGATAACCAAACATCATCGGAAGAACTGGAAGACTATTTCTATGAAGAACCGAACCAGAAATTAAAAGCACGTAAAGCTAAAAAGTCAGATATGGATTTACTTCGGTCCAGTGGTCGTATATGAGTGAAAAAAGAATTGAAAATGCAATACAACGTTACCTGGACAGCTTAGGCGCTTACCACATCAAGAATCATGGTTCCATTTATAGCCGTGCTGGCACACCGGATATTACAGCATGTGTAAATGGGAAGTTCGTGGCCATTGAAGTGAAACAACCGGGTGGTGTAGTTAGTCCACTTCAGGCGGCACATATAGAGTTGATTCGTAAATCGGGAGGTGTAGCTTTTGTCGCTTACAGTCTCGAAGAAGCGAAGGAAAATCTTAAGGAATTCCGTGTTATATGATTTTCAGAAAAACTTACTCAATAAAATCGATCCAAACTATCTGATTGCTGCAGATACCGGTACTGGAAAAACCATGATGGCTATTCATCATTACATCAGACATTCAAATGGTGAACCGTTATTGATAGTGGCTCCTCCACAAAAGATAAATGAAGGTGGCTGGGATCGTGAAATTGATTTTGTTTCCAATCATTATGGTATCGACATTGAGTATGAGTCATTAAGCTACGGTGTCCTTGCTAGGCGCTGGAAAGAGTTCGCTGGCTGGTTTGTTGTCTATGATGAGTGCCATTACATTAAGAACCCAACAAGTCAACGCGGTAAGGCAGGGATTAAGCTTTCACAGGCAAGTACTAACTTCTTACTGTTAAGTGCTACCCCAAGTTCTAACGGTTGGGAAGATACAATTGCTTACATGATCATGTTCGGCCATTACAAGAATAAAACACAGTTTCTTAAAAAACATGCAGTATATGAGGACAAATTCTTTGGCAACCGAAGATTTAAAGCAGTGGTCGATTTCACAGAAAAGGACAAGCTAAACAAACTCTATCAGTCTTTTTCTATCAGACTAGCAAAAGAAGAGTGCCTTGATCTACCTGGAATACATCACGAACCAATAGAGTTTAAGAAGTCGACAGAATATAACAAGATTCATAAAGATAGAGTCCTGGAAGTGGATGGTGAACTAGAACTTTATGACACGGTCCAGAAACTTCAATATGGCTTACGGTACTATGCCAATCAAAAGGATAAGCTGAAATATACGGAAATGCTGGCAGAAGGTACGGAAGAAAATATTATCATCTTCTACAACTTCACAAAAGAAAAGGACGAGCTTGTGAAGCTTATGAAGAAATTGAAGAAAACAGTTTATGAAGTGAGTGGCCAGAAATTCAGTCTTCCAAATGAAGAAGAAAAAGAAGGCCTGAAAAACTCTGTCACCATTGTTCAGTACCAGGCAGGTGCTGCCGCCATTGAATTACAGTATGCAAATATCGTGATTATTTACACACCAACGTACAGTTACCAGAATCACGATCAAGCATTAGGTAGGGCATACCGTAACGGTCAAACTAAAAAAGTAACTGTATATGAATATGTGACGAAAGGGTCCGTTGAAGAAGCTGTTTATGCAGCATTGAAACGGAAGGAAGATTTTACAGAAGAATTGTTTAAGAAGGAGATGAGGTTGTGAATAAAACCGTTTCAATAGATGGTCATAAATATCAAGTTACTGCAAGTCATGATCCAAACATATTGTTTCCATTCCGTTACAGAATAACGATCACTTATAAAAACGAGATTGTAAAAAGTACAATGTTCAATAATGCAGGTGCATTTCCATTGGTTAGATTGGTAGAAGAAGCAGTAAGAGGAATTCACACCGAAATCTTTAATCAAAATAAACGACTCGAAGCACAAAACCGTTTTGAAAAAGAATTCAAAGAATGGGACGGAGTGATTAATATATGAGTTCCCTTCTCCAACGCGACGAACCGAACGTAACAGAGAACCGCCATAAATATGTTGGTGGTTCCGACGTTCCGGTCATCCTTGGATTAAGTAAATTTAAAACACAGTACGAACTAGCAAGTGAAAAAGTTGGTATCACGAAATCGGATTTCCAAGGAAACGAATATACAGCTTACGGCCATGCAATGGAGCCACAGATTCGGGAGTATATCAATCTCACTACCGACTATGAATTTGTAGAAACATCTACCATCGATGAAGAAAACAGTATTCGGGCCAACACAGACGGTGTGGATTATGATGCAAAAACATTACTTGAAATAAAGACACATGGCGCTGTACCAACCATAGAAGTCTATAAAGCACAGATGCAGGCTTACATGTTTGCAAATGGCTTAGAACAAGGTGTTCTTGCACTATATGAACGGCCGGCAGATTTCAATTTGGAATTTGATGCTAAAAGATTAGACACTTCTATTATCGTAAAACGTGATGATGATTTCATAAAGAACCTACTTCATGAAATTGAACTATTTTGGAAAAGATGCGATTGGCTTTCTAACAATCGTGGTGCAAGCGAATGGGACTATAACAACTGTTTACCAGAAAATATTATTCCGGGAGGGAAAAGGCCGATGGCTACAGAGTTAGAAGTAAAAACGGTCAAATTTGAACCAGCTGTCATTGAATTTAACTATGAAGAGATTGAAAAGCAACTTGAAGAAAATCTTAAAAAGTATGAGGGTTTAACCTTCACAGAAAAAGAAGCGAAGGAATGCAACAAGGTCATTGCTGATTTACGAAAAGGCAAGCGCTTAGTTGATCAGTACCGGGTCAAAACGAAGAAACAACTGACAGAACCAATTAAAGAGTTTGAAGCACTGACTAAAAAATTGAATGAAAAGTTTGATTCTGTCATTGATCCTCTTCTGGAACAGTCAAAAGATTTTGATGAGAAACAACGTGAGGAGAAACGGATCAAGGTGGAGGGTATTCGTAATCAAGTCATCGACGATTTACAGCTTGCGGATGAGATTGCGGACCAACTTGTGATTGAAGATCGTTTCCTTAACAAATCTACTACTCTTAAATCGATTGAAGAGGAGTTACACGAGCAGGCGAATGCAATCATTGCCCAAAAGCTAACGGAAGAAACACAAAAAGAACTTATTAAGCAACATGTAGAAATTACCAATTTAAAGCTGGGTACCGAACTCTTAGAAAGTAGTTATATACATTTAATTGGTCATAAAGAAAATGATGAGATTAAACAGATCATTGAAGATGATGCAAAGAATGCCATTAACCAGTTAGAGCAAAAGCGAGAAAAAGAATTAAAAGAAAAACGGATGGCTGGTGCCGAGAAAATGCACAACGAGTTCAAGCAAGAAATTAAACCACCAACAGAGGATGAAGAGCAATTCATTGAGGTTTATGAAGTGGTTGGAACGGAATCACAGCTTGATGCATTGGAAGCTTTTATGAAGCAAAACAATATGACTTTCAAAATTGTTGAGGAGGAAAAATAATATGTCAATTTTGCCGAAGAATGAAAGGAAAGTAGCAAAAGAAACGCCGCGTAACTTTGTGATCTTTGGGGGGACCATGCATGGTAAAACCTACTTTGCAGATGAGTTTCCGAATCCATTAAACATGAACACCGATGGAAATGCTGAAATGATTGAAACACCGTCTATCAATATTCGCAACGAACGAAATGCAAAAGGGGAAATCACCAAACCAGCAAGTGAAATCTTGATTCAGGCTATCACCGAACTTGAAGCAGGTAACCATACATTCGAAACCATAGTAATTGATGTGATTGATGATGTAGTTACTCTATTTGAACAAGAAATAATTGAAGAACATGGAGTTAAAAACATTGGTGATATTGGCTGGGGGAAAGGCCACCAAACACATGAAATGATGGTCCGGGTCCTGGTTATGAGATTGAAAGAATTGACCATGAAAACAGGGATGAATGTCCTCTACTTATCAAGGGTCAATGTCATTACAGAAAATGACGTGGAGCGTTATGTGCCGTCTCTAAAATTAAAATGGTTGAATATTGTCAATGGAAATAGTGATTACACTATTCTATGCCGCAAGGTTGGAAAAAACTATATTCGTAGAGTTGATTCGAAACGGAAGAATTACACTCGGGACAAAGTAGACGATGAGCGCATTGCTAAATTACTTGATACGGTGTCCGGTGCTTATGATCGTTCCCAAAAAACTTCTAAGAAAGAACAAGATGCCATTGTGAAGGAAGAGGAAAAACAGCAGGAAGTGGAGCGTGCTTTGAAACAGCAGGAACGTGCACAAGCGGTAGAAGATACCAACACCAAGAAAGAAGATTCTAAGCCTGAGGGAGATAAATCGACTGAACCAGAAAAAGAGGACAAAAAAGAAGACAATCCATCCCCACGTCGCAGACGTAGAAGAGTGGCTACTGAATAAATGC
Source organism: Oceanobacillus indicireducens (assembly GCF_014647195.1). Lineage (GTDB taxonomy): Bacteria > Bacillota > Bacilli > Bacillales > Amphibacillaceae > Oceanobacillus > Oceanobacillus indicireducens. The sequence continues at coordinate 57,540 of NZ_BMOS01000014.1, read as the reverse complement.
ACTGCCCTTATTGTAATCAGCAAGCAGAATTTCTTTCCAGTAAAGACTTCTATGGTCAAGATTATGGGACTAATCTCTACGTATGCCGCCCTTGTGATGCAAGGGTAGGCACGCATGGAAAAGGAAAAACACCTTTAGGGACAATGGCCAACGGCAAACTAAGAGAACTTAGAATGAAATGTCATAAATATTTTGACCGTAAATGGAAGTCTGGTGAAATGAGCCGGGGAAAGGCTTATAAATGGCTCCAAGAAGCCATGAACTTATCGGAAAAAGATGCTCATATTGGAACGTTTAATGAGCACCAATGTAAAGAATTACTACAAATATTAAATATAAATGAGGAGCGATCAGATATGAGTTTAATGGATGCAGCAGCAAAAATTTTAGCAGAAGGTTTTGACGTAAAGAAAGGTGCAGTTAGTGACTTTGAAGAACTACCAGAAGGAACATATGAAGCAATGCTTGAGAATGTTGAATGGAGAACTAATGACAGTGGATTCGAATGGTTATCTCTTCAGTTTGAGATTCTTTCAGAAGGCTATGAAGGCCGTAAATACTTTGGGATGATTTCCTTCCACAATGAACGTTTCATGAACATGAATATCAAGCTAGCACTACGTGTAGCTGGTGCATTAGGAGTTGAATTGAATCCAGAGGATTTTGAAACACCAGAAACTAGTTTAGTTGATGCTTTCGAGAATGGTGTGGGAATAGAGGTAGACCTTACGTTAACCAACTGGGAAAACAAAAAAACAGGGAAACGCGGTCAAAACTTCATTTGTGACGAACCGCAGTTTGAGTAAGTCATGTTTACTTTTTATAAAGTAACTGCTTCTAGCTACAATGATTGGTCAGCGGTGTTTATGAAAGATGATGAAATAACAACAATTATAGACAAGGGCGCTTTAGAGCGCCTTTTGTCTCAAACATACTTCCTGGTTGGTTATAACAATTACAGCATGGATGATAAGTTGCTTGCTAGTATTTTAAAGGGCATGGATCCATACGATTCGTTACAAAAAATAATAGGTAAGAAACGCTTCACTTTAAATCTACAAAATCCAATCAGTATCGACTTAAAACAAGAGCTTCCCGATTTGGATTTAAAAGAAATTCAAGCTAATTTATCTTATGACATTACCAATACAGATATTGAGACAGATTTGAAAACCATGCAATTTATCTTTAGTGAACGAGAAGATTATTTTACGAGTAAATTCGAGGTAGTAAAAGAATTTAAACTTCCGGCATCATCTTTAAAAAAGACTCGAGTTAATTTAGCTAGTGATGTTTTAAAATCACGAAAAGGTAAAGATGCGGATCGGTTGAAACTCACCTTTGATAAACAGCTCACTGTGACTGAACTTCCCAAACCTGTTATTGATTTTTATCAAGATATACAGAAACAGTTCCGGGGTGGTCGGGATTTTAAAGATTTGGAGAAACAGAAGTTCACCTTTAAGTTAGCTGGATTAGATCATATTTATGGGTTTGGAGGTTTACACGCAGCTAAAAATAATTATGCTTCAGAAGGTCATTTCATGCAGATTGATGTGAAGTCCTATTATCCTTCTTTGATATTAAACAACGGCTTTTTAACAGGGGAGGCGCTCGGGCGATATAAAGCGATATATAGCACCAGAAGGGAATTACAAAACCAGGAGGACAACAAGGAACAGGCATACAAGTTGATTACGAACATTGTCTATGGGGGATTAAAATCAAAGTGGACAAATCTTTATAATCCTCAAGCTGCTAATAATGTAGTAGTTAATGGTCAATTGATTCTAACCCATTTGATACTTCTCCTGGAGAATTTTTGTGAACTCATCCAAACGAATACGGATGGACTTATTATCAAGTACGAGCCAGTAATGAAAGAATCTATTTTAAAAATCGTGAAATTATTTGAGCAGCACTATTCGCTAGAATTCGAGATTGATTACATTAAACAAATTGCCCAGCGCGATGTAAACAATTATGTAATTAAATATGACGATGACACGTTACACGCTCGTGGCCGGTTTGCGAACCATGAAGGTGGGAACTATGAGCGAAATAGCTTAACGATTATTGATAAGGCATTAGTTGATTACTATATGGACGGAATTAAGCCAAATAGGACGGTTTTAAACGAGTGGAGGGCTAATAGACTTGAACGGTTCCAAAACGTCGTGAGAGCCGGTAAATTTGACGGAATGGCACACGAAATGAAAGAAGATACGTTGCTTGAAGGGACATATACAAGTCATTTTGAAAAGCTTCCAGACGTGAATCGCGTGTTTGCTTCCAGGGATAAATATGCCGGATCCATTTATAAAACAAAAAAAGGCGCGGAAACCAAATATACAAAAGTGCCTTATACATCGGAGAATTGCTTGGTTTGGAATGAATCACTAGACAAATTAAACAAACGGCACATTGATTTAAATTGGTACATTAAAGAAATTGAAGGGTGGATATTTTAGATGCGGAAATTCACCAAAGGAGAAAAGTATAGGCCAATTGTGAAGGTCGATAAAGTGAAGAAACATGTTCCAACTGTTATTTATGTATCTGGTAGGCGTTATGTACTTGAACATAGTAATCAATGGAAGGGTGGAGGGAAATGAAAATAACAGTAAATGAGCAACCCCAGCAATTCTGGCTAGCGATGAAAGAGTGGACACCGGCCGTCGGGCATGGCATTCAGGTAGGAGATTACCAATTTTGCGCTATCCCGATTGGTAAGGGGGACCGACTAAACGTATCCGAGGTAACGACAGGAGCTAAAATTATGATCATTCCTGTGAACATTTTTGATTATCTATTCATGTCCACGAAAGAAGGGACAATTAAATTCTTTTATGAAGTTGGTGAAAGAATTGAGGAAATTATAAGGAAGCATGGCACATTTGGTGAAGAACTGGAAAAAATACGGAAAGTTGTACAGGATCGGCTGGGAGAAATGCCGGAAATTATAAATGTTGAGTTGGAGGAATTAGAATGAGACCACTATATGTAATTGCCGAACAAGGCACAGGTAAACTTTATGCGGGAGATAAAATGGTTAGAGATTATTATACAGGTGAGAGAATGAGTGCTTGGATCACTGCTTATCCGAACAAAAAGAAACCTGCACTCTATGCATCTAAAGCAAAAGCTAAAGAGCGATTAGAGTATCTTAGTCCTTATTTTTATGTGAGAAGAGCCAGAGGTAGAGAATTGAAGTGGGCAACACCAGAACAACTTTCAGGACCGAAGGGAGACTAACCAATGAACTACATTGAAACAGGAAAACGGATCGGGGAATTGGTCCAATCAAAAAATAAAATGTACGGTGATGCTTTCCATATGAGCGATGAATTTTTAAGCATACTCTATCCGAATGGAATCAAACCGGGTCAGTATAAAGATATGCTTGGGATTATTAGACTGTTCGATAAACAAATGAGAATCGCCCATGGCAATCATGGTAACGAAAATGCTTGGAATGATATTGCTGGCTATGGAATTTTAATGAGTCGGGAGGAATCTGAATGAATATGCCTACACCATGCCCAGAATGCGGGGAAATCTGCGAATTTGATCGTATGAAAAATATTGGACATGAATTGTATTGTGATGAATGTTATGAGGAATTGGAAGGTGAATCTGAATGATTAAAGTAGGTTTCAAGAAACTAGCAGATGATGCAATTTTGCCAGCAAGGGCACACTACAGTGATTCAGGTTTTGATTTATTTGCAAATGAGGACGTGATTATTGACCCTGGTGAAACAATAGTTGTCAAAACAGGAATAGCAATTAATCTACCTGATGGATATGAAGCACAGGTAAGACCAAGAAGTGGTGTGACAAGTAAAACAAAATTAAGAGTGCAGCTTGGAACGATTGATAATTCGTATACGGGAGAAATTTGTATCCTTGTAGATAATATTCATAACGGAAGAATGCCAAACGGTGCTTTTCACAGATATGGTTTTTATATTAATGGATCCGCAACAAGAGATACGGAAATATATGGTTCGTACGTAATACGAAAAGGCGACAAACTAGCCCAGCTGGTTATTCAGAAGTTACCGGAAGTACATGCCTATGAAATAGAAAAACTACCAGAAACAGAACGAGGTTCGAACGGTTTTGGTAGTAGTGGGTATTGATTAATTTATTCTATTATACCACATCGCACCATAGAAAAGAGGTGATTGCTTGCTTCGTTTTATCGAATTAGATGGCAAGGTACCGAAGCATGACTTTAAGACTTTTTCAACAGATCATAAAAATTATGATGATGCAGGGGTCATTTTAAATAAAGATATTATTGTAGTAGATTTTGATGATTACACGGACATAGGTGGCTTGATTTATTCAAGCCATCCTACTTTAAAAGTACATACCACCAGAGGGTTTCATCTGTGGTATAAGAGGCCAACAGCAGAAAATATTCGAACACCATTTCGTAACTATACCGACAAATTAACAGTCAGTGGTGCAAAGGTGGATTATAAGACTGGCACCAGGGCACATGCCACCATTAAACAAAATGGCAAACTAAGACGAATGGAAAATGAGCAATATCTTGATAATATAAATGACTTGCCAGAACTGCCATTTCTTCTTTACCCGAGCAAGTTAAGGCATGACATTTATCAAATGACAGACGGGCAAGGACGAAACAGTGCCTTATACAGTCATTTGTTGTCGACCTTAGAACAATACTCATTAGACGGCGAAACATTAAATGAACTTGCCGATTTCATCAATAAATACGTATTCGCGAAACCACTTGATGAGCGTGAACTCAAAAACACTATCCAATCAGTTAAAAATAAGAACCCTGCTCCAACCAAACAAAAGTATCTGGACCCGAAAGATATTATTATGACCAGCGAGGTTCTGGTGGAGAGATTGGATATTCATTTATATCGAGGGAAACTTTTCTTTAAGCAAGATGATCATTTTATTTATGATAATAATTTACTCTTAAGAGCCATCGATAAACTGATAGCCCTTAAACCAAATCAACATAAACAGCTGCTTGATCTATTCCAGATTAAATCAACACTACAAGATGCTGACGATTTACCCGTACAGTTCGCGAACGGATATGTACTTTATGACAATGAAGTGGTTGAAGTGGATCCAGGCTTTACACCATATTACTTAAATATTGATTATAAAGAAGATGCTTACGATGAGCATGTGGACAATTTCCTTAATTGGTTTACATGTAACCGGAAAGATTTACGCAATGTAATAGAGGAAATGTTTGGCCATGTTTTGATGACAAAAGGATTTCCCCACAAGTCATTCTTCTTTTGGGGAGAATCCGGTAGTAATGGAAAGTCAACTTTAATTAAGATGCTGCAGGCATTCGCTGAGGGGCTACACACAAATGTACCGCTTGATAAGTTTGAAGATGATACCAGTGTGTACAGTTTGATTGGTACGCTCCTTAATGTGGCGGATGACATTGACGCTTCTTATTTAGACAAGTCCAGTAACTTTAAAACAATTGCTTCTGGTGATCCGGTGATGGTTAGGCCCATATACCAAACAGCTATCGCTTTTAGCAATAAAGCAACGTTGGTTTTTACTTGTAACGAATTGCCCGTCTTTAAAGATAAGTCTGGTGGGATTAAAAGAAGGATGCAAATTATACCGTGTGATGCGGTTGTCCAGGAGCGTGACGTGAGCATTGATGAAAAACTGTCCAGTCCGAATGCAAAAAGCTACCTTCTCAAACTTGCGCTTGCGGGGGTAGAAAGGATACTGAAGAATGGTGATCTGTCGAAGTCCGAAACGATAGAAGATGTTACGAGACAATATTTCGTAGAGTCCGATAGTGTTGTAGCATTCTTAGAAGAACACGATATGAATGAAAAGGTTACTAGTGCGGCCTATCGTATGTATGCCGCTTACTGTGAAGAACATGGTTTAAATGCTGTAGGTAATACAGAATTTGGTCGCCGCTTGAAGAGTGCTGGGTATGGCAAGAAAAGAATTACAAAAGATGGTAAACGTCCTGAAGTATATGTTAAATAATAAATCTGTCATAGATAGAGTCATAGACATAGCATAAACATCTATGACAGCCCATTAACTTATGTATATCAAGGCTTTCAAGGTTTTTCAATGAACTTAAGTGTCATAGATGAAAAAAACATCTCTGACAGTCATAGACCCTTATTATATATAGCTTTATAGTATATTTTATTCTTACTGTCATAGATAAAGTAGTATATATAAAACAAAAATAAAAAATAAGAAAAAAAGAACAATAATAAAAATATAAAAGAATTTTTTCCCGTATCTCTGACAGTTGTATAAACGTTGATAGAATAAAGCTTATTGAGGTTTTTAATCTCTGACACTCATCTCTGACAACAAACATAAAAGGTAGGTGAAGCAATTTGTACGAATGGCTGCTTGACTATCAAAAATTAACGAATGAAATTGATTATCTTGAATACCAGCTAGATAGAGAAAAAAGAGAATTGAAAAGGTGGACAAGTGGTGATTTAAGTAAGGTCAAATTAAATGAGCACTCCATTGCTTCAGGGTTAGAGGAAAGGATCGCGGCACTCGAATATGAACTTGCCCACAAGATGAATGATTTATTTAATGCTAAAAAGTTAATTAGCATGTTTGACGGTTTAGATAATAAAATACTTTATCATAAGTATGTTGAAGGAAAAAAACTAATTAATATTGCAGATGAATTAGATTTGAGTCCGAATTATATTTACAGTAAACACGCTGAAATAATGAAAATAATTAAGTTTGCCCATAACTTAACATTTTCTTAGGGTGTATAAAATGTATAGAATCTATTGAAAATCTGTTTTATAGTTGTAGCATAAACAATTGCATAAAGTTTCCAACTCAATCATAATAAAGTTAAAAAGTTACGGGGTGATTGAGTTGAGAAAGTATTTATTCATATTATTATCTATTTTAATTTTAGCTGCGTGTGGAGAAGTTAAGATTCATGAGAATGTAGATGAAGAGGTTGCCAAAGATTCGATGCAGGTTATGGATAGAATCTTTGAGAATATCGATAATGGTATTGCGATTGAGGATGTAAGTGAAAATGACCATAAGTTATTTGAAAGGTTTACTAATAAATATATTGATAAAACAGATACGATTCCAATAGAGTTAGATGGTGTGGATTATAGCATCAGCTTAATGGCATCTGATTCACTTATAAAATATGCTAAAGGCGCGTCGCTGGAATCTGACAAAGCTGTTATAGAAGAAAACTATGAATACATGATGCGATACATTGAAGAAGGGGAGTGACCTTCATGCAAGTAACATGTAACGATTGTTTCTGTGAGTTTGAAACTGAACTAAAGAAAAAAGTATTAAAGAATCAAATTCATAAATATTATTTCACTTGTCCAGATTGTCAGCATGAATATGTTTCTTATTACACTGATGCGAAGATGCGACGTGACATTAAACGTAACATGAAGAAACGTAAACAGCATGGCCAGGCAAAAACGATTGAAGAATCCAGAAGACTCCTTGCTGAAATTAAAATGAATGACAAGCTTCTTAATAAAGACAAGGATGCATTGAAGAAGAGGATGCAGGAAGAGACACTTACTTAAATTAGTAGGTGTCTTTTTAATTTATAAAAGGAGATGAAGGAAATGAATAAATGTTTTTCAGTTGGTTGTAATAACGTAGCGACGACGGAATATTGCCCAGACTGTCTAGCTGTTGGAGGATTTACACCAAAGCTTTTAGTTATCGAACTACAGGATGAAACATCTGTACCTAAAGTATTTTATAAAGGAAAAGAGATTGAGTATAAGAAAAATGTATTCTTTGATTGGGATACAGACACTTCTATTCCAGGTGGATTAACTTACGCAATTGAGCATATAGAATTAGGTGATAAATATCCTACTGTAAATAAAATCGAGCGAAGGGTTAAAGGTCATGCTACCGACTAGCACCAAACCATTCAGCATCTGCAATGAGTTCGGCTGCAACAATCTCACAAAGGATTCTTATTGTGAAGAACATAAACACATTCAACAAGAGAAGGAACGCAAGCGATACAAGCGTTACAATGTAGAACGTGATCCAGTCCTGGTTAAGTTCTATAACTCTAAGGAATGGCGAGCGTTACGTGACTACGTGATGATGATTAACAATTACTTATGTGTTCAATGTCTTTTGACACCAGCTGAAGAGGTTGACCATATCATACCTATTCGTGTTGATTGGTCATTGCGACTCACGATAAACAATTGCCAGCCGTTATGTCATGCTTGTCACAGGAAGAAAACAGCAGAAGATGTGAAAAAGTATGGGAGGGGGGAGGTGAGAAATTTTCAAAAGCAAGTCGCTGAGAACCCACCCCCAGTCGACCGTGCAACTTTCTATGATTTTAGGATAGGGGGGAGTTGATAATTGTCAGAAAACGGTAAAGTAACATATAAAGTCCCATCTTGGCTAGATAATATGGCGAAAACGGAATGGAAAAGAGTGCTGCCTTTAATTGATCATGACACATTTTCAGAGGTAGATTTAAAAGCACTTGAAGCATATTGTCAGGCCTATGCAAAGTGGAAGCGAAGCGAAACGATTCTTATGAAAAAAGGCTACACATTCGAAACGCCTAATGGCTACGTGCAACAGCGCCCGGAAGTCAGCATAGCTAAGGATGCCTTTGCAAGCATGCAGACCATCGCCAAGGAGTTAGGATTTACTCCAGCTTCACGGATCCGTATGGATAAAAACAGAGGTGAAGGAAATGGAAGGGGGGATGAAACTGACCCGGAAATGGAAGACATGATAGTTAAGTAGGGGAACGAGGGATATGGCAAAGGAAAAATATTATTTTGATGAAAAAGAAGCGGCAAAGTTCAAGACGTTTATTGAAAAGCTTAATCTTCCAAAGGGTAAAAAAGGACAAAAGATAAAACTGTTGGATTATCAACTTAAAATAGCTACTGACATTATTGCGACAAAACGAAAATCTGACGGCTTAAGAAGATATAGAGAAATCTTCATTACAATGGCTCGTAAAAACTCAAAGTCCTTTATTGCTGCAATTATCATACTGTATTTATTTTTCACAGATGATGAAATGGGGCAAGAAAATATTGTTGCTGCCAACTCACGAGAACAGGCGGACAATATTTATAATATGATTGAATACATGATCCGCACGAATAAAACACTTATGAAACATTGCGTGATTGTAAACAGCAGAAGAAGAATTTTAAGGAAAGTTACAGATTCATTTATTCAAATTGTTTCTTCTGATACTTCTAAATTGGATGGATTTAACCCATACATTGCGGCAGTGGATGAAACGCATGAGGACAAAACGGGCGGGGAAAACTATACAAAATTACAAACTGGTCAAGGTGCTCGTGATGAGCCGATAATCATGTCAATCACCACAGCTTCAAATGGAATGGATGAGCATAATCTCGAATATCAAAAATACCAATACGCTTTAAAAGTACAGTCGGGTGAAGTTGAGGATGACTCTTTTTATGCTGCCATTTACCGTGCAGATGATGATTGCGATATAGAAGATGAAGAACAATGGACAAAAGCTAATCCCGGGATTGACTTGTTACCTGGTGGCTTCAGAAAGTCTGACGAATTAAGAAGGTTATCCAAACAGGCAAAAGTAATGCCTGCTTTGATACCTGGATTCAGAAGATATTACTTGAATCAACATGTGGTTTTAGAAGCCGAGAGAGCTATTAACATGAAGTACTGGAATAATAAGGACAATACAATCAGTGATTTATCGTTTTTAAAAGGTAAAGCATGCTATGCGGGGCTGGACTTATCTGTTGATAAAGACTTTACAGCGCTTGTCTTGGTGTTTCCGATAGATGATGAATATCATGTGTTACCTTATCTATTTAAGCCGGCAGAAACCCTAATCAGCGATGGTAAGGTAGATAAATTCCCTTATGAAGCATATGCAAAACAGGGTTATATGATAGCTACAAAAGGCGACTTTGTTAACTTTAGATATGTTCGCCAAATTATAGAAGAGCTATCTAGAGAATACGATATAAAAGAAATTGTATTTGATAAATTTGCTTCCAGTGGTATAGCTTCCGATTTACAAAATGACGGTTTTATTATGGTGGACCATGTTCAAGGGTTCGGTTTTAGTCCTACCATTGCAGATTTCTACGATTTATTATACGAAAACAAATTGAAGCACCCTAATAATCCGGTGTTTAATTGGATGGCCGAAAGTACGGTTGCCATAGAAAACAGTCAAGGAAGAATTAAATTCGATAAAACGCAAGGTAAAATTGACGGTATTATCGCAATGCTTATGGGATTGACCAGGGCGATTGCGAATAACAAAAAGCAAGAATACGATCCGAATAAAGCTATTGAAGATTGGGCGAATAATATGGGGTGATGAAATGAAACCAATAGAGTATAAGAAACTTGAAAATGAATTGGCAGGCCTTCTGTTAAAATTTCAAGGAGATAACAATATTCCTGAGGAATGGTTATTGAGAATGCTATTAGAAAATGCTCAAAAAAGTACCGTCCGATTTAAAGGGTGGGGTGAATGAAAAAAATCAAAAACTTAATATCCAAACCAATCAAGTTCATTAAAAGTATAATTAATGAGCTTTTTATTTTGTCTGGACTATCTTTCATTCTAATTGCTACATACGAAATTAACGTAGTAGCAGCTATGTATTTGTTAGGAGCAGTCCTTATTTCATTTGGTTTATTCCTGGCATTTACCAGAAGGGAGTGATTAATTTGTGAAATTATTTGGTAGAGAAATCAAGAAAGAAGATATTGATGTAGATAAGCTTCTAGAGTCACCGGTTTTCAGGTCCATGTTTGGTGTGAATATGGACAAAAAAGGCATGAAGGAAACAACCTTAATCACTTGCCTAAGAATTTTATCGGACAATGTGAGTAAGTTACCTGTCAAGGTCCATAAAGGAAATGATAGTGCAGATGACCATTCAGTATCTAAAATATTGAAACTTAGACCAAACAAGTTAATGTCTGCTTCTACGTTATGGAAGACAATTGAATACCAGGTGAATTGGTATGGGTATTCTGTTGTGGCGATTGGAAGAAACAAAAACGGTAACCCAGTTTCTTTAATCCCGTTAAATATGGACCATGTAGAAACTTATATTGATGATGTGGATTTATTTAAAACCGGGGATAATCCTATGTTTTTCCTTTACCGTCAAGGTGGCATTGAATATAAGCTTTCTTATCAAGATGTTTTATATTTCTTGGGAATGACGAAAGACGGGATTCAACCCATGCCAATACGTGAACAACTACAAACCGTTATTGATAATGCTGGTGAAGCCCAACGTTTTACCAACAACTATTTAAAGAATGGTCTCCATGCTCGCGGAGTTGTGAAATACATTGGTGATTTGGACGAAAAGAGCCAAACAGAATTACAGGCAAGAATGAACCGTGTCTCTGGAGGTATTGAAAAAGCGGGTCAATTGTTGCCGTTACCGATTGGATTTGATTATCAATCTATCAGTACATCTTTAGCTGATTCGCAGTTTGTGGAATTGCAGGCATTGAGTGAAAGACAGATTGCTAGTGCTTTCGGTGTTAAAATGCATCAGTTGAATAGCTTAGAACGTGCTACCCACCATAACCAAGAGCAACAAAATAAAGAGTTCTATGAAGATACATTACAACCTAAGTTAACAGGATATGAAGAAGAGATGACCTATAAGCTTCTTACTGAACAAGAAATCAGTGAGGGCTTTTTTATTCGGTTTAACGTTGATGCCATGTTGCGTTCTGATTTGAAAACAAGGTATGAAGCGTATAGTGAAGGGATTCAAAACGGATTTTTGAAGCCTGATGAAGCTAGGGCGAGAGAAAACCTGCCACCAGAACCGGGTGGCGATCAATTGTATTTCAATGGCAACATGCTTCCAGTCACTATGGCTGGACAACAATATTCGAAAGGCGGTGAGGCTGATGGACAAAACGGAAACTCGGGAAATGCTAACGAATGATATTAGTATCCGTGAAGATGATGACGGTAACCGGACTTTAAGTGGTTATGCAGTTAAATGGGAAAAGAGATCTCATGTTTTGGGTTTATATTATAAATTTAGAGAGCAATTCAAGAAAGGCGCCTTCTTAGAATCACTAAATGACGATGACCAACGTTTTTTATGGTCACATGATAAATCAAAAGTGTTGGGCCGCGTTAAAAACAATACATTACGTTTAAAAGAAGATGATATAGGTTTGCGTTTTGAGTTGGATTTACCTAGCACAAGCCTTGGAAATGACACCTATGAGTCTATTAAACGTGGTGACGTGGATGGCGTCAGTTTTGCATTTAGGGATGCGGACGATGATATATACGAGCCGGAAGACGACTTACCTTTACGTACTATTAAAAAGGCTAAACTAACGGAAATTTCAGCGGTTGCTTTTCCCGCCTACCCAGATTCGGAAGTTAGCGCAAGAGGTTTTGATCCTATGAAACAATACGATGATGAATTAAAAGAATATCGCGAGGAACAAGCGGCAAAAATAAAAACTTTAATTAACCTAGGAGGAATGAAATAATGACGATTAAAAAGAAAAAATTAGAAATGAAATTACAGTTTTTCAATGGTGACAAAGACGGCAAACGGTTAAAAGAAATTACTGATCGCTTGGCAGAAATACGCGGGATGCTGGAAGATGACGAAAAACGTGGTGACACGAAATTCACCGATTTAGAAAAGGAAGTCCGTGAATTGAATGAAGAAAAAGAAGAAATCGAAGCCCGCCAGCGTGCGATGGATGGTACGAAACCGGCTGATGGACGGGAGGGGGGAGAACCGGAAGAGCGCGATGTTGATATGTCTCGGTATCGTCAAGTTGATGATGGAACAAGAATTGAACCTAATGAAGAACAGCGCCAGGCATTCGAAAATTATCTCGAAACACGTGAAATTGATGGGGATAAGTTAAAAACAGACTCAGGTTTCGTAGTTATCCCTGAACAAGTTGTTACAGATATTATGAAGTTGAAGGAAAAGGAATTTAACTTAGATCAATATGTGACTGTAAAATCAGTTGCAAACGGTAGCGGGAAATTCCCTGTTGTCCGTGAATCAGAAGTTGCGGCACTCCCTGAAGTAGCAGAATTGGAAGAAAACCCTGCACTTGCTGTTAAACCATTCTACCAATTAGGGTATGAGATTAAAACATATCGTGGCTACTTCCTTGTTTCTCGTGAAGCAATTGAAGATGCAGCAGTCAATGTTTTATCCGAATTAATGACATGGATGGCTCGTACTATCGCATCTACACGAAATAAAGCGATTATTAACGCTATCAAAAATGGTACACCTGGAAAGATTAACGGAGAACCATCTACTCTTAAGTTCGTACAAAAGGAAGCTGTAGGGATTGATGGCATTAAAGATGCTATTAATTTAAATCTTAAACCTAACTACGATCACAACATTGCTATTGTTTCCCAAACAGCATTTGCTACACTCGATAAACTGAAGGACAAACAAGGAAATTACTTGTTACAGCCGGATGTAAAAGAACCAACGGCAAAACGCCTGCTTGGCGCACGCGTAGAAGTTCTCCCGGATGAAATGATCGGAAAAAACAGCGAAAATACAATTATCATCGGAAACTTAAAAGATGGTATTGTACTGTTCGATCGCTCCCAGTATCAAGCATCTTGGACTAACTATATGCATTTCGGTGAAGCTTTAATGGTAGCAGTACGTCAAGATGTTCGTATTCTAGACGAAAAATCAGTTATTGTAATTGACTTTACAGAAAAAACTGAAGAGGAAACACCCTAAACAGCCCGTGAACTTAAAGGCTAGTGCAACTGATACCACAGTTAATTTAGTGTGGGACTAGCCTTTAAACAGGGCTATTTTCAATAGATAGAAAGGAGATTACTATGCCTTACAATGTATATCAAGATGAAGAATTGATTGCTGAAGCTATTGAGGATAAAGAGTACACTGTTGAAGGTTTAACTCCAAACACAGAGTACTCTTTTTCTGTGTCGGAAGTTATTGGTGATAAAGAATCCGAAAAAGCTACAGTTATGGTTAAAACAAAATACAGCGATGTGGAATCTGTCTCTGTATCACCGAAAACAAATAACCTGGAGGTTGGCGCAACCCGTAATTTAACGGCAAAAGTAGAACCTTCTACAGCTAAACAGGATGTTTCCTGGTCTTCTAGCGATGAAGACGTGGCCACAGTAAGCAACGGTACGGTGACGGCTGTCAGTACTGGTACAGCGACAATTACGGTTAGTGCGGAAGGTATTTCTGACACCGCAACTGTTAACGTAATCGAACCAGATCCACCAGAGGAGCCGGATGAACCCGAAGAGGGTGAAGGCTAATGCTTTCCTTGGTCAAACAGTTCCTACGATTGGACGAGCACTACGAGCATGATGATGAGTTATTGAAACATCTTATTGCTACGGCTCAAGATTATTTAAAGAATGCTACTGGACAAGAATTTGATAAAGAAAAACATATTCATAAACAGATAGTTATTCTTCTTGTAACCAGCTGGTATGAAAATAGAAATACAGCAATTGCCCAGGAATTAGATCGTACACTTACGAGCATGCTTTTACAGGCGGGATTGATTAAAAATGAATAAATCATCTATCACAACAATGAATCAACTAAATAACCCGGCAAGATTTAACAAGCTTGTCCATTACGAAGAATTGAAAGAATACCAAAACGACGATGGACATTGGATAGAAGGTTGGAAAAAAAGTGATCTCGGGACCACCTATGCCCAGATACGAAACATCCGTGGTAACGAATTTATTATGGCTGGTGCTGCACAAGCAAAAATATCAGCCAGAATAAACACTCGTTACCGCAAGGATGTGGAGGAAAAGTACTATGAGTTAGGCGAGAAACTACGCCTTAACTATAAAGGTCGCATTTTTGAGATTGAATATCTAAATAACTTGGAAGAAAAAAATATTGAGCATGAGTTCATTGTGAATGAGGTGAGATAGATGGGCTTCAAAATGGACTTTGCCGGTTTTGAAGAATTAGCAACTGAATTCGAAGGGATGGCCACTGATGAACTCACAAAGATTGAAGATGAATCTTTAAAAGCAGGTGCTGAGATTGTCAAAAGGAAGCAAGAACAAAACTGGAATCGCTCCGGTGCAGACGGTGAGCATATCGCTGATAATATCCGTATTGGGCGACCGACTGAAAGTGCGGAAGGTAGGAGGATAAACATTGCTCCTAAAATGTCCCTTCGATGGCGCGCAAAGTTTGTGGAATACGGAACATCCTACCAAGCGCCGCAATCACCAGTGGGAAATTCTTTAAGCCAAACAGAAAGCCAAGTTGCACAAGCAATGATGAATGTGATGGAGAGGGTGATCTCGTGACAACAGACTTAGGTAACTATGATGCACAAGCTGAATTGCTTAGTGCGTTACGAAACGATGAAGAACTGGCCACTCTATCAAAGGGTGGCTTTCATAATTTAGTGGCAAAACAAGATGCACCCTTTCCCCGCATTGTTTACAGTCAATTAAATAATAGACCGACAGTTTATGCTGACGGGGAAGAAGTACGAGCGACTGTTAATTTCCAAGTGAGTATTTTTACAGATTCAGAATCAATTATCCACGAAAAAGCAATGATTAAGGCGGTTGATAGAATCATGAAATCGTTAGAATACGGTAAGTACGATCATCAACCGCTTTTTGAAACAGATACAAAACTTTATCACGTGGCTTTGCGCTACGAGAAAAACTTTTATGGAGATGATGAGTAATGACGAAAAATAAAGCAAGATTAATTCATGGTTTATCAAATTTCCACGGAGCAGTTTTAGAAAAAGATGATAGAACAGGTGTTGAATATGATGAGGTACAACGCATTGAAGGGGCAGTTAGTGTAAGTGGTACACCGAATGAAAACCAAGAAATTAAATGGGCGGATAATGGACCATTTGCTGTATTAGATAGCTTTGAAAGTTTCGATGTAGAAATGGCTGCAGTCGATTTACCCGAAAGTTTTCAAATTGCTATGTTTGGCGAGAAAGTGGTCAACGGTGTTATTTTCAGTAATAAAGATGATATTAAAAAGGAAATTGCATTAGGATTCGAAGCTAAGATACGAGGTGGCGGAACCCGTTTCTATTGGTTATTAAAAGGTACTCCAACTGTTATGGGTATTGATCATGAAACAGACCAAGGAACAATTGACGCTAAAGACGTAAATTTATCGATTAAGTTTACTCCACTACGCTATAACGGTGAGTGGAGAGCACGACTTAGTTCAGAAATCGTTACAACTGATGAATGGTTTGCAGATGTGGTATATGATCCGAAGGTTGCTTCTGAACTTCCAGGTAAAAAAGATGAAAACGATGATAATGAAGATACAGGAGAAGATAATCCCTCGTAAGCCCGTAAATGTTAATGCTACGTCAACGGACACTAGCGCGCATTTAACGTGGCAATAACACAGGGCTATATCAAGGAGTGGGCTATTGCTCACTCTTTTTATTTTGTTAAGGAGTGATTTTATTGAGTACAAAAACAGAACATAAACCAATTTCCATTGAACTTGAAATTGAAGGTAAGATGCAACGATTCGTCACGCCTAAACGAATCAGCGGGACGTTATTGAAAGAAGCCGCAATGATTTCGGAAGAGATTAATTCAGGAAATGTGATTGTGGCTGATTTGGATTCATACATGCAGTTTGTCTGTAATGTTTTTGGAAATCAATTTACCTTGCAAGAATTTGAAGAGGGTTCGGATTCAAGGGACATTATGAAAACAGTAAATGCTTGCACCCTTTTTGTTATGGGCCAAGTATCGATGGCAGCAGAAATGTTATTAAAAAGTGTTGATTTAGCAGAAGTTGACGAAAAAAAAACCTAAATGAAACCGTGATGGATATGTATAACCAACTTATTGATATTGGAATATCTCAAAACGAAATCGACAATATGGACATGGTCTATCATTTACAGCTTCTTGGGAGAAGAAAACAAGAAAAAGAAGCGGATGAAGATGATGTTCTTTATATTGACGATCTTGGAATCTAACTGGAAAGGCGGGTGAATTTATGAGCGGAAGAAATTTAACAGTTAATTTGGTTGCGAACACTTCCCAGTTTAAAAGTGCCATGGCTGAAACGAGTAATCAGATTAAAACAATTAACTCTGAATTTCGTAACGCTTCCGCCGAAACGGACGAGTACGGTAATAAACTAGACAATACCGGTGCGAAGAAAAAACAACTTAATGGTATTATTGAGCAGTATCAAAAGCGTATACAAGCAATTACCAACGAACAGAAGCACTGGACTTCCGAACTTGAAAAAGGGAATATTACGGAAGAAGAACATGCTGCCAAACAGGAAGAATTGGCCCGTCGCCTGAATAACACAGAAGCTGAAATGAAGAAATATGAAGGCCAGTTGAAACGGCTTAATTCTGAAGGCAAAGACACCCGCATGACCTATGAAGAGTTCGATAGGAAATTCCGTGATGTGGGTAAAACGATGGCGACGACAGGTGCAGCCGTTGGAGCAGCAACGGGCGTTATGTTTAAAGGGCTTCTTAAAATAGGTAAAGGTGTTATAAATACAGCTGCAGAGTTTGAAACCGGTATGAGTAAGGTGCAAGCTCTAACGGGCGCCACTGGTGAAGAGTTTGAACAACTGGAAGGACTAGCCAAAGACCTGGGAGCATCCACTATGTTTAGTGCAACGGAAGCAGCGGATGCGATGTCATTCTTGGGAATGGCTGGCTTTGATACCAATCAAATTATGGAGGCTACTCCAGCACTCTTAGACCTAGCGGCAAGTGCTCAGATGGATTTAGGTAGAGCTGCCGACATTACATCAAATATCATATCCGGTTTTGGGTACGAAGCAGAAGACGCTGGAAGAATAGCGGATGTACTTGCTAAGTCGTCATCTAATGCTAACACTAATGTTGAGCAGATGGGTGATGCAATGGCTACGGTCGCTCCTATCGCTAGTACATTGGGAATGGATATTGAAGGCCTAGCTTCTGGTGTGATGATAATGTCAGACGCCGGAATTCAAGGGTCCCAATCAGGTCGTATGTTACGTCAAGGTTTAATCAGATTATCCAAGCCAACCGGCGAAGCTGAAAAGCTAGTTAAGAAACTAGGTATCAATGTATTTGATGCGGATGGTAACATGAAATCACTTGACGGTGTTGTGGCTGAACTTGAAAAAGGATTAGATGGAATGTCATCACAAGCCCAAACAGCTGCCTTAGCAACGCTATTCGGTTCCGAATCAACAGCTGGTTGGTCTGCATTACTTGAGCAAGGTTCAGGTGTTTTAGCTGATTACACAGAAGACCTAGAAAACTCAGAAGGTGCAGCAGCAGATATGGCTGTAACGATGCAGGATAACCTTCAAGGATCTGTTACGGAGTTGAAATCAGCGTTTGAAGGTTTACAGATTGAGCTTGGTCAACAATTGATACCATATGTACGAGACGGCACTGATATGCTAACTGAATTTACCCAGGGTCTTGTAGAAATGGATGATGCAACACTCGAAGCGATAGCCAAAACAGGATTGATGGCCACTGGTGTTTTAGGAGTCACCACGGCGGTTGCAGGATTAGTCGCTGGTATTGGTGCTCTAATGACATTTGCTGGTCCGATTGGTTTAGCGTTAGTGGGCGGTACAGCTTTAGTTGGAGCCTTAGGTACGGCTTTATTTTATGTTAATGAGAAAACTAAAGCGCAGGAAGAATTAAGCCTTGATAGTGCTGAAGCATTAAATGATCAAGCGATTGAATTGGAAAATACAGCCGATAAGTTTGATAAGCTTTCCAGTAAAGCGGAAATCAGCAATAGCGAATTGGCTAGACTCTATGATTTGAATGAAGCAATTAAAAAGGCTAAACACCCGGAAGAAATTGCTAAACTACAAGGTCAGTTTGAAGAACTTGCAAAGAACTCTGGTTTATCAAAAGAAGAATTGCAAGAGTTATTTGATGCCAATGATGCGCTGATTGAACAAACTCCCAATATTGAAACCAGTATTTCAGACCAAGGCAATGCTTGGGTTGAAAATACGGATGCTGTTAGAGAATATATTGACTCCCTACACCAAGCCACCATGGTCGAAATGGAAGCTGAACGGCTTAAGGGAATTGAAAAGGAAAAAGAATTAAGAAAAGAAATTGCCCAAACGCAGGAAGATATTAATTATCTTATTGAGCGGCAAGGAACGATGACCGAAGCTGTTGAAATGTCGGAATCAGAAATAAGAGACCGTTTAGCAGAGATAGAAGAGTTACAACGTGATACAGTTCACGGCTCGGAGGAACAGCAACGCTTAACACATGAACATGCAGATTTAATGAACGTTTTAAATGGAGATTATCTGGAAGGTGTAGAGCTTCTACAAGACCAGGTGGAGCAAAAACGGGATTCCCTTGAAGCTTCTGAGAAAGAACTAGCAAAAATCGAAGCACTCGATGAAGGTCTAGCCGATATTCTTCTTAAACGCAATGGAATTAATGAGACTGGTTATGAAGGTATTCAAGTTTTAGAAGAAACACTTGCCAAAAACGAGGAAAAGTTAGCTAAGATAGAGAAAGAATACGAGAAAAATGGTGAACTAACCGAGAAACAAAAGGAACAGCAACAAACACTTGTTGAACAAAATGAAGAATTGAGACAAGCACAGCAATATATCAACGGTGAACTAGAATTATATGGCTCCGTTAATTCATTAGTGGAATCTCAAAAAGACAAACTAAGTGAATCTACTCAAGAAAAAATTAAATCATTGGAAGCTACTCACGATATTGAAGTTGCTGAAGGTAATGTTGTTGAGCAGATTCAAAATAAAAACAGCAAACTCATGGAAGAGCGTGAGCAACTGGTTAAAAACCGTGAAGAGCAAGGTGCCAATAAAGAAGAGATCGACAAACAAATCGCGGCCATCGATGAGAAAATAAATACTGGTGAAGAAGTACTTCTTCAGATGCTTGAAGAGTTGGATATTCTCGAATTAGTAAAAGATGGTATCCAACTAAATGGGGATCTATTAGTTGAACATTTGGAAAAGCTAGGCTATACAGCCGACGAAGCGTATGAGATTGCAGCTGAATTATCGGGGAAAACTGTGGAGGCCTTAAAAGAGGGTACAACAGAAGCGGGTCAAGCCGGTAAGGAGAAAGGAAAAGCCCATTCGGATAGCTTGGGATTCACCATTGGTGATAATAAAACTAGCGCTGAATTACTTGTTGATGGTGTTGATTCCGAACTTAAAAAAGGCAATAAGAATGCTCAATCGCATGGTAAGTCAAAAGGTGACAGCCATCGCGAAGGAATAAAATTGTCAACTCCAACGAACTCAACTGCAGCTAGGTTGTTAGTCGGAGATGTTGATGCTGAATTGAGCAAAGGTGATGGTGATGCTAGGTCACATGGTAAGTCCAAAGGTGATTCCCATGAAAGTGGCTTGAGTGGAACGTTAGGATTCAATAGAACAGCAGCGCTCTTAATCTCAAGGAATGTCACAGACCGATTAAGCAGTACTACTGATGGCGGTGGAGGACGTACAGCTGGTAACCAAATGCGCAGTGGACTATTGTCACGTCAAGGTTTGGTGCGAACAGCTGGTGTTACAGTTGCCACAAGTGGACGTTCAGGCTTAGCTAGTGTTGACACATCTAGCACGGGAAGAAACTTTGTCGCTGGATTTAGTAGTTCAATTAATGATAATAATGGAAGTATTTGGAGCAGAGCCTGGAACCTAGGTAAAAGAGCATTAAGTGCCTTGAATAGCTCCATCCGTACAGCTTCTCCATCTAAGGAAACCGAAGAAACAGGAGACAATTTCGTTGCTGGTTTCGCTGGTGCTATTGACAGGGGGCGGAAAGAGGCAGCAGAAAAAGCTTCACTTGTTGGTAAAGATGCGCTTGAAGGATTTAATAAGGGATTTGAGAAGTACAAGCAGACAATTGGTGGTATATCACTCGCCATTCAGGATAATAAGCAGGTTCTTAAAGTGGAGCATGAGATTAATAATAGTGGACTAGAAAACAAAATATCTTCCTTGGAAAATGTTCTTGAAAAATTAATCATGGCTATGGATGCCAATAATAATGATAAAGATGAGCAAAGTCAGCAACCTATCGTCATGAATGTCACCGTAAGGAATGATGAAGATATTAATAAAATTGACAACATGCTCAGTAATTTAGGAAACAGAAGACAAGCGGCTTGGGGTGGTAACAATTAGAAACTGGAATTTAATTACGAATCTTGACGGCGAAGATACCAGGAAGTTTGATGTTTATCAGAGGGAAAGAGTTGTTGTTCCAACTCCTGAACAGGAAACGGAGCACATTGAAATAAAAGGTCGTCACAGTTCCCTGACCAAAAAGGGTGCTTTCAAGGATATAGAACTTCCAATTGAATTTTTCTTTTACGAGAATACTTCATTCAAAGCTGCATTTAGGATAGCTAAGATGAAGTTTTTTAATGCAAAAACATTAGGCTTTAATGATGATGAATCTGTGTTTTATAAAATTAAATCAGTGAAAATTGATGATGCTATAAATGACGTGTTGGAAATGGGAGAGTTCACTGTTATATTTCGATTAGACCCATTCCAGTACGAAATTGCCGATTCATCCAGAACAATAACCGGCCGAACAACTTTAAACAATCCCGGCTATGAATCCCAGCCAATCATCATAGCGACTGTAGCTGGAACAGGCAAGATTTATATCAATGACCAAGTAATCACCATACAGGACGTTAATGGCACGATTATTATAGATTCAGAACTGATGAATGCATATAGAAATAATAATGGCATTATCACCAATCTTAATAACCATATGATTGGTGATTTTCCTGTTTTAGGGCATGGAAGTAATGTAATTAATTTTGATGGAGATATAGAGAGTTTAGAAATTAATCCGAGATGGAGGTGGGTGTAATGAGTCAGGTTATTATTACTGATGAAGCTGTCGTTATAAAAGCTAATAAAATAATTATAAAAGAGGACTAGACGATTTCGTCCAGTCCAAGAGTATTAATTCGTAAGGTGAATTGTCCTCCCATCGGGCATGATGTTGAAGGTCTTGTTACTGTTAACGGTAACTTCACCTTGTGAGTTTGTTACGCATTCAATATAAGTTCCATCATCATATTTAATCTTTGTTGTTACAGTGCCACCAGTAACTGATGGAATGTCTTCACGGCTCACTACAGTGCGTCCATCGTGTTTAATCTCAATTTCAGGCATATGTATCACCTCCTTCTATATACCCATTCGACAAGAAGGGGGTTTTTCCTTTTAAATAGTACAAAATGTTTATTTTATGTCTGACTGGAAAGGAGGTAACCAATGTACCCAGTTTTATACAACAGTAATGAAACAAACTTTATCCATAACGGCTTAGGATTATTAACCGGAACTATTTCAGCGATAGCTACTGAAGAACTTAACGGCATGTTTGAATTAAACATGGAATACGATTCAGAGGGTTTCTTAGCTGACATTATCCAGGAAGAAATGTTTATCAAAGCCAAGGCAAATGATAAACAAGACGAACAGCTTTTCCGAATCTACTCGATCACCAAAAATCACGAAAACGACAATCTTATTATTGCTGGCCAACATGTCACGTATGACTTGGGAAATAATTTTGTTGAGGAATTACATGCAAATAATCTAACCAAGAAGCAGGTCATGGAACTAATCGGATCAAGCACAGCCTATCCACATCCGTTTGATGTAACAAGTACAAACACAACCACTCAGTCAAGTACGAGCTTATACCGTACCAATCCTTTACAGATGATTGGAGGAATGGAAGGGTCTGTCCTGCAGATTTGGGGCGGCCAGATTGAGCGTGACAATTTTAGATTGGTCATGCATGACAGACGTGGCAGTGATGATGGAGTCCTAGTCACATACAAGAAAAATCTTACTGGACTAAATGCCAAGTTTGATATAAGCAGTTTGAAAACAAGGATATTTCCGTTTGTCTTTAAAGAAGCAACTGACGATGAACCAGAACAATTAATTACTGTACCAGGTAAATATATCGACAGCCCGCACATTAATGACTATGAAATGCCTTATATCCTTCCTGTGGACTTCTCCAGTGAAGAAGATATTGAAACGGCAGAAGATTTATTAAATGTCGCAAGTGGCTGGTTTGTCGAAACAGGCAGAGACAAGCCCAAAGTAGAGATGGAAGTACAGTTTGAACATCTTTGGGAAACGGAAGAGTACAAAGATGTTGCTGCATTAGAACTTGTTGGTATGGGTGACACCATAACGGTCAGACATGGCAAGTTAAATGTAGAAGGTACAGCTATTGTTAACCGTATTGAGTATGATGTGCTTGCCGAGAAAAACCTAGCTGTTGATGTTGGCAGCGTTAAAGCAAGATTCTCCGACCGGATAAATAATATTGATGATAGAACAAATGACATCAACGATAAAATTGAAGTCATTGAGAAAGATTATAACGAATCCATTAAACGAATCGATGGCAAAAACACCATTTATTATGGACCAGATGAACCGACAGGCGACTTAGTAGAGGGTGACCTATGGTTTAGAGTGGTTGACGGTGAATACACTCGTACGTATCGTTATGATGGTATTCAATGGCAATTAGTTGTCAGTAAAGAGATCAAAGACATTGAAGAAACAGCAAACAATGCCCGCAACCGAGCCAACGAAGCGGTGGAAAATGCCAACATTGCAACTAGAAATGCTACAGAAGCAATCGAAGAAGCCCAGAAGTCCTTTGACAAGGCGCAAGATGCATTAAGTACAGCTGGGAGCGCATTAGATTTAGCTACTACTATACGTGGCAATATGACGACATTAAGCAAAATGGTTGACGAACAGACAGGTGAAATCAGTACGATTAAACAGTCTGTACAAGGATTGCGGACAGATGTATCAGATGCCCAGGGTAACGCTAGTAGTGCTTTGCAGCTTGCCAAAGGTTTACAGACCCGTGTAACTGACGCGGAAGGTAACATATCTTCCGTCACGCAACTAGCCAATACTTTACAATCTGATTTACGTGATGCAGAGGGAAACATATCTACTCTACAACAGACAGCAACCGATTATGCAAGACGTTTAGAAAATGCGGAAGGTGACATTTCATCTGTTACCCAGCTTGCAACTGGTTTGCAGACTCGTGTGTCAGATGTGGAGGGTAACGTTTCATCCGTTACACAGTTAGCCAACGCTTTACAAACTAGGATGGCAGATGCGGAAGGAAATATTAATACACTTACGCAGACTTCTAAAAGTTTGGATAGTACGATTAAAAGCGTTAGGGATGATTTGGATGATCTTGAGATTGGTGGTAGGAACATCTTAGGTAACAGCAAAAAGCCAAACTTCAGAACAAACAATAGTAATACACATCCACTGAAAATTACAGAGTTTGATGATTACCGGAGATATGAACCTCAAGGCAATAGCGGGTTAAGTACCTATTCACAATTAAACGATTCTACCTATCCAATCTATGATAAAAGTTGGTTGGGTAGGGATATGGGTGTTTCAATAACCGTTAGAGTTAGTAAGGATGTGAAACTTAGATTCAGGTTTGCTGACTGGGGGAAAACTCCCAGCACTTTAATAAAAGAAGGCTATTTTGATGTAAAGGCAAGTGATGGTTGGACTACATTAAAAATGCCTGTTCCGAAATCTTTAATTACTAGGAATCCTGATACGGAATATATTAGATTCCTTTTATATACAGCAGATAATGGGAATTCTACTATAACTCCATATGACGGTACTATAGATGTTAAGGATTGGTTCATTGGTTTTGGAACAAAAGTTCCCGACTGGTCCCCGGCACCTGAAGACCTAGCAACCCAATCCCAAATAAGCCAACTAGCCGATAATATTAATCTACGCGTCCAAAAAGGCGACGTTGTCAACCAGATAAATATTGATACTTCTGGTGTTTTAATCTCTGGTAAAAAGCTAATCCTTGATGGGGATACAACAGTCACAGGTACTTTCCGAGTTGGTAACGCAAATATCACAAACCTTAACGCTGGTAAAATAACAGCCGGTACGCTTGATGTAGGTAAATTAACAGTAATAGGGTTAACCGCCAATAGTATTGTTGGTGGTATTTTGCAATCCCAAAATAATAGCGTGACGTTTAACTTAAATAACGGTAATTTATCGATGGGTAGCGCTAAGCTAACATTTGGAGGGACTGGAAACAACTTTAACGGCAGGATTGATTACAGCGGAGAAGCATTTAGATTCCAGCGGGATCCTTACACTTACTTACACATTAACCGTGGTGGTGCTTCTGGTGGAGCTGGTGTAAGTAGTAGACGTAACTTGTTTGCAATGATGGCTAAAGGTACAAATATGATACGCTTTGGACTGTCTGATGACGGGTACGACCATGCAATTATTACCGGTGGTACAGTTGCTTTAAAAATGTTGGCAGGTTCAACAAGAGAGCTTCAAATTAGACACTATGGTGATAATGCTTATGCTGATTTGAGAGCTCAAGATGTTGGGGTGATGGGGCAATTAACTGTATCACGAAATGTTACGTTTCAAAATCAGTTAATAGCAACAGAAAACTCCCATCTTTACATCCGGCCGCATGTTTCTAGTAGCAATGAAGTTAGAATTGCAGACACTGCCGGAAGATATCATCCATTAAGAGCAGCAAGCTTTCCGACCGGATCCTTGGCAGAATACAAAGATGATATTCGTGCCTGGAATGAATCGGCACTAGCAGTGATTAATCAAAGTACAATTTATCAATACCGATTAAAAGGTACTGAAAAGCTCCGTTATGGCTTAGTAATTGGTGAAGGTTATAATACCCCTAAGCATGTTATCGATGGCGACGGAGTGGAGCAATACGCCATGAACAGTGTCAGCTGGAAAGCTATTCAAGAAGTAGATGAAAAGATAGAACTGACAAGGGAAGAATTAATATTAAAAGTGGCTCGCCTTGAAGCGAGAATAAATAAATTGGAGGCAGCATGATATGAAAATTAAGATCAGAAATATTGATTTGGAAAAGGTAATTATCTTCCTTGAAAATGAGAATTTTAAAGGTTTAAAGAGTGTTAATCGCTCCAAGCTTACGAACTATCTAAGTGAACAATTAGAAACTGTTGTTGCAGGAGAAAGGACAATTCGAGAGGATGGGAAGGATAAACCAAAACAATGGTTAGAACAAGAATTAAAGGCATATTTTGATGAAACAGTAACCGTAGAAGGGAGTAACATGTTAAAGCCACTGAACGTTGTTAAAGCAAAAATTAAAGAATTAACTAGCGAAGAGTGTGAGCAAGAGTTCTCCGGGGACGATGCTTACGCTCTTTCTGTTTTGTATGATGCATTTAATTTAGATGAAGGAGAGGATGTAAATGAGAGTGACAATAACGGGAATTAATTTTAAATATGACAATGGCTATGGTGAAGAATATACAGGCGTGGAGTTACAGTTTATTACGTCAGGATTTAAGTTTTCCAATAACACTCCTGTACAAATCACCAAAGAACAGTACGAAGCTAATAAGAGCAATACTAATGGTTTACGTGCTTTGGTTGTCGATAAGGTGCTTGCGGATGTGCAGGAGTATATCGACGATTTAAACAAATACAAGTCTGGATTGCTGGATGTTTAACAATTAAAGTTAAATAATCCCTTCTTATTCCGATAAAGTGGGTAAGGAGGTAGACATTATGAGTAAATTAACATTTCAAGATCATGTTAAAGAATTGAAGAAAAAGTTGAATCTTGATGATGAGGTCATTGTCATACCAGTAAATGACGAAAAAGAAAGATTGGTAAAGTATGAACAGTTTTATAAAGAAAAGTGTGACATATCGTTAACCGAGCTATTAATTAAATCAAAGATAATAAACGGTGTATTTTTGTGGCATTTAGATAAAGTGGTTTTAGTAAGAAACGAGCAATTGATTGGTACGTTGGCTCATGAAATGCGACATGCCTGGCAGTATAAGAACAGTGAAAAGAAAAGGTTTAAAATCAAGTTAAATATAACACCTACTAACGAGAAATTATTAAAGAGACTATTACGATGGATGCATTATAATTTCTTTAGTAGAGTTGAATTTAATGCAAATAAATATGCTTTTCGATATTGCATACGACATGGTTTTGTAAAAGAAGCACTCTACTATTTAATGAAGTCTATTCTTTCATGTTCTACTTTGGTTTATGATTTCCATTTATTTCTACTAGGAAGATTAAAGGATGTAAAAAATAATAATACCTAATTAAGAAGCGCTCCTGATGGGGTGATTTTTATTGAAAGTTGGTAGGTAAAAAGAGGATAATTGCTCCTTATCTCGAATAATTGACACTGGAGGGATAATCTATGAAATGCCTAAAATGCGGTACTGAATTTAGTGAGATTGAGGTTGAAATGATAAAAGAAGATGGTGCAGAACCGATTTGTGATTCGTGCGCTATAGAAATATGAATATGTAATAGTGGATGTGCACTCCAAATGGGGTGCTTTTTCTTTTGGAGAAATACGAGAAAGAATAATTAACAAAGAAAGGTGAGTATAGATGCAAATGATAGAATGGTTGCAGCGTTTCTTGGAATCAGATAACACAAAATTAATTTATATTTTAGCTTTAATTATGGGGGCGAATATTATCGACTTTACTGTCGGTTGGATTAACGCTAAGTTTAATCCAAAGGTAGATTTTTCAAGTTCAAAAGCAATTTTTGGGATAGCCCGGAAATTGCTTTTATTTATTTTGCTTGTATATTCAATCCCAGTCGCATTGTTGATGCCAGAGCCACTGGGAATCAGTGCGCTGTATGTACTTTATTTTGGGTATTTACTGAGTGAGATTAATTCGGTATTAAATCATTTTAAACTGGCCGAGGATGACAAGAGCATGGATCCTTTTATTGAGTTCTTTAAAAATATTTTTGACAAAAAAGAGAAATAACACACTTTATAAAACAATTGATTAATCAAGTGGCTAGTCCAAACGGGCAAGCCACTTTTTTAATAATAAAAATTATTAGGAGGAGATTTATAATGAGTAAAATTTATTTAGACCCAGGACACGGTGGTACGGACCCAGGAGCACAAGCCAATGGACTTAAGGAGAAAGATGTAACGTTAAAAATTGCTCTAAAAGTCCGCGATATTTTGAATCGGGATTATGAAGGGCATAGCATCCGAATGAGTCGGACAACCGATAAGACATTTAGCTTAGCACAACGTACTAATGATGCAAATAGTTGGGGAGCTGATTACTTTGTATCAATCCACATCAATGCTGGTGGTGGTACCGGCTATGAAGATTACATTTACAATGGTAGTGTGTCCAGCAATACTGTAACGTATCGCGATAAGCTACATGCAGAAGTGATGAAGCAAGTGGACTTTAGAAATCGTGGGAAGAAACGTGCGAATTTCCATGTCTTGCGCGAATCAAACATGCCAGCTGTGTTAACCGAAAATGGATTCATTGATACGGTGGCCGATGCAAATAAGCTCAAATCAGATGCATACCTGAATCGTATTGCATTAGGACATGCAAATGGCATTGCA
This sequence comes from Oceanobacillus indicireducens, assembly GCF_014647195.1. Taxonomy (GTDB): domain Bacteria; phylum Bacillota; class Bacilli; order Bacillales; family Amphibacillaceae; genus Oceanobacillus; species Oceanobacillus indicireducens. Next base: position 28,914 of record NZ_BMOS01000014.1, on the reverse strand, counting down.
CAAGCCTTAGGATTGAAAAGAAAGTCCGGCGGTGGAGGTAATACGTACACTGTTAAAAAAGGGGATACACTTTGGAGTATTGCTCAAGCCCACAACATGACTGTACAGCAGCTGAAAGATTTAAACGGATTAACTGGGGATGTCATTCAGCCTGGACAAGTGTTAATTGTCAGTGGTGGCGGGGCTGTTTATCATACTGTAAAAAGTGGAGAAACCTTATGGGGAATCGCTCAACAGTATAATACTACTGTTAATGCTATCAAGAGCTTGAATGGCTTGACGAGTGATGTTATTCAGCCAGGACAACGCTTAAGAGTTAAATGAGGTATAATTAAAGTGTTATAATATGTGGCAAACACACTAAAGCCCGGGCGTGGAAAACCCGGGCTTATTTTATTTGAGTATCAAAGTTACTAGTTCAATTTTATTACGATTGTAAATTAATTAGATAAAAAGAAGGAATTATGCTCCCTTTTGTAGAATTAAGTTATTAATACTCAGAGGGGGGATTAAATTGAATATTAATGAAGTTAATCAATTCTTGCAAGGGCTTGATACAACAAACCCAGCATCGGTTTCAGTGAAATTAGTGCAAAAAATAGGGACAAATTACGAAGTGTTTGAACCAGCAGTGCATAGAACCGTAAGGAGAGAGCTAAAAGGATTATACAATGAAGTATTTCAAATGAGGTTATTCGAATTACCCCAAGAACAATATAATCCTAACGTTGGACAAGATGGATACTTAGCTGTAGCTAATTTGGAAGTTGCCTACGTTAACGATACCATAGAGGAAATTGAGGAAGAAGATAATATTCACGGTGATTTAGGGGAGTTAGATCTAGAATCAATTAATTTTTACTGTATAAGATTTACTCATAATGGTGAGTCAATGTATGTTTTTAGAAGGTTTACTAAGATGAAAAAGATAAGACGTGGAATTTTAGGAGTAATTGAAGATAATACCTTAAGAAAGGTAGACAATGAATTGTTTATAGGATTAGATAGGGATGTTGATATATTAGTTTTTCGAGGTGAAATGCTAATCGTTAATAGATTTGCTTTACAAACAATTTTTAATTTAAGCGACTATTTTATTGGAAGAGCTACTGAGGCATTGGACAGAATTCAAGACGGAAATGTAATAGCGAATTTTGGAGAATTTAGAGACGACTGTTTAAATGATAGACAAGCATCTAAAAGGATAACCAAAATTATAAACACTCCAGGACGTATAGAAGGATTTCTAGAGATGGCACACCTATTACCTGGTGTAATTGCTGAAGCAGACTTAGATATTGAATTAAATGAGGAAGGTCAAATAGTGTATATGAGTAACAGGGAAGTTAGGAGCCAAATACTCTTCTGTATCGCCGATGCTTACTATCTTTCTCTTATGTTGGGACGTATCGGGGAGGACATTACACAATAAATATAACATTAATGGGGGATGAGTTATGAAGTTCAATCGAACAATTCAAAAAATACTCTTCTACCTGTCATCTTTTATACCTTTGTATTTATTACTTATGGTTCAAAACATTCGTATTTATGATAAGCATGGGGAAATCCTATCGTTTAATCAATTCCTAAACCAATTTATTAACAATAGCACTACTGAGTCGTTTTTTTGGATTGGCTTAATGATTATGTTTTTTTTATCCATGTTTGGAGTCAGTCTTTTCTTCTTAGTTTACACAAAAACTGAGGGTAGAGTGGGGGTAATTAAAAATGCCGAATTTGTTAGAGAGGATACCATGGGGTATATAGTCACTTACATAGTACCTCTCTTATCAATGGACATAAGTAGTTCTAGAAGCTTAGTAATAAATTTACTATTATTTATAATCATTGGTACTTTTTATGTTAAAAACGATCAACTATTTATGAATCCTTTATATAATATATGCGGATACAATGTGTTTTCTGCAGAAGAAGATGTTTATATTACAAAAATAAGTAAATCAAAGTTGAGAATCATTGCAAAAAGACAACTATCTGTTAATAAGGTAAATCTAATCGGGGATATTTATGTTTTAACCGAGCATAAAACAAAACCTAAAAATGAAGATGACTTATATTAATTTATTTGGCCGCTAGTATTTAGCGGCAAATATTTTTTAAACTCGATATCTCATCTCTCTAACACCACATTAGCCAGATATTTCCTCATTAATACCTCTGGTTTACCCGCAAGTGTTTGAATAGTTTAAAAAAGACCGCTGCATTAGCGGTCTAATTTATATTCGTCAGTTGTTTTAAAGCCTACCCACATGATATTATGTAGCCCCAATTCAGCCCCAAAAGTAGCCCCAAATCGGTTCATTAACCTGCCTTATCTTACATATCCAATAAAGTTGTAAAACAACTAAACGATTGTTAGTATTAGGGGTACATGTTTTAATGATGTAATTTGCGTTCAATAAAAATTATTACGTATAATAGATTAAAATCGTTATTTTAAGAGGGGCAGGAGAAAGTATTCATGGTGCAGGTTAATACAGGAACAGAGTTGAACGAAGAACAGCTTGCAGCTCTTTATCAACTGATGCAGGCAAATAATGATGAGGAAAATGCAAAGAAAATATTGGAGTTGTATCAAAAGTTACATGATAAGGAGCTCGTCGTCAGTTTCTCAGGACATTTTTCAGCGGGAAAGTCATCCATGATTAATGCACTGCTTGGAAAGGATATTTTGCCAAAAAGTCCGATTCCAACGAGTGCAAATATTGTTAAGTTAACATCTGGAGAGGGCTGGGCAAGAGTCTTCTTTACCAAAGGGGATCCTATTGAGTATCAGGAACCTTACGATCTTGATATGATTAAGGCCTATTCAACAGATAAAGATGAAATTAAGCGAATCGAAATCAGTACGAAAGAAGTAATTATACCACATAAAGCAGCGCTAATGGATACACCGGGGATTGATGCTGCGGATGATGCTGACCGCTTAATGACGGAGAGTGCACTTCACTTAGTAGATGTCCTGTTTTATGTCGTGGACTATAATCATGTCCAATCTGAAGTTAATTTGTATTTTCTTCAATCACTACAAGAAAATCAAATCCCATTTTATTTAATAATTAATCAGATTGATAAACATAATGAAAAGGAATTATCATTTGCCAGTTTCAAAGAAAGTATCAGGCAAACCTTTACAGCTTGGAATATTCAACCTGTCGAAGTTTTTTATACATCACTTTATGATCCTTCGCTAACAATCAATGAATTCAACAAGGTAAAAACTACATTGTTTTCCATCCTAGAAAATGAAGGAGACACGCATTTCAATATTCAAGCCTCAGTCAAACAGGTTATGGAGAAGCATAAATCCTTCCTGGAACAGCAGTATGATGAACTAAAGAGCGAAATAGAAATGGATGAAGATGTAGAACAACAGTTGGCTCATATGGAAACTGCTGAGAAACTAATGAGAAATCTTGCGAAAGAGCCAGAAGAATTGGAAGAGACGTTTCAATCGGAATTAAAACAAACATTGCAAAATGCGTATTTAATGCCGAAAGAAGTACGTGATCTTGCTGAAAGTTATCTTGAAGCCGAGCAACCACGTTTTAAAGTAGGCTTGTTTGGATCCAAGAAGAAAACCGAGGAAGAAAGGGCCAACCGCAGAGAAGAATTTGAGCAATTAATCCAAGAAACAATTCGCTCATCAATTCAATGGAAGCTGAGGGATAAATATGTTCAGCTCCTGAAGGACTATGCACTGACTGATCAAGCGTTAATCGAAGAAGTGAATAATTTCTCAATCAATTATGATCACTCTGATTTTGAAAAGTTATTAAAGCATGGCGCTCAAGTGAACGGGGAGTATGTATTAAATTATACAAATGACGTCGCAAGCGATATTAAAGCTAAATTCAGGCGGCGCTCCTTAGATTTTCTTGAAGTGATCCAGCAAGCACTAGCGGATAAGCATGCTGAAACATTGGCAAAACAAGAAACATCTTCAGAAAGTCTTGAAGAAGTACGGAAGGTTATCGATAAATACAATAAAATTCAAGCTGAATTGGAAAGCAAGATCAGCGTAATAGATGAAGTATTCGCCTTCCCGCGTGTCGATGAAAGAGAATGGGAACAAACGCTGACTGAAGCAAAGCGGAAAGAAGATAAATTTGTTATCGCCGAGCAGTCTATTTATGAAAAAAATCAGGAAGAAACTAAGACGGAGATAAAAGCTGTAGTGGAAGCAGAAGCACAACCTACGAATCTGTCAGCTGAAGAAATGCTGAAACGGATTGAGCAGACAATCACGCTTACGGAGAAAATCCCAGGTTTTACCGATTTAATAACAGATCTTAAAAGGAAGCAAGATAGGCTTAAAAATCGAACATTTACGATTGCTCTATTTGGTGCATTCAGTGCTGGTAAGTCATCTTTTTCCAACGCATTGATTGGAGAAAATGTGTTACCTGTTTCACCGAACCCAACGACGGCAACTGTCAACCGCATCCATCCAATAACAGAAGAATACCCGCACGGTACGGTCATTGTGACAATGAAGCAGGAAGCGAAATTATATGAGGAATTAACCGATATGACGGATAAATTCTCTCCAAAGGGGGATACCCTCGATCGGCTGCTTACATGGATTGATAAGAAGAATATTGCTGAAGATGCACGTTTAAATAAGATGTACCAAGCTTATATCCGCGCCATGATGAAAGGCTATATTGCCAATAAAGAATATATCGGGAAAAAGCGGACAATCCCCTTTGATGAATTTGTCGCTTATGTCGCAGATGAGACGATGGCTTGTTTCGTTGAAGCAATCGATGTCTATTATGATAGCCCCATTACAAGACAAGGTATCAGTTTAGTAGACACTCCTGGTGCGGATTCGGTGAATGCCCGGCACACGAATGTGGCATTCAATTATATTAAACATGCGGACGCTATCCTTTATGTCACGTATTATAATCATGCGTTATCACGCGCCGACCGAGATTTTCTTTTACAACTCGGCCGGGTAAAAGAAGCATTTCAATTGGATAAAATGTTTTTCATTGTTAATGCTGCCGATCTTGCGGAAAGTAAAGAGGAATTACAGCTCGTCACGACTTATGTCACAGACGAATTAACAAAACTTGGGATTCGGAATGCCAGATTATTTCCAGTATCTAGTAAACAGTCGCTTAGTGAGAAGGTAAAACAACTTCCATTAAACGGGCAAATGGAAGCATTTGAAAGCCAATTTTATTCCTTTATTCATCATGACTTAGCTTCATTAACAATTGACAGTGCCTTATGGGATATGAAGCGAGCGTATGAAACAATGGAACACTATATTTCCTCTATCACACTTGATGAAGCAGATAAAGAGCAGCAAAAAGAGCGGATAAAACAAGACCAGACACAAGCCGCTACATATGTTCGCACATATGAAACGGATGTCTATATGCAGCAGCTCGAGCAACGGATTGAGAAGCAGCTCTACTATGTTATAGAGCGACTTAGTATTCGTTATCACGATATGTTTAAGGAAATGTTCAATCCAACAACAATTACTGAAAATGGCAGAAAAGCAACTGCCGAGTTGAGGAATGCGCTAGAGAACTTAATCGAATATATTCAATTTGAACTTAATCAAGAACTTCAAGCCGTATCTTTAAGGATGGAACGCCATACATTACGATTGGCAAATGAGGTATACCAGGCAATGCATCAAAGAAATAAGGAGATTAATTCACTATTTGCTTTACCGGACCAGTTTGATTATGAATTATATACACCGGATTATGAGGAGAAAATGCCAGCTATACAAATGAAACTCTTCCAACCTATTATTGGAAAATATAAAGGAACAAAAGCATTTTTCGTACAAAATGAAAAAGAAACAATGAAAGAAGAACTGTATCAAATGCTTTTACCATCAGTTGAAAAGTTTATCCAAGCAAATCAAGAGAGGATGGTTTCAGGTTACAAAGAGCAGTGGCAAGAACTAATCAAGGTGATGAAAGAGTCAACCATCCAACGACTGGAGCAACAAGTTTCTAATTACTTCACGATATTAGCAGCACCAGCAGAACTTCCAAGATTAGATGATACACTAGAACAGTTGGAAAAACTCATAATGGAAGAAAAGGTAGGAGTAGATATATAAATGAAAAAGAATAAGATTTTATTAGTAGACGGAATGGCATTGTTATTTAGAGGATTTTTCGCTACTGCCTTCCGAGGAAACTTTATGAAAACAAGTGAAGGAATACCAACAAATGGAATTTATCAATTTTTACGGTATTTCCTTGATGCAGTTGACACGTATGAACCGAGCCACGTAATTTGTTGCTGGGACATGGGGAGCAAAACGTTCCGTAATGAAATTTATCCAGATTATAAAGCAAACCGTGGAGCACCCCCGGAAGAGCTTGTACCACAATTTGACTTAATTAAAGAAGTCGTCGAAGCTTTCAACATTCCAAATGTCGGTCTGGAAAATTATGAAGCGGATGACTGTATTGGTACGCTTGCTCGTCTATTTCAAGCAGATCACGAGGTTATTGTTCTAACAGGAGATCAGGATATGCTTCAACTAGTTGATGAGAATATACACGTCTCGATCATGAGAAAAGGACAAGGGAACTATGAATTGTTTACAAGAGAAAACTTCTTTGAGAAAAAAGGGATATATCCACACCAAGTCGTTGATATGAAAGCATTAATGGGAGATAGCGCAGATAATTACCCAGGTGTAAAAGGAATAGGGGAAAAGACCGCGCTTCGATTAATTAAAGAGTATCAATCCATTGAAGGACTTCTAGCTAATACGGATCAATTAACAAAAGGGATCCGTACCAAATTAGAAACCGATCTTGAGATGCTTCACATTTCAAGGGAACTTGCTGAAATTAAATGTGATGTACCCGTCTCTTGTGAGCTGGAAACGGCACAGAAAAGATTCGATCGAACAAAGATTGAACCGAAACTGGAATCGCTCGAATTTAAAAATTTAGACCGGATGCTCGCAGTAAGTGCCAAATAGGAGGAAGTCTATGTATTTTCCATCCATAAGAGACAAGTGGATAACTGGCATCGTCTGGATAATTTCGCTACTTGGGATATTATTTCCGCTCTTAAAAGGGCAGGTTACTATCATGTTCATTATGTTCGGATTAGCTGCATTTCTGCTCTGGTTCTGGTTCCGGACTGGATATAAAATAGAAGGGGACAAGATAAAATCTATTATGGCCCGATTCGGCAGACTGTTCATATCCCGGACATTAAATTAATTGCTTTGTCAAAAATGCCGCTTAACTCTCCGGCACTATCCTTAAAACGAATACAAATATCTTGTAGTAAACTTGACGAGTTGCTATATCGCCGGAAAATAGGGATCAATTCATCTCTATGCTCTTAGATATAAGACCGGAGATTCCGGTTGATGACCGATTGCTTCCAAAAAATAAATAAAAATACAGCCTCGTACAAAAATGTATGAGGCTGTTTTCTATGCTTATTCTTTGATATAAGGTAGATGCCTTGCGTATCGATTTAAATCTTTTACGTATTTTATCAACGCCCAGAAGGCACTCTTGTGGTGAATATAAAGCGCTGGAGCAGATTCCATTGTATACACCGTTCATAATTTCCTGTCTGTTATTTGCCATAGCGAACAAAAATAAGAATATTATAATTTACTTACTGCTTCTTTTATATCTTCTGCTCTCGTTACAGCGGATATGAAAGAAACACCATTTGCTCCAGCTTTTAATACTGAGCTCGCATTTGTTGTATTAATCCCACCGATTCCGACTATCGGAAACTCAGGGAATTCTGCACGCAAGAAACGGATCCAATCCAACCCGACACTAGATTTTGCATCCACTTTCGTTGTAGTAAGGAACACTGGACCAGCACCTATATAATCAACATATTCTAGCGCACTATTATTTAATTCGTCCTGATTTGAAACAGATAATCCAATGATTTTATTAGGAAACATCTCCCGTAATTCTTTCACCGATTGATCATCTTGCCCGACATGTATCCCATCTGCATCTAATTTGTCTACTAATTCTACATCATCATTAACAATAAATGGAATTTGATGTACGCTACAAACTGCCCGCAATTCTTTTCCTAACTTAATTTTACTATCTCCTGAAAGGGAGCCTGGACCTTTTTCCCGAAATTGGAAAATTGTAATTCCAGCTTGTATTGCTTGCTCCAGAACAGCAACGGGATTACCTTTAACATTTTGACTACCCATAATGAAATATTTCCTTAAGCTTAATGGATTAAATGATGACATCGTTACTCCACCTCAGTTGTCGTTAAATTATTTGTATGGATACGCGGTGCCCAATGATTCGTCGGTCCGCTACCAGCTCCTAAGTCCAAAGAATACTTGATCGCGAGCGTTACATAATGTTTTGCCTGTTTAACCGCAATGTTAAGAGGGAGGCCTTGGCTTAGATTAGCAGTTATCGCTGCTGCATACGTACAACCTGTACCATGTGTATTATTTGTATTTATTCGGGGAGCCGAAAAGCTATGGATCCTTGAACCATCATAAAGGAAATCAACCGCATCGCCTTCGCGGTGACCGCCTTTAACTAGTGCAGCTTTCGCGCCAAAATTTTTCACAAGCATTTCGGCAGCCTGCTTCATGTCCTCATCGGTTTCAACTTTTTCACCTATTAGATATTCTGTTTCTGGAATATTTGGAGTTACAATTGTTGTAAGCGGAAGCAAATTCTTCCGCAGATAATTACGGGAATCGCGTTCAATCAATGTGTCACCGCTTGTGGCAACCATGACCGGGTCCATAACATAAGGTGCATCCAAATGCTTTATTTTATTATAAATCAATTTCATCATATCCTGATTGGCAATCATCCCTGTTTTAAATGCATGGATAGGCATATCAGAAATAATCGAGTCTAGTTGCTGTTCGATCATTTCTAGAGAGACGTGGGAAACAGCTTGAACACCTGTCGTGTTTTGGGACACGATGGAGGTGATAACCGACATCCCATAAGTTTTCAATTCCTGAAACGTTTTCAGATCGGCGTGAATTCCAGCACCGCCGCTCGGGTCCGTACCCGCTATCGTTAGAGCACATGCAACATTCTTCATTGAACATTCTCCTTCATCAACTTACTCATTTTAATTTTTTATTAAGCCCTTGGTGTAAACTTTAGATACAACGAGCAGTCCAAGAATTGCTCCAGATATACTGCTTACAAGGAATGGGGGGATGAAAACAAATGCACCGGCCGATGTCCCCATAAATACATAAGCAAATGGCACTGCAAATAATGCACCAATAACCCCACTGCCAATCCCTTCACCTAATGCGGCGAGCGATTGCTTCTTGGTTTGCTTATACAGGAACCCTGCAAGAAAAGCGCCGACCATTGCACCTGGGAAGGCTAATAAGGTTCCTAGTCCGAGCATATTGCGTAATAGACTGATAATGAAAGCAATAATGACTGCCGGACCGGGTCCCAAGGTGACAGCGGCTACGACATTAATCGCATGCTGTACTGGATAAGCGCGGGCTACACCGGCGGGAAACCAGATTAATTGTGCGCTGATTGTTCCAATTGCGATAAAGACGGCCATCGTCGTGATGAGACGGGTTTTATTCATACTTGACCTCCAATCTTAAGGGGTAAAATCAACCAATTAAAAAGCCAGGTCATGATTAGACCTGGCTTCACAAGAAAATAGTTATGAGAACAATCTCACTACTTCCCTACGCTGGCATTAACCAGATCAGGTCGATAAGAGTCGGAAACACACTTTCCTCTCAGCCCAGTTAGGGCACCCCTAGTAGTTTCATATTATTTAGTTCGAATCTAGCATAGCAAAAGTTTTCATAAATGTCACATGTTTTGAAAAAAGGTATAGACAAGAACCAGTTTTCTCTATGGCTTCACCAGGATACTTGCCCACCTCAATTTCTCCGACCCGGTAAGCTTATAAATGGATTGCACGGATTCGGTTAGCAAAACGGGGAATGATTTCAGTTGGTGTTATCACGCATTAAATCGAGCATAAACTGTCCGACATAGCGTGCGAATTCCTTATTTGAGCATAGTAATGAAGGTTGACTCCTTCTTCTTTAAGGCGGTTAAATAAATAAAAAGACGGACGAGGCTGGGACATAACTATTCTAATATGAATTAAATCCGAACAAAAA
>NZ_BMOS01000014.1:0-18599 GCF_014647195.1 Oceanobacillus indicireducens | reverse complement strand
AGCCGCCTGCGGAAAGCGTAGTATATTCCCGGAGCGGTTGTTGATGCTCATTTGTTCGGATTTATAACCATACTAAGAAGTTATGTCCCAGCCTCGTCCACTTATTAATCAATCGCCCCAAAGTTGACAATTGTCACATCGATATCGAATTCCATTTTGGCATCTTGATATTTTTCCATCCATTCCTTGTTAGTCGTCTTACTTCCTTTTCTTGACGTGATATATTTTCTTCCAAGACCCAATGCATCTGAGTTTACTTCTTGAAGTTTCGCGAATAGGTTTTCATATTCTCTTACAAAGTATTTTTCTATATCACGTTCGAATTTCCGAGAAGTATCTTCTGATTTAATGTTCATTGGGATTGAGGTTTCTAATAAATCCAATTTCATTGTGATATCTGCCTTAAACGCTAACGAATCGGCATCGACAATCTTTATTTTCCCTTTACCTGTATGAAGCATTAAAGAAAGATAAATCGAATCTTCATTTTCTGTCAGTTTTCCTTTATAATCAATCTCGCCCAGATAATTTTCACGAGGGACGCCTACATCAATTGGAGTTCCTCTCAAACGCTGCCTCAACAGATTAGCCATGAATGATTCCTTTACTGATATGTTACCAACATACTTATCTTCTTGAAAAACAGCTGCACCAGTTAGTGTAGGTTTACCATTCACTACGTCTATTACTGGAAGTATCGGATCAATGCCGACTTGTTGCACCAATCGCGTGAAAAATTGTAAGGTAATTCGTGGTAAAGTACCCTTTTCGACCTCTTTACTTATTAAGTCTTGTAAATACTTTGTTCTATTTAATTCCACACTTTGTTGCTCTATTTCAAGAATTTCTCTTGCAGTTTGATTGGTTACGGCTAGCTGCATAATGTCAGAAACAGGTGCATCACGAACATGTGTATTTAGAAAGGGAAGAATACCTGATTCAGCTGCTTCTTTTCCATAAAATTCTATATTGATTTTTCCGGGGACTAATGGATAGGGCGATTGTTTTTCAGCTTCTACACGGGCTTGTTTAATCGTACGACCCTTTCCAGTCAACAAACTAGTCATATCCGGAGCACGCGGATCAAAAATATAAGGAATGAGTGTCGTTTCAATCATTCTTTTTCCACCTTCATCTATTAGATCAACTCCACGTGAATTAATGATTGCCAACTTCTCAATTTGCGTTGTTTCCAGACAAGCCTGCAGAAATACAATAAGTATGAATAACGGTATTAACTTAGCAGTTCGCATGTATTCACCCTCCTTATTTCTTCCGTGTTTTTTTCTTTAAAAGAACTAGTGGCAAAAGAAGGAAAGGATAAATATATACAATCCCATAGGATACCCTGCTAACATTATCAATCAAACGCTGAATGATAAAATGCTCATTAAAAAAAGGGATTAGAATTAGAAGGATACTAGCACTTGTGTAAACACTAGTTTCCCTCGAAAGATTATAAATACGTTTCGCTATATAGCTTATGCACCACATAAGAAGAATCACCTTTGGCATCGCAACCATCATCCATTCTGCAATGACAACGTAGTCCAACCGCTCGATGATAGGAGAGGTCTGAATTTTAAACAAATTTAATACAGCCCAAATTCTTCTTTCCAATTGAGCTGGACTTAAGAATCCAATCGCTATGTTTGTAGCAAGCAGGGCGACGAAAGTGAAATAGGATAGTCCTAAGAAAACAGGCTTACCAATCTTTTCTTTATTTGCCACAAAGGGGTAGATAAAAAACAAGATTTCAAATCCTGTAAATGTATAAGATGCGGCAATTGTGCCGCGTAAAATATCAATTATTTCTTTATCCATTACAGGCAGAAAGTTGAGAAAATCCATTTGTCGAATTGGTTGAATTAATAAAACAAATAACCAAGTAGAGAACATAAAGAAGAGAAAAGTGACGCCAACAACTGCTTTTAGACCGCCAAATACCGTATAGATAGCAATAATAAGAAGCATACATCCCAGCACGAATGCATTACTATCTGGTAAAACAAAAACCATAATAATCTCGATATAGGTTACGAGTGTGGATAAGATATAGAATATAAAATAAAGGATGTACACCGTTCCAAGTACTTTCGAAATAAAACTGCCAAATAGGTCGGCCTGAACGCCGAGGATATCCGCATTTTCATATTGCCTCAATATATATAACATGACAAAAAGGAGCAGGGCAATATAGAGGTAGGCAATGAGTATCGAAATCCATGCGTCATGCCCTGCTTCCATAAAGACAATTCGTGGGATTCCAATCAATCCAACCCCCAGCTGCATGGAGGCAATAATAAAAAACATATAGAAAGAACGGAATTGTTCACCTTTTGGTATTTGAACATTAATTTTCATATACAATCCCTACTCATCAATATCTCTTCTTTTCGCAGCTCTCTCTTTGTTAAATAATTGTTTATCCTTTGGTCGATACGATAAAAAGCGTTTATATTTCGTTTGCTCCGGCAGACGGTAAAAAGCTTTGTTAAAATCTGCAAGCCGGAGGGGGTACAATGGCGCGAGGTATGGTCTGCCTAAAGACTCTAGACGAACTAAATGGATGACTAATAAACAGATACCAAACATCAGCCCGATAATCCCGTAAAAACCAGCAAGGAAAAACAGTGGGAAACGAACAAATCGTATCGTATTACCCATGACATAACTAGGCGTTGCATAAGAAGCTAAAGCACTCATTGTAACTAGAATGATCAGAATGTTACTCGAAATACCAGCTTGAACCGCTGCAGTTCCAACTACCACACCACCAACAATACCAATCGTCTGTCCCACTTTGGTAGGTAGTCTTGCTCCAGCTTCCCGTAATAGTTCAATTACGAGTTCGATCAAGAATACTTCAATAAGCGGCGGAAAGGGAACAACCGACCGAGATTCACCGAGCGAAACTAAGAGCTGGGATGGAACTAGTTCGTAATGATACGTAGTTGCAACGACATACATTGGGGTTAACAGTAAAGTAACAAATGCAGCAAGAAAACGAAGAAAACGGACAAACATGCTTAACGTCCAATGAAAATAGCGGTCTTCTGTAGACTCAAAGAAACTGAATAATGTAGAAGGTGCAATTAAAGCAAACGGGCTGTCTTCAACCATAACAATAATTTTACCCGATTTTATTGCATACATAGAGCGATCCACCAATTCAGAAGAAACAAATTGCGCAAATATAGAGGTAGAGGAATCTAAAATATATTGTTTAATTATATGAATGTCTTCTACCATATCAATCTCGAGATCGCTCAACCGTTGCCTCATTGTATTAACATCTGTTTCGTTCGCAACTGATTTAAGATAGATTATTCTCGTTTCTTTTGGATTTCTTTTACCGACTTCAACTTTTTCCATTGCAAGGTCTGGTGTATTCATCCGCCAATTGATTATATTTAAGTTACTTTCAAGTGACTCGGTAAAAGCAATGAGCGGACCAACAACTACTGATTCCGTCTCTGCTTTTTCCAGCGCCCGTTTTTCCGTCTTGCCCAGTTCGTACATGATAACTTGATTTTCTTGTTCGACGTAGAGACCAACATAGCCCTCCGTAAGCTTATTTCGGATAGTCCTAATGCTGGACACTTGTTCTCCCGAAGAAAGCGGTATTTCACTTAATATGGAGTCTGCTGTACATTCTGTTTGCATATCTAATAAATTATTCAAGACTTGTTGCTCGATTTTAGTCGAATCAACAAGATAGGGAATATAAAAAACAGCAACCTGCTTATTTTCTTGTTTATAAACCGTGAAACTCAGATCCTGACTATTGAGAACCTCTGTTTCAAGTTTGTTTTCAAATTCATCCATAGAAAGCGGGAGATCCGCTTGATTCGCTCGTTTCTTTACAGGACGCATAGGTGACCTCCATCTGTATAGCTAGTCCATTTTAGTATGGGTAAATCAGTTAAATTTATCCCATATTTCCTCTTCTTTTATAAAAAAGTTTAATGCGAACTTGAAGGAGGGTACAGGCTTCATATTCAAGTCGGATTTCAATTATGAAATCCAGCTTTTCTTACATTACACAGCAAACTATAAAATACAAATACTTATATTTAAGGTTATTGGAGGAAAGAGTAAGGATATTTATACAATTAATGTAAAGAAGGAGAAAATGGTTGTTAATAACGGGTAGAACTGTTTATTTGAACAAGTTGATGGAAACAATAAATAAATGTATCATTCAATTAATTTATAAAGGAGAAGAAAATGGCTGGGAATGAAACTAAGGATCGATCGATTTACTCCAAACGTAATCTATGGTCTGGTATTTTATTTGGGGTTGGTCTGATCGCTTTTATAGACGAGACGGTATTTCATCAAATTCTACGCTGGCATCATTTTTATGACAAATCCACGACTGATATCGGGCTAATTTCTGACGGTCTTTTCCACGCTTTTAGTTGGTTTGCAACCATTGGGGGCTTGTTTATGTTCACGGATCTCAGGAGACGTAACGCGCTGTGGTTAAGGAGGTGGTGGGGAGGAGTGTTTCTTGGTGCAGGGGTGTTCCAGTTATATGATGGTACAATTCAGCACAAATTAATGCGGATACACCAGATTCGTTATGTAGATCATTTAATCATCTATGACGTGATTTGGAACACAACAGCTATTTTAATGATTATAATTGGTCTAACCCTTATTGTGCAGACAAGAAATAGCCAGCAACCAGGGAAGGATGCCTCACATGAACATCAATAACCACATTCATCATACAGTTGGAATAATACCTCAGCTACTTTTGGCACTACCGTTTATAATGGCTATCGTCATGTATATCCTAGCTGTAATTGTCTCCAACAGGCGACAGAAACCTTGGCCAATATATCGAACGGTTTATTGGGCTTTTGGAATTCTTTTCGCTATTATCTCGGTTGCAGGTCCGTTAGCTGATCGTGCACATGTAGACTTCGCAGCTCACATGTTCAGCCACTTATTTTTAGGGATGCTTGCGCCATTGCTTTTAGCACTCGCTGCACCGATGACCCTTATGCTGCGAACGCTGAATGTTCCCTTGGCAAGAAGGATTTCAAAGGTTTTAAGAAGTTGGCCATCAAGGATATATACCAATCCAGTTGTTGCATCCTTTCTTAATATAGGTGGACTTTGGTTATTATACACTACGGATCTATACTCGCTCATGCATGAGAGTATCCTTTTACATATAATCGTGCATTTCCATGTATTCTTAGCCGGCTACTTATTTACCGTGTCCATGATCTATATTGATCCGATACCTCACCGCACTTCTTTTTTGTACCGTGCAATCGTATTTGTTATTGCCTTAGCTGGACATGGTATTTTATCAAAGTACATCTATGCGCACCCACCTAAAGGGGTGCCTGCAGACCAAGCAGAACTTGGGGCCATGATTATGTATTATGGCGGGGATATTATCGACATTATTATTATCTTCATCCTTTGCTTACATTGGTTTAGGGCAACCCGACCTCGAATAGAACTAGCTATAAATTAGCGTTGGAGGAGTATTTAATATTGTTCAGGCCACCTCCTTGAGTTATCAGGCGTTTTCTATTTTTTCCTCTAACTTTTTTTGTTTAATAAATTTACTTATTGGTACATTCGTATAGATGAAGACTCCCAAAATCAGCAAACTGAAAAACCATTCGGTTACTTGCCTATAAATCAGCATTTGATTATACCCATCTACTCCGTACTTTTGTAGCAAGAGTGCCTTTAATCCAGCAAGAGTGACTCCGCGAATAACGAATAGCAATTGTATATACTGAAACCACTTGAAGATGCCTTTTTCGAAAAAAAGGGGAGTGCTTTGCTTTTTTGGCCAACCTTGCAAGTATACAAAATCTACTGCAAAGTATAATGCCAAAGGCCGTTTTATTAGAAGTGTGAATAAATGAATCATGGCGTAGAAAAGACTTAAATAAACTCCATTCCAAAGCATTTGCTCGGCCGATTCGGAAAGGACATTGACTGTTGTAGTGATAAACAATGAACTGATAATAAACAGCCCAGTAATATTAAATTGCCGTTCAAGAATGAAGCGAGAAAGAGCATAGATAAGACCTGGAACGGTTGAGATAAGCATGGCGGGATAATCCCCTAATAATTCCCTGCCATAATTCCAGATAATAAAGGGTAGGCCGACATAGAATAGAAGATCAAGCAAGACATATTTGCTATTCATTTCCATCACCCTTCAACTGATGATCGTATGCATCTTCAATAAATGAAATTACATCCTCGTCAAGATAGACAAATCCAAGATTTTCTTTTTTGGTGCGATAGACTTGATATGCTTTTTTGGCTGTAGCTGCATTTTCACCATACATTTCCTTGGCTATCTCAAACCATTTATTAGCAAGCTGTTGGCCTTTTTTAGAACTTGGGTTTACTTCGTCAGCAATTGCTTGTCGTATTTCACGAAATAAGTTGATAAAGTCCGAAACAACTGGTGTATCCTGACCGACTTTTGGCAAGGTATTCAGGATCTCTAATTCTTCATTTGTGAAATACTTTTGTCTTTTCTCGGTAAATTTGCTATTTACGGGGGAGATGTGCTTGAACGTATTAAAAATATCCTCCCAATTTTTATGACCACCAAGCTCCATAACTTGAATAAAACTTTCTAATGTATGTTTGTTCTTTTTAAATTGCTTGATTTCTGATTGAATCAATTCCATTTGCATCTGTAATAATTCCATCGGTGATTTTTCTTGATTCGTGATGATAGTTTTTATTTGCTTCAGGGGAAAATCAATTTCTTTTAATGTTAGGATATAATAAAGCTTCGCAAAGGCCTCTTCATCGTAATATCTCAACGTACGAATTGTAGTCTTGCTAATCTCTGCTAATTTACCGATCGAATACAAATGATCCACCTCTAGTGTGCTTATTCGTATTATACAATATGACTTAACGTAAGATTCAAGTTGTTATGTAAAAATTAAAATATTTCAGATGCCGATATATAAGTTTTGAACCGAAGCAAGCAGGATTTTAAATTTTAATGGTGAATTGAATAAGGGGGTGTAGACGAATTTTGATGCTAGGGGTTTTAAAATGAGTGATGGTTGGAAATCTTGTCCTACTGAAATAAAGGATTTTATCTTACAGATGAAAGAAAGAATTAAAGAAATTATAGATGATAAGTTTATAGGCTTTTATTTACACGGTTCGTTAGCGATGGGAGGGTTTAACCCTAATCGTAGCGACATCGATGTGTTGGTTGTTACAGACAAACCGATAAGACTTGTAGAAAAAAGGAATTTAGCACGGCTTTTTCTAGGCTATTCTTCCTCACCGTATCCAATTGAAGTAAGTTTCCTAAGTAAGAAACAATTAATGGATTGGCAGCATCCTTGTCCATTTGAATTCCATTTTAGCGATTATTGGAGAGAGCGATATGAAACTGATTTATTCCAAGGGACATATCAATATATTAATGAAGTTATTCAAACGGATCCAGATTTAGCAGCTCATATAACCATTACGAACTACAGGGGAATATGTATAGAAGGAAAACCTGTTGATGAAGTGTTTCCTAAAGTCCCACTGGATGATTATTTATCGTCCATAATGGGGGATTATCTGGAATGTCTAGAAAACATTGCAGAAGATCCGATTTATTGTTCATTAAATATGTTGAGGGTGTTTTGGTTTCTAGATGAAGGAGTCATTTCCTCAAAGAAAGAGGCAGGGGATTGGGGACAAAAAAACCTACCTTTGAAGTTAAGAAATACAGTGAGGAAAGCTACTGAAAATTATGCGGATGGGAAAGATGGCTGCTCCTTTGAAAAGCTTGAACTTTTGTTGCTGAGGGACTATATCGCTGGAAAGGTGCAAGAGCTACTCTGATTGCCTAAATCAAACTTTTTTCATAAGCCATTTTAAACAATAAGTGGAAGGTGAGAGACCGTTCGTTCCTACCATGATAGTACCCTCACTTTCCTTCATATCAATAATATTAAAGTTTTCAGGTTAAGTATATTGAATGTCAAAATTCAGTTCCTTTTTCAATAAAAATTACTCCCCCAAATTTCCAGCAAAAGATCCGTTTTTCTCGCGGTGAAAGAGATACTACAACTAGGTAATGAATTACAGGTCAGCATTTAAATTGTAATAAGACAAATAATAAAAAATACTGAAACCCCTTGACATGAAATCGATATCATAAACTAAACTTAAATTGAAAAGCAGCCCTTGATGACTTTTAGTAATGGAGAGAAATCTTGTGAGTGTAACCCAGTATGGGGCATGATCACATATGAGTCGTTATCTTTTACTAAGTCTAACCAGGGCTGCTTTTCAGAGTCTTAAACGGTCAATCTTTCTATCAATTCAACGGAAACTTCCTTGTGCGAAACCGTTTCCGACATGGTCTGTTCCAAAAGAAGTTCACCTATGGAATGTAGCGGAATACCAACCGTTGTGATATTCATTGCACGAGCAATCGGTTGGTCATCAAATCCGATAATCGCTAAATCATCAGGAATCGCTATGTTATATGTAGGACTAGCAGTAATCATTCCAGCAGCTACTTGGTCACTCGTAGCAAGCAAAGCTGTCGGACGATGTTTCATGCCTGAAAGTTCGTGTAAAACTCGTTCACCATCCTCCAAGTAGTGACATCCCTTAAATATGTATTCTTCATTATAGCGCAATCCTTTTATTTCCAAAAAGTCTTGATAAGCACGTTCACGCTGTCCGCTATTTGTGCCATCCAATCGATTGATACAAAATCCAATTTCTCGATGTCCCCGATCGTATAGATAATTTAGTGCTTTCATAAAACAAGTGTAATGATCGACAAAAGTATAACTCAATGATGTATCGGTGCCATTTTCAAAAAGGACAATTTTACCATATTCACGATAACGTTCTACTATATCCAAAGATATTTTTCTTGAGCAGATGATCAAGCTATCGATTTGCTTTAGCTTTAACATCTCCAATGCTTCCATTTCTTGATCTTCCAGATATCCGGTCTGATAAAGGACAATTTTATAATGATGAACAGAAGCAGCGAGAGAAATACCTTGAATCAATTGGGCAAAGTAAGGATGGTCTAAAAAAGGTAAAACAACACCAACTAAATTTGTTTTTCCCTTTTTTAAATTAACAGCATTTATGTTTCGGATATAGCCACTCTGTTTAATTGATTGATTTACAGCTTCCACTTTTTCACGCTTTACATATGGATGATTATTTAACACACGCGAGACAGTCGTAACAGAAACTCCAGCTAATCTGGCAACATCATGAATATTAGCCATTAAATCACTCCTTTTAAAAAACATTTATGGATTCTCACTTCTTACATTAGAATACCTTGAACAATAAGTCCAAGCACTAACCCTAGAAAGATAGATGACAGGGTACCTAATAAGAAATATTCCGCCCAGTTGCGATCATCTAACTGTTTGAAGCGGGAGATGGATTTTGCGGCAATGATAAAAGCGATGGACGGGTAAGCGCCTATCACAGTTAGTAGTATAACAAGCAATCTTTCTATATTACCAATTAGCTTTCCTCGAGAGCGGGGCGGGGAGGAGTAGGTGAAATAGTGATATTCCCCTGTAAAACTATTTTTCGTATTTGGTTGATTCCTTTCTTGTACATCAATCATTCTATTACGTAATGTTAATTCTCCTTCAGAGTTCGCGAATTCCGATGGCAAAGAACCAACGATATGTTTTACAATATGTCCACTTATGGTTGTAGCCGGAATGTAAACTATCATAATAAATAAAACCGTATTAACAGAATGTAAACTGCCTGTTCCAAATAACTCTATGAAACTTGTAGTCATATCCGCGATACTAATTTGTAAGAAGATTTATCCTTAACCATTTGATCTGTCTGCAGCCAGAAGTCAGCAATTAAATGGGCGAGGAGCAACAATAATACAATCATTAAACTCACCTCTCTTTAGGTAAATATACTTGAAGGCGGTTGTTTATATTTTGTCTAATGTTGAGTTGAAGCTCTTCAGTTTGATCATTAACTGGTCCCATCTCCAATGAATTTAACACATCTACAATATTATAAAATGTATCTAAAATGACATCCGCCTTGCCATTTTTCATATGACTCGATATAGTAGATTTCGTTCTGCCGAGATATTCGCTGACTTTGTTTTGTTGACCGAGCATTAAATATAATGAACAGACAAGGGACTGTATCTCCGTTTGTTCGTTTATTTGCTCTTGTTTTAAAGATAAACTTGTATTTAATAATGTTGCGAACTCCCTGCTGTAAACTTCGAACCCGCTTGCGTCTTTACGTGGAGCTAACTCAAAGTGAAATTGCATTCTATTTTGCTGATTTTTAAGGAAATCATTAGCTAACCTAGCCTGCCTCATTAATGGATGTATCCACGTTTCGATGTTTATATTGTTTAGATTTCCTTCGATATTGCCAAAAGAGAGACCGAAATATGGGGGATGATCTGTGTATTTCCAAATACGACTTAAATAGAAAGCGAGTATATAAGTAGATGCAAATCCATTACTCACGACGACTAATTCATCACCAGCTCGGTGTGCGACTTTTGTTGTTGTAATATATTGCGTCCAGTAAGCGATGCTGATCTGCAATTCCTTGAGGTAATCACTCAACTCATTGCCGATATCTTCCTTGGAAGAATTGCTTACATCCATGATGAAAACTGAAACTTGATTTTCCATGAATAATCAGCTCCTTTTTCTTTTACGGGTGCAGAAGTTCGTTTATATAATCGAACATATCATAAGTTTGATGGTTTAGTCAAACCTCCTAAAAGTTAGGTCTTTTAATCTAACAAATATGTACTCACGAAGAATGCTAGCTTGCTTTCAAGCTTTAACGGACTAGTATTGTTTAATCTTTTTTAATATTCCGTTATGTATTATGATGAAATAGAAGATTATAGACCTAGTTAGGGAGATGATCTAGAAAATGCTAAAATCAGAAAGACTTCAGTTTCGAAAAATGGTAGAAAGTGACATTGAGAAGTATCACTCATGGAGAAATGATTTTGATGTTATGAAAACAACAAGCCCATCGCTCGATTTATACTCTTTTGATGAAACAAGAAATTTTGTGGAAAATGTTATTCTCAATTCAACATCTTCCAGGAGTTATATAATCGAGGAGAGTGAAGGGAAGAGGGCAATAGGAGTAACATCACTGACAAATATTGATACAAAAAATAGAAATGCGGAATGTATAATTGATATTGTGAAAAGGATTATTGGGGAATGGGATACGGGACAGAGGCTCTAAAAATGTTACTTGATTATGCTTTTCTAGAGTTAAATATGCATCGTGTTTCCCTAAGGGTGTTTTCTCATAACGAAAAAGCTATACATATTTATAATAAGCTTGGCTTCGTGAAAGAAGGGGTAATACGAGAAAGTTTATACAGGAATGGTATATGGCATGATATTATCGTGATGGGGGTTTTAAAAAAAGACTATTTGAACGGTAAAAGATGATATTGCCGTCTAAGAATCGCGCGGGGAAGCATTTTGTGAAGTGTATGCGCTAAGTCGAGATAAAGATCAGAGCGTTTTTAACCAACTGAGAGTCTATCAGAGGTTTCCAGGGGATGCAAGTGAAGAGACTGGATAAAATATAATACTTTATCTTCCAGTCTCTTCATTAGAGGGGTTATCTAGAAGATTTTTTCGTTATACGTCCGTTTCCAAGTTTAAAAAATTGCTAACTTCTTTTACATAATCGGTAAGTGGATAAGCTTTATATAAACGGCTCGATAAACGGATCGGATCTCCAAAAAAATACCTCTCGTATTGGGTCTGTCTCGTTCCAAATGAACTCATTGTCAGATCCCAGGCTAACCTAAATATTTTCACACGATCCTCTGCATTCTTGGTTGCTGCTTGAAGGTACTGATCAAGATCAGTTTGAATAGGGGAGCTAAATGCATTTTCTGTAGGTAGACCAACCAGTCCGCTCGCCCCAATTAATTGAATGATTTCGGTGAATCGGGGATATATTTTAGGGAAGATATTATTGGCAACCTGAAGCGGTGCAATACTCGGCCTTATTGTTCCCCACTGGTCTAACGCTGCGTCACTTTCGGATTTTTCTAATAGAGCCTTCATTGTTTCCAGACCAATAATGATCTCTGACAGTTTTTCTTGAATATGCTGGTACTCACTCACATTAATTGTCTGTACGAGAAGCTCAGCCAGACCTAAAATGAATTCCGTTTTGACAATTTGTCTAGTCACGACTTGGTGGATCGTAAAACAGTGAAAAGAACTTTTGAATGAGAAATCCTCGGCCGCTTGGGCATTATCATAATAGAAAACTCTATTCCACGGAACTAGTACATTGTCGAAAACAAGAATAGTATCCATTTCCTCGAATCGGGAGCTTAATGGGTGATTAAAAGTTGAATCTCCACCAACAAATGACTCCCTGCAAATAAATTTTAACCCCTTTGTATCTGAGGGAATAGAAAAAGCAAAAGCTTCGTATTCATCTAGCAAAAACTTAGGAATACTAAAAACTAATACTTCATCCGTTAATCCGCCTTGAGTAGCTAAAAGACGTGCTCCTTTGATTACTAAACCTTCTTCATTTCTATCGATTACCCGGGCAGCAATCGGCTCTTCCTTCGAGGATTCCAAATATGCTTCGGAACGGTTTACTTGGGGTGAGACAAATGTATGGGTAAATGAAAGGTCTTTATTCATCGCCAACTCATATAAGGATTGGATATTTTCTGGAAAGCAGTTGATTCTTCCTCTTAATAAGGGAGCAGAAGCGGCGAAACTCATTACAGCGGTATTAAGATAATCAGGACTTCTTCCCATCAATCCACCCGTCCGTCTGGCCCACTGCTCACTAGCTGTTCGTCTTTTTTTTAAATCATCCTTCGTTTTTGGCTGCAAGAAGGAAAGGCCAATAGAATCCCCGGTTTTGGATGAATGGAAAGTCAACTTATCTTTGAATTCAGCCTCATGCTGCATGTTATAGAGAGATGCCTTTGTCCGAAGAATTCCTTTGAATGCAGGGTGTTGAGAGATTTTCCCTTGAACCTTCTTTCCATCCAGCCAAATCTCCGTATCCAGTTGATCTAAGCGTTTAATAAAATCCGATCCATTAATAGCTCCCATCCTAACACTCCCATATCCATTTACTTTTATAATGTGAATTCATTTATACTGTATTATTATATTAGTCGGTATGTTTGCCTATTCCATTATTTCAGAGCCATGCTTGGTTCATCTATTTAAAACCGGGTTTTATTTTTTTGATAAGAATGAATGAATATAAAACACAGGAATTTACCCAGTTATGAGTAAATAAAAACATTCTTTTCATTAAAAAGATCGACTTTTATTTTGTCTAAAAAATGACATTTTCTGTTTATAAAGGAAACTAGCTGTTTTCTATATTGCTCTTTACAACTATTTTTCTTATGATTAGTGTAAGGGATCTTATATAGGAGTGGAAAACAAATGAATAATGGTATCAACAATGCTAAACAGCGAAATTATAATCCGCTGATTTGGTTACTATCCATCTTGATTGTGGGAGTTATTGTGGCAACGTATTTCTTGCCGGAAATCCCAGGTGGTACAATATGGGGAATTGAATTAACGGTATTGCCGATGCTGAATGCTATATTCAACAGCTTTACCTTTGTTTTTTTATTGATTGCATTAGCCATGATTAAAAAGAAAAACATTAAATTACATCGCAGATTCATCATCGCTGCATTTGTAACAACCTTTTTATTCTGTATCTCGTACTTAACGTATCACTCTATGGCTGCATCTACCAGCTACGGCGGAGATGGCCCGCTGATGTACATTTATTATTTTATACTGATCACACACATTATACTTGCTGCAGTAATCGTGCCGCTTGCGCTAATCACACTCGGGAGAGGCTTGAATATGCAAGTGGAAAAGCATAAGAAAATTGCACGCTGGACAATGCCACTCTGGTTGTATGTAAGCCTTACTGGGGTATTGGTATACTTAATGATTTCACCATACTACTAGGCAAAATTCATGCTATAAAAAGGAAAATGGGAAACCAGATTTTTCATGGTTTCCTTTTTTTATAGCACGCTATACTATGAATAAGAATGATAAGGATTTTACTGCAAGATATGTTTTTAGGAGGAAGAAAATTGTCAGCGATAACAATCGTTAAAGCTCTAAATAATAATGTCGTCATGGCCGAACACCCCAGCGAGGGAGAGGTCATTGTAATAGGGAAAGGAATTGGCTTTAATCGAAAAGAGGGTGATTCCCTCTCGGCAGCACAAGCGGAAAAACTATTTGTATTAAAAAATGAAAAAGAACAAGAACAATATAAAAAGTTGCTGCCGCAAATTGATGAAACCTGGCAAAGTGCGATTATCGAAGCTATTGGCCATATTAGTGAACGTGTATCAGGCAAGTTAAATGAACACATCCATATCGGTTTAACGGATCACCTTTTGCTTGCGATGGAGCGTGTGCGCCAAGGACATACAATTGTCAATCCGTTTTTAACCGAAACAATCGCACTATATCCATTCGAGCAGGAACTAGCAAAAAAAGCTGTCGAAATAATTGGAGATAAGACAGGCATTTATTTGCCAAAGGATGAAATCGGGTTCATTACGCTTCATATACATAGCGCATTAATGAATAAGGATTTAGGAGAGATAAATAGACATTCACAGCTTGTTACAAACTTAATTCATATTATTGAGAGTGACTTTGAACTTATTCTCGACAAGGAAAGCCTAGATTATATGCGACTTGTCCGACATTTGCGATTTACGATTGAACGTGTCGTACAGGGAGAAAAAGTGAAAGAACCAGAAAAGATCGCACAGCTATTGAAATATGAATATCCATTATGTTATAATCTGTCTTGGAAGCTAATAAAAGTTATGCAAGAGTTTTTGAAGAAAAAGGTATATGACGCTGAAGCGGTTTATTTAACTATGCATCTTCAACGTTTAAAAAAATATGAATAGCAATTATATCTATACGTGTTACTGGATAGGCAGGCATAAGTATGGAAGATAATTGAAAAGACTTCACATGGGAATTCCCATGCTTCTTTTCGATATCTTCTAAACTTATGCCTGTTTTTTTATTTCATTTTTATTAGCTTAAATAAAAATAAGTGGAGGAATAGGAAGATGTGGAAAAAGTTTTTTGGTGTTTTACAGAAACTTGGTAAAGCATTGATGCTTCCGGTGGCGATGCTGCCAGCAGCTGGTTTACTGTTAGGATTAGGAAATGCGGCGCAACAGGATGCGATGTTACAGCTTTTACCGTTTCTTGATGCGGATTGGATACAATTAAGTGCTCGCGTGATGGAAGATGCAGGGAATATTATTTTTGCTAACCTGGCACTTATCTTCGCAGTCGGAGTTGCAATTGGACTTGCAGGTGACGGTGCAGCAGCACTTGCTGCGTTAGTCGGATACTTGGTAATGAATCAGGTGATGGGATCATGGTTAGGTCTATCTGCTGAAACGGTTGCATCAGAACCAGGATTTGCAAGTGTACTAGGAATCCCGACATTACAAACAGGGGTATTTGGCGGGATTATTATCGGTTTAATAGCGGCTTATGCTTATAATCGTTACCACGATATTGAAATGCCGTCCTTCTTAGGATTCTTTGCTGGTAAACGATTCGTTCCGATTATGACAGCAGCCCTTTCATTCATTGCAGGGTTGTTGATGTTGCTTGTTTGGCCTCCGGTTCAAGATGCAATGAACAGTGCATCACTATGGCTAATTGAAGAAGGAACATATATCGCAGTTTTTGCATTTGGGTTTATTAAACGTTTATTGATTCCGTTTGGTTTGCATCATATATTCCATGCGCCATTCTGGTATGAATTTGGAACATATACAACGGCTGCTGGAGAGATCGTAAGAGGGGATATGACAATTTTCTTTGCACAGCTAAGAGATGGTGTTGAAATAACTGCCGGTAATTTCATGGCTGGTGAGTTCCCAATCATGATGTTTGGACTTCCAGCTGCAGCACTAGCAATGTACCATACAGCACGCCCGGAAAGAAAGAAACTGGTTGCTGGTTTACTCGCTTCAGGTGCGTTAACTTCTTTCCTAACGGGAATTACGGAACCACTTGAATTCTCATTCATGTTCTTGTCACCAGTCCTATTTCTAATTCATGCGGTACTTGATGGATTATCTTTTGTGCTTATGACGTTTTTAAGTGTTAATATTGGTTATACCTTCTCTGGTGGGGGAATAGACTTCTTCTTATTCGGAATCTTGCCAGGCCAAGAACCTTGGTGGTTAGCCGTTATTGCAGGTCTTGTGTTTGCCGTGATTTATTACGTGATTTTCCGTTTTATGATTCAGAAATTTAATCTCAAGACACCTGGACGTGAAGCGGATAATGGCGAAGATGGGGATGAAGCTACTGGTAATGATCAAAATAGTTTACCTACCCAGGTACTTGAAGCAATGGGTGGAAAAGAGAATATTGCCCATTTGGATGCATGTATTACAAGACTTCGCGTATCTGTTAACAATCAAAGTGAAGTCGACAAAGAACGTTTGAAAAAGCTTGGTGCTTCAGGTGTATTAGAAGTTGGAGAGAATATACAAGCTATCTTTGGTCCACGTTCAGAGATTATTAAAGGTCAAATGCAAGATATTATGGCAGGTAAAACACCGCGAGTAGAAGAAGAACAAAAGAAAACAGACACTGGCTCGACTAGCCCTGTTCAGAATGATTCATTTGTTTCTCCAATGACGGGTGAAGTCAAACCGATCACCGACGTACCTGACCCTGTATTTGCAGGGAAAATGATGGGGGACGGATTTGCCATTCTACCAACTCACGGTACAATCGTTTCGCCGGTGAACGGGAAAATTGTCAACCTGTTCCCAACAAAACATGCAATTGGTATTGAATCCGATTCTGGACGTGAAATATTGATTCACTTTGGAATCGATACAGTGAAGTTGGAAGGTAAAGGCTTTGAAGCGCTTGTCGCGCAAGATGATGAAGTCAAAGTAGGACAGCCTTTATTAAATGTTGACTTAAATTATGTAAAAGAAAATGCACCATCGATTATAACGCCAATCATTTTTACAAACCTAAAAGACGGTGAAACAGTAAGTTTAACAAAACAAGGTAATGTAGAAATTGGTGATGAGGAAATTATTGAGATTCAGTAATGTGTGTGAGAACCCCGCTTTGTATTTGATGGCAAAGTGGGGTTTTTTGCATGCATGGGAAGATAAGCAAAGGGTGTAGAGGATTGTTTTAAGGTGCAGGCGAAGCAGACAAAAAATATTTCAACTTCTAATGAAATAGCATGATAAATATCGCTCGCTCTTTCTTAATGGTGCGCGGTTAATATATTTTACGAGACATTGTACTTTATAATGAACAAATAAATTACGAATGAGAAAATCATCGGGGGTTATACACTTTATGACGAACAAAAGTACAAAAATGCGAATCACAACAGATGAAAAAATAGTATATGCAGAAAATATGCAGGATATTTTTTATTTGTTGAATGGAGACGGCGATATTGTGAAAGAAGTTTAGTATGAAAAATATTTCATATCAATCTCTTTGACAAAATATTTATGTTATACTGTTTTTATCAATAGATTAACTTTATATGAGGGGTGGCGCACCGGATTACCTTCTTTAGACTTTCCTAAAGAAGGGAGGTGTCGCCTATGGACATTGGAGAAACATTAGTACTAATGATCTCCTTTGGAGCTTTAGTGGCTTTTATCATGTCTAACAATAATGCAAAAAAATAACCCCTCATATGCTTAGCAGGCGTTAAGGGGTTATTTTACTCTTTACAGCGCCATCCCTTTTAATGGGTGCGTCTATTGTGGCCGTTTCCATGTTACAGCATGGGAACGGTCTTTATTATTTTTTGCGTTTGTAATTATAATATACAATTACCATTTATTATTGTCAATGATAATTGCCTTTATTTCAGACCATTTAACATATAAACCATTTAAAATTAAATGGTTTAAGCATTTTCTTCCTATAAATAAATACATTTATTATTAATGAAGATATATTAAAATTAAAAGGAGAATATGTCTTTAATCCAAAAATAATAAGGTTAGAGGAGTGTAACAACAAGAAAAATTCTAATGGGATAGTGTGTATATTTATAAATAGAAATACCAAAAAGTTTTCTAAAATAGAATATTTAAATGGTGATCAGACAGAGCTTGATTTAGTATCGATTATATCTCTAAATGATATAAGTATAGTCAATTAAAAAAATCTAAGCATATCGATTTATTTCGGAGTTGTTAGAGATAATAAATTTACGTGATTTCAATACTAATCGATTAAGAAAATCTTTGATGCAATATGAACATTGCGGACGATTCTTACCTGTTGTGCGGTTCTCCTTACCACTCTTTGCGCTGGAATGTACGAGCCTTTGTGGAAGAGTTTACCAATGCTGAAGAATAAGAATTGCTATGGATAAAATGAGTTATTAAAAATGGTATTGTAATACCATATGCGAAAAACGTTATAATATCTAAAACTATTTTTTGCTTCATTGTAAAATGAAATGCAACAGCTAAATAAATA
>NZ_BMOS01000013.1:101032-102626 GCF_014647195.1 Oceanobacillus indicireducens | reverse complement strand
TGAATTAGTTTGAAATAGATGACCTGGAATAATGTGCTAGTTTACAGGAATGTCTTTTATAAAGATGCACAGAGTATTGGTATTATTACTATTCGTCAACTTTTGTATTTTTTTTATTGAATCTCAAATTGAAAGTAGTTTAGCTCAGCATATTGAATTGACTCAAGGCAATGGAATTGAAGTAATAGGAGTAATGCTTTCTATCGGGACTATCTTAATACTAACATTACAACCATTTGTTGGGTACGTAATAAAACAGTTTAATGAAACAACCGGTTTTATGATGGGTGGAATACTATTTAGTACTGGACCTATTTTGTTTTTATTTACTTCGTTTTCTTCGATGTTTTGGTATATTGGTATGATCGTACTCACATTAGGAGAGTTGATTCTTGGACCTAAACTCCAAACACTTACTGTAGAATTATCTGATGAAAATAATAGAGGCACTTATTTTTCAATAACTGGTATCGGTAGCAATTTAGCTTATTTTTTAGGTCCGGTAATTGGTTCTTTTTTAATAAGCAATTCCTCCATAATAATTTTACTGAGTGCTATGACTATTATTGGGCTCTTCGGTACACTTTTGTTAGTTAATGTATCAAAAAGAAAAAAACATCATACCCAATTTAGAAATGAACAAATAGAATCTCATTAGATTTAAAAGAAGTTTAAATCGGATTGAAGTGAGTGGAATACTTTAGAATGGATATTAGAAGACCAAATGGTTCTGAACTTGAAAAGATTATTCAACTATCTCCGCAAGCCTTATTCGATGGTACATTAGGTGAAGTAAGACCCACAAATGAAAAAATTAAAAGTCTTATTGAACCATTATTGGAAAAAGGAAGCTATTATTTAATAGCAATTGAGGAAGGTAAACTAATGGGTTGGATCCTTATAGGAGAAAGTAGAGACCAATTCACTGATAAGATGAATGGTTTTATTTATGAATTATTCGTTTTGGAAGAATTTAGAGGAAATGGAGTTTCTAAACAATTATTGAGAACTGCTATTGATGAACTAAGAGAAAATGGATACCCTGAGGTTCGTCTAAGTGCATTTGCGGGTAATCAAGCCATTAAACTTTATGAGAAATTGGGCTTTAACATTAGAACAATCTCCATGAGTTTACCCTTATAGAAATAGATTTGCACTAATGGATGGTTCCTTCAATAAGAAATAATATATCTTTTATTATTCCGCCATCTCAGACGTATATCTAAACACAAAACCGCACTGTAACAAAGATTATTAAATATTGGATTTTTTGTATACTGGAGGAGAAATTCAGGCAGCAATTTTTGCGAAGTTTGTCAGTGCGAAGATTGGGGTGATAGAGCGTGGGGAAAAGTCTAAAACGGGGGAAAAGTAAAATGAGAAACAAGCGTTTTAAAATAACTCTTTCCACCATCTCCATTTTATTTTTCGGTTATCATATATTCAATTTATTTTATCTCTGGTCAGACATCCCAAGTCAGATTGCCATTCATTTCACTGGTAAGACTCCAGATAATTGGGGTTCCAAATACATTTTATCCTCATTGGCTTATTAGTCAAAAACCCGGAAAAAATGAACTATGTTAATTTAACA
>NZ_BMOS01000013.1:72405-100764 GCF_014647195.1 Oceanobacillus indicireducens | reverse complement strand
CCAGAGTTGGAAAAGTGATGTTGCTTATTCAAAACCTGGGCTTTATAGCGTTTGTTATGGCTAACGAAGCGTTGTTAAGAAATGCAGCAGGACTCGAGTCTGCCTTTCCTTTTGCAGTTTCACTCTTTCTTTTAGCGATTTGCCTTATAGCACCTTTTTATCTTTTGTTCTGGGCATTTTCGTTGAAGTACTGAGGAAGTTAAGAGTGTTAATGCATACCTGGTTAGTTATTTCATTCTCCAACTATAAGGTGCAAGAGTTAAACAAGACGATCATAGAAAAGGTCGTCTTATTTCTCTGAATTGTTATTTGAATATTATGGTATTATGGAGATGGAGTTATTTAATTATCAGTTTAAGTTTAGTAAGTTAGAACAGAGGGAGCTCACACTATGATTGGAATACTGAACCAACTAAAAGAAGTTGGGGTGCATAGTATAATAAGTGACGAACAAATTTTCTTGGAAATATTAGAAGATAACCTAAATCAAGCTAAAAAAATCGATGGTCTTATAAATGATCTTTTAACTGAAATGGAAAGCAGTAATTTTAAAAAGGTGTTGCTAGAATGTCTTAGTATTCATTTGAGACGATTAAATTGCACAGTGGATAAGATGAAGAGTTATATATATAAGGTCTCTAAGAAATCCAATAAATATTGGGATTTTAGATTACGAATTATGGTCAATTACTGAGAAGAGATCACTTTTATTTTTATCTGAAGTTATGGGGAGAAATATGAAGCAAACAGAGAAATTTTTAAGGAGTATGAAAACTGAACTACCCTCACAGGTAGAGAGAATGTTCACTATCTATAAAGTTAAAGATGAACCTGTTGGAGTGGTCTTCCCACACCTTGAACCTAATAAGGATAGAGAAGGCCGTATTTTTTGGATAGGAATTCATCCTAAATTTCGAGGAAAAGGACTGGGCAAGAACTTACACTTAATAGGGCTGTATAGGTTGCGAAATGATTTCAAAGCAAAATCGTATCTGGGTGCAACTGAAATCAACAATTATCCTATGAAAAAAATAATGCTATCTAATGGATGTGTTGAGAATAAAAATACGGTTATTTCATTGGAGAGGGTATTCTAGTTAGCAATATTGTGAAATTTTCTGCTTAAAGTATTGCGTGCGTTTCTTCGAGTAGAAAAAATATACACCTTATTATTCCGCCATCGCAGCGTATATTTAGAGTCAAAACTGTTCCATGACAAAGCTATTAAATATACTACTGGATTTTTTATGTTGAGGGAGAAATTCGATCAATGATTAAAAACGAGGAGGGAATAGCACATGAGAACTGAAAAAGAAATGTTTGACCTAATAATAGATACAGCTCAAAAAGACGAACGCATCCGAGCCGTTTATATGAATGGATCAAGAACCAATCCTAAAGCCCCAAAGGATATCTTCCAGGATTATGATATTGTTTACGTAGTTACAGAAACAGCTTCATTCATAAAAAATGAGAAATGGATCGATATTTTTGGGGATTTAATTATGATTCAAAAACCCGATGAAAACGATAAATGTATAGGGCTAGATGTTGAATTTGAAAAGTCTTATGGATATTTAATGCTTTTTACAGATGGTAATCGAATCGACTTACATATTGAGACAAAAGAAGCTATGATTGAGAACTATACAAAGGAAAAACTTACGATTCCTTTATTGGATAAAGACAGCATCCTCCCTGATATTCCAAAACCTATAGATAAGGATTATTGGGTAAAGAAGCCATCAGAACCTCTCTTTATGAGTTGTTGTAATGACTTTTGGTGGTGTCTGCAGAACGTAGGAAAAGGAATATGGCGTGATGAGTTGCCATATGCAAAACAAATGTTTGAGTTTGTAATAAGGGATAGATTAGATGAAATGGTTTCTTGGTGGATTGGCATAAAATATGATTTCCAAATTTCGGTGGGAAAGATGGGTAAGTATTTTAAACAGTACCTCCCTGATCCCTATTGGGAAATGTATAAAAAGACCTATTCTGACTACAACTATAAGAATTTTTGGAACTCAATTTTTGTAGCTTGCGAATTATTTAGAGTGTTAGCAAAAGATGTTGCAGAACAATTATTATTTACATATCCAATAAATGACGATAAGAAAATGACGGAATTCCTTAAACATATTAGGGAATTACCAGTTGACGCACAAGGTATTTTTGAATAATGCGAAATACGATTTAAATTTTACAATAATTTATTATAATCTTGCAAAAAAGGAATGGCAGATTTGAAGGTTTTGGAGTTGATTTATGTAGTAAATAATTTAGATAATTACTTTACTTGAGCTTAATGAAGTTGATTATTCCAATTTTAAAATGAAGACTAATTTAACTTATAAAGAGATAAACAAATCACATAAGTAGTAACAGGAATTCAGAGGAAGAAAAGAAGGGAATAGCGATGAAAATTTTAGAAGCTAAAAACATCGTAAAAGTTTATGGGAAAGCCAATGATGAAGGGTCAACGACTGCATTAAATGGTATCAACCTTTCTGTGTCGGAAGGAGAATTTGTTGCGATTATGGGGCCTTCAGGCAGTGGGAAAACAACCTTGCTAAACATATTGAGTGGAATTGATAAGCCAACTTCTGGAGAGATCTTTATAGAAGGTCAAAAGTTGAATGAAATGACCGGAGATGCTTTGGCGCGGTTTCGTCGTAGAAAGTTAGGATTTGTCTTTCAGGACTTCAATCTATTGGAAAGTTTAACGGTAAAAGAAAATATTATACTGCCGATGATACTCGAAAAGAAAAGCGGACCAGAAATGGAAAAGAAGGTACAGGAACTGGCAAGTCTCTTTGATATTGAAGCGATTTTAAATAAATATCCCTACCATATCTCAGGTGGACAACAGCAACGAACAGCCGTTAGCCGTGCATTGGCAAATGAACCACAGATTATATTTGCGGATGAACCGACAGGGAATTTGGATTCCAAGTCTTCTACCGTCATTATGGAATGTTTGAAAAAAGTGGTACAAGAGTTGTCAACCACTATACTTCTAGTAACACATGATGTTTTCGCTGCAAGCTATTGCGAGAAGGTTATCTTTATAAGGGACGGGTCCGTTCATTCACACCTAGAGAAAAAATCGGATCGGAAAGCTTTTCTGGATGATATCATGAATCATCTCGCTCTCTTAGGGGGGAGGCAGCATGACATTTAACAAAGTCGTCTGGAAAATGGCGAAGTATCATTACAAGAAATATCTTTTTTATCTTGCATGTAATAGCTTGGCTATCCTTTTTTTCTTTATGTTTATGACAGTTTATTTTAATGAACAACTTGTTGCATTGAAGGAAATAGAAGGGATCCAAAGTCTTCTAGCAATACCGGGAGCTGCACTTATTGTGTTTACCGTCTTTTTCATCAGCTATGCTCATCAAATTTTCATGAAGAAAAGGCGGAGTGAGTTTGGTCTACTTATGACACTAGGGATGACGAAACGTGATATTAGCAAACTAGTGCTAATAGAAAATAGCATAATTGCTGTAATAGCGATCATCATTGGAATTGGAGCAGGGACAATTTTTTCTCAGTTCTTTTTTTGGTTGTTATTGAAAGGAACAGGTATTCAGGAAGTTGCCTTTCATCTTAATGCAGACATGTTCATCTATTCCATCGGTGCTTTCATGCTCGTCTTTATTGTATCGATAGCACAATCCCTTTACTTAACGATGAATAGAGATATTATGGAGAACTTGAAAACGGAAAAAATGACGGAAAATACGGCGTTTAAACATCCGGCTATCGGAGGGATTGGAGTAGCATTTGTCGTTGGTTCCATTATTGGACTTTTTGTTACGTATACCGATCCTGATGGCGGTGAATATCTCATGCTTTGGGCGATGATAACTTTTATCGGTCTGTATATTGCTTTAAAACATTTGACCTCTTTTTTTATCGGACTCATTAAAAAGAATAAGAAACTTTACTATGGTGGGTTGCTTTATTGGACGAGCATTGATCATAAATATAAACAATTTACCTCGATTATGATACTCGTTACTATTATGGTGATGACCACACTTCTATATAGCACAATTGTATTTTACGGCTATACGGAGACTGGAAAAGAAGCCATCGAAAGAAATCCTTATACAATCGCGTTTATTTCGACGGACAGTAAAAATAATTTACCTGCAGATGAAGTTCATGCAATTTTTGATGAATATGAAAATCCTGTAGAGGAGCATTTTACTATCCCAGTCTATTTTAAATTTGAATGGGATGATGATGGTTATCCTTATACGGTTACCTTTATGCCTCTTAGCGCATTCAATGAGGTGACTGCAAGTGGATTTGAATTGCAGGGTAAGGAATTAATCTATCATTTAAATATCAGTACGGAGGATCCTGAAAGTATATCCTATGGTAGGGAATTACGTTTCTCAATTGATGGAGAAGAGATCCTTTATGATTATACTAAAGTAATTGGGGAGAAACGCTTTAATTATTTGGATGAGTTTTTTATTATAAACGATGCGGAACTAGAAACGTTGAAGGGTAATTTAGATGGGCTTGAAGCAACAGCCCATTTCATTAATGTTAAAGATTGGAAGGACTCGGAAGAAGCAGTTTTTGCATTGGAACAAGCTTTTAAAAGTTATAACGCCACTACTCCGAATTTGAATGTTGAAAATATTCTTCCGGAAGAGGAACTTTTTTACGTTGATTCTCTGGTGAGTGATTATTCAAACCGCATGAATTCAGAAGGTATTCATTTTTTCGTGGCGATCTTTTTAAGCGTTTTATTCTTTATCGGTTCCTTTCTTCTGCTGTACATTCAATTATTTTCAGAAATTGATAAAGAGGAACTGAGAATCCGCAAGCTGTTTCGCAATGGAATTACAAGTAAAGAAGTGAAAGGATTAGTATCCCGGGAAATCACGACCATATTTATGCTGCCGACCTTACTCGGGTTAATAATTGCATTGTTATATCTTGTTGCGATGGCAACAGATATAGGAGGCGTGTTAGCAAACCCGGGGATTTTGTTCCAGTTTCTCTTGATTGCCGGAATTTACTTTGTGATTTTAATAATTTTTCTTATTTATGCCAAGCGAAAGATGTTTATGGAGATTGCTGGTTTTAGGGAGGAATAATTCTAATTTTTCAACAAGTGTTATTAAATAAATGAAGCCCATTTTTAGTAACTAACAATATTTTGAGGAAATTTAATTAAATAATTTGAGGAGGAATGAATGAAAAATGAGTATTCTATTTAGGAATGAATTGTACGTAAAGGACATTGAGGAATCTTTAAACTTCTATGAAAACATTATCGGGTTAGAGTTGTATGGCAGGAGTAAACGAGGTGCACGATTTAATTATGATTGCTTTTCATTGTTGCTTACTGCTGAAGAGGTGTTGGGAGATAAGCATTACTTTAACAATAAGGCTAAAAGTGAGATTAAAGGAAATGGCTTTGAAATGATTATTGTTGTAGACGAGCTGGAAGAAGTGTACCAGCGATGTCTGGACAACAACTACCCAATTGAGGTGGAAGTGGAGAAATATCCGTGGGAGATGAGGGGCTTTAAAGTGGCTGATCCGGATGGGTATTTTATAAGGATTACTTCTAAGTGAGATTTGTGAGATCGTATACTTAAACGAGTAGGATGGAATTGTTCAGTAAAACAACAGGATTGTTGAACAGTTTTTATCATGAAAAGACTGAAGTACAGACGTTCGTGAATATATGTTCTGTATGTTAAGATATAGAAAAACAGAGGGGAATACCGACTATGGTTACATTAAAACCTTTTTCAAGTAAGTATGTAGAGGAGTTAAATTCTTTTGAGCTACCTGAAGAACAAGCACAATTCACTGCATTACCAAGTAAGATTTTAGAGGAGATTGAAGGGCAACATCGAATTGTTATACTAGATGAAGATGAACCTGTAGGCTTCTTTTTATTGCACGAGACGGAACGTGTAAAGGAGTACTCCGATAATCCTAACGCGATGTTGTTAACGGCATTATCGGTTAACTATGCAAAGCAAGGGAAAGGATATGCTAAACAAGCTATGTTCCTGCTGCGTGATTTTGTTAAAACTGAATTTCCGGATTGTGACGAGATTGTATTAGCGGTTAATCATAAAAATATTACCGCGCAGAGCCTGTATGCAGGAGTTGGGTTTACAGATACAGGCAGGAGAAAAAACGGTCCTATTGGTGAACAATTTATTTTGAAATTATTGTTGTGAAGTAACAGATTCTTTAGCGGGATTTATTACTGTCAAAATTATTAGGTCAGTTTAAAAAAATGGGGTATAATATATATAGAAAAGCATAACATGATAGAAACCGTCTGGCGCGCCAACGCCAAACGGTCTAGTGCAATAGCCCTTCAAGGGGGCGACTCAATATACAGTGATAAAATAACTACCTTAAATTAGCTCGTCAGGCTAGGGTGGTTATTTTTTATTTGGAAATGACAGAATAGCTACGATTAGCGCTCCGAATGAAATCATCAGAACCATTGTTACCAAGAGTAATATTGCGATATTTGTATTAGGGATAATAACTTATTTTGTAATTTCTACGATAATAACACTCATAAAATAAGACAGTTTGATTAGATTTTAATTGATTTAGAATGAAAATTTCTTATTTACTTAACCAGCGATAGGGGGGACTTTCAATGTCAAAAGGATTGATACACCACATCGAACTATATGTATCGGATTTAAAAAAGACAGTAGATTTTTGGGGCTGGTTTCTAAAAGATTTAGGATATACTTCTTTTCAAGAATGGGAAAATGGACAAAGCTGGAAAATAGATCAAACCTATATTGTGTTTGTACAGGCGGAAGATAGGTTTCTTGATACTCCATATCATAGATGCCGGGTGGGACTTAATCACTTGGCGTTTTATGCAAACTCACGTCGGCACGTAGATGAAATGACGGATAAATTACAAGACAGAGGAATAAATATTCTTTATCCGGAGAAACATCCTTTTGCTGGGGGAGAAAACCACTATGCTGTGTACTTCGAAGATCCGGATAGGATTAAAGTGGAACTTGTGGCTCCTGAATAATTATTGAGGTAACGCAGATTACGGATATGATTGTACAACTTTTTAAAAACGGTTCGAACGTGTCGAAAAGCACTAGAATAATAAAAAGGAAGCGTTAAAAGTCACCAATTGTGGATAAGTGATTTTTCCGAATAAACCGTTTCACAATAAAAGTTTACTCCTCATAGCTGGCTCCGGCATGTTCCTATTGAAAATTAATGAAAAATATGATATAGTTGCAGGAATTTAGCATTAAAAAGTTAAAGGATTTAAGGGAAGATACTGGATGATATTCAGGAATAGAAGGAGGTTTTCCGATGAGAAGAATTACATTAGAAGAAGTCTTCCTGCATCCAATTACCCAGAAGTATCTTGAGCGTTCAGGGATTGCTCACGCTGTAGCTGTAACGGAGTATGCTTATATTTTTGCAAAACGGTTTGAAGTGGATGCGGATTATGCAACAAAAGCGGCGCTCCTTCATGATATTGGTCATTACACCTGGTATCGAGATGGTGAATGGGATTATGACCTTTATAAAGAAAATGATATCCATGCGATAAAGGGTGCAAGCCGGGCGCATAAATTATTAATCAGACTGGGTGAGGATCGTCACGCAGCGAAGAAAATAGCGATTGCTATCTTGCTCCATACGGATTCATACTTGCCGAATGGACAGCTGGAACTTGAACCGCTTCAGCGAGTTGTCGCCATGGCTGATGAAGCGGATGAAGAGGGTGGAGGCAATCATCATTATAAGGAGATTGACTTTGAAAATGCACTTCTGCGAATTCGTGCGCTTGATGTACAGATCAACAAGGATTTGCATGAGGGGAAAGAGGCTCGAGGTGTTAGTTAAATTAGAATCGAATAAAGTGATAAAAAGTCCGAATGAACAGGATGCGTGACGCATAAGGTAAACTGTTTGTTCGGGCTTTTTATTTTGATTGATACAACTCCCGTAACAATGGTACAATTTTATTGGTGGTATAAGTAGTGAAATTTTTGGGGGTTAGTAGGTATGAAATCTTCCGTTCTAAAGAAGCTTTTCATTTATATAATTTTTCCTCTGCTTATAGTTTTCGTTGTTTTGCCACTTTTATCCAGTGATAGTTCCTACTTCGGAATGGTGCGGGTAGAAGAGAAAGAACCGAATGATGACGGCTACAGAATATCCGTCACGAGATTAGATACAGAAGAAGAGGTAAATGTTCATCTCAATGATGCTATTTTTTTTGATGCTGATAACAAACGAGTGCCTATCAATATTGTTTGGGAAGATATATATATTGGAGATGAATACTGGGTTTCTATGCAGAAGAAGAGTGTTCCGTACCGGTGGTTCAGCAAAGATAATTATAACTTATCAGCTTTTTACATGGAATAAAGCTCGGAGTGCCTTCTGACGGACACTCCGAGCTTTTCATTTTCTTTATTCATTTTCTGCAAAATATTCTTCCATTGTTAGGTTATTCTCGACCATTTCCGTTGCCGCTTTTACTCCGACGTAACGTAAATGCCATGGTTCAAATTGGTATTGTGTTACATCTTCCTTACCTTCCTCGTAGCGGATGATAAAACCGAATGTGTGGGCATTTTCGGCGACCCATTGTCCTTCAGGAGTTTCTCCAAAATCGGTTGTCAACTGATAGGAGACACTTTCACTCGTAATATCCATGGCAAGCCCGGTCTGATGTTCGGATTCTCCAGGTCGTGCACTGAAGATGTTCGCTTCCTCTTCACCATGTTCAGCCGCATAGGCCTTGAACAGGGAGACTTGGGTATCATAGCCTCGATAACCGGACTGGGCAAACAGTTCATATCCCGCTGCTTCTGCTTCACTGAACAATGCTTCTAACGCTTCCGCAGCCGGTGCGCGTAATTGTTTTTTCGGTAAATCTTCTTCAAATGGGAACCTTACATCCGGGACGACAAGGTCATGGGGCTCATAGTCTTCCGGCAAAGCATTCTCTTTATTTATGATGGCAAGCTGGTCATATGGATTACCAACGACAAGCGATCCACTGTCTGTTGTTACTGGTTCGGCAAGTGGTGGGAGGCCCGCTCCTACTTCGATTGTGAGTTTTCCTTCTAAGATATTTTCCATGGCAGCCTGAGTTGCTTCATCATATACACCTGTTACATATAAATCATCCAGTTGTAATTGAATATCTGTAATTGCCCAGGTCGTTACATCCGAATAAACGCCGTCTATTGGGAGTGTGTAGCCGATTTTTTCCAAGTCTGCTTGCAGTTGAGCTACAGCTTCTCCTTCATCCAGTTTTTGCAATTCACCAGCTGGGGATGCAACATCCTCATCATTCACTTTAACATCTTTTTCCGTTTCTTTTGCTGCTTCCGAATCAGATGAATGATTAGATGTTTCTTCGCCGTCCGTACAAGCGGCTAGTAATAATAGCAATGTAAATAAGGCAATTATAATAGACTTCCGTTTCATTCTAATCCCTACAATCTACGTAATTTAAGTGGTTAGCATCCTACATTTTCTCATAGGAAACGAGGGAGAGCAAGGTGGGAAAGATAATTAAAACATACGTATTAGCTTTAAATGGAATAATCCGTTAAGTACGATTGAGTTGTGAACGTGAGCATGTAATTCGAATTCTTGAATGTTCTTTGTAAATCACAACATTGTACAATGATTGTCCGACACTTTGCGATGAAAGCGTGACCATTATTGCTTGGAACGATGTTAAGATTATATATGTAGGAGGGAGAACGTTGGGGCTTGGTGATAGGAGTACAAAGATTCTAAATGAATTAATTAGTAATCCGAGCATAACTAGTGCATCAATTGAAAAGAAGTATAACTTAACCAAAAGACAATTAGGTTATAGCATCAAGAAGATTAATGAATGGCTCGAATTAAATGATCTTCCAATTATAGAAAGAACCAGGCAAGGACGATTTGTTATTAATCAAGCCATCCTTACAGAATTAGCTACCAATGAAAATATAATGCCTGTTTCAGATCCGAATATTCTAACTGAAGAACAACGTGTGTATCTTATTTTACTGATGTTGTTAAGCTCCAAGGAAGAACTATCATTAAATCATTTTACGATTGATTTAGACGTTAGTAAGAACACAATTTTAAGTGATTTGAAACAAGCTCAGGAATTAATAAATAATTATCACCTGGATATTCGCTACTCAAGAAAGCATGGTTATTTAATAGAAGGAAAGGAATTTCAAATTCGTAAACTTCTTATTTATATCACTTACCAAGTGTTGCAAATGAGTAATGGAGAAACAAGATTTAAGGAAATTGCTTTTCTTCATTCTCGTGAGATTGAAGAATTCACGAATCGAATTATAAAAGTGGAAAATGAACTAAGCTTAAGATTTACGGATGAAAAATTGAAAACGATGCCGCTAATTTTACTGCTTATCCTGAGAAGAGTTGAACAGGGCTATGTTATTGAAACTTTTCCCATAGAGTATGAAGAACTGTCTAATACAAAAGAATACCAAGCAACAGAAGAGTTGCTCTATGGTTACAAGAATATCGAAAAGTCAGAAAGGGTATTCATCACCTTACATTTATTAACAGCGAGTATATTCTCTTCAAATCTTGTAATGGAGGAAACAATACCAAATCTATTTCCGGCTATCGATAACATGCTTAGACAATTTGAAAAGAGTGCATGCATTTATTTAAAAGATAGGGACCAGTTACTAGATAAATTGTTTCAACATATTAAGCCAGCATATTACCGGATCAAATATCATCTGACGGACAGTATCGTTCACATGCAAGGGAAGTTAAGTTCACAATTTAAAGAGTTACATCATTTAGTTAAACGTTCAATTGGTCCGTTAGAAGACCTAATTGGTGAAACAATACCAGACAATGAAATTGCTTTCATCACAATGTTAATTGGTGGTTGGATGAACCGTCAAGGGGAGAGCATAGATAAGAAGGTCAAAGCAATTGTTGTTTGCCCACAAGGTGTTTCTGTTTCCAGGATTTTGTTTAACGAGTTGCGAGAGTTATTTCCAGAATTTGTGTTTTTAGACTTTCTGTCGGTCCGTGAATACCTTCATTATCCATTAGATTTTGATGTAGTATTTTCTCCAATATATATTGAAACAGAGAAAAAGCTTTTTGTCACAAAAACATTTCTTGGTCAGGAAGAAAGGAATCGTTTGCGAAATCAAGTCATGCTGGAGATCCATGGATATGTTCCGAACGACATTGATATTAATCAAGTAGTTGAGATCATATCTAACCATGCAGCGATTCGGAATGAAAAAGAGTTAGCTAGAGCATTAGAAGGTTATTTTAAACGCGATGATAATTCAGCCATTATCAAGCAAGTTCAAGAAAGTGATGAATTGAACCTAAATGAAATGATAACACCGGATAGGATTATATTAAGGAATACTGTTTCTTCATGGGAAGATGCTGTTCGAATCGCTGCAAATCCATTGGTCAAAAACGGAAATATTGATAAAAGCTATGTAGAAACCATGATTCAATATAGTTTACAAGATTCATATATCATCATTGGTCCGGGTATGGCAATTCCACATGCAGCTCCAGACGACGGTGTTCATAAAGTTGGAATGAGCTTGCTGAGAGTTCGGGATGGAGTGGATTATCTTCAGACCAATCGAATTCAGCTCATTATTATCATCGCTGCAGAGGATAAGCAACAACATCTACGTGCTTTAATGCAGCTTATGAATTTATCGGGTTCTGATGAAGATCGGAATGAAGTGATAAATGCCAAATCAACTGATGAGGTATATGAAATTTTATCCAGTTATTCCGATGAATAATTTATTTTTAATTAATATACCGAGGTGTAAATATGAGTGATTTAGTATTTGATGAATCTGTCATTCTATTGGATGTAGAGGGAGAGACAGATACACAAGTTTTAGAAATAATAGCAAAAAATTTAGTGAATCATGGGTTAGTGAAGGAAAGCTTCATCTCTGCAATTATGACACGCGAAGAAGAATATGCAACAGGGCTTCCAACTGCTGGGGTATCAGTTGCTATTCCTCATACTGATGTAGAACATGTTATTAAAAAAACTATAAGTGTTGCCGTTCTGAAACAACCTGTTGATTTTAAAATTATGGGGGATGATAGTGAAACAATCCCCGTCCAATTAGTATTCATGTTAGCGATGGATGAAGCGGATTCTCAGCTAGTATTATTACAACGGCTCATGCAGATTTTTCAAGAAGAAGACACACTGAAATACATTATTCGTCAAACGAATAAAATAAACATTAAAAATTTGCTAGAGAAGAAATTAGTAAGTATTGCATTTGAAGGAGGTGAAAAATAATGGCGAAAAAACAAGTACTAGTAGCATGTGGTGCAGGTATTGCAACTTCTACTGTAGTAAACAGTGCAATAGAAGAGATGGCTAAAAATAACAATATTGATGTTGACCTAGTTCAAATCAAAATTGCTGAGGTACCTTCGTATGAAGAAACAGCTGATTTATTAGTAACTACTGCAATGACGAAAAAAGAGTATAGATTCCCAGTGATCAACGCACAATCATTTCTTACTGGCGTCGGTATAGAAGATACAAAGAAACGTATTTTGAAAGAACTTAAAAAGTAAATAATAGTCTCGGCTTTTCTATTCTTGAAAAGCCGAGGTAATAAGCATGATAGGGGGCTATTACAAAAATGCAAACATTTGTAGATTTTTTGCAAGCTTTCTTAGATTTGGGAGCAACGGTAATTCTGCCTGTAGCTATATTCATTTTAGGTTTGTTTTTTGGCCAAAAACCTGGTAAAGCATTTCGTTCAGGTATAACAATTGGTGTAGCGTTTGTTGGTATCTTCTTAGTAATCGATTTGTTGACACTTAACCTAGGTCCTGCAGCTCAATCAATGGTTCAACGACTAGGTGTCGATTTGAATGTAATTGATATTGGCTGGCCGGCGACTTCATCTATTGCCTGGGCATCCGTAGTAGCGGCATTTATTATTCCTTTAGGGTTAGTAGTTAACGTTGTAATGCTTATAACAAAAACCACCAAAGTAATGAATGTAGATATTTGGAATTATTGGCATTATACATTTATGGCAGCTTTAGTATATACCATATCTGGTAGTGTTATTCAGGGACTAATTGCGGCTGTTATTTTCCAAATTGCATGTTTGAAAATTGCCGATTGGACAACTCCTATGGTTCGTGACTTTTATGAAATGCCGGGTGTATCAGTTGCTAC
Organism: Oceanobacillus indicireducens; assembly: GCF_014647195.1. Classification (GTDB taxonomy): domain Bacteria; phylum Bacillota; class Bacilli; order Bacillales; family Amphibacillaceae; genus Oceanobacillus; species Oceanobacillus indicireducens. The sequence goes on along the minus strand of NZ_BMOS01000013.1, from coordinate 87,497 downwards.
TGGCAGTACAATTTCATATGCACCATTTATTCCTTTAGTGAAATTACTTCAAAGGATACCTGGTTTAAATAAATTAAATGCAGACCCAGATTCTATCCAAAAGCGTTTTGGGGTATTCGGAGATTCAATGATTATGGGATTGATTCTTGGCGCTGCGATTGGCGTATTAGCAGGATATGGTGTTGGTGAAGTTATTAACATAGGTATGTCTATGGCAGCAGTTATGGTATTGATGCCTCGTATGGTTAAGATATTAATGGAAGGTCTTATGCCTGTATCTGAATCCGCGCGTAGCTGGTTAAATAAACGATTTGGTGAAAGCGATATTACAATTGGACTTGATGCCGCAGTTCTTTTAGGTCATCCATCTGTAATCGCTACAGCCTTAATCTTGACACCAATTACAGTGATTTTAGCGGTCATATTACCAGGTAACGCAGTACTTCCCTTTGCTGACTTAGCAACAATCCCGTTCGTCATTGCATTTATTGTCGGTGCTTCTAAAGGTAATATTATTCACTCTGTGATTGTTGGAACGATTATGATAGGGTTCTCACTTTATATGGCAACCGATATTGCCCCAATTATGACAGATATGGCAATTTCAGCTGAAGTCAACTTACCAGAAGGATCCGCGATGATATCTAGTATTGACCAGGGTGGTAACTTAATAAACTGGATTATCTGGAAGATATTTGGAATTTTTAATTAAATGAAATGACGTAGTTAAATTGGTAAATATTAATATTTAATATTAACTCTTCGAAAACCTTAAATCGACAGTAATGATATAGCAGGTCCAGATGAAGAGATGACAATTATGGAACGATCATCTGGTAATCGGAGAGCGTTCCATATTTATTTTAAGGAGGATTTGCCGTGAAAGCACTTGTAAAAACAGAGTTAGGATTTGGTCATTTAGAAATTAAAGATAAACCGGAACCATCCCCAGGGAAAGATCAAGTTAAAATCGAAGTAAAATACGCTGGTATTTGTGGTTCAGATATTCATACGTATGAAGGATATTACAAAGTAAAGGCTCCGGTGACGTTAGGACATGAATTTTCTGGCGAAATAGTGGAGCTTGGTGAGGGAGTTAATGAGTTAAATGTTGGCGATCGTGTGACTTCTGAAACTACTTTTTATATTTGCGGTGTGTGTAAGTATTGTCAATCTGGTGATTATAATCTCTGTAATTATCGTAAGGGACTCGGTACGCAACAAGACGGTGGATTTACGAAATATGTAATCGCCCGAAAAGAAAGTGTTCATCGTCTTCCAGATAATGTGGATTATCGTTCAGCTGCGATGACAGAGCCATTGGCATGTACCTATCATGCTATTGAGAATATCGAAATTAATCAAGGTGATCTCGTGGTTGTTATTGGCCCAGGACCGATTGGATTACTTGCAGCTCAGGTTGCGAAAAGTCGTGGAGCTAGAGTTATCATAACTGGTTTAACTAATGATAAAATCCGTTTGGATAAAGCATTAGAAATTGGTATTGATTATGCTGTCAATACACAGGAACAAGATGTAAATGAATTAGTGAATGAATTAACAAATAGCTATGGAGCAGACGTTGTTCTCGAGTGTTCAGGTGCTGTTCCGGCTGCAAAACAAGGTTTAGATCTCTTACGCAAAAAAGGTCAATATGCTCAAGTTGGCATCTTCGCTAATGCCGAAGTGCAATTTGATTTAGAAAAAATTATACAAAAAGAAATCCGAGTCGTAGGTAGCAGAAGTCAAAAACCTGCTGACTGGGAACCATCTCTTGCATTAATGAACGAAGGAAAAGTAAACGCAGAAGCACTGGTGACACATGAATTTAACATTACACAATGGGATGAAGCATATGACGCAATTAAAAGTGGAGATGCAATTAAAGTCTTGCTAACTCCAATAGAAGATTAATAAACACCTATGAAGGGAGTCAATAGAATTGAATAAATATGATAATTTAGCATCAATTATTGATTATACATTACTTGATCCAACGGCTACAAAAGAAGATATTAAGAAGTTTTGCGAAGAAACTATAGAGCATGGGTTTAAAACTGTGTTCGTAAATCCGTATTATATTTCTTACGCACACTCACTCCTTTCTCCGCATGGAATAAAAGTGGGCGCGCCTATCGGATTTTCACTTGGTGGCGCCACTACTCATGTAAAAGTAGAAGAAACAAAGGAAGCGATTGAGAATGGTGCAGAAGAAATAGACATGTTGATTAACTTAGGTGCATTAAAATCAGGTGAATATGATGTAGTGAAAAAAGATATTGTCGAAGTAGTGAAAGTTTCTAAAGGTTTAACGACTAAAGTTATTATTGAAACAGCCTTACTTACAGACGATGAAAAAGTGATAGCAACTGAACTGATTAAGGAAGCTGGTGCTGATTTTGTAAAAACAGCCACTGGATTTAACGGTGGAGGCGCAACAGTTGAAGATGTGAAATTTCTTCGTAAAGTTGCCGGCAATAACATTGGAGTAAAGGCAGCTGGGGGAGTTAAGACTTACGAAGATGCAATGAATATTATTGCAGCTGGCGCAACTCGTTTAGGTGCAAGCAGTGCTGTTGCTATAATCAATGGAGAAAACTCAAAGGTTAATTATTAATTAAGGGAAAGTTGTTTAATTGGAAAGTGACTGAACTCATTAATTTAAAGAAAATGAGGGGTAGATATGGTAGAAACAATGCTTGATTTTATGTTAGGACCAATGCGAGGGATTAGCCATTTTTATTTTGAACATCAGATGTTATTTAACATGATAATAGTTGGTCTTGCTCTTTATAAATTATTTTTTACGAAAAAAAATAAGGCGAATGAATCAACCAACTATTAATAGAACAGCTTAGATGCAAGGAAGGAAGTCTTGATATGAGATCGTTAAATCTCTACGGAATAAAAGATATACGTTTTGAAGATTCTCCCAAGCCTGTTATTGAAAATAGAGATGATGTTATTGTTAAAGTAAAAGCAGTGGGAATTTGTGGATCTGATATATCACGATATAATAAACTCGGGCCTTATGTAGAGGGAATGACTTTTGGACATGAATTTTCAGGGGTTGTTGATGAAGTAGGTGCAGGAGTAACCCATTTCTTACCGGGTGATCGTGTGGCTGCATGCCCAACATACGTGTGTGGTCAATGTGAAAGTTGTAGAAGTGGTCAACCATCTCAGTGTGAAAACTTAACAGTAATTGGTGCTCGTCATCCAGGTGCTTATGCAGAGTATGTAAAAATAGCGGCCAGTCATTTAATTGCTCTTCCAAATGATGTTGATTTCGATACAGCTGCCTTAGTGGAACCATCTTCTGTAGTAGTACATGGTTTCTATCGTACTACTATACAGCCGGGGGCAGAGGTTGCAATTATGGGAGTTGGGAGCATTGGTTTATTAGCGGTTCAATGGGCCAAAATATTTGGAGCAAGAAAAGTCTATGCTATTGATATAGACAATAATAATTTGAAAATAGCAAAAGAACTTGGAGCGGATGTATTAATAAATTCGTTAGAATCACCCGCACATGAACAAATAGCTGATTATACACATGGCCGAGGAGTTGATTTAGCAGTTGAATCCGCTGGCTCCCCAGTAACATCAGCACAAGTATTTGCTCTACCGAAAAAAGGTGGGGAAGTTGTATTTATGGGTATACCTTATGCTGATATAAATATTAAACGTTTTTACTTTGAGAAAATTGTACGCAATGAGCTAAAAGTCTATGGATCATGGAATTCAGTTTCCGCACCGTTCCCAGGAAAGGAATGGAAAACAAGCATTCATTATATGAGTACAGGACAAATCCAGTCTAATCCAATGATTTCCCATAGACTTGAGCTGCGAGAAGGAACAGAAATGTTCGATAAAATTATTAACCGTCAGATCGATTCTATTAAGGTTTTATTTTATCCAGAACTTGGAGCACATGCAGTCTCAAAACCAACCGGTGTTATGAGAGAAAGTTAACTTAATAGAGGATAGAGAAATAAACCTTTTCGCATAACTGTATCTTTACATTAATTTAAAAAAGTAAAAGTTAAAACTAAATTAAATTAGATTCCTGTTGGAGATAATGTTGTATTCATTATCATAGTTGAATACAATTTACTTTAGTAATGCTAGATTAATTCAAAAAAGAAGGCGGTTTCTTTAGCGTTGGTATAAGAGATGGATACTGTTAAAATGAACGTGTATTCCATTTAATCAACCCTACTTCAGTCTACAAGAAATGGTAAAATTAACTGAGCAAATGTTACAATTACGTACAATAGAAGGTAAGATTAAAGCTGTAAAAAATGCAATAAATTTATAGGCGCTTTGTAGCGCGGGACTCGGGAGGGGAAAAAGAATCCAATGAACCAATCAAAACAACTAGTAGGACAAGAAGCAGTAAAATATATTCAAGATGGAATGAAAGTAGGGCTCGGTTCAGGCTCGACTGTATATTATATGGTGAAAGCGCTTGGAGAAAGAGTGAAGGCGGAAGGATTAAATGTTGTAGCTATTTCCACCTCGGAAGTCACGGATGAGTGGGCAAAGGAATTCGGCATTCCGCTTACTGATTTTTCCTATATCCAAGAACTCGATATTGCGATTGACGGTGCGGATGAAGTGGATGACAATCTTCAACTCATTAAAGGCGGCGGTGGAGCGTTATTCCGTGAGAAAGTTGTAGCTGCAGCGGCAAAAGAGTTTATTGTCATTGTGGATGAATCAAAAATTGTTTCCACTTTAGGTAAGTTTCCTTTGCCAGTGGAAATCGTTCCATTCGGCTGGGAAGTAGTCGCTCGAAAGATTGAAAAATTAGGCGGCGCACCAAAGTTGAGAGAAAAAGCTGGTGAAATATTCGTTACGGATAACGGGAACTATATATTGGATTGTGCATTTGAAGAGATCCATGATCCGGTAGCGACACACGAACAACTAATCGCGCTTGTTGGTGTTGTTGAAACGGGTTTATTTGTGGATATGACGAAGAAAGTGATTGTCGCAGATAACGGTAGCACGAAACTGATAACGAAATAATTTAATGAATGGTGGGACAGAGGGTCAGAGGCACTGTCCCAGTTTGGGTAAGTGGGACAAAAGGGTCGGAGGCACTGTCCCAAAAATAATTGATTATCGCTTCTGCAACAAATGCACACCCAAAAGGGCACTGACCCATAGCATTACAGCCTTAGAAAAAAGCATTCGTTCCCGGAACGAATGCTTTTTTCTAACGATTCATTTAGGAAACGAGCCAATAAAAATCATACAATAGGATTCAAACTGGGACACTACCTCTGACCCCTTGTCCCGGCAAAGAGTCTGCTGATTTCAATGATTGTTTTGGTTGCTTTTTCCATGTTGTCGATGGAGATGTATTCGAATTTGCCGTGGAAGTTTTCGCCGCCGGTAAAGATATTTGGAGTTGGCAGGCCCATGTAAGAAAGTTGGGAGCCGTCTGTTCCGCCGCGGATTGGTTCGATGATCGGTTCGATATCAAGGTTTTTCATCGCTTGACTTGCGATTTCCACTACTTCTTTTACCGGTTCAATTTTCTCACGCATATTGTAATACTGATCTTTCATTTCCAGCAAAACATTTTCCGCGCCGTGCTTTTCTTGCATTTCACTGACGAAACGCTCTACAGTATTTTTTCTCTCCGCAAATTTATCTTTATCATGGTCACGGATAATATAGTACACTTTTGTTGTTTCGACATCACCTTCTATGGAAATCAGATGATAGAAGCCTTCATAGCCCTCCGTATGTTCCGGTGCTTCTTTTTCCGGGAATTTCTGAATGAATTCAACAGCGAGCTTACCGGAGTTTACCATTTTATTTTTGGCGGTTCCTGGATGGACACTATTTCCTTTAAAAGTTACTTTCGCAGCTGCTGCATTAAAGCTTTCATACTGCAATTCGCCGAGTGGACCGCCATCGACGGTGTAAGCATACGTCGCATCGAAACGCTTTACATCAAAATGTTGTGGACCGCGCCCAATTTCTTCATCTGGTGTAAAGGCGACGCGAATGCGGCCGTGCTCGATTTCGGGGTGTTGCTTCAAATAATTCATCGCTGTCATGATTTCTGCGATTCCTGCTTTGTTATCGGCACCAAGCAATGTTGTGCCGTCTGTGGTCATTAATGTATGTCCTTTATAACTAGGGAGCTCGGGAAACTCCTGTGCAGATAGCACTACGCCAAGTTCTTTATTCAGCGTAATGTCATTGCCATCGAAATTCTCGATAATTTGCGGATTAACATTTTTGCCTGTAAAGTCGGTTGATGTATCTAAATGAGCAAGGAATCCAATAGTAGGAACATCTTTATCTGTGTTGCTCGGAAGTGTTCCCATTAAATAACCATTTTCGTCGGCTTCCACGTCTTCTAGTCCAATTGCTTTCATTTCGCGGATTAATACGTCGACAAGTTCGAGTTGGCCTTTTGTCGTTGGGATTGTCGTTGAGTTCTCATTCGACTGGGTGTCAATTTTGGCATATGTAGTAAGTCGTTCAATTAGTTCTTCTTTCATCCTGCATCCACTCCTTTAATAATAGTCTGATTAGCAATCACATTACCCATAGTTTAGCATACATTTACGGAAGCGCCGAATGCGACTCCGGTTAAGTATCGGAAAATTTGAATAAAAATCTTTCTTGTTTATAAAGAAACGGCTACAATGAAGGTAAGGATGAAATGATTTGGAGGGAATTTTTGATGACGAATTTAATCAGCGTGGAACGCTTAAAGAAACGATTAGAGAATAATCAAGATAATACGGTGATTGTGGATACAAGATTCAAGCTTGATGATGAAGATGCAGGAAGGAAATTGTATCTGGAAAGTCATCTTCCTGGTGCAGTGTATTTGGATTTGAATAGAGATCTTTCAGGAAAAATACTCAAACATGGTGGTTCACATCCATTGCCGGACTTCCCGAATTTCATTGAAAAACTTGGAAATATTGGGATAGATGAAGATACAACAGTTGTTATTTATGATGAAGGCAATGATATGTTTGCAGCGAGGCTCTGGTGGTTGCTTGATGCGCTTGGCCATGACAAGGTATATATTTTAGAAGGTGGCTATGCCCGCTGGGTGGAGGAAGGGAATGAAGTGACGGATGCGATTCCTTCCCTTAAACCGAAAAAATTCACCGCAACCTTTGATGAGGATAAAATTGTTGATATGCAGACGGTGAGAGAGAAGTTGGATACAGACGCGGTATTGATTGATTCACGTGCGAAAAATAGATACTTAGGAGATTATGAACCGCTTTATAGTAAAGCAGGTCATATTCCAGGAGCGAAAAATTATCCGTGGCAAGCCGTTCTTTCTGCAGATGGGAAGTGGCTTAAGGGAGAAGAATTGCAGCAACATTTTTCGGATTTGGATAAAAATGATGAAATTATCGTCTCCTGTGGTTCCGGTGTTTCTGCTTGTGTTAATATAATAGCATTGAAGGCTGCTGGGTATGAGAATGTGCGGCTTTATCCAGGGAGCTTCAGCGATTGGATTTCTTATGATGAAAATGAAATTGAAATCGGGGAAGATTAAGCGATGGATGTAACACGTTGTTCCTGGGTAACGGATGATCCGCTTTACATGGAATATCATGATCAAGAATGGGGTATACCTGTACATGATGACCGGAAGTTTTTCGAAATGCTTACACTTGAAGGTGCTCAAGCTGGTCTAAGCTGGATTACAATTTTAAAACGGCGGGAAAATTACCGAAAAGCATTCGATGATTTCAATGTGGAAGTGATCAGCCAATATTCCGATTGGAAAGTGGAGGAGCTGCTGCAGGATTCTGGAATCATCCGTAACCGTAGAAAGATAGAATCTGTTAGGAAGAATGCGCAAGTCTTTTTAAAGATACAAGATGAATTTGGCAGCTTTGATGCTTATATTTGGCGGTTTGTCGGTGGAAAGCCGATCATTAATCATTGGAACAAACATGAAGAAGTCCCCGCGAAGACAAAAGAATCAGAGACGTTAGCTAAAGATTTGAAAAAGCGGGGCTTCAGTTTTGCTGGACCAACTATTTTGTATGCTTTTATGCAGGCGACAGGCTTGGTTAACGATCATGTGAAAGGTTGCTTTCTTTACAGGAAAGATTTAGCGAAATAATTGGAGGAGGAAATGGCAATAGGCTCTTCAAGGTCTAACTCAAATAGACATAGGAAATTGAGTGTTTTACTCTGGTACCGGATTTACCGGAATTATAAAAATAATACAGCACGATCAAGCAGAATTTTAAAGGATTGGAATCTAACCAATGCCCAGTACGATATCCTAAGTAGAATTGCTGAGGCGAAAACCTTATCGCAACAAGAGCTCGCCGATCAACTGTTGGTAACCAAAGCGAATATCACACAGATTATTAAGAGACTGGAGCAGCTTGATTTAATAAAAAAGGAAAAAGATTGGAAAACAAATTATATTTCCCTCTCCGAAAAAGGGAAAACCGTCTACAAGGAATCCAATCAAGTACTGGAGGAATTTCAACAAGACTATTTCAAAAAGCTAACAATCGAGGAAAAAAAACAACTCCTCCATCTCCTTAGAAAAGTTGAGAAATAGCAGGTTCAATGGTGCCCTTCATCGCTATTTTGGAAGGGCGTTTTTCTGTTTATAAGAAGCTATAAAATATAAATGCTATGGAAAACTTAGATATCTAGGGCTGGTCACGCCCGGCTCCAGCGCCTGTTCTTGAGCGGGAAGATTGACTCATTCTTCAGTTAAGGTTTAAACTGATGGTAAATATCAGTTAAGTTATTAACTGAAGTGCTAATGGATAATTGAAGGGAAGACAGATAAATATGGAAAAATATCGCATAAATCCTAATAATGGATTGGAGTTCGGGATTTTCACATTAGGGGACCATTTATATAACCCGCATAAAGGAGAACGCATCTCTGCGCAGCAACGAATAAAGGAAATTATAGAAGTTGCCGAGCTGGCGGAACAAGCGGGGTTAGACTTTATTGGAGTGGGGGAAAGCCATCAAGAGTTTTTCGCAACTCAAGCCCATGCTATTATATTGTCAGCAATTGCCCAAGCGACGGAAAAGATTAAACTTGGCAGTACGTCAACAATTATCAGTACATCGGACCCAGTTCGTGTCTATGAAGATTTTGCCACGATTGATTTAATTTCAAACGGACGAGCGGAGATTATTGCTGGGCGTGCTTCAAGGGTCGGGCTTTTTGAATTATTAGGTTACGACTTACGTGATTATGAAGAGTTGTTCGAAGAGAAGTTTGAATTGCTACTGGAGATTAATGAAAAGGAAATAGTGAATTGGAGCGGGGAACATCGAGCGCCTTTACGAAATGCGAAAGTTTTGCCACGGCCGCAAGATGGATCACTTCCGATTTGGCGAGCGGTTGGCGGCACACCAGCGAGTGCCATTAAAGCAGGATTACAGGGTGTGCCGATGAGCCAGGCGATGTTAGGTGGAGCGGTTTCTTCCTTTAAACAGCCGATTGATGTGTACCGTAAGTCATTACAGCAAGCAGGCCACAATCCAGACGATTTCCCGGTTGCGACGACAACCTTTTTCTATGCGGCGGAAACTTCACAGGAAGCTTTACGAGAGTATTACCCGCACATCAATGAAGGAATGAAGCTGACCAATGGTCAAGGTTTCCCGAAACAATTATTCGCTCAAGCCGTTGACCCTAGGAGTGTAATCAATGTCGGTAGTCCGCAACAGATCATTGAGAAAATCCTGTATCAACATGAACAGTTTAACCATCAAAGATATATGGCTCAGCTCGACTTTGGCGGTGTTCCACTAGAAAAGATGAAGAAGAATATTGAAATTATCGGGAATGAAATTTTACCAGCTGTTAAAAAATACACTACGAAAAAATAAGGTTGAAAAAACGTGAAGATAGTTGCGCTATCAGGATCCAATGCCGGGACGTAGATACGGTTATGTTGAGAGAGGAAATCCAAGCAGAAAAAGAAAAAGGATATGGTTTTAAAAAGATAAGAAGGTATAAAATAAAAATGCCTTAATAACTTAGGTATCCAGGGCTAGCCACGTCCGGCTCCAGCGCCCAGCAACTATCAAACTTCACACTCCTCCAATCGATAAGTCAACATCAACTCAAAACTAAAGGAGGGCCGCCTAAGTGCGGGCTAAAGCCCAACAGCGGCATACCCCTAAAGGGGCATGTTTCCTATATCTCATTCCGGAGTGATCCAGTTTGTACGTTGCTAAACGGGCGCTTGCGCCTTTGTTAAGAAGATACAAATAATAGCCTAGTTCAGATAAGGAACTTAGGCTATTGTTTTAATGGAATATTCGTTTTACAGCAGCTGTAAAATCATCAAAAAATGCTGGCCGATCCTCTTGGGCTAGACCTTGGTCCATGTTCGCTGCAATTCCTTCGTTATACCATTTCTGGTCTTCATATCCTGCGTTGAATATATCCCAAATGGCTTGTCCCTGTTCTTTGATGTCTTTCTCAAGTGACAATAGATTATCAAATCGGTCCGCAACGATGAGTTGCTTTTCTTCACTGCTGGCCTTTTTCAATATATCGAGGGTATGCTGCTTCCGTTCTTTCCATGACTTGGATTTATCTTCGGTATGGGACCGTACAAGGTCTGCTACTGCTTTACCAAACTCTTTTTCAATTTCTTCTATTTCTATTGGCGTATCCTCAACTACATCGTGTAAATAAGCAGCACATATGAGTTCATCACTTGCGCCGTTTTTTTCCAAAAAGGTTGCCACGCGAATAGGGTGGGTGACATAGGGAACATTGCCGACTTTCCGGTATTGACCTTCGTGGGCTTTTTCTGCAAATCGTTTTGCTTTCTCCTTCAAAAGGATTCTCCTTTCATAACGTGAAACTTCATTCAGTGGGGGTTTCCTTCCCTCCCTGAATGTTAGTTGAACAGAATCAGGTATTTACGGACTGTATATCCCCCACTTCACATATTGGGCTTCCTTCCATGTTTAGAGGTGAGGGGTATTACAGACCGTTAATACGTGATAAAGTGAAACTTCATTCAGTGGGGAATCCTTACCTCCCCACTGAATGTTAGTTGAACAGAATCAGGTATTTACGGGCTGTATATCCCCCACTTCACATATTGGGCTTCCTTCCATGTTTAGACGTGAGGGGTATTACAGACCGTTAATACGTGATAAACGTTACAATTCCCAATCTGTCGAGAGTATGTTTACCAATTCTCCGTATTTTTCATCTCCAAGGACATGGCGGATTTGTTCTTCGAGTGCCGTTTTCAATTCTTTATTTTCTTCGTAACAAATGACTCCTAGTGGTGTTAATTGTACGTATTTACTCCGCTTATTATTCTCAGTCGGCTCTGTTTTTACTAGTCCACGCTCTTCAAGCTTCCGAATTAACTTGTGGGTTCCTTGGCGCGTGAACTTTCCATTTCTTCCGACGTCTGCAATCAGTTCTCTTCCATAATTGATCCAATCCAAAATGAACCATTCGGAACTTGTAAGTTGAATTTCATTTCGATCATTCCATCTGCTTTCAATAGCATCACGAGTCTCTTGATGTTTTTTTCTTAGTAAATCAAATATATCTATCGTAACGATTTCTCCTGTCATGTATGAACACCTCTTATTTCCGTACCATGTTATAAAGTTTAATTACCTATTCCAGAACCGTTCAAACAACTGTATAGTTGAACACCCGAGCTATACTATACAGAGCTTGACGAGGGGTTGTCAACAAGTTGACAAATTGTTGAAAAAGTAGTAAAATTAAAGTGTGACTCGATTTGATGAACGAGAGAAAATGGAGGTTGGCAAATGTTTAAAGTTGGAGATTTAATCATCTACTCTTCACATGGTGTATGTAAAATTGATGACATTTGCGAAAGAAGCTACCGGGATGTAACACGTGAATATTATATTCTGCATCCAATGGAGGATCCGAATTTAACAATCAGTGTACCGGTGGATAATGAACAGGTCGTCATGTTGGATATTATGGGTAAGAAAGAGGCAAAAACAATCCTTGAATCCTTTGAAGAACCTGGAATCGAATGGATTGAGGATGCCAAACAACGTAATAGAAAATATAACAGCTTGATCAATAGTGGTGACCGCGATGAGATTGTTAAGATTGCCAACACTCTCATGCGTAAACAGAAAGAAGCGAAAATAAATAAAGAACGAATGTATGACCAAGACCAGAAGATGCTTGAAGAAATTCAGCGGATCATATTCCAAGAATTAGCAGCATCTCTTGATACAACAGTTGAACGTATCATCGAACGGATTAACAAGATTATCCCTTCGAAGGTATCCTAATATAACGGAAGAAATTGACCTTGACGTATGAAACAAGGTCAATTTTTTGTTTCTTCAGACAAAGGGGGTAGTGTTGATTGGTTTGCATTTACCGTTCCCTTGTTTTTTGCCTGGTGTGATGATCGAGCTCCTAATCCCTCGAATCATCCAGTCCTGGCTTTGTTCAATCAACAAGAGAGCTTCTTCTTTTATTTACCAGATGAAACAAGTAAAATAGCTAATAAGGCAAATTATTTTCTCGGAGGTACTATACGATGACCAAAGGAATTAACCAAAGAAAAACCGAGCACATCCGTTTATGTTTAACGGGGAATGTGGAAGGTGTAGATAAATCGACAGGCTTAGAAGGCATTCATTTTATACATAATGCATTACCGGAGATCAACTTCGACTCCATCTCAATGGAAACGAGCTTTTTAGGAAAGCAGTTGAAGGCTCCATTTCTTGTAAGCTCGATGACCGGTGGCTCAGAACTGGCGACAGAAATTAATCAGAACTTGGCTCTAGCTGCTGAAGAGCGAGGCTGGGTGATGGCGATTGGTTCTACGCGTGCATTCTTAGAAAGTGACCAACATAAGGAATCCTTCCTGATCCGCAGGCAAGCTCCTACCGTTCCATTAATCGTCAATATCGGAGCGGTGCAGTTCAATTACGGTTATGGAGCAGAAGAATGCCAGCGGATTATTGATAAGACTGACGCAGATTCAATTGTCCTTCACTTAAATAGTATGCAGGAAATCGTACAGGATGAGGGTGATGTCAACTTTGAAAATCTGCTACCTAAAATTGAAGAGGTATGTAAGACGCTGGAAGTACCTGTTGGCGTCAAAGAGGTCGGCTTTGGAATTGACGGAGAAGTCGCTGGAAAATTATACAATGCAGGAATTGCTTACATTGATGTCGCAGGTGCTGGCGGTACATCTTGGAGCCAAGTGGAGAAACTACGCTCCCGGAATAAATTGAAGAAGGCAGCTGCCGAGGCATTTAACAATTGGGGACTACCAACGAAGGACTGTCTCGTGTCTGTCCGAAACAAGTTACCTGACGCGCCTCTTGTAGCGAGCGGCGGAATGAGTACCGGGGTGGATGCTGCAAAAGCAATTACAATCGGTGCTGATATAATCGGGTTCGCTCGTCATTTACTAAAAGCAGCGACTGAATCGCCGGAAGCTGTTCACGAGACAATGGAACAAATTGAACTGGAACTCCAGATGACAATGTTTGGAATTGGTGTGAAGAACCTAGAAGAACTCAAGAATACGAAACGTGTCAATATTATGGGCACATCCCTTATGGACGAAATGTAAAGCAAGTTTCATCTCTTTCCAACCTGGGTAATAGAATTAACAGACTGGGAAGGATGAAAATGGTTTGGACAATAGAGGATTATCCTCCATCCATGAAAAATTTACCCGACGTCACAAGGAAGAAAGCGATAGATATTGCCAACGCCATGATTGATGAAGGTTATGAGGAAGGACGCGCACTCCCGATAGCCATTAGCCAAGCAAAAGAATGGCGCGAAAATGCCACGGATGAGGAAGTGGAGCATTACCGGAAATATGGAAAAGTCACGACCCGATCCCCGGAGGACCGCAAGCATAAAAGTAATCCGGAACGAATGGAAGAAGGAGAAATTGTGCGGGCGCATGAGGACGGCTGGGCAGTCGAATCCAAAGGAGCAGAGCGTCCGAGCAATGTTTTTGATGCGAAGCGTGACGCCATAAAACGGGCAAAAGAAATTGCAGATAATAAAGGAACCTCTGTCACTGTCTACAAGAAAGACGGAACCGTTCAGGAAAAATATTCATTTGATTAATATAATGAAAAAGCAGCGGAGCTTGAAAATAGGCCCGCTGTTTTTTTGTGTATTATTCAGGCAGATTATTTCAACGATACCCCCCTCTATGCTACAATTAATGCAGTCTTAAGCGAATTGGAAATTGTACGATTAAAGGAGAACCATTTAAATGAAAATCGAAATTTGGTCAGATTTTGTATGTCCCTTCTGTTATATCGGGAAAAGAATTTTAGAAAAAGCGTTGGAAGGGTTCCCGCATAATGAATCTGTGATAATTGAATATAAAAGTTACCAGCTTGATCCGACCGCCGAGCACATTCCGGGAAAAGACTTTTATAAAACCTTTTCCGAACTAAAGGGAATCCCATTAGATGAGGTAAAAAGGATGAATGAACAAGTCAGTGCCCAGGCGAAATTAGTTGGACTCGATTATCGTTTCGATACGATGCAATATGCGAACTCCTTTGATGCTCACCGCCTGTTTCATTATGCTGAGCAGAAAGGGAAGGGAGAAGCGATGACAGAACGTCTCCTGCACGCATATTTCACCGAATCGGAATTATTGAGTGATATCGATACATTAGTTAAGCTAGCGGCCGAAGTTGGTCTTGATCCAAAAGAAACAAGTAGGATGTTACAATCGAAAAAATATTCCCAGAAAGTGAAAGAAGATATTGCTGTTGCCCACGAGCTTGGTGTGCAAGGTGTCCCGTTCTTTGTCTTTAATGAGAAATACGCGTTATCCGGGGCCCAGCCGAGCGAAGTATTTTCACAGGCACTCGCTAAAGTTTGGGAAGAGGAAGAAAAATCCCCAGCAGCAAAAAAGAAGAAATCAAAGACTTCTTATTGTACGGATGAAGGCTGTGTAGAACAATAAGGAAAAAACATACCGCAAAATAATGTGGTATGTTTTTTTATCGTATAAGAAACTATGTTATTTTCCCTTTTGGAGAGGTCGAGCGCCGTAATAGGGAAATAAACG
>NZ_BMOS01000013.1:13388-72343 GCF_014647195.1 Oceanobacillus indicireducens | reverse complement strand
TTACTTTCCCATGAGATGAGATGGAGCGCTGGAATGGGAAAATAAACGGTGGTTACTTTCCCATGAGAATAGATGGAACCCTGGAATGGGAAAATAAACGACGATTACTTTCCCATGAGATGAGATGGAGCGCTGGCATGGGAAAATAAACGGTGGTTACTTTCCCATGAGATGAGATGGAGCGCTGGCATGGGAAAATAAACGGTGGTTACTTTCCCATGAGATGAGATGGAGCGCTGGCATGGGAAAATAAACGGTGGTTACTTTCCCATGAGATGAGATGGAACGCTGGAATGGGAAAATAAACGGCGGTTACTTTCCGATGAGATGAGAGGGAGCGCCGGAATGGGAAAATAAACGGCGATTATTTTCCCTTGAGAGAGATGGAGCGCTGGAATGGGAAAATAACCGACGATTACTTTCCCATGAGAATAGATGGAACCCTGGAATGGGAAAATAAACGACGATTATTTTCCCTTTTCAAGAGCTGAAGCACGGAATAGAGAAATTAACAGCGATTAACATTCTCCCACCAACTATAAAATAAAAATGCTGTAATAACTCAGGTATCCAGGGCTAGCCACGTCCGGATCCAGCGCCCAGCAACTATCAAACTTCACACTCCTCTAATTGATAAGTCAACATCAACTCAGAACTAAAGGAAGGCCGCTTAAGTACGGGCTAAAGCCCAACAGCGGTATCCCCCTAAAGGGGCATGTTTCCTTTTTAATTCTCAATAACTTTTTCAGCTAAGCTAAATTCTTTTATGCCCAATCATTGACTACCCTTACAAATCTGATATACTGTAATTAACACCTAATTGATAATGAATATCATTCTTGTTTAGAGTTAGTTGCAGGTGATAATAATTATTAATTAATCTCAACATAAAACAAAGAGGGAATAGGAGAAACATGATCCATACATATTTATGAATGGACTTGTTTTTTGAAGAGAAGGGCAGTCTATGAAAATACGGTACTTAATTATACTTTTATTTGTTTTCTCACTACTTTCCGTATTTGTCGGTGTCTCCAATGTGAGTCCACTCGATTTGTTTAGCTTAACGGAAACACAAAAGCAAGTTTTACTAGTTAGCAGAGTTCCTCGATTGATCAGTATTATTATTGCAGGGATGAGCATGAGTATCGTTGGTTTGATCATGCAGCAGTTAAGTAGAAACAGATTCGTTTCCCCGACAACTGCAGGTACCTTGGATTCAGCAAGACTCGGAATCCTCGTATCGATGATGGTCTTCACGACGGCAACACCTCTGCAAAAGATGCTTGTATCCTTTATCTTCGCTTTACTTGGCACCTTGCTCTTCATGCAGATCCTAGACAGGGTGAAATTCAAGGACGCGATATTCATACCATTAATTGGTTTAATGCTTGGTAATATTATAAGCTCGATATCAACTTTCTTTGCTTATCAGAATGATTTGATCCAAAACATGTCATCTTGGATGCAGGGTGACTTTTCCATGATTATGAGTGGGAATTATGAGCTAATGCTTGTCAGTGTGCCCCTTCTACTAATTGCATATTTCTATGCAAATAAATTTACGATTGCGGGCATGGGAGAGGATTTCTCGAGGAGTCTAGGGTTGAATTATCGCCAAATCGTCAATATCGGATTAATCATTAGTGCACTTGTGACAGCATCGGTTGTGTTGTCGGTGGGAGTCATTCCGTTTCTTGGCTTGATTATCCCGAATATAGTTGCCATTTACCAGGGAGATCATTTGAAAAACACATTAGTTCATACCGCATTGTTAGGGGCAGTGTTCGTCCTCTTCTGTGATGTGATCGGCAGGTTGATTATTTATCCATATGAAATTCCAATCAGCTTAACCGTTGGGGTGATAGGTAGTGGAATTTTCATCTACCTGCTGCTAAGGAGAAAGAAATATGGGTTATAAATCAAAAACAATCATTCTAGCCATCATCTCCGTATCACTCGCGTTATTATATGTATTTTATGATCTGACTGGAAATATTGATTACATCCTCCCGAGACGAATTATGAAAGTAGGAGCGATCATTCTGACTGGCGGAGCGATTGCATTTGCTACCGTCGTCTTTATGACTATTACGAACAACCGGATTCTAACACCAAGTGTACTTGGACTAGATTCCCTGTACATGCTCATACAAACCGTTATTATCTTTATCTTTGGTGCTAATTCCATCGTCATGATGAATAGTGGCCTAAATTATTTAATATCTATAAGTGCAATGATATTATTTTCTCTTGTGTTGTATCGCTTCCTATTTAGAGGCGAAGGTAATAATATTTACTTCCTTCTATTAGTCGGAATGATTCTCGGTACATTCTTTGGAAGTTTCACTGACTTTATGCAGGTCTTGATTGATCCGAATGAATTCGGAATTGCCCAGGACCGGATGTTTGCGAGTATCAATAATGTGGATCGCAACCTCGTCTATATTTCGATTCTCATCATCGCACTTGTGCTTTTATATTTTAAGAGATTTTACAAGTATTTGGATGTTCTCGCTTTAGGGAAGGACGATGCCATTAATTTAGGTGTACCGTTCGACTATGTTGTGAAACGGCTCCTCATCGTCGTAGCGATTCTCATCTCTGTCGCAACTGCATTAATTGGGCCGATTACATTCCTTGGCCTACTCGTCGTTAACGTAGCTTATGAATTGATGAAGACATATCGTCATTTTTACATTATATTAGGTTCTGTATTCATTAGTATTATCGCTTTACTTGGTGGGCAGTTCCTTGTGGAAAAAGTATTCACTTTCAGTACGACTGTAAGTGTCATCATTAACTTTATTGGTGGAGTTTACTTCATTTATCTTTTGTTAAAGGAGAATAAATCATGGTAGATTTGAAAAATGTTTTTAAATCGTTTGGTAGCAGGCAGATTATAGAAGATGTGTCCCTGAAGATTAAAAAGGGCACGATCACCTCTTTCATTGGCCCGAATGGTGCAGGTAAGAGTACGCTTATTTCAATGATTAGCCGCTTAATTGCAAAAGATGATGGTGACATTACCATTGACGGGAAAGATGTATTCAAAACGAAGAATAATGAATTAGCGAAGAAGATTTCGATTTTAAAACAGTCAAATACAATCAACTTGAAACTTACTGTTCGTGAACTTGTCTCCTTTGGCCGCTTCCCTTACTCACAAGGAAAGTTGAAAAAAGAGGACTGGGAGAAAGTCGATGAAGCAATTGCTTATTTAGAACTTGAAGAGATTCAAGATAAATTTTTAGACCAGCTCTCTGGAGGTCAGCGTCAACGTGCACATATCGCGATGACGGTTGCCCAAGATACCGAATATATCCTGCTTGACGAGCCACTGAACAACTTGGATATGCGTCACGCAAGCCAAATCATGAAAACCCTGCGTCGCTTAGTCGATGAGATGGGAAAAACAATTGTGATTGTCATTCATGATATCAACTTTGCTTCCTGTTATTCTGATCATATTGTTGCACTAAAAGACGGGAAGATTGTAAAGCAAGGCCGTGCCTGTGATGTCATTGACCGATGTGTCCTGAAAGAAATTTACGATATGGACATAGACATTCGAGAAATTGACAGCCAGCGAATTTGTTTTTATTACTAATAGTTATATTTGAACATGAAGCATGGGGTAGAAAAGGTGAAAAAAATCCCCCTGACACAATAGGCGGCAACCTAAAAATTCGTGTCAAGGGAACATGACTATCTTTATCTTATCGTATTTTACGGATGAGGTAAATGATTTTGCTTCAAATAAAATGATTACTCCTGTTCCGATTTCGAATCCATGAGAGAAAAGGGGGCAAGGATGTATAGTAATGATATATGTTTATAGAGAAACGGACATGTGGAGTCGAATGAAAAATAAATATTACCCTTATCACGTATTAACGGTCTGTAATACCCCCTTCCTCTAAACAAGAGGGAAAACCAAAATATCAAGGTGGGAATATACAGTCCGTAAATACCTGATTCTGTTTAACTAATATTCAGTGGGAGTAAGGAATTCCCCACGGAATGAAGTTTCACTTTATCTCCCTACTACTGCATGGAATGATATAGCTATAGTTAATAATTATATATAAGCTTTTTAAATAAGCTTAAAAATTGTACAAAAGGGAGTAACTACTTATGAGGAAATTTACGTATGCTTTAATGATTGGATTGATCCTTCTATTCCTAGCCGCTTGCGGTTCGGATGATGATAATAAAGGTGCTGAAACAAATACAGACACCGATACAGAAGAAATAGGAGGCGGAGGGGGAGAAGCCGCCGCTGGAACAGTTACAGTTGAGCATGAACTAGATACAACAGAAGTTCCTGTAAACCCAGAATCAGTTGTAGTATTTGACTTTGGTATCCTAGATACATTAGATAAACTTGGTGTAGAAAGTGTTACAGGTGTGGCAAAAGGTGGTACACTTCCAAGCTATTTGGATACTTTCGAATCAGATGAATATGAGAATATTGGTAGCCTGAAAGAGCCAGATTTTGAGAAGATCTCTGAGATTGATCCAGATTTAATCATTATTTCGGGTCGTCAAGCTTCCCTATATGATCAACTTGCTGAAATTGCACCAACCATTCACCTTGGTGTAGATGATGGAGATTACATGAATTCATTCAAAAATAACATGGAAACGGTAGGTCAGATTTTTGATAAAGAAGCAGAAGTAGAAGAGGAATTGACAGCAATTGATGACATTATTGCCGATTTGAACGAAAGAGCTGAAGCAAGTGACGAAAAAGCATTAATCATCTTAGCTAATGATGACAAAATCAGTGCCTATGGTCCAAGCTCTCGTTTCGGTATTATCCACGATGTATTCGGAGTTAAACCGATAGATGAAAACATTGAAGCATCGACTCACGGTATGAATGTTTCCTTTGAGTACGTTATGGAACAGAATCCGGATATTCTTTATGTCATTGACCGTGGAGCTGTTGTTGGTGGTTCCGAGTCAGAAAGTGCGAAACAACTTGTTGAAAACGAGCTAGTAGAAAATACGAACGCATATAAAAATGACAATATCCATTATTTGAACCCAGAGTTCTGGTACCTATCAGGCGGCGGACTTGTATCCGTATCTGAAATGGCTAAACAAATCGACGAAACAATCGAATAAACAAATATCCATTTCATTACAGATTTTCCTAGGTATTCAACCCATTACTTGAAAAACAACCTCTTCTATCGATGAAGAGGTTGCTTTTTTAATTGAAATCAGGTACCGATTTGTGGTTTACTAGAGAAAGACCAATTAGGAGGGAAATATTTTTATGAAGAAAAAAATGCTGCTCATCTTCACGCTTGTTCTAACACTTATGTTAGCAGCTTGTGGTAAAGATGACGCAGATAAAGCCGATGACCCAGCAGCTGAAAAAGAAAATGAAGCACAGCAACAGGAAGAAGTTGAAATCACCGAAGACGAGAAAGTTGACGCCGATACAGTCGTTGTGAGCATCAATGGCGACGAAGTTACTGGCGAGCAATACAATAATATATATAGACAACTAAAGACAATGTACCATATGTATGGGCAAGATGTCAGTGATCTTGATACGCTAAAAAATGAGACGATTGACATTATCACAGAACAGGAATTAATTCGCCAAGACGCTCTTGATAGTGGAATTGAAGTAACCGAAGAGGATACTCAAGAAGAAATTGACAGTATCATTGAGACAAATGGAGAGGAAGCAATTGATACACTGCTTAAGGAATATGATCTATCCGAAGAAGAATTCCGTACCCAGTTGACGAATGATTTAATTACAATTAAGTACATTGAAGAGGAATTTGAAGCTGAAGTAACGGACAAAGAAGTAGAAGAACAGTATAATCTGCTGAAAGAAGAAAGTGAAGAAGTCGGTGAACTGGAAGAAGTTGAAGATATGATCAGACAGTCACTTGCTGAGCAAAAGCAAAGTGAACTTCTTGAAAACCGAATTGCTGAACTGAAAGAAGAAGCAGAAATTGAAAAACATATCTAAAACAAAGGCGTAAGCGCCCGTTTAGCAACGTACAAACTGGAGCACTCCGGAATGAGATAAAGGAAACACAACGAACGGCAGTGAGTTGATGTTGACTTATTGATTGGAGGAGTGTGGGGCTGGAGCCGGACGTGGCTAATACTAGCATCTTTAGTTATTTATCCACAGTATTTCTATTTTGTAATTCATATCTAAGAAAAAAGATGCAGCACTTGAATCATAAGAGTGCTGCATCTTTTATCATGTATTAACGGTCTGTAATACCCCCACTTCTAAACATGAGGGAAAACCAAAATGTTAAAGTGGGGGATATACAGTCCGTAAATACCTGATTCTGTTCAACTTACATTCAGTGGGGAGGGAAGGAATTCCCCACTGAATGAAGTTTCACTTTATTAAAAGTTTTCCAACCGATTTAATACATGAAAGAATGTCTTCATCTCTTCATCTGTCCCGATGGTAATACGGATGAAGTTCGCGATTTCCGGTTTGTTGAAGTAACGGACTAGTATAAGATTTTCTTTTAATTGTTCGTACAGCCGCGCCGCATCTTTCTCCGGATGGGTGACAAATAAAAAGTTCGTCTGGGAAGGTAGAACAGTGAATCCGCGCTTTTCCAATTCTTCTGTTACCCAGCTTCGGGTCGCAATAACCTTTTCCTTCTTCTCTGTAAAATATGCTTTGTCTTTTATTGCTGCAACCCCGCCGGCAATAGCTAAACGGTCGATTGTATAGGAGTTGAAGGAATCCTTGATACGCACGAGTCCTTCAATCAATTCGGGTGAGCCAAGGGCGAATCCTAAGCGCAGACCAGCAAGGGCACGGGATTTTGACATTGTTTGGATGACGAGTAAATTATCGTATTTCTTGAGCAATCCAACCGCGGATTCTTCGGCAAAATCGATATAAGCTTCATCCACAATTACGATGCGGTCTTGATTATGTCGCAAAATCTCTTCAATACCTGCCAAGTTAAGGTACAAACTCGTCGGTGCATTCGGATTCGGGAAAATCACACCGCCTTCTGAATCATAATAATCACTTGGCTTGATAGAAAAGTCGTCCTGTAAGGGAATTTCTTCAACCGGAATATCAAATAACTTTGCATAGACCGGATAGAAGCTATAGGAAATATCCGGATAACGAATCGCTTGCCCAGGTTCAAAGAAGGCCATAAAGGAAAAAGCGAGTACTTCATCGGAACCATTTCCGATAAACACATTTTCCTTCCCTAAGTCGTAAAGGTTAGCAATTTCCTCCCTCAACGTATCAACAGTCGGGCTGGGGTAGAGTCGAAGTGATTGACCGACTTCCTTTTTAATCGCTTTAAGAACGAGTGGGGAGGGAGGATATGGATTCTCATTTCTATTCAATTTGATGATTTCCGGATTGTTCACTTGTTCGCCTGGAATATATGGGTTACTTCGTTTTACTGCATTACTCCAAAACTTACTCACGATTTTGTCCTTCCTTTTCTAAATGTCTTTCCATGAGTTCCGCTTTAATATCACTTAGTGCCACACCAGACTCTTCCATCACTACGAGCAGGTGATAGAGGAGGTCGGAAATCTCTGCCGTCAGTTCACGTTTATCCTCATTTTTCGCCGCGATAATGACTTCACTCGATTCCTCGCCGACTTTTTTCAGCATCTTATCGATCCCTTTATCAAATAAATACGTCGTGTAAGCACCTGGTACTGGATTGTTCCTGCGATCTTTAATCTTTGCAATCACTTGTGGGATGATATCGAAAATTGGTAATTCCGTCTCGGTCATTGTTTGATAAAAGCATGTATCTTCACCCGTATGACAAGCAGGTCCTAAAGGCTGTACCTGTACTAATAAGGCATCTTTGTCACAGTCATAGCTGATTTTCTGTACGAGTTGTTTGTTACCGGATGTTTCTCCTTTATTCCAAAGGGTTTCTCGGGATCTTGAATAAAACCATGTTTCTCCCGTCTCCAATGTTTTCTCAAGGGATTCCTTATTCATAAAGCCAAGGGTCAGTACTTTCCCGCTTGCTGCATCCTGTACAATGGCAGGAAGGAGTCCTTGATCGTCATAGGTTAAATCATCTGGTTGCACGCTCATTTTAGTTACCTCTCCTTACGTCTATATTTTCTTGTTCGAGATATGCTTTAAGTTCTGGGATATCAATTTCACCGTAATGGAAGACTGAAGCTGCAAGGGCACCAGTTGCTCTGCCATCGGTCAAAGCATCTTTAAAATGTTCGTATGTTCCCGCCCCGCCGCTAGCAACAACGGGAACAGCCACGGCTTCCGCAATTTTTTTCGTTAGCGCGAGATTATAACCTGTTTTTGCACCGTCGTCATCAATCGCATTGACAACAATCTCACCGGCTCCGAGGTTCGCTCCTTTGATGGCCCACTCGATCGCATCGATTCCAGTATCGCTTCGTCCTCCGCTGGAAAAAACGTTCCATTTTTCTGGAGAGACTTCTTTTGTATCAAGGGCAAAGACGATTTTCTCGCTGCCGAATGCTTCTGCTGCTTCCTGAATGAATGCTGGATTTCCAATGGCTCCACTATTGATCGATACTTTATCCGCTCCAGCTTGTAAAACTTTTTCAATATCCTGGACGGTGCGTATACCACCACCTACTGTAAACGGAATATCAATGACGGCGGCGATGTTTTCAACGATATCAAGGAAAATATTTCTCTTCTCAACGGAGGCTGTAATATCATATAAAACAAGCTCATCTGCTAAGGACTTGTTATAGCGCTTAGCAAGTTCTACGGGCTCGGCGACTTCTTGAATGTTTTGAAATTGTTGTCCCTTGACGACTCGGCCGTTCTTCACATCGAGGCAGGGAATGATTTTTTTAGTCGACATATTCTTTACCAACCGGATCGACTAAGCGAGTAAAATCAAGAGTGCCGTCATATAGAGCTTTGCCGATTATCGCTCCGTACATTTCTTTCTCCGCCAATTTACGTACATCTGCTTCCGTCGTCACCCCGCCGGAAGCAATGACATCAATGGTAGTTGCCTCATTGATTGCCTCAAGCTCCTCGAAATTCGGTCCTTGCAGCATTCCGTCTTTTAAAATATCCGTATAAACGATCGTCTTCACACCGGTTGCCTCAAGCTCCTTCACGAGGTCGAGTGCTTTTACCGTACTTTCCTTTGTCCAGCCATCTGTTGCAACAAAACCATTGCGGGCATCGATAGAGACAGCAATTTTCTCACCGAACTGCTCAATCGCCTCTTGTAAAAACACTTTGTTTTGAATGGCGGCTGTGCCGATGATGACACGACTCACACCATTTTCTAAATAATCTTCAATGACTTCGATGGAACGAACGCCACCACCGACTTGAATGGGAATGGAAACAGTTCGGGCGATTTCAGCAATCAGTTCCTTGTTAACAGACCTTCCAGTTTTCGCACCGTCGAGATCGACGATATGGATGAATGCTGCCCCTTTTTGCTCCCAGTCAGCTGCTACCTCGACTGGTTGTTCACTGTAAATTTTCTCTTTATTATAATCACCTTGCGTAAGGCGGACACATTTGCCGCCAAGAATATCAATAGCTGGGAATAAAATCATGAATAATCTCCTCTCCTCTATAAGACACCTTTGGTTGATGGAATTCCTTCAATACGTGCATTTTTCAATGTTGCTTGATCTAGAGCACGGCCGAATCCTTTAAAAATTGCTTCAATAATATGGTGGCTGTTCCGTCCATACGCCAGATTGATATGTAGCGTAATTCCAGAATTACTTGCAAAGGCCTGGAAAAACTCTTCCACCAGCTCAGTATCAAAATTACCGACTTTGTCCTTTAAACCTTCTACATTATAGACGAGATAGGAACGGTTACTAATATCGAGGGCAACAGTTGCTAATGCCTCATCCATTGGCGATGTTACGTGCGCATATCGCGTGATTCCTTCTTTCGTTCCGAGTGCTTCCCGGAATGCTTGGCCAAGCGCGATACCGATATCTTCTACAGTATGGTGCTGGTCTACTTCCAAGTCTCCATCACATTTTACTTTTAAGTCAAATAATCCATGCTTCGTCATCGCGGTTAACATATGGTCAAAAAAGCCGATACCGCTAACGATTTCGCTATTCCCTTTTCCGTCGATATTCAATTTGAGGTTGATTTTTGTTTCTGATGTATCTCTTGATATTTCAAATGTGCGCATCATAATTCGTCCTTTCTCACTTGGATGGAATTGGCATGGGCTGTTAATCCTTCTACTGTTGCTAATGTCTTAATCGACTCACTTGCAGCAACGAACGCCTCTTGTGGATAGCTGATGATTGTTGAGCGTGTAACAAAATCATAGACACCGAGTCCGGAGGCGAAGCGGGCTGTTCCACTTGTTGGTAACGTATGGTTCGGTCCGGCGAAATAATCTCCGAGCGGTTCGGGGGAATAGTTTCCTAAGAAAATTGCTCCGGCATGCTTAATTTTTGGCAAGAGTTCTATAGGGTGCTCAACCATCAATTCTAAATGCTCTGGGGCGATTTTATTGGATACATTTGCCGCTTCAGTCAAATCTTTCGCAATGATTATTTTTCCGTTCGTTTCAATTGATGCTTGGATAATCTCTTTCCGTTCTAATTTTTCCGTTTGCTCGGCAACTTGCTTTTGAATAGCCACTGCCTGTTCTTTGCTTGTCGTAACACAAATGGCACTTGCAGATTCATCGTGTTCTGCTTGAGATAACAAGTCAGCCGCGACATAACGGGGATTCGCTTCTGCATCCGCAATAACGCAAATTTCACTTGGTCCGGCGATCATGTCGATGCCGACGGTGCCGTATACCCATTTTTTCGCCCGGGCGACATATGCATTTCCTGGTCCGACGATTTTATCGACTCGTTTTATAGTTTCTGTACCGTAAGCGAGCGCTGCAATAGCCTGGGCACCGCCAACTTTATAAATCCTTTCCACCCCAATGAGTTTCGCAGCAAGAAGGACGTACGGATTCACTTTTCCGTCTTTGTCCGGCGGCGTCGTAATTGTAATCTCTTCCACTCCGGCGATTTGCGCTGGAATAATCGTCATTAATACCGTCGATGGGTAGGCGGCTTTCCCACCAGGGATGTAAGCACCAACACGTTCAATTGGGGTTACTTTCTGACCGAGTAGAATCCCTTTATCCTGTGAAATCATCCATGACTTTTCGTTTTGCTCTGAGTGGTAATTGCGGATATTTTCTGCGGCTTCTTTTAAAGCAGTGACAAGCTCTGGCGCTGCAATTTTTTCAGCCTCGGAAAATTCTTCTTCGGGTACGAGGAGGTCATCAAGCGTTGCTCCGTCAAATTGCTCCGTATACGCATATAAAGCAGCATCTTTTTTCTCTCGAACCGTGCGAATAATTTCGAGCACCGTTTCATCGAGAGCCGCTTCATTTGTGTCAATCTCTGTTCGGTCGTTCCACTTTTTAGCAAACTCTTCTGCAGTGATTATTTTCATGGTGTTCTCTCCAATGCATTGTTTAGTTGATCGATAAAGCTTCTTACTTCCGTCGCTTTTGTCGCGAAGCTAGCTTTATTTACAATTAAGCGGGTACTAATATCATCAATGTCTTCCAGTACCGTGAGTCCATTTTCCTTTAACGTGTTGCCGGTTTCGACGATATCGACAATAACATCAGCTAGACCAATAAGCGGAGCCAGCTCAACGGAACCATTTAATTTCACTGTTTCAATTTCCTGTCCCTTCCGGCTGAAATGCTTCTCGGCAACATTGGGATATTTCGTTGCTACGGTGAGTGGCCGGTTCGCGTCTATCGAATAATTGGGGAAGCCCGCAACAGAAAATTTACATTTTCCGATACCAAGATCAAGCAGTTCATACACTTCTGCTCTCGATTCTAAGATATTGTCTTTACCGACAATCCCGATGTCAGCTGCACCTCTTTCCACATAGGTCGGCACATCGACCGCTTTTACAAAGATTAATTTAATTGACTCGTCGACATTGTAGAATACGAGTTTCCGACTCTTTTCATGGAAATCAATGAACTGCATGTCAGCCGCTTCTAGTGTTTCGATTGTATGTTTTGCTGGCCTCCCCTTTGAGAGGGCAATGGTGAGTTTTTCCATATTAGACACCTCCTGTTGCTAGTTCTGCAAGGTTAAGCAATTCCTCATTTGTTTCCACTTGCTGCTCATTTCCATTTACAATAACTCTCCCATTTGATTGAAAGAGGATTCCAGCCTGTTGTGCATTCTTGGCAAATGGCTTTGTAATGACAGCATAGCCTTGTTCCCTGAGTAGTTTTGCCGCCGAAAATGCATTTCGTCTTTCTTCTGGAACATAGTAAATTTGTAATGGCGGGTTGTTATCGTCTTTGATTAGTTGATGCTGCTTAAGTGCTTCAAGGACGACATCGACCTTATAGGCAAACCCGATCGCCGGCATTGCTTTACCGAATTGTTCCGCAAGCTGATCATAACGCCCGCCCATTAGGACTGGTTTTCCAATGTTTTCAACGAATCCTTGGAAAATAACGCCGGTATAATAATGCATATTATTGATTAACCCGAGATTTAGTGTCAAATGCTCTAACAGGTCATAATCGGTAAGGACCTCTATTACATCTTTTAAATTATTTAAAACTTCTTGCATGCGTTCGTTTTTAATAATCGCTTTCGTTTCCTCCAGAACTGCTTGCGGATTTCCATAAAGTAGGGGAATCGCGTAGAGTGCTTCTTGTAATTCATCACGAATTTGGAGCTGCTTTAAAAATGGTTCCATTTCCGCCAAGTTTTTTGACTGGATTAATTCCTGCAATTGCTGTAATTCATTTTCCGCAAGGTTTGCCTGATCCACCAATTCCTTGAAGAATCCTGCATGCCCGACTTCCAGTTTAAAATTGTCAAAACCGATTTCCTTTAATGTATGGACGGCTAAGGCGATGACTTCCGCATCCGCTTCTGGTCGCTTGTTACCGAACAACTCGACGCCAGCTTGTGTGCTCTCTTTATTCGTTCCATTACTATTCTGTTCCCCGTATACATTGAAAATATAAAATAGCCGCTGTTCACTCCCATTAATCTCTCGGTCTAAGGCAGTCAATCGAGTAATTGGTATTGTGCCGTCAGGGCGGAGAACGAGCACTTTCCCGCTGCGGTCAATCACCTTAATCATTTCATCCTTATTCACTGTCTTCTGAATGGAGGCATACGTATCATAGTCTTCAAAAGCAGGTGTATGCACTTGTTCATAACCGTACGTGGCGAACCTTGTTCTTAATTTACGGATGAGCTGGCTTTTGATTTTATAACTCTGGACCGCTTGGTTGCTTAATTTCTCCTTATTTTGTCGCATGCAAATCTCCTTCCCTCTGAAACATTATTATTTATTGTATCAATTTAATGCTTTATCACTTCATCTAATTAAAGTTATATAGTATTATAATAATTATGAAGAAGAAAGTCAATTCATTCTTTCGTAAATTATTATAAAGTGAAACTCATTCAGTGGGGTATTACAGACCGTTAATACGTGATAAAATAATAGATTAACAGAAGGACAAGAATAAAGGAGCGAGGATTCGTGTTTGATTATCACATGCATAGTACATTCTCCGCAGATTGTGACACACCAATGGAGAAAACAATTGAAAAAGCTATTGACTTAGGACTTCAAGAAATTTGTTTCACCGATCATATCGATTATGATTATCCAGATAAAGATTGGATTTTCGAATTTGACTTAAAAGAGTATGATAGGAAGATTAAAGAGCTTCAGGAGAAATACGAAGGAAGGATGCGGGTTAAAAAAGGAGTGGAAATTGGACTCCAACCGCATGTTCTTCATCAATATGAAAGCATGATGAAGGAAGAAGTGTTTGATTTCGTCATTGTTTCGGTGCATGCGACAGAAAGGAAAGATTTACACTCTGGAGCGTTTTTCGAAGGGAAGACAGTGGACGAGGCATATGAGATTTACTACCAGGAGCTGCTTGACTGTATAAAGGAATATAAGCAATTTAGTATTCTCGGGCACCTGGACCTGGTGAAACGCTATACGACGGAGAAAAGTAAGCGTAATTTCCATGAAATTATCCGGGAAATCTTTGCGGAAATTATTCCGGCAGGGAAAGGAATTGAGATTAATACATCCGGTACAAGATACGGGCTTGATAGCGGTATGCCGAGCCTTGATATATTAAAGCTGTATAAAGAATGTGGCGGGGAAATCATTACTTTAGGTTCCGACTCCCACGTGCCGGATACGTTGGCTTTTGCATTTCCGGAAGCACTTCTGAATTTGAAAGAGGCCGGATTTGAATATGTTGCAACGTATACGGCTGGCAGGCCTGAATTTCATCGGATTGATCAAATAATTTAATGATTTTTGTGGCAAGATTTATCACAATATCTTACACTATAGAAGCGAGTAAAATTTGATAAAGTGAAACTTCATTCAGTGGAGTATCCTTACCACCCCCGCTGAATGTTAGTTGAACAGAATCAGGTATTTACGGACTGTTAATCCCCCTTACATTTTAGGTTTCCCTCACGTTTAGATAAGGGGATATTACAGACCGTTAATGCGTGATTAACGTAAAAGGAATTTGTGATAAAAGGATGAGAGGCATTGACGATGAAGGATTCGATTTATGATAAATTAATTCGTATAACAGCAAAAGAAAATGTATTAAAAGATGAGCCATTAAAGGAACATCTGTATACAAAACTTGGTGGGAAAACCGATTATTATGTGACGCCGGAGAACTATGGTGAAGTGCAGGAGATTGTGCGCCTTGCGAATAAAGAAGATGTCGATTTCACCTTACTTGGCAATGGGTCGAACCTGATTGTCCGGGATGGTGGCATCCGTGGGATCGTCATGAACTTGCAGAAACTTTGTTCGATTAAACGAGAAGGTGACGCGGTTATTGCGGAAAGTGGTGCAAGAATTATTGATACTTCCAGGTATGCATTACAAGAAAGGCTGTCTGGACTTGAATTTGCTTGCGGTATCCCTGGTTCTGTCGGTGGTGCGTTGTATATGAACGCAGGTGCTTATGGCGGGGAAGTGAAGGACGTCCTTAGAAGTGCCCTCGTCTGCACGAAAGACGGGGAACTGAAGACATTGCAAGCGGACGAACTGGATCTAAATTATCGTACAAGTAACATTCCGGATAACGGCTATATCGTTCTTGAGGCGACTTTTGATTTAAAGGAAGGCGCTTATGAGGAGATAAAAGCTGTAATGGATGATTTGACGGAGAAGCGGGAATCGAAGCAACCCCTCGAATATCCATCTTGCGGGAGTGTTTTCAAGCGTCCGCCCGGTTATTTCGCTGGAAAGCTTATTCAGGACAGCAATCTCCAAGGCGTCCAGATTGGCGGCGCACAGGTTTCCACAAAGCATGCCGGTTTCATCGTGAATGTCGATGATGCAACAGCAAACGAGTATATTAAGCTGATCGAACATGTGCAAGCGACAGTATATGAGAAATTCGGAGTAGCCCTTGAAAGGGAAGTCCGGATTATAGGAGAAGAAAAACAGTAACATAACGATAAAAAACCACCGGATGCCTTATTATTGCTGGCATCTGGTGGTTTTGTGTTCGCAGTCAAGTTAGCTGCGGAATCTGCTTAAAAAGCTTTGTAATCGTTCATTTTGTGAATGCTCAATTACTTCTTTTGCTGATCCTTGCTCTGCAATGACACCTTCATCAAGGAAGAGTACTTTATCCGCGATATCTAATGCAAAGTCCATTTCATGCGTCACGAGCACCATCGCCATATCCTCATGCTGGGCAAGGTCGCGGATCACTTCCAGCACCTCGCCGACAAGCTCGGGGTCAAGGGCTGAAGTGACCTCGTCAAAGAGCATGATCTTCGGACGCATGACAACAGCCCTTGCCATCGCGACACGCTGCTTTTGACCACCAGAGAGCTGGCTTTTTTTTCAAGCATTTCAATTGCACGCTTTCGTACTTCTTCTTTGTTTTCTTTCTTTACATGAATCGGAGCCGTCATACAGTTTTCCAGAATTGTCATATGCGGAAATAGATTAAAATGCTGGAAAACCATGCCAATGTCACCACGTACTTTACGTAAATGGTGCTCATTAGCGCGTACCATATCCCCGTTCTTTTCCATTTTCCATAAATTTTCCCCGCTAACGATAATATCTCCTGAGGTTGGTTCTTCGAGTGTCATCAATAAGCGGATGATCGTTGTTTTACCGGAACCACTCGGTCCGATTACTGCAACTTTTTCCGCTGGATTGATATCTAAATTAATACCTTTTAATACTTCAACATCGCCAAATGATTTACAAACATCCCGATATTGTACAATAGGTGCAGTCATTTTCTCATCACTTCTCCTCTATGAACTTTTGGCTAATGCATTTTTATCGAATCTTGTGTTCATCCTATCTTCCAGCTTCCGAATCAGTATGGAGGAAGGATAGCTTAGAAGCAGGAATATAATACCTACAATTGTAAGTGGCTCTAGATAAGCCCAATTCCTCGCTCCGTATGTGTTCGCTAACAATAAGATTTCAGCGACACTAATTGTTGAAACAAGTGGTACCTCTTTAAATAAAATAATAAAGTAGTTTCCAAGCATCGGTACTGTTGGCGGAATCGCCTGTGGTAAAATGACTTTTCTCCATTTATCGAGGGTGCTAAGGTTAAGTGCCTGAGCTGCTTCCCATTGTCCTTTTTCAACACTTTCAATTCCTGAGCGATAGATTTCGGAAATATAGGTGCTGTAGTGAAGTCCTAGACCAAGAATAGCACTTTGCACTGGGCTTAATGTTGTACCGACTAGAGGCATGACCGGCCATGCATAATAAATGAAGAATAACTGTACAAGTGGCGGGGTTGTACGGATAAATTCCATGACCCACGATACAATCCAGTTAAATGGTCGATTCGGTATTCTTCTTAAGAATGTCCAAACGAATCCAAAGACGAGCGCAAATATGAAACAGGAAATGGTTAGGAAAATTGTCAAGCCTAAACCGTCTAAAATGAAAGGGAGTGCTTCAAAAAATCTATCCCAACTCCAATAGGTTGTGTTCATGAACTAGCTACCCCTTTCTTTGCAATACCTTCTCCTTTCCTTGTCAACCAAATTAATGGTAAAGCAAGGAGGAAGTAGAGCACGAGTACTAATGTATAAACAAGCGGGGTAATCGATGCATTCGTACTTCGGATAATATCTCCATAATAGAGGATATCCCGTAAACCAATCAAGGAAACGAGCGAAGTACTTTTCAACATGAGTATCGTATAATTACCAAACTCAGGGAGCATCATGCGAACTGCTTGCGGAAAAATAATAAGTCGCATACGTTGGAAACTTGTCATGTTAAGGGCAATAGCCGCTTCTGTTTGTCCCTTATCTACTGCAACGATGGACGAGCGAACCACTTCTGAAAGATATGCACCATAGTTCAGTCCGATTGCGATGACCCCGATCCACCAGTTGGTACCGAGTGGTATATTAAATAGCATCGGAATTGCATAGTAAAGCCAAAACAATTGAACAATAAGTGAGGTTCCACGGAAGATTTCCACGTAAAACCCGGTCGCTTTACGAATGAATACATTATTTGATAGTTTAGAGAGTCCGGCAACAAAGGCCATTATATAGGCTAATAGGGACGCAGCAATTAGAACTGTAATGGTTACACCAAGACCTCGTGCAATTTGAGGAAAAACCTCGATTACTGCATTAATGATAATCACTCCTTATTTATCTTGTAATAGATTGTTGTACGCTTCCATATTCACGCGAAAAAATAAAGGTCCAGCCCTGGATAGGAACCGGACCTTATGAAGTTACTGCATTATTCGTTCTTGAAGTGAACGGATACGTTTACTCTTCACCATTACACACTTGCTCTGTCGTCACTTCTCCATCTGCTACAAAGTTTGTTTCACCATTAAATCCATTCGCTTCAAGTAGCTCTGCAACGGTTCCATCTTCTTTTAATTCTGCTAATACCTCATTGTAAGCATCACGTAATTCTTCATTATCTAGACTGAAGGCAGCAGCGCCGTAACTTGGCACACCTTCAATATCGGGTTGTTCAAATGACTCTACAAACTCAAGATCATCGGAATCAAACGATTCAAGCGCCATTCTTACCGTCATTTCGGTGCCGGTTGTTGCATCCGCTCTACCAGCTTGAACGGCCGAGAAAGTAGATGGGATGTCTGAAGCAGTCGTGATTTGATCTTCACTAACACCTTCATCCAGTAAGAAACCAATCTCTGTTGCGCCTTCCATGACCACGACAGTTAAATCTGGATTATCCGCTATATCTTTGTAACTATGAATATCATTCGGGTTTCCTGCTGGTACAACTAAGCCTTCCCCGTATTGCATTTCCGGTTCGGCGAATAGTGCGTTCTCACAGCGTGCAGGTTGTATTGCCATGCCGGCTGTTACAACATCAAATTGTCCAGCTTGAACACCTGGAATCAATTGACTGAAATCAGCTAACTGTGAATCCATATTTTCAATACCAAGCTCTTCGAATACTGCTTGTGCAATATCTACGGCAGCCCCTTTTAATTCACCATTATCTTCATAAGCATATGGTGCTTCGTTAGCGAAGCCGACTGTTACGGTACCGCTTTCTTTTAATGCTTCTAATTTACCTGCACCGTCACCATTTCCATTATCAGAACCACATGCTGCAAGTAAAACTAATAAGCCCACTAAAACTAAAACCCCTAATCGTTTCACGTTGCTATTGACCTCCTAAGAATTTTGATACTTCTATTCCCTTTTGTTCATAATAAAAACATCGGGTAAAAAAGCACTCTATATTTTAATGTTGTTACAATGGTACCGATAAACATGTTTTCTCTCAAACATGATAAAATGAGAAAAAAATCGGTTAGCCTTCAAATTTCGGAATAATCCATACCTCATTTGGATATACAAAAACATCCTTCCATATCATCTCATTTACGCAGGTTTCCCCGAGATTTACTTTTAAGAGAATAAAAATAATATGGACAGAGAAGCTAAGAGTCATTAAGATTGAAATAAGAAAAAAGTTAAAGTGAAACTTCATTCGGTGGGGGTTTCCTTATCTCCCCCGGCTGAATGTTAGTTGAACAGAATCAGGGATTTACGGACTGTATATCCCCCACCTTCACATCTTGAGCTTAACCCATTTTTAGAGATGGGGATATTACAGACCGTTAGTGCGTAATAAATTGGACTTTCATTTAATGTGCATTTTTTAATCCACTGAAGTTTGTTGAGTTGAACCAATCGGGCTGTTACTAGCCAGTTACACCGTAGTTAATAGATAGAATGGGAGTGTCCTTTCATGGAAATTATCCTTTGGATCGTCATCGTCTTATTATTTATCGGTAGCTTCATCGGGATTGTATTTCCGATTATTCCATCCGTACTACTTATCTGGTTAGGTTTCATAATTTTTCACTTTGGTATTGACAGTGGCGAACTGAATACGTTATTTTGGCTTGCAATGATTGTGATAACGATTCTGCTAATCAGTTCCGATATCATTGCCAACAGTTACTTTGTGAAACGGTTCGGGGGCAGTAAAGCAGGGGAACGCGCGGCTGCCGTTGCTGTTATTATCGGTTCCTTTATTACACCGCCCTTTGGAATTATTTATGTCCCATTTCTTGTTGTGTTCATCGTAGAAATGTTGATGAAGCGCACGGTAAATGAGGCATTCCGGGCTTCGATTGGATCGTTGATCGGAT
This sequence comes from Oceanobacillus indicireducens, assembly GCF_014647195.1. GTDB lineage: Bacteria > Bacillota > Bacilli > Bacillales > Amphibacillaceae > Oceanobacillus > Oceanobacillus indicireducens. The sequence goes on along the minus strand of NZ_BMOS01000013.1, from coordinate 52,625 downwards.
TTTTGGGTGGATCGTTCGCAAAAGTGATTTTACAGTTCGTAATGATTGTCTGGTTTTTTATTCTCATTATTTTTTAGCGTGTGTTAAAATAATTGATAGTTGAAATTAAAGGAGTAATGCTTTATGGAATATCCTGCAAGAGTTATTACGATCGCGGGTTCTGCAGCAGGCGGGAGTGCGGGAATCCAAGCAGATTTAAAAACATTCCAAGAACTTGATGTTTATGGAATGAGTGTTGTTACAGCTATCGTTGGGAAACACCCGGAAACAGGGAAAAACGTCCATCCGCAGACGATAGAAGCAATCGAAGCACAATTTGATACTGCGATGCGCCAGGTTGGGACGGATGCCTTAAAAACGGGGATGTTATTCTCTAAAGAAGTAATTGATGTGGTCGCAGGGTTAATTGAACAATCGGATATTAAATCGGTTGTTATTGATCCGGTTATGGTCGGGAAACTTGATTCAAAGCTTTTGAAAGATGATGCAATTGAGGCGTTGAAAAAGCGGCTTATCCCACTTGCAACCATTATTACACCGAACATTCCAGAAGCGCGATTTCTGCTGGGTGAGCGAGAGATAACAAATGTGGAAGCATTGAAACAAGCAGCGATTGACTTATATGAGCTTGGTTCTAAGTATGTGCTCGTGAAAGGTGGCCGGCTGGATGGGCCTGCTGTCGATGTATTATATGACGGGAAGACACTTACTTTATTTGAAGCGCCGCGTATTGACACAGTTAATACGAGCGGAGCGGGTTGCTCTTACTCTGCGGCAATTACAGCTTACCTTGCGAAGGGCGAAACCGTGGAAGATGCAGTGGAGCATGCGAAGAAATTTGTAACAACAGCAATCAATCATGGGTTCACGTATACCGAAATGGTTGGGCCGACCTATCATGCTGCCCAGCGGAAATACGGCGATGCGTTCGATATTAAAGTAGAGAAGGTTCAGTAGGGGGGATAGCTTGACTTTACCCCCTACTTTCTATATATTAGAAAAGAGAAAATATGTGGAAACGTTGATGCGGAATAGTACAATTTGCTGTCTTTTTCAGAGAGGAAATGGTCGGTGCGAATTTCCGGGAGACAGAAGTTAGAACCTGCCGTCTGAGTTCGCACTTCGTATAGACGAAGAGACAGTCTGTAAGATGTGCGCGGTGTAGAGCCGTTATTCGAAGGAAGTGTGCATGACTTTTCATGCAAATAAGGGTGGTACCACCACACGAAGGTCCCTTTTTATATGATAGGGGTCTTTTTTTATTGGTAAAAGAGGTTGTTCAAAAAGTCCGGTAAAAATGAAACTTCGCGAAAGGGGAGGTTCTACTAAGATCGTCCACGTCCTGTGGACAACGTAGAACTCACCACCTCCTGTGGAAACTCGTTGGCTCGCTTTTCCGCTCCTCATGTACCTACTAACGTACATTCCGGTGCCGGGAGCTTTCGCCGCCTCGAATTTCGACGCACAGGACGTGCTAGTGTCGGCATTGCAACAGGACGTTGCGAACTTAGCCGACCTCGGTCCTTTTTATCCTCCTTTTTGAACACATACTTAAAATAACGTAAAGAGGTGTTTCATTTGTCTAAAAAGAATAAAGACTTTGTGGAAAAGATTACCGCGATGGAAGATGACTTTGCACAGTGGTATACCGATGTTGTGAAACAGGCCGAGTTAGTCGATTACGGTTTAATTAAAGGGACGATGATTATCCGTCCATACGGGTATGCGATTTGGGAAAATATTAAAGATGAATTGGATCGCATGATTAAAGAATCGGGCCATACGAATGTGCAGTTCCCATTGTTTATTCCAGAAAGCTGGCTGCAGAAAGAAGCAGATCACGTGGAAGGATTCGCGCCGGAAGTAGCTTGGGTGACCCATGGCGGAGATGAAGAACTGCAAGAAAGAATCGCTGTCCGCCCAACGTCTGAAGTATTGTTCTGTGAATATTATTCAAGGCACATTCATTCGTATCGCGATCTTCCGAAGCTCTATAACCAGTGGGCGAACGTCGTGCGTTGGGAGAAGACAACTCGTCCATTCCTGCGTTCTTCTGAATTCCACTGGCAGGAAGGGCACACGGCACATGCAACAGACAAAGATGCGGAAATTGAAACAGCGAGAATGCTTGATACTTATGCAGACTTAGTTGAAAACTATATGGCGATCCCGGTATATAAGGGAAAGAAGACAGAGAGTGAAAAATTTGCTGGAGCAAAATATACGTTAACGATTGAAGCGTTAATGCATGACGGGAAAGCATTGCAATCTGGAACGAGCCATCATTTCGGTTCTGGCTTTGCAGAAGCTTTTGATATTACGTACTTGGATGAGAACGGGGATAGTCAATTCGTTCACCAGACATCTTGGGGGCTATCCACAAGAATTATGGGAGCATTGATTATGGTTCACGGGGACAACCGCGGCTTAGTTGTACCTCCGAAGATTGCTCCGACACAGGCGATGATTATTCCGGTTGCACAACATAAGGAAGGCGTACTAGATAAAGCGTATGACTTGCGTGATCAGCTCAAAGGTCTTGTTCGTGTCGATATTGACGCAAGCGACAAGATGCCAGGCTGGAAATTTAATGAATATGAAATGAAGGGAATCCCAGTTCGTATTGAACTAGGACCGAAAGATATTGAGAAGGAGCAAGTTGTCCTTGTACGCCGTGATACCGGTGAGAAGGAATTTGTCGCACTTGCTGATCTGGAAAAGCGTCTACCGGAATTGCTTGATGAAGTCCAGCAAAACCTTTACGACAAGGCACTCGCACATCGTAACGAGAAGACAACTTCTGTTACAACGATGGAAGAATTTAGAGAAATGCTTGAGGAAAAAGGCGGTTTCCTAAAAGCAATGTGGTGTGGAGACGAAGCGTGTGAAGAGAAGATCCAAGAAGAAACAACCGCAACCTCCCGCTGTATTCCTTTTGAACAAGAGAAGTTAGCGGAAACTTGTGTGTGCTGTGGTAAACCAGCGAAAGAGATGGTTATTTGGGCGAAGGCTTATTAAATCAAAGGTGACATCGCCCGTTTAGGAACGGCCGAATTGGACTTCGACGCAATGAGATAAAGGAAACATGCCCCTTTAGGGGGAGACGTGAGTTGGGCCTTGGCCCGCGTTCTTAGTCGGCCTTCCTTTTCTCCTTGAGCCGATGTTGACTTTCACCACAAGGGTATAAGGGCGACTAAGCCTCATATAGATCATTCGGCAAGTCTTCTTTATCGAATGTAGGTGCAGGAAGTTCGGACAGTTCCTGGTCGATGGAGCTGAATGTAAATCAAAAGTGACATCGACTGTTTAAAGGTGAGTCAATCAGGTTTTGACCTGGTCGGCTTACCTTTTTTGTTTACAATGATAATCTCTAACCGCTATGATAATTATACGAGCTCTCACCGCTCTGTCATTGTTGGTGGAGAGGATAACTTTTAATATTTTCAAGCAGTAAAGTAGAAAACGGAAACGAAGGATGTGATTCTCTAATGAAAAAACTTTTGGGAATTCTGATGTTTATTTTGTTAGTAGGAACATTGAGTGCTTGTGATGACAACGCTTCTAATATTATTGCAGCAGTTGATGTAAGTGATAGGGAGGAAACTATACTCTCTACGCTAACAAACCAATCGTTCCTGTTTGACTTCAATAACGAGGACTATGAGGAAGTATCCATGTGGGTAGAAAAATATGAGCAAGGGGAATTAGTCGATGATCAGCTAGGTTATCTAACGTCACCGGTAGACGAAACGGGTTTGATTATTTTCGCAACCAAAATAGATGGAGTTGACGAGCAGCAAACATTCCATATTGGGGTAGGTGATGAAGATGGTGTGTCTTCTCTCACAACCCGAGATACTCCTTTAACTCCTCCATATTCGCTTCGGGGTCTTCATAAAACGAGTTTGAAATAGAAGATATTCCAAATTCATCATCAGAGTATGCAATATCCACCAACACAAGCTCGCCTTCATGCAGTGTTTTGATGTCGTTTATTTATTCAAAGCTGAGTTTGCGAAATAAAACTTCCATTTAAAATACTTGACAAATCTTAATAAAAAAAATTGTATTTTTTGCACTTCTGAGTTATAATTTAGATGTAATGTTATTACAGTAAGTACTGTAAAGCTTTTTTTGCGGTTTAAACTTTGCCATTTTCGAGAAGAATGGGAGGAGAAGAAATGGCGGTGAGTGAAGTGGAGAGGAAAATTACTAAAATTGGTAATAGCGTTGGGGTAACGATTCCACAGGAAGTATTGAATCACTTAAAAGTAAAGCAAGGTGATGATGTTAAATTTATATTGGAGAATGACGGCAGTGTGTCTATAAAAAGACCTGTAAATATGGATTTTTTAGACCAGGAGTTTTTAGAAGGGTTAGAAGACCTTTTTGAAAACTATGATGATACACTGAGAAACCTTTCAGACAGATAAATAATGGTCCGATATCTAACTGACAGGGAAGTTATTTTTATAAATGCTGCCGTGATAAAACGTTATACCCCAGAAGAACAAATAGGCGTAAAAGATACAAATATGCTGTTTAGTGCAATAGAAAGACCAAAACAAACAGTGTTTGGTAAAGATGCATACCCTACAATATGGTTAAAGGCTGCGGCTTTGTATGCTAGTATTTCGCAAAACCATGCTTTCCATAATGGTAATAAAAGAACGAGTTTCGCATGCATGAAACAGTTTTTATGGGTAAATGGATACCAATTTAAAGCTAGTCAAAAAGAAGCTGAAGATTATACTGTTTATTTAGTGGTTAAAAAGCCGGAAATTGAGGATATTGCGGATTGGATAGAAAAGCACATTGAACCAAGGTAATTAAGAATATAGGTGGTAATTAACCGTCTAGTCCGAATGATTAAATACTGTATTAGATATTAATATGGAGTTAACCACACTAATTGATACTAGGTGGTTATTTTTTTTATCACGCATTAACGGTCTGTAATATTCCCACCTCTAAACATGAGGGAAGCCTATCATGTGAAGGTGGGGGTATACAAGTCCGTAAATGCGTGATTCTGTTCAACTAACATTCAGTGGGGAGGAAAAGATTCCCCACTGAATGAAGTTTCACTTTATTCCCCTTTGTCACTTAGGTCACCTAATGATAAAATATAAAAGTATAATTGTGTTAAAAGATGCATGCACGTATAGCTGGGCTATAGAATAAATATAGCTAATGAAATCATTTTGGAGGATTAGAGCATGAAAAAAAGAGTTGGCTTGATTTTTGGCGGGAAATCAGCGGAACATGAAGTTTCGTTGCAATCGGCAAAAAATGTATTAGAAGCAATGGATAAAGATAAATATGATGTTACATTAATCGGAATCGATAAAGAGGGAAGATGGCATTTGCATGATTCGTCACAGTTTCTGTTAAATGCCAACGATCCGAAGTTGATTGCCTTGAATAAATCAAATGAAGGGGTTGCCTTCGTACCGGGTGAAGCGGATAAAAAGTTAATGAAGGCTAATGGCTCGGCAGCCCTTGATCAGCTCGATGTTATTTTTCCAATCCTGCACGGAACGCTCGGGGAAGATGGAAGTATTCAAGGAATGCTGCGTGTTGCAAATATTCCCTTTGTCGGTTCGAACGTATTAGGCTCAGCAATCAGTATGGATAAGGATGTTGCAAAACGCCTTCTAAAGGATGCAGGTCTCAAAGTTGCTGGGTCTTACACGTTCACCCGTGCAACGAAAGGAAATATCTCTTTTGCAGAAATAGAAAAAAATCTTGGCCTGCCATTATTTATTAAACCAGCAAACCAGGGCTCTTCGGTAGGTGTTAGTAAAGTCGAGTCGGCGGAAGAGTTTGAAGAGGCTGTAGCTGAGGCTTTTAAATATGATCACAAGATTTTAATTGAGGAGGCAATCCAAGGCAGAGAAATCGAATGCTCTATCTTGGGAAATGAGTATCCAGAAGCTTCCATTCCAGGCGAAATTGTTGCGACCAATGACTTCTATTCCTATGAAGCGAAGTATATCGATGAAAGTGGAGCAACATTGGAAATCCCGGCAAAATTAGATGACAACCAAGTGAAAGGAATCCAGGATGTATCAGTTAAGGCTTTCCAAGCATTGGATTGTGAAGGAATGGCGCGGGTTGACGTATTTTTAACGGAAGCAAATGAAATTATTATTAATGAAATCAACACGATTCCAGGGTTTACTAAAATCAGTATGTATCCTAAATTATGGGAGCTCTCCGGCATTCCGTACAGCGAGCTTATCGACCGGTTGATTGAGTTGGCAATTCAACGTCATGAACGGGATGCGGGACTTGAAAGTTCGTTTGAAACGGAATAGTAATTTAAATTAATTAAAGCGAAGAACACATCTTAGATAGAAATAGGGTGTGTTTTTTGTTGGAGTTATTGGATTTTGAAACTTAAGTGGTAAGGCTAACGCATAAGTGGATAGGGAGGGTGAATTTAATATGAACAAGGATAAAGAAACCCCTGAAATGAGAAGAGAAAAGCTGAGACAAGAGGAATTAAAAAAATCATCCAGCAGTATACAGGGGGGGCAATCTTGCTGATTTTGTCGGTGGTTTAGGCTGGAAGGGTACTGGAATTCTTATCCTCATCCTCATTCTTGTTGGTGCATATTTTCTATTGAGATGAATGTTCATATAAAATACAGTCCCTTCAGAGATACAAAAGTGCTCAGAATGTAATCGGAGCACTTTTGTAAAACAGGCTATTTACACGATGTAAAAATTAAGCATCAATTAATTCCTCGATTTCCTTTTTCAATTTCGCCGGTTCTTTCTGAGGGGCGAAACGATCTACTACTTCACCATGCTTATTAACGAGGAATTTTGTGAAGTTCCATTTTATATCTTCTGTTAAGATTCCCTTTTGCTCACTTGTTAAATGCTTGAATAACGGATGAGCGTTTTCTCCTTTTACATCAATTTTACTGAACATGGGGAAAGAAACACCGTAATTGGCGGAGCAGAATTCAGCAATCTCGTCGTCTGATCCAGGGTCCTGACCACCGAATTGGTTGCAAGGGAAACCTAAGATTTCAAAATTATCATTGCCAATCTCATCATACAGCCTCTGTAAACCTTGAAGTTGTGGCGTGAATCCACACTCACTTGCTGTATTTACAATAAGTAGCACTTTTCCTTCATAGTCTCTGAGGGACTTATCCTCGCCGCGAATTGTTTTTGCATGGTATTCATATACACTCATGAACATCAGCCTCCTTACAAGAAGGATAGCAAGCACCATAACAACTGTCAAAAACAACTTAAGCTATTTTAAAGAACATTTCCAACTTGACAAATTGTAATGAATACTTAGAATAGGTTTTGTAAGCGCATTCATTTAGGTTGTATTAAAAAAGGGGGAAATGAAAATCATGATGGATATACAATTAACTTTACCAGCAATGCTTCAGCACACTGAAAAATATTTTCCGAAGAAGGAAATCATCTCTCGAACCCAGAAAGAGATACGTACATTCACATATGGAGAATTTGTCTCTCGCACACGGTCACTAGCCAGTATATTGGACAGATTAGGTGTTGCGAGAGGGGACAAGGTTGGTACGATTGCTTGGAATCATCACCGTCACTTGGAGGCATATTTAGCGATCCCGAGTATTGGTGCTGTTTTGCATACCATCAATTTGCGTTTATCGAAAGAACATTTAATCCACATTATTAATCATGCCGAAGATAAAGTATTGCTGATTGATGTTGATCTTCTTCCATTAATAGAGCAAATTAAAGATGACATTAATACAGTAGAAGCATTTATCGTCATGACTGATGACGATACACTCCCAGAATCTGCTTTAGACCCGATTTATTCCTATGAGGAATTGCTTGCGGGTGGTGATGAAACATTCCCGTTCCGCGATGATATTTTAGAAAATGATCCAGCCGGATTATGTTATACGTCCGCTACAACTGGCAAGCCGAAAGGGGTCATCTATTCGCACCGGGGACTTTACCTTCATAGCATGGCTCTGTCCCTTGCAGATACGGCTGGACTGTCCGAGCAGGATATTGCGATGCCAGTTGTTCCGATGTTTCACGTCAATGCTTGGGGAATCCCCTTTGCAGCGACTTGGCTCGGGGCATCACAAGTTCTCCCTGGGCCAATGCCGACGCCCCAAATACTAGCTGAATTGATTGAAGATAACAAGGTAACGATCACAGCGGGAGTACCGACGATTTGGTTAGGACTTTTAAAAGAATTGGAACAAGGAAATTATAATTTAAACAGTTTACGTGCTGTGTTATGTGGTGGTTCCGCTGCACCAGAAGGAATGATTCGAGCATTTGAAGAAACACACGGTATTCCTTTTATTCATGCGTATGGTATGACAGAAACGACCCCGGTTGTCACGGTTGCTAAATTAAAGAGCTACCAGGCAAATCTTTCTTATGAAGAAAAATTAAAATTGCGGGCGACTCAAGGAAGGGTTGTTCCAGGTGTTGAAGTAAAAATTGTTAATGATAATGGCGAGGTGAAGGCGGATGGGCAGGATATGGGCGAGCTACTCATTCGCGGGCCGTGGATTGCTGACTCTTACTATAAGGATGACAGAAGTGAAAGTTCTTTTGTTGATGGTTGGCTCCACACTGGAGACGTCGTAACGATTGATGAAGAAGGCTACGTGAAGATTGTTGACCGAACGAAGGACTTGATTAAAAGTGGTGGCGAATGGATTTCATCGGTTGATTTGGAAAATGCGCTTATGGCACATCCCGATGTATTCGAAGCAGCAGTTGTTGCCATCCCTGATCCAAAATGGCAGGAGCGCCCTGTCGCGTGTGTTGTATTAAACGATGGTGTACAGCTTTCGAAAGAGGAGATGCTCGAATATTTAGAGCCACAATTTGCCAAGTGGTGGTTACCGGATGAAGTATTGTTTATGGATGAAATACCAAAGACTTCAGTTGGAAAATTTTTAAAGCGGGCATTACGAGAACAAGTTGAAGAGCAGCTTGCATTATAAGATGGTGGGTTGGCACGAAATAGCAGTGCTAACCCACTTTTTATTTTTCCTTATTTTTGTTATACTAGTTCTTATGCAAGATGATAAATAACACAAACACCAAACATTTGTATCTTGCAAATATAAATGATAGGTGGTAACACACAATGGAGAAATCAAAATATCAGGTCTTGCTGTACTACAAATATGTATACATTGAAGACCCCGAAACCTTCGCAGCAGAACATTTGAAGTTCTGTAAAGAAGTAGGATTGAAAGGCCGGATTTTAGTTGCCGAAGAAGGAATCAACGGTACAGTATCCGGAACAGTTGAACAAACTCAAAAATATATGGATATGATGCATGCAGATGAACGTTTTCAAGACATGATGTTCAAAATTGATGAGCATGAAGGTCACGCGTTTAAGAAAATGCATGTCCGCCCACGTAAAGAACTGGTGACATTGCGTCTTGAGGATGATATTGATCCGCATGAGCTTACTGGCGAATATTTGGAGCCGAAAGAGTTCCGTGCGGCTATGGAACGTGATGACGTGGTCATTCTTGACGCTCGTAACGATTATGAATATGATCTCGGTCATTTCCGCGGCGCTATTCGTCCGGATATCGAAACTTTCCGCGAACTGCCTGAGTGGGTCCGTGAGAACCGCGACATGTTCGAAGGGAAGAAAATATTGACGTATTGTACTGGTGGAATCCGTTGTGAGAAATTCTCAGGTTGGCTCGTTCGTGAGGGCTTTGAGGATGTTGCTCAGCTTCATGGCGGAATCGCTGTATATGGGAAGGACCCGGAAGTGCAGGGTGACCTTTGGGACGGAAGAATGTATGTATTTGATGAACGAATTTCTGTTCCAGTCAACCAAAAAGAACATGTCATTGTCGGAAAAGACTTCTTTGATGGGCAGCCGTGCGAACGCTATGTCAATTGTGCTAACCCGGAATGTAATAGACAAATGCTCTGCTCTGAAGAGAATGAGCACAAGTATCTGCGCGGCTGCTCCCATGAGTGCCGTGTCACTCCGCGCAACCTTTACGTGAAAGAGCATAACCTGTCTGAAGAAGAAGTCGCAGAACGCCTGCGTGCACTTGAAGAAGAAAAACAGCATGCTTAATAAAAAATAAGAACTTCCTGATATAAGGGAGTTCTTATTTTTATCACGTATTAATTCCTTTGCAATAAGTACACTATGGTTAACGCTATTTAATTAAACGGTTTTCCAAAAAAATGGTAATAAATCTGGCGTAATAAATGCAAAAAATCTGAAATGTTAACGGATTCTTAAAGGAGAGTAATAAAAAATACTTGCTTTTTTCCGAGCGACCATGTAAAGTAGAAGGTGCAAATGGGAATTGGAATAAAAATACTTTACGATCTCTTTTTCAAGTGGTGTAAAAGTATTACAGATTCAATTACTTTGCACGAAATTGAAAAGGAGGTCATTTAAATGACTGGTAAAGTAAAATGGTTTAATGCAGAAAAAGGTTTCGGTTTCATCGAGCGTGAAGATGGCGATGACGTATTCGTACACTTCTCAGCTATCCAAGCTGAAGGCTTCAAGACTTTAGAAGAAGGTCAAGAAGTTGAGTTCGAAATCGTTGAAGGCGACCGTGGTCCACAAGCGGCTAACGTAGTTCGTTTATAATTCAAATACAAAAGCTTACTTCCAGTGGAGGTAAGCTTTTTTTAATATAAGAAACTATAAAGTGAAACTTCATTCAGTGGGGGTATTACAGGCCGTTAATGCATGATAAAATAAAAATACCGTGAGAACTTAGGTATCAAGGGTTAGCCACGTCCGGCTTTAGCGCCTTTGTTAATATTGATAAGCAGGTGAATGAATATTATGGATGCGAAAGACATGAATGCAAAAGAAATGGAAAAACGTGTCATTGAAAATTATCAGAACGACGAACGGATGATGATTCTTATTTTCGCGCAGTGGTGTGTGAATAATAATCTGGATGCCCAGGAATTATATAATAAGGCCTATCCAAATCAGCTGAATAACGCAATCTTGGATGAAGTGGTAGAGGAAACCGTCCCCAAAAATGAAGCAGATGAGATTCCAACTGTAACGGTTCTCCAAGTCCTTCAGCTGTTCGGCAATGATGATTTAGCATTCGTTGTTCAAGAGGAGAGCGAAAAACTGGATAATTGAAAGACATGCAAAGGAGCGGGTGAAACAGCAACTGGCTAATCCACCCGCTCGTGATTGTTATTCAAATAGCTTTATCAATGCTTGTGTGCCGCTGTCTTCTTCCCCTTTTTCCGCTAGTTCTTTGTACAGTTCGAGGGAGAGTTTAAGTCCTGGTGTAGACAATCCCATTTCTTCAGCAGCCTCAAGTGCAATCGTCATATCCTTAATGAAGTGCTTTACGTAAAAACCTGGTGCGAAATCGCCTTTTAACATACGCGGACCAAGTTGTGATAGGGAGAAGCTTGCTGCCGCTCCGGTACTGATGCTGTCCAGAACTCGCTCTGGATTGAGACCGGCTTTTTTCGAATAAACAAGTGCTTCAGCTACACCGATCATATTCGTTGCAATTGTAATTTGATTGGCAAGTTTCGTGTGCTGCCCTGCTCCAGCTTCCCCTTGGTGGATAATATTTTCACCCATCATCTGAAAAATCGGCAGCACGTTGTTAAATGCAGCTTGGTCTCCTCCGACCATAATCGCTAACTTCGCGTTTCTCGCCCCAATGTCACCACCGGAAACAGGTGCATCAAGCGCATGGATGTTCCGCTTCTTTGCTTCTTCATAAATTTTTACTGCTAGAGATGGCTTTGATGTTGTCATATCAACGACGTATGTATGTTCACGCGCATTTTGTAAAATACCTTCCTCTCCAAAATAAATCTCCTCGACGTCACTTGGGTAACCAACCATCGTGATAACTAGATCAACAGTTGCTGCTAGTTCTTTCACGGTATCCACCCAAGTCGCTCCCTCAGCAAGCAGTTCTTCAGCCTTATGCTTGGTCCGTGTGTAGACGGTTACATTGTAGCCAGCTTTTAAGACATGAGAAGCCATACTTTTTCCCATAACTCCTGTTCCGATAAAACCAATATTTTTGAGTGTATTTTGTGTCATTCGTTCTTCCCCTTTCCATCATTTGGGCAGTAGTTAACCCGAATCATTCTGTTCATTTTACATATAGTATATGTAGCTCATTATAGCAAAAAAAGCATCAATTTTTATGAAATTTACTAAAAGGATAGGAATTTTCCGTAAAAAATGAGAAAGATGGGAGCTATGCATATGCTAACCGACAAACAACTTTCACAAATGTTTGACATCTTACATGAGCGAGAACATGAATTAATCGATCAATTGAAAGACCAGCTTGGTTTGAAATATGAATTTTCCCAGGAGATAAGCGGGGAACTGTCTAATTATGATAATCATCCAGGCGATCAGGGAACGGAATTATTTGAGCGCAGTAAAGACCTTGCCTTGAATGAACATGCGGAAAAAGAACTGGAAGATATAAATAAAGCGTTTCATGCGATGGAAGAGGGTACATACGGAATTTGCGCCGTTTGTGGCCAAGATATTCCGTATGAGCGGTTGGAGGCTGTTCCGACTGCGGACAAGTGCATGGAGCATGCGAGTGAACAGACTTTCTCACGGGAGCGGCCGGTTGAGGAAGAAGTGATGTCGAGTAACATCCGTTCCGAGGAAGCAAGGGATGTGGATAATACTGCTTATGATAGAGAGGATGCTTGGCAGGAGGTAAGCAGGTACGGTTCCTCAGACGGGCCTTCTGATTTATATGACGATCAGGATAGTTATAACGAAATGTATCCGAATAGTGATGAAAACAATGCGGGACCTGAGGGTATAGAAGGTTATATATCAGCAGGTGAGGACGGTAAGTATGATGAGCAAGCGTTAGATCATTTCAGGAATCAGAAGTCGGAGTGAGATACTGAAATGTTACGAGGACTGTTTAAGTTCACAGTTTTCGCTATCAACACGTCCCCAACATCGTAACACAAACATCACAAAAAGAGACCGCACTCGAAACCGAGGCGGTCTTATGTCTTAATTAATTATGCAGCATTTTCATCGAGCTCTTGTAGCACAAGCTCTGTCGTCTCTACTTTGCCATCGCGGATAAATTCGATTTTTATCTCTTCACCTACTGCTGTATCAGAGTATAAATACTTCCGCAGTTCAAGAATTGAAGTTACTGGTTCGTCGTTGATCTTCGTAATTACATCGAACTGCTGTAAACCGGCTTTATCAGCTGGGGAACGGGGTTCGACACTAGCAATCACCATGCCACCTTCTACATCATCGGGAAGATCAATGTTCCCGCGATATTCCGGTGGTACTTGGTATAAAGCAGCTGTACTGATCCCGATCAGTGGTCTTGTGACTGTTCCTTCCGTTTCCAGTTGTTCCATAATCGGTAAAGCAGTATCAGCTGGTATGGCAAAACCAATTCCCTCAACGGCACTTTGAGCAATTTTCATCGAATTGATCCCAACCACTTCACCGTTTGTATTAACTAGAGCCCCACCACTATTACCTGGGTTGATGGCAGCATCTGTCTGTAACACTTCTGTTACCCAGTCCGGTTGTCCGTCACCATTCGTATCAACTGGAACCGAACGATTTAGACCGCTAATAATTCCTTTCGTTACCGTATTGGCAAAATCTAATCCGAGCGGGTTGCCGATTGCAAGCACGGTTTCACCAACGGCAAGGTTTTCCGACGTACCGAATGTCGCAACAGTATCGATTAATTCGCCGTCGACCTCAAGTACAGCAAGATCCATCAATGCATCCTCGCCAAGCACAGTCGCTGGAATCCGTTCCTCATCACCAAGTACAATTTCCACATTTTCTGCACCGTCAACAACATGTTGGTTCGTTACGATATATGCTTTTCCATCTTCTTTTTTATAAATAATTCCAGATCCGGTTCCAGCTTCTTCATCGCCATCCCAAATGCTTCGTTGTTGCAAATTAACGACTCCAACTACTGCATCGGATACTTCCTGGATGTTTGTTGAGCTATCCGCGTCTTCAGAGGAAAAAGTATCGATGATTGCTGCCGCTTCACTGCTTTGATTTTCCGTCACCGGGCTCGTTTGTGTGTTACCGTCCAGTGGGATAATATTGTTTACAAACAACATTGCGACAATCACTGCTGCAACTGCCCCACCGATTAGTCCGCCGGCAAGTGCGCTCCAGCCGCTCCATTTTTTATTCTTTTTCCCGTTCTTCCCATCTAATGGAGCTTGCGCCGGGGTAGAAGTTTGCTCATTGTCACTTACATCTTCATATTCTTGCTCTTCTAGAACATTTTCTGTGTCCGGAGATTCGTTTGAAGGCTGCTTATATTCGCCGCTCTCCTGTGAATGATTTGGTCTTTTGTCTTCAAAATTCATCAAAATCACCCTTTCTATTAAGTATTCTATCAATTATTATGAATATAAGTAAAAGAAAAGAGAGAGCTGCTGAAAAGAAATCTTGACCTCAGCAACTCTACATAGGAAGACCGCAATAGGGATGTGATTGCGGCTTCCAAATATATCAAATAAAAGGGGAAGTTCTAAGGAGTAGATGGTGTCAACCACTTCCTTACATTTCTTATTATACCCATTAGAAAGGGGAAAGCTTAGGCGTAATTGTGGAAAAAATGTGGAAGATGATTTTTGACAGCTTTTTAGTATAATTTTAATACATTCTATGTGAAAATGAAGATAAGTAAAACGAATGAAAAGGTGACAAGAAATGAGTTACACAATTGGTGTAGTAGAAGATGATAAAAATATCCAAAGTATTGTGCGTGCCTACCTCAAGAAAGAAGGCTATGATGTCATCATCATGTCAACTGGGGAAGAGGGCTGGGAAGTGTGGCAAACGAATCCGCCTGATATGTGGATTCTTGATATTATGCTTCCAGGGATGGATGGCTATGAATTCTGTAAGCGAATCCGCATGGAAAGTGAAGTACCAATCATCATCATCTCTGCAAAAGATGATGAAATCGATAAGATTCTTGGTCTTGAGCTTGGTGGGGATGATTATCTTACAAAGCCTTTTAGTCCTAGGGAGCTTGTTGCCCGTGTAAAGCGGCTATTTAAACGAACGAGCCTCGGCAAGCAAATGGAGCAACAGCCTCTTGAGCGGATGAAGGTAGGGGAGTTACTGATTTACCTTGATGAACGGAGGATATTCTGGGCTGGTGACGAATTTGAGGTAACGACAAAAGAGTACGATATGCTGCTCTTATTCGCGCAAAATCCGAACCGGGCTTTTTCAAGGGAAGAATTACTCCTAAACATTTGGGGCAATGATTATTTCGGAAGTGACCGGGCGGTGGATGATCTTGTGAAACGGATCCGTAAAAAAATACCGGATATCCCACTTGAAACCGTATGGGGCTATGGATATCGATTGCGAAAAGATGAGGAATAAGCGATGAAACTACGCTCACAATTAACCCTAGCATTTACTGGGCTGCTTATCGTCGTCTTAACGGTGACCGGCTATCTCATTTACTCTTTAATATTAGATATTCTTGTGCAGGATGAGCAGAGACAGCTGGAGGAAACCGGTGAACTGCTTGCAAATTTTTTAACCGAGCAGTACGGAACGACAAAGGATATCCATGAATTTAATCAATTTTTAAATGACCAGGAGCTTCAATTGTTCCTTTATGACCGGAATATGGATACCGTATTGTTCTCCACGATGCCCAATTCGGTCGTTGCTGGATTTTTCCAGGAAAATAATTTTGCCAACACGAAAGAGACGATGTGGCAACTTGGCAATGACCGTTTTGTCACATCCCGCATCCTTTTTAACCCGGACGCTCTCGGCCTCGAATTAATTTTATTGACACCGATGACTGACCTACATGAGATTCAGCGAAACTTCATCAAGAGGTTATTTCTCATCTTTCTTATTGGTGCTTTGCTCGCAATTTGGCTAAGTTATTATTTAACAAATACACTTGTAACACCACTAACACTTCTCCAGCGGCAATTGAAGAAGATTGAGAAGCGTCAGTTCGATGATGTCGAGCGGATTAAGGCAACAGGGGAAATTAAAGAAGTGGAACAAAGTGTGTTTGAAATGGCGAATGAACTACAACGTTATATGAGTTCCCAGCAAGTATTTTTCCAGAATGCGAGTCATGAATTGAAAACACCGCTCATGACAATTCAAGGCTATGCGGAAGGGATTAAAGACGGTGTGTTTGAAGGAGAAGAAAAAGATAAGGGACTAGAGCTGATGGTTGAGGAAGTGAAGCGGCTGAAAGTCATTATTAATGAAATGATTCTGCTCGCCAAGCTTGATACAGAGAAAACGTACGAGCCCATCATGCTGTCTGGGGATGTTTTAATTGATGCAGTCATTGATCGGCTCTTCCCAATGTTAACGGAAAATAATATCAGAGTGGACAAACAAGTTAAAGAGGATATTCAGATTTATGCAGATGAGGAGAAAATGCTGCGCGCCCTTTCCAATATTGTCGTCAATGCAATCCGCCATGCGAAGAGCCGGATACGTATCCATGCATATACCGAGCATAAGCAACTCATGATTACAGTAGAAGATGACGGAGACGGTGTTGCAGAAGACTTAATTCCACATATTTTTCACCGTTTCATTAAAGGGAAAAGTGGCGAAAGCGGACTTGGCCTTGCTATTGCCCGGGCAATTATTGAACAATCGGACGGCAAGATCAGTGTCGACCGCTCGCCGGATTTAGAAGGAGCGAGATTTATCATTATGTTGCCAGTAGTGAGTAATAAAAGAGAGAAACAAGGCTAAGAAAAATGCAAAACCTCGGGGATATCCTCGGGGTTTTTTGACCAATATTGTATTATTTTGTTATAAAAGGGTAGAGATAAGGGAGAACAGTTCCTTACGAAGCCTTTTTCTGTTGCCGAAAGATATAGATCGAGCTTATCAGTTTCCTGGCAAGACGACTCCTAGAGATTTAGAGGGACAGACTCGAATCCCTTTCCAGGAGTTGTTTTTACTTTTTAGGTCACTAACCCTTTGCAAAAAGCGTTATAATTCCGATAAATATACTCGAACTCGATAATATGTTATAATAAGGGCTTGATTCATCCCTTAAAAAAGAGGAGCGGACGTTATGCAAAGAAAAGATATACGTAATATTGCAATTATTGCCCACGTTGATCACGGGAAGACAACGCTTGTCGATCAACTGTTAAAATACTCTGGAACATTCCGGGAAAATGAGCAGGTCGATGATCGTGCAATGGACTCAGGTGATATTGAACGTGAACGTGGAATTACAATATTAGCGAAGAATACTGCTGTTAAATATGAGGATACAACGATAAATATTCTCGATACACCAGGTCACGCGGACTTCGGTGGAGAAGTCGAGCGGATTATGAAAATGGTGGACGGGGTAGCACTTGTCGTTGATGCTTACGAGGGAACGATGCCTCAGACCCGTTTCGTGCTCAAAAAAGCACTCGAACAAAAACTGCGGCCAATGGTCGTCGTGAACAAAGTCGACAGACCTAACGCACGACCGGAAGAAGTAATCGATGAAGTGCTTGACTTGTTTATTGAGCTAGGAGCGGATGATGAGCAATTGGAATTCCCTGTCGTCTATGCATCAGCTTTAAATGGTACGTCAGGTCTTGAACCGGATCAACAAGAGGAAACGATGGATCCAATTTTCGAGACGATTATGAAACATATCCCTGCCCCTATTGATAACTCCGATGAGCCATTACAATTCCAAGTGACATTGCTTGATTACAATGATTATGTCGGAAGAATTGGTGTCGGTCGGGTTGCTAGAGGGAAAATCCATGTCGGTCAGCAAGTCGTTCTAATGAAACAGGACGGAACGAACAAGTCATATCGGATTTCCAAGCTGTTCGGTTTTCTCGGTTTAAAACGGATTGAAATTGAAGAAGCAAGTGCCGGTGAGATTGTAGCTGTTTCTGGATTAGAAGATATTAATATCGGGGAAACGGTCTGCCCGAAAGATCATCCGGAGGCCCTGCCATGGTTACGAATCGATGAACCGACACTGCAAATGACGTTTCTTGTGAATAATAGCCCGTTTGCCGGTAAAGAAGGAAAATATATTACCGCTAGAAAAATTGAAGAACGGCTCATGAAGGAACTTGAAACAGATGTAAGTCTGCGTGTTGATCCGACTGATACGCCGGACGCTTGGATAGTTTCTGGACGCGGTGAACTGCACTTGTCGATCCTGATTGAGAACATGCGAAGAGAAGGCTTTGAACTCCAGCTTTCGAAACCAGAAGTAATTATTAAAGAAATAGATGGTGTAGATTGCGAGCCGGTGGAACGTGTGCAAATTGATGTTCCAGAAGCATATACAGGAACGGTGATGGAGTCCCTAGGAGAGCGTAAAGGGGAAATGCTCGATATGGTGAACTATGGAGATGGCCAAGTTCGTATTGAATTTAAAGTGCCATCAAGGGGTCTGCTTGGGTATACGACTGAATTCATGTCCCAGACGAGTGGTTATGGAATTTTGAATCATACATTCGAAGCCTTTGAACCAGTTATTAAAGGTAATGTTGGTGGAAGACGCGAAGGTGTACTAGTTGCACTGGAAAATGGTAAAGTTTCCACTTATAGTATTTTACATTTGGAAGACCGTGGTACTATTTTCGCTGAACCAGGACAGGAAGTATATGCTGGTATGATTATCGGCGAGCATAACCGGGATAATGATTTGACCGTAAATATTACAAAAGAAAAGCATTTGACGAATATGCGCGCATCAACAAAAGATCAAACAGCAAATATCCGAAAAACGAGAAAGATGTCATTGGAGGAAGCATTGCAATACTTGAATGATGACGAATATTGCGAAGTTACCCCAGAATCCATCCGCCTCCGGAAAAAAATCTTAAATAAATCCGAAAGAGAAAAAGCAGCGAAAAAATAAATAAAACTCCCCGACACAACCCGAACATACGTATTAAGGGGGACACTGGGGTCAGAGCAACTGTCCCGGTTTAAGAGCAGGGACATTGGCTCCACCCCCACTGACTTTTAAAATACCAATATTAAGATTTCCATGAGGGAAATGCAGTTAGTAGTCGGTTTTCAACGTTTTATAATTAGCGATTTAATTCGGGACAGTTCATTATTTAGACACCACATACGCGATAATCGGAACTATGAGAGAAACGCTTTTAGGTTAATATGATATTAGGGTGGGATGGAATTATGACGGAGGTATACAACTTGCACAAGCATATGTAGACGTAATATTAGAATTTGTTAAACAGGAATAAAACTGCATAGTATAAAAAGGTGTAGAAATTTCTTCTACATCTTTTTATGAGAAATATTACAAACCAAGGAACAAGGTATCATATAAATCAAAAAAAGAACTAATGAAGTTAAACAAATAAATGAGTATAAACGGAGTGAGTAAAGCTATTAATCCAATAATACCTAGGTTACGGAAAAATAATGAATTTATTCTATTTAATGCAATAACAAAAATGAAACTTAGAACACCAACTAAAAATGGGTATCTAACTTGAATTCCTATCCTGTTGAAAATCCCCACTTTTTCAGGGTCGGGACGAAATGAAAGTTCAGGATAATAGTGAACTAGTATAAGAACTAATAATGAAAAACCTAGCAACAGAAATATACTACTTAATAAAATATTCTTCCGCATATTTTTCACCACCTCAAAGGCCAATGACATGATTATGTATAAATAATAATATAATGTTAAGAAAAATTAAATAAAAAATTGTTCTCTATAGTAAAATCCCCTATATACCATACACTAGTCATTTCTTCATTTTCAAAGTCAAACCCTTTAATTTCAAAAAGTTTTTCCAATTTAAGTTCCTCTTAAATAATTTGTTAATTGGAGGAGTGTTGATCCGCACGCTGACTTTTAAAATACCGATATTAATATTTCCATGAATTATCATGAAAGAACTTCCCTTTTTAGTATTAAAAAAGTATGAACTAATGTCCCGTGAACCCGGGGCTTCTCTAACTCCCAACTCCACTGTTTTCTTCCGGGCATAAAAAAACCACCCTATTTTCAAGGATGAATTTTTAACAGGATTAAAACTACTTCACCCAGCATCCCTTCACTGCTCTTTCGGCTTTTTCTTTTTATCATTCGGGATGTGTTTTGTAAAATAGGCGGCGAAAATAAGTAAGATGATGGCAACTCCCCATGCTGCAATGCCACTCCAGTATCGGTCCAACATATTGCCAATAATAATGATGAGAACACTTGCTACAATTAAAATTCCAGATAAATATCGTTTCACCACGATTCCCCCATTAAATAATCCCTTTGTTAATAATCTGCACATCATAAACCGAAATGTCTCCTCTTATTATACTATATCCAATTCCATCCAGTTTATCATTATGAAGCTAAAATTTATTGATATTTTATTTTCCTCCCTTCTATTGAGCAAATAGCCTATAAGCAGTAAAATAATAGTTGTTCAGTCATATGCTTAATAAAGTGAAACTTCATTCAGTAGGGGTATCCTTACCTTCCTCACTGAATGTTAGTTGAACCGAATCAGGGATTTACGGACTGTATATCCCACCTTCACATGTGGGGCTTCCCTCTTGTTCTTTAGAGGTGGGGGTATTACAGACCGTTAATGCGTGATAAAAAATGAATGGAGAAAAGAAGTTTGAGAATAAAAGATTGTATGATCGTTGGACTCATTCTATGTCTGGTTAGTTTGCTTAGCGCATGTAATATGACGATAAAAGTTACAGGTACGGGGAAAACGGTAACCGGAATGGAAAGCGAGTTGATATTCAAAGAGCCAATCCCAGGTGTGATTGTGGAAGAGATTACGATTTCTTCTATTGGAGATGTATTATTACATGAACCAGTCTATGTCGATGCTTGGACAGGAAGCACATTTAATTTTTCCCCGATGCTTGAAAAGGTGGAAGCTTATTTAAGTGAGGCGACGATTACGACGGCAAACCAAGAGTCGATGATCGGCGGGGTAGAACTTGGGTTATCCACCTATCCGGCATTTAATAGCCCGAAAGAGATTGGTAATGCGTTGAAGGACGCCGGGGTCGATGTCGTCATGCTGGCAAATAATCATACACTAGACCGCGGGGAAAAAGCGATTCAGCAAGCAATTAACCATTGGGAAAATCTTGATATGATGTATGTTGGTGCCTATAAGGATGAAGCAGATCGAAAAAAGGTGCGTGTAATCGAAACGGATGAGGGGATCTCTGTTGCATTCCTCAATTATACGTACGGGACAAATGGAATTCCAGTACCAGAGGATAAGCCTTATCTGGTCAATCTCATCGATCAAGAGCAGATGGCAGAAGATATCGCCGAGGCGGAAGCTGAAGCAGATATTATCGTTTTAAACCTGCATTTTGGAAATGAATATGAGCGGATGCCAAATGAAGAACAGAAGGAGCTCGTTCAATTTGCAGCTGACCATGGTGTCCATGCAGTCATCGGCCATCATCCACATGTTTTACAGCCGGCTGCATGGGTAGAAGGAAAAGATGGAAACAAAACGCTCGTCATTTATAGTCTAGGTAATTTCCTTTCGAATCAACAGGGGTTATATAAGCGGATTGGCGGGATGTTTACCTTTACCGTGACGAAGACAACTTATAAGGAAAAGGAGAGTATTGAAATTCATTCACCCACTCTCTTGCCGACGTATGTCACATTCCATGAGGACTTCGAAGACTATGAGGTTGTACCGATGTATTCCTTAACAAATAAGGAATTGAAAGAAGCAGATCGGCATTATGAAGAAATAAAAATGCATATGTCTCAGTGGATGCCAGAGCTTAGATTCATAGAAGAAAAGTAAGGGAAGTGTGGCCTGTCCCAAGAAAGGTCACACTTAAGATAGGCATGCCAAGTCTTTTTTGGTATGATGTAAAATGTATTTAAATTTACATACGTTAAGGAGATTCATCGCATGGAATGGAAAAATATATATCGAGGGATATTGATGGGTGCTACAGAGGTCGTCCCGGGAATCAGTAGCGGTACCATTGCACTTTTACTTGGAATTTATGAGCGGTTGATTGAAGCAATTAACGGCTTTTTTAGTAAGGACTGGAAGAAGTATTTGGGATTTCTCATTCCGCTTGGGATTGGCATGGTAGCAGCGTTGTTCGTATTTGCGAAAGTGATCGAATGGTTGTTTATCCACCATCCGATGCCGACATTATTTTTCTTCCTCGGACTGATTCTTGGCGTCCTGCCTTATTTATTTTATAAAGCTGATGCGAAGAATTCATTTCGTCTGCAGCATATCGGTGTGATGCTGGTCGGTGTTATCATTATTGCTACAATAGGGCTTGTGAATGTTGGAGAAGGGGAAATTATTACGAATATTACCCCGAAAACATATGCATATCTATTTGTTTCAGGTATAATCGGCAGCTCGGCAATGATTCTTCCAGGGATAAGTGGCTCATTCTTGTTTCTTGTTCTTGGTGTATATCCGACAATCATTGCTGCCGTCAGTAATTTAAAATTTGATATCATCATTGTGACTGGGCTTGGGATTGCGATCGGCTTTGTCATCATGAGCAGAATTGTCGGCTATTTTTTACGAAACTATTTCACTATTACATTTGCCGCCGCAATAGGACTTGTTGCAGGTTCAGTTTTCGTCGTTTTCCCGGGAATACCACAAACGGTTGGTATGTTCTTTGTTAGTGTTCTTACATTTTTCACAGGGCTTTTAACAGCGTATATCCTTGGACGAATAGAGTATAAATAGTTACAATATAAGAAAATAATTTAAAGAGGGTATAAAAGGAGAATTCAGATGGAACTAATCACAACGCAAGCCAGATTTGATGAAGTTATACAAAGTGCGGAGCCGGTCATTATTAAGTTCTTCGCTAATTGGTGCCCGGATTGCAGACGCTTTGATATGTTCTCGGGCCAGGTAATGGATGAGTTCAACAATTATAACTGGTACGAAGTGAATATTGATGAGATAGAAGGAATTGCTGAAAAGTATGAAGTAATGGGAATTCCGAGCGTACTAATTTTCCAAAATGGGGAAAAACTAGCGCATCAGCACAGTGCTTATACGAAGACTCCAGAAGAAGTAACGGAATTTTTACAACAACAATTAGGGTAATATTAAACAAAGGCGGAAGCGCCCGTTAAGCAACGTACAAACTGGAGCACTCCGGAATGAGATAAAGGAAACACAACGAACGGCAGTGAGTTGATGTTGACTTATCGATTGGAGGAGTGTGAAGTTTGCTAGTTGCTGGGCGCTGGAGCCGGACGTGGCTAGCCCCGGATACCTAAGTTATCTAAGCATTTTTATTTTATACTTTCTTATCATTTATAAAGAAGCTTGCGATTAACAATTGAGTTGATTGCAAGCTTCTTTATTACGATTCCTTATCTTTCTCCTTATTCACTTAAATTAAAATTAGACTGCTCGTCGTTTGTAAATAGAAGTCTTCCATTCTCCAATTGGATTGTATCGTCACGCACTTTCAGCTGAAAGACATCCTCGTACTTGGATGGATCAGTTGGGATTGTGATCTCATTCAAATTACGCGGATTGATTTTCGCAGCGTCGTCTGGCTTGTTCTCTGTTGCGCCCCATTCAATTAGAAATGGAAAATTCTCCGCGTCTTCGGGAAAAAGCATTTTCCAAGATAGAGTTGAACCGTCAATTTTCTTCCGCATTCCTGGATACGGACCACTATACGGGATCTGATTTTCTTTAAAATAGGTCAGCTGGGCATCTAGATTACTCGTCCGTAAAGCAAAGGTAAGGAGTCCGGTCCTTCCTTGATCGAGGGAATCAACTGTATTTCTCACTAATGGGAGATTGCTTTTCCTAGCAAGTTCCTCATCGAAAATTCCGAGCCATTCGATATAACTGTCATTTTGGAAGTGAGCAAGGAAGTTGTACGTTCCCCATTTCTCATGTTTTCCACCTTCCATAGCGATTGCATGATGCTGTTCAACAAACTGCTGGGCATCCTTTTCGGGATTCTTTGAAACGATTACAAGATGATCAATTGCTAGCATGCTAATCCTCCTTTGTAAAATGAAAACTTCTGCTTATCGTCATGATAAGCATTTATGCGTATAATAGAAAGTAATTAATCTTAAAATTGGCAGGTGTGAATATGGCAAAACCTAAAATCCTGATTATTGAAGATGAACAAAAATTAAGCCGAGTGCTGCAACTCGAACTCGAATATGAAAATTATGAAACAGGTGTCGCAGATAATGGGAAAGATGCGTTGCGACTTATAGAAGAAGAGAACTGGGATCTTGTCTTGTTAGATATTATGATTCCTGAATTAAGCGGTCTTGAAGTGTTGCGGAGAGTCCGTCGTTTCGATGAGGAAACACCAATCGTTCTACTTACAGCAAGGGATGAAATTCATGATAAGGTAAGTGGTCTCGACCTTGGGGCGGATGATTATATTACGAAGCCTTTCCAGATTGAGGAATTATTAGCGCGGATCCGCGTTCTTTTACGCCGGCCGAAAGCGAAGAAGGAGAATAACGAGGACCTTACTGTTGCTGATTTGAGAGTGAATCCGAGCGCCCGAGAAGTTTCAAGAGGCGAAGTGCAAATCGATCTTACACCAAGGGAATTCGATCTGCTCGTCTGTTTATTGCAAAATAAAAACATTGTCCTGACAAGGGAGCAGCTGATTGAACAAGTTTGGGGGTTCGATTATTACGGTGATACAAATGTTGTCGACGTCTATATCCGCTACTTGCGGCAAAAAGTGGATAAAGGTTTTGAGGCCGCGGTTATTCAAACAGTGCGCGGGGTAGGCTATACGATAAAGGACCTTGAACAATGAAATTAAGGACGAAAATCCGCTTGTTTTCCAGTGTGCTCATTCTAAGTATGCTCATCCTTGTCAATACATTCATCTATTTTCTCTTTTATAAAAATGCAACGGATGGCCAATTAACGGAACTATCCTTGCAGACTGATGTTCTGATCGAGCATCTCTCACAGACGACGAGCCGGGAAGAGGCGAGTGAAGTAATCAATGCTTTTCTACCGGCAAATGGGATGGTGAAGGTGTTCTCGAGTGACCAGCGGGCAATAGAATTTAAACGTAAAGGAGAGGCTTATCGGACATTGGAAGGTGCGTTCCAGACTGCGGAGACTCATGAAATTGAACGGCCAGAGCGCGGTGTCCATGTCGCTGTTGTAACTAAGCCGATCATTTGGCATGATGGGAGTGTTGTCACGCTGCAGATGTCTGATAATTTAGTGGCTCTTACGAATACGATGCGAATTTTATTTTACGTACTTATCATCGTATCACTCGTTATCCTCATCCCGACGGTTATCGGTAGTAATATCCTGAGCCGTTTCCTTCTCAATCCTATTGAAGAACTGACACGGACGATGAAAACGAACATTAAGGAGCGGAAATGGGAGAAGATCGATCACAGAGACCGTTCCAAGGATGAGCTCTATGAAATGGAAGTTACCTTCAACGAAATGATTGATCAGCTAAAGGATAACTACGAAAGACAGGAAGACTTTGTATCCAACGCTTCCCATGAATTGAAAACTCCGATACAGATTGTGAAGAGTTACGCCCAGCTGCTTGCAAGAAGAGGGAAGGACAACCCTGAACTACTGGACGAATCAATTGAAGTAATTGATTCGGAAGCCGACCGGATGAAACGGCTAGTGGAGCAACTTTTATCTTTGGCGAAAAATAAAGAAAATGTTGTCCACGAACGTGTCGAACTTGTTCAACTGATCGAGCATTCGATTACAACATTCAAGCAGGCTTATAATAGGGAAATCGAATTTCATAAAAATACCGAAACGATACATGTTTTAGGGAATGCTGGGCAGCTCGAACAAATTATTTATATTTTAATTGAAAATGCCTTGAAATACAGTGAAGATAAAATTACAGTAAGTCTATTTACTTATAATGGTGACGTGATTTATTCTGTGAAAGATTATGGAAGTGGAATAGCTCCAGAAGATCAGGAACGGATATTCGAGCGGTTTTACCGGGTCGATAAAGCAAGAAGCAGAGGGACCGGTGGCAGTGGGCTCGGCCTGTCTATCGCTAGGGAAATTGCCGAAGACCATCAAGGAAAGCTAACTGTGGACAGTACCCTAGGGGAGGGCTCGACTTTTACAATGGTTTTACCGGTTATGAAAGAAGGGCCCGATGAAAAATAACGTTTACTCTCCGTAAAGATTCGTTTCTCAGCATTTTCTAATCTTCCTCACATCCTCCTATTATCTGCCCGAGCTATGATAAAAGCAGAGATCAAAGGAGGAAATAAAATGAATAAAAAGTTAGGATATGGAATTGGGACATTGACGATAGCATTGGTCATTGGTTTTACTGCTTATCAGTCGAACGCTGCACCGACAGAGCCGATTGTTGCAGCGAGTGAAACGGAAGAAGTACAAGAAACGAAGGAAAAAACAGTGGAAAATCAGGATCCATTTGCAGGTGTGCTTTCGATTGAAGAAGTAAAGCAAATTGCTTTAACCGAATTCGAAGGTAAAGTGACGGAAATTGAACTCGACAAGGATGACGGCAGATTGATTTATGAGGTTGAATTAAGAGATGGTACGCATGAAGCAGAAATCGAACTTGATGCAATGACAGGTGAGATTATCGAAGTGGAAATCGAACAAGATGATGACAGCTGGGATGACTAATTAGCTAAGCTAGGAGGGGGTCATAATGAATAAAAAATTGCTAATGGCAATTGGGGCTATGGCGATTGCCACTGTATTAGGGCTTATTTTCAGTCAAAATTTATCGGTTTCAGCCGGACCTGACCTAACCGAGAAAGAAGTTACGGAAAAAGTGGAGGCCCAATATCCCGGGGAAATCACTGCACTTAAGTTAGATGAACAAGAGACAAATCCTATCTATGAAGTGGAGATTGTCATCGACGGGCAAGGATATGAATTAGTAATTGACGGGAACTCGGGTGAGGTATTAAAGCTGGAAGAAAAATGGCTAGCTAAAGCAGATGAAAAGAAAGATATGACTACGGATAAGCAGAAGGAAAATGGAGATAAGAGAGAAGCATCAGCTACAAATAAAAAAGAAACAGACTTGGAAATGAAAGAAAAAGCAACTGAAGATACAAAAGAGACCGAGCGTAAAACGGTAACTGCACCAAAACAAGAGGATGCAGAAGAAGCGAAAAAAGAAGATAACGAAGCAAAAAAAGGTCCCAATGATGATTCCAAGAAGCAATCCGATGAGCGGAAATCAACAATCAGTCAAGAAAAAGCAATTGAAATTGCATTAAAACAGTTCTCCGGTGTGGTGGATGATATAGATTTGGATAGAGAAGATGGTCGCTTAATATATGAAATCGAAATTGAGAGCCCCGAAGGAGAGGCAGAAATCGAAATCGATGCCTACACGGGAGAAGTGCTCGTTGTTGATATAGATTTAGATGATTAATTGCAAAAAAGAAGAAAAGCACGGTGCAGCAACTTAGTACCGTGTTTTTTGTTACCCTTTTATGCAACGTATAGGCGTTGACTATTGTTTATTTGATGAGTTTTAAGCGAAATATTTTCTGTTCAACTAACATTCAGTGTGGGAGATAAGAAACCCCACTGAATGAAGTTTCATTTTATATTTAATCGGGTATCAAAAAGGTATAAAAAAGAAAGAAATAAGGGAAGTTTTTGGAGGAATTTTAGATGGACAACTATGATGTAATCATTTATGTGAGTGACAATAATCAGTATTGCACAAAAGTAGTAAATCTCGTCAAAAAGTACGACGTTACTTACAAAATAAAAAATGTAACCCAGAATAGGGATTATATGACAGAAATGCAGAAGAAAGGGGTTTACGGTACACCAGCAATGTTTGTAAAAGGGGAGAAACTTTCGATATTAGGTTTTCAAAAAGAACGGATACACCACACGCTTAGGAAAGTCGAAAACTAAACGAATAACAAAAGCTCCCCTAGCTGCATAATTTATAGTATGAATCAATGTTTGGATAAAGAGGTGTTCCAAATGGACGATAGAATGAGGCGGCATCCGTATCTGTACGCTAATCGAAACACACCACCATTTGCTCGCCAGCAACCACCCAATATACCAAACTCTCCCTATACACCTATATCACATATAACACCTTATGAACGCTATGCAAAACCGCCACAACCACTTAATTTGATGAGTCAAAGTCAAAGCCAAAGTCAGGAAGCGTATGGCAATCCGTCGTCGGAACAGACGCAAGCCGGCCTTCTTCGTGCTTTTACCGATGCAAATGGACAAGTGGACTTTAGTAAAACGATGACAACCATTAATCAGTTAGCGAGCACATATCATCAAGTTTCTCCGATTGTGAGACAGTTAAGCTCCTTGATCAGGACATTCAGATAAGTTAGGTCGGATAAATAGGGGTCGATGAGCAGATAATAAAAGAAAGGAATGGTTAGAACGAGGGGATGCGGATGATAGGATGTTTATTGATTCACGGATTTACAGGTGGTCCTTATGAGCTTGGCCCGTTAGCGAAATATTTGCGTGAACATACGGATTGGCATGTTGAACTGCCGACATTGCCAGGACATGGGATTGAACTACACTTAGAGGACATCACTTACAAGGATTGGATTTCTGCGGCAGAGGAAGCTTTGCAGCAGCTATCGGAGAAATATGATGAAATTTATTTAATCGGCTTTTCGATGGGTGGGATGATTGCTGCTTATCTAGCGGCGAAGTATAAGGTAAAAAAATTAGTATTACTGGCAACCGCGGGGAAGTATTTGGATTTCAAACAGATTGGGACGGATGTTCAAGAAGTAATCCGTGATGGGTTGAAGGGCGGATTAGAAAACAATCAAATGTACAATCATTATAAGCGGAAATTTGGTCAAGTGCCGATAAAAGCGAATATCGAATTTGTAAAGCTTATTAATTTCACGAGACGATTTTTGAAAGAAGTCGAGACCCCTGTATTGATTGCGCACGGCCAACTTGATGGGATGGTACCTTATAAGACAGCTTACTATTTGGATAAGGAGATTGATTCGGAGCACAAGGAGATTGTGCTCTTGGATCAATCGAGACATCTGCTTTGTTTAGGTGAGGATAAGGATACGATCAATCTGATGGTCCATGACTTTCTTGAAAAGAAAAAATAAACCGGATGGACACAAAATTACGTCCATCCGGTTTATTTATAGTAAGAAAGTATAAAATAAAAATGCTGTGATAACTCAGTTTCTAGGACTAGCCACGTCCGCTCTGAGCCCAGGGTGCTTGCGCTATTGTTATTTTTTTCTGTCTTTAAAGAAAGCTATTACGATAGCGCCATCTCCGCCGTGAGTTGCGATGATGGGACCGGTGTCTGTTAGGAACGTTTCTTTAAAGGAATATTTTTCTTTTATTTCGTTCAATAGTTTTGTTGCCCGGGATTCACTGTTGCAGTGGGTCATGAATAAGCTCTTATTTTCCGCATTTTTCGTATACTCTCCGATTTGTTGGATAAATCGGTTCACTGCACGTTTTTCTCCACGTATGCGTTCTGTTACTTCTATTTCTCCTTGTTCACTACCACGCATAAGCAATTTAATGCTGAGCGTCTTTGCAATCTTACCGGTTACCTTTGAAATCCGGCCACCGCGGACAAGGTTATCTAACGTCTGGAGGACAAATAAAGTAATTGTATCTCCAACTCGTTCTTCCGTATGCTGTACAACTTGTTCAAATGTATAGCCTGCTTGAATTTTATTGTATAAATCATGAAGCAAAAGGGCAATTCCGCCTGAAGCTGTTTTCGTATTGATGACAGCGATTTTACGCGCTGGTTCTTCTTTTTCAAGCATGTTTTTAGCGGTGACCGCATTTTGATACGTACTACTTAATTCCTTGGAAAGGCTCAGCATAATAATCGGCTTATCTTGCGGCACCTTTTTATAAGCTTCGTAAAAGTCGTTCGGGCTTGGTGCAGCGGAAAGTGGAACTTCATTAAGCTTCTTTACCTTCTGATGGAAATCCGCAAGCTTCAATGAATGACCAGTTTTATATTCGCCATCGCTGAAATTTAAATAAAGAGGGACAATTTCTAATTGCATTTGTTCGATTAACTGTTGTGGAATGTCTGCTCCACCGTCTGTCATTAGTTGAATTCTCATCCTGATTACCGCCTAACTGATTATTTTTTCCTTTGAGAAATGGTGACGTTCGTTTTTTTCGATGTGCTGATGATGAATAAATACAAGCCGAAGATAACGATCGTTCCACCTAAAAATTGAGACCAAGTAATAGCTTCATTTAAGAAAATATATGCTAAAAGGGCAGCTCCAACGGGCTCCAATAATCCGGCCATGGACACTGTTGTTGTACTTAACCAGCGTAAGCACCAGTTGAAAATTGAATGGCCGAAGAATGTTGGAATGATGGCAAGTGCAAGGAATGCATACCAGTTCGTTGCACTATAACCGGTGAATGAGTGCTGTAAGCCAAGGTTGTATATAAATAAAGTGACGGAAGCAACCCCATATACGATGAATGTATACGTCATTAGAGACAAGCTCTTCCTTGCAGATTGTCCAATCAGAAAATATCCTGTGATACCTATTGCTCCTAAAATGGCGAGCACATCACCGAGTAGTTCGTTTCCTCCGAGTTGGAAATCCCCCCAACCGATAATCAGACTTCCAAACAATGTAATGATCATACTGATGATGGCACCATAGGAAAAGCGTTCCTGAAACAATAAATAAGTCCCGAGGAAGGCAAAGACCGGTTGGATGGAAACAAACACAACGGAACTTGCAACGGATGTATGACTTAATGATTCAAACCAAAAAATAAAATGCGCGGCGAGAAATATGCCTGCGAGTATAGAAAGTATCCAGTTTCTTTTAGAGATTTGTTTGAATTCATGTCGGTAGTTAATTAATATAAATGGCGCCATCATGATAACGGCGAAGAATAAACGATAGAAAGCAGTCATAGCTGCAGGTGCATCTTCAGCAAGTCGAACGAGTATAGCAGAAGTGGATACAGCAGTTACTCCAATAAAGAGAGCTGCTTTCGGATTAAATGCAGGAAGACGCATAGAAAAACTCCTTTAATTGACACCTTTTCCAGAGGGGATGGCTAGGTCCATAACGCCCCTCTACTTTCAATATATTATCATCTTATATTACCATGATTCATGGAAAAATTCATTTATTTCACGCCGTTTGAAAGATAATCTGTAATCCATAATATTGTTTTCATTCAGCGTAAGTGCAAAGTTTAATTTAGATCACTATATATTAAATAAGTATTTATGACGGAGCATTGTGGAAAATGGTGACAAAGATGTGGTATCATAAGACAAACAGTAATTTGAGGCCCCGAAGATGGAAGGGAAGCCTAATTGTTCTTTTAGAGAAACAATAATTGGTACGTGATAAATCTTTTCCTGGTTGAATGATAAACCCTTGTACGTTTTAACCGTGCATATCTGATAATGGCAATGGGTATATGTATAGATAGGATTTATAAATCTGAAGTAAAGGACTAGTGGCCTCTTATAACTAAATTTTTTTTACAGAAGGAGTAGACATTAAGTGGCAAAATTTAATGAATTAAATATCGCGGCCCCGATTATGAAGGCTTTGGAAAGAATGGGCTTTGAAGAAGCAACGCCAATCCAAACGGAGACCATTCCTCTTGCGAAAGCGGGCAATGACGTAATCGGTCAAGCTCAGACAGGTACAGGGAAAACCGCTGCGTTCGGTATTCCGATGATTGAAAGAATCGACACTAAACTTCGCAAGGTACAGGGGTTAGTTGTGGCTCCGACGCGGGAATTGGCTATCCAGGTCGCAGAGGAAATCAATCGCATTGCAAGATTTGTCGGCATTCGTGCATTGGCAATATATGGTGGTCAACATATGGACAGGCAAATTCGTGCACTGAAAGATGGCCCGCAAATCGTCGTGGCAACACCAGGAAGATTGCTTGACCATATGCGGAGAAGAACTATTCGGACGGATCAAGTACGAGTTGCAGTTCTGGATGAAGCGGACGAAATGCTGAACATGGGGTTCATCGATGATATTCGTGATATCTTAAAAGGCATTCCAGAAGAACGTCAAACGTTGCTATTCTCCGCTACGATGCCAAAGGAAATTCGCGATATCGCAACAACATTGATGAAGCAACCGAAAGAAGTAAAAATTAAAGCGAAAGAAATGACGGTTGAAAATATTGATCAGTACTTCATTGAAATACCGGAGAAATTCAAGTTCGATACGCTGAACAATCATGTCGATATTCATTCTCCAGAGCTTGCAATTGTGTTTGCAAGAACGAAGAAGCGGGTCGATGAAATTACGGAAGGTTTACAGGCTAGAGGCTATCGTGCTGAAGGGATTCATGGCGACTTGACTCAAGGAAAGCGGATGTCTGTATTGAACAAGTTTAAAAACGGTCGTGTCGACGTGCTAGTTGCAACAGACGTAGCTGCACGTGGATTAGATATTTCCGGCGTGACTCACGTTTATAACTTTGATATCCCGCAAGATCCGGAGAGTTATGTACACCGTATCGGGCGTACAGGGCGCGCGGGTAAAACAGGTGAAGCGATTTCCTTTGTAACGCCAAGAGAAATGGCACATTTACATTTGATTGAAAAGACGACGAAGAGTAAGATGAAGCGTCTCGCACCACCGACGATTCAAGATGCTAGACGTGGACAACAGCAACTTACAATCGAAAGAATCCAGAAAACAATTGATAAGCGTGATTTAACGACATATCAAGAAGCTGCGAAGGACCTGTTGGAAGATCACGATTCGGTAACCGTTATTGCAGCGGCAATTAGCCTGTTGACGAAAGAAAGAAGAGACACACCAGTCCGGATTTCTTCGGTTGCACCAGTGAGTGTGAAAAAAGCACTCCATTCAAAAGGCAAAGGCGGACATCGCTCGAAAAACAAACGCTTCTACGGTGGACGTAACCGTAAAGGTAATTTCCAAAAACGTCGTAAAAGAGACTAACTAAGAATAAAAACGGTTTGGAGCAATATAGCTCCAAACCGTTTTTTTAGATACTAGCGTTTATTCCAATTTATTTCGATAAGCAATTCTGTCCCCCAGTTGGTTAACTTTTTCTTCTTCTAAATTTTTCACGTGATAGTGTTTGCCCCCGGTGTTGCTCAGAATAGATATTTTCATGGAGGCGAGGCTCCATTTTCTTTCGAGTGCATGATTCTTTTTCTCGAAGGCTTGTATTCGTTTTTGCTGAATGAGTACGGTAGTGCGCTTCACGTGTCGGTATCGGAGTAACAACCTGTTCCCTTTAAGGTAAAAGCCCGCATCCTTATAAGAGAGCCAGCCCAAGCCTAGGGAGAGCGCGAACAAAGCAATCGGAATCCAAGCAAACGACCGGAAAAAGATAAAGACGGCGATACTGGCCAGTAAGAATAATACACTTGAACGGACATAGTAATACGGTAATGCAGCGGGTGGTGGCTTCGTCCATTCGACTTCTTCTTCCTGCCAGCTGAAGTCTGGAGCAAATTCATCAAGAAAGGCGGCGATTTCTCGTTTATGCAGCAATGGGAATAGGATCGTTGAATCCGCTAATTTCCCATCTGTATTTCCGCCGGCAATTTCTGCAAAAATAAATGCGTAACCAAATGGCTGACGTAAGATGTTTTCTTCAATACCAATCGCCTGAATCCGGTGCAAGGGAATTGTCAATTGCTTTCTTTCAAGCAATCCCCGCGTAATGAATAATTCATCCTCCGTTCTCCTGATAGTGAATTTCCCGTAGCGAAGGAGTGTCCAGAGAATACTTAATAGCCAAATGGTGGCAAGAACACCAAGAATAATAAGAACAATGAATATAATACTTGCAGTTACCAACCACTCATAGGTGTAGTTATACACCATTTCAGGTATGAGTTCGTCAAATTCCGAGAGCCCAACGACGATGAAACCGATAATAATGCCAAGACCACCGGAAGTGATTCCGGCTAGGAGCAAGCGGGAAAAGGAAATTTCTTTCTGTGCAAGATACATTTCTTCAGGAACTAAGGTACCTGCTTTTCCGCTATTTTTTAACACTTCCCGGAGTTCTTTCGCATCTTTAAGCGAAACAGCTGAAAGGGCAGCTTCTGCCTTCTCTCCGCCACTTGCTGTTTCAATTTGGACCCGGGTCAGTTTGAATATACGATGGATCACACTTTCGGTTAAATCAATCGATTGGATCCGGTTTTTCGCAATAGACCGTTTCGTTCGTTTAAATATACCGTACTCAATCCATAGCTCATCATCGGTAACATAATAAGAAAAACGGTACCACGAGAGAATGCCATAAACCGAAGCGAGTATACTAAATGCCCCAAGTGCAATAGAAAATATGAGAAAGTTTCCAGCGACTAAAACGATTAGCAGCGAGAAAAATAATTCTTTAATTACTTTTAATATGTTAAAAATAATGGCTGCAGGGTGCAGGCGTCTTTCCTCAAACATCATCTTCGTCCACCCTTGCAAGTTGTGAAATCCGGTCCCGCAAATCAGAAGCATTTTCTTCTGACAAAGCAGGGATGATGTGCGTTGTCGCTGCGGTGGAAATCGACACACTCGCAACATGAAATCTCTTCATAATCGGGCCTTGTTCTGTATCGACGTGTTGTACCCGTATCATCGGGATTAATGTTCGCGTACGGATGAAAATTCCGTGCTGGATATAAATTTCCTGTTCAAAGATCTCATAGCGCCAGCGCCGATACCTAAGTTTAGGAAATAAGAAAATGAAAAGGTAACTTAATAAAACAGTTATAATTATTGCTCCAGTTATATAAACGAACGACCAATCCCAGAGAATCGCAAAGACTACCGACGTAAGAAGAATCAGCCAAAGTATGCCAAGGTAAATGGCGGCGCTGATTTTCCAAACGTCGACTGCCCGCGGGTCGATTGCATGCTTCGGTGGTTGTCTCATTGTGCAACATCCTTCCATTACGATGGTTACTAGTAATACGATTAGGTGCTAATTAAGTTTCAAAAGAAGAAGGAAGTTAAGTTAAATTCAGTTGGAAAATCTGCTGAAAAATCCAATGACTGCAAGAATACCGATGATAATCCAGAGCCAGTTTTTACGGATGCTTTCAGGTATTATTCTTTTTTTATTCCAGCGATTCGGATTAAATTGTATCTCCCGGTCATCATCTGGATAGCTGCGCTGATAAGCATGCCACGGCGAGAAAGGGCGGATGTTTTTCAAAAAGAGTGGTGCAATCGCGAATCCTCCAGCAAAGCCTGCTAAGTGAGCGACGATATTAATTCGCGTTCCGACGAAGGACATAAGTACTCCGATGATGAAAATAGTTTTGATCATTTGCGAACTACCTTGGTCAATGAGATGCTTGCGGAAAGCCACCATGAATATATACATACCAAATAATCCGTAGATCGCTCCAGAAGCACCTAAATGTGTGTATTGTAAAGGTTCAATTAAAAACGTCGCTATATTTGCAATAACCCCAGCGGCTAAATAAGCAAGGATGAATTTGAATTTTCCAAGCATCAACTCAAGCGCTGGCCCAAAGATGACGAGGGCAAAGGAATTGAATAACACATGTGTCAATTCCCGGTGGAGGAAGATTGGGGTAACTAAGCGCCAATATTCGCCCATTGCAACGGATAAGTTATTACCAACTCCAAATACATAAACAATCCAACCGATCCCAGATTGAAAAAATTCCATCACTAACCAAAGGACGATGTGAATGATAACAAGGGTCGAGACGACGGGGTAAAGATTTATAAATTCTTTTAAACTTCTTTCGTTCCGGATAAACAATAGAAGAAGCCTCCTAAATAAGTTTAATTTCCTATAATGTTCAGGTACTATTATAATAATTAATAATACGAGTTATGACCAACATTAGCTATTATCATTGAAGGAGAGAAGGCAAAAGCCAATGATTAAAGGAATTGGAATAGATATTATTGAACTAGGCCGAATAGAGTCAAGCCTTAAAAAGGGAGACCGACTTGCGGCACGGGTGTTGACTGATTCGGAGTTAACAATATATAAACAATTTGCCAACCGGAGACGCCAGATAGAATATTTAGCTGGAAGATTTGCGGCAAAAGAGGCATGTGCAAAAGCGCTCGGGACTGGGATCGGGAAATTGAGCTTCCGGCACATGGAAATAATCCATGATGAGAGCGGGGCGCCACAACTTATGGTGCAGGGCTATGAAGGGTATGTTTTTCTATTATCAATCAGCCATAGTAAGGAATATGCCGTAGCACAAGTCGTTGTTCAAAAGAATGGGTAAAGAGAATCTGCATAAACGGAGTGGTTGTCTCATAGTATTTTAATGCGGGCAGGAGGGGACTTCATGTTTATAGTCACCGCAAAGGAAATGTACGATATCGACAGGCATACGATGAAGGAAATTGGTTTGCCGGGGCACGTGCTTATGGAAAATGCCGGAAGGGAGATATTTCGCAACATCATCTCTCTTTTTGAGCGAACAGAGTGGATAACAGTATTCGTTGGAGCAGGAAATAATGGTGGAGACGGTTTTGTCATTGCAAGGTATTTGATGGAACATGGTTATGATGTACGGGTTTTCCAAGTGGTTCCTGATGAGTTGATTCAGGGAGATGCCTTGCTGCATAAGAAAATTTATTTGAACAGCAATGGGAAAATATTTTCTCTCATAGACCACGGTGTAGAAGAAATCATTAAAAACTCAGACGTTATTATTGACTCTTTACTTGGAATCGGGAAGAAGGGTGCGCTGCGTGAGCCGTATCAAGACGTGATCAAACGGATAAACGAATCTGATGCCCGGGTCGTTTCTGTTGATATTCCGTCCGGGTTACCGGCTGATGAAGGAGTGCCATTTACTGTGGCTGTACAAGCGGATTACACGTTTATTGTCGGAGCTATGAAAATGACTGCGGTTTTACCGGACACGGCCAGCTATTACGGGGAATGGAAAGTCGTTGAGATTGGCTTCTC
Organism: Oceanobacillus indicireducens; assembly: GCF_014647195.1. GTDB lineage: Bacteria > Bacillota > Bacilli > Bacillales > Amphibacillaceae > Oceanobacillus > Oceanobacillus indicireducens. The sequence continues at coordinate 15,614 of NZ_BMOS01000013.1, read as the reverse complement.
CAAGCGGACGATGGAGAAATATACGACCCGCAGCTTATACGGTAGCGATCAGTTCCAAGCAACCCTTCCAAGGAGACGGGCGTACGCACATAAAGGGGACCATGGTAAGGGTTTTATCATTGGTGGGAGTGCAAGGATGCCAGGAGCGATTACGATGGCTACGGAGGCAGCGCTTGTCGCAGGAGCAGGCTTAGTAACTGCAGGAACGTTGCAGGAAATTATCCCAATTATCGCTTCCCGGATACCAGAAGCGATGTTTAAGATATTGAAGGAAGAAGACGGGCTGTTAGTCTGGGATAATCACTTGGATGTATCAGCGTATGACGCAATCGCTGCCGGTGTCGGAATGGGCCGTAGTAAGCAGGGGGAGGAGCTAATAAAGCAGGTGCTAAAGGCAGCGACTTGTCCCGTTTTGGTTGATGCCGACGGATTATATCATTTAAGCAATTTACTCCCCATACTGAAGTCGAGAGATGCTGTGACAATTGTAACGCCTCACACTGGAGAAATGGCCAGGCTTCTCGAGCTGCGGATAGAAGAAACGTTAACATCCCCTTTTCAGCATGCGAAGAACTTCGCAGAGGACTACGGAGTCTATGTCGTGTTAAAAGGGAAGTACACCATTATTACGAGCCCGGACGGTAAGCAGGTGGTTGATGCAACCGGAAATCCCGGTCTTGCAAAAGGCGGTAGCGGTGACGTACTCACAGGGATAATGCTCGCCATGATTTTACAAAACCAGACCATTTTTTCCGCCATCTGCAATGCTTGTTACCTTCATGGTACAAGTGCTGATTTAGCAGTACAGCATAAGCATAGTGTCTATGATCTAACAGCGACAGATATCATCGCTTGGATTCGTGAAGTATATCGTATGATTTCCTGATAAACGTGATTTGTTCCCTTTGTTAATTGAGACAAGGGAGATATGTGTATGAAGAAGCGCTATCTTGGAATATTCCTCATCGTCATCAGTATTGTCATCCTTTCAGCATGTGGAGAGAAATCGGAGGAAGATGTTGTCGAAAAACTGTCCGACACGTTGGAGGAAATGGATGGTTATAAAGCAGAAGCAGAAATGACGATGAAGACAGGACAGGAAGAACAGCGGTTTACGATTGATATTTGGCATCAGAAAGAGGATTATTATCGCGTGAAGCTCGGTTCTCAGGAAGATGACAAGGGTAGTCAAATCATATTGAAAAATGAAGACGGAGTGTTTGTGTTAACTCCAGCCCTTGAAAGAAGTTTCAAATTCCAATCAGAATGGCCGGAAAACAGCAGCCAGCCTTACCTTTACCACTCGCTCGTCAAAGACATATTAGATGACGAGGAAGCAAGCTTTGAAGCAACGGAAACCCATTATGCGTTTAAGACAAAAACAAATTACCAAAACAATACGAACTTGCCGTACCAGCAGATTCTTTTTGACAAGAAAACATTCTATCCAACTGCAGTGCAAGTATTGGATGTCGATGATAAAGCAGTCGTAGAAGTCCAGTTTCATGCATTTGATACAGCGGTAAGCTTTGAGTCGGATGATTTTGCCATGGAGAAAAATATGGAAACAAACAGTGACGCTCCGACATTCAGCAGTAATGAAGAGGAAGTCTTTACCGTACTTCATCCGCTTTATACAGCCGGTGCAGAAGCAGTTGACCGGAAAGAAATGGAGCTCGATAACGGTAAACGAGTCATTTTGACGTATGGCGGTGAGAAGGATTTCACCCTCGTTCAGGAGATGCGTACCGATGTTCCAACACTAATGACACCTGAAGCAGTAAATGGGGAAATTGTGAATCTCGGTTTTACAATCGGGGCATTGACGGACGACACACTCCATTGGAATCATGAAGGCATTGATTACACATTGGCAAGTGACAGTCTAACGAAAGAAGAATTAATTGAAGTTGCCCAGTCCGTCCAAGGCCAAGAAATAAAATGAATCCCAAATGTACTTGAATAATCCCCTTAAGATTGATACAGTAAGACAAACTGTTACTCATCTTAAGGGAATATTTTTGCAAAATACACCGCTTCCATGCCAAACACTTTCATTCAGCGTAAGTATTTTGTGCATTCATTTTATTGGCGTTCTAATTACCGTTCAGTTGCCCGGCGGACGGATGCGCATCCTAAGGGACAGCCGAAGCCTCGACGCACAGGACGTTAATGTCAGACGTTGCCACATACGAGAGCGTTCTTAGTCGGCCACGGAAGAAAATT
>NZ_BMOS01000013.1:1366-13147 GCF_014647195.1 Oceanobacillus indicireducens | reverse complement strand
GAACTTCCTGTTCGTCGAAAGGCATAGGTGAGACCCCGCAGGGCGGCAGTCCGAGGAGGCTCACCAGCCGCCTGCGGAAAGCGAGAGGTGTCTGGACTGCGGACTTCCAGATGAAAGTTGCACTTACGCTGTATGAAAGCAATATTAGAGCCTTTTTAAATATTATTCGTCTAAATGTTTAAGGTTTGAGGTTGGGAGAAATAATTGTATTTACATCTGCCAATATGAACATATACCCTAATTTGCAAGGGAAAAAACGAAGAAAATTTGTTTTTTTGTAAGAAAACTATCGGAATCCCTTTGCATTCAAGCGTATTCAATGATACTATTAAGTAGAAATTATATTATATGTTCATCAGTTGGCGGAGGTGCATCATTTTGTCAGAGGGTTTACAGGAAGTGATGGTTAAATTACCTAAAAATCTTCTTAACGAGGTGGATGGTTTGGTGAAAAATGATAATGGTGATTTAAGTGAGTTCATTTATCAGGCAACGAAGAACTATTTAGAGCAGAAGAAACAGGCGCATTTCCAGCAATTTATGGAAACGATGCGACGCGGTTATGAAGAAATGGGCCACATTAATCTTAACATAGCTTCAGAGGCTTTCCAGGCTGAAGAGGAGGCTGATGACACCCTAGAGCGCACTGTGATCGGGGTGTAGCATTTGAACGTGCAAAGAGGCGAGGTATACTTCGCTGACTTATCTCCTGTGGTTGGATCCGAACAGGGAGGAGTGCGTCCGGTATTGATTATCCAGAATGATATCGGAAATCGTTTTAGTCCAACGGTAATTGTAGCAGCTATCACAGCACAAATCCAAAAGGCTAAGTTGCCTACCCATGTTGAAATCGATGCCAAAAAATATGGTTTTGACCGAAATTCTGTTATTCTCTTGGAACAGATTCGAACGTTGGATAAGCAGCGATTAACAGATCGAATAACAAGACTAGATAAAGAAATGATGGAGAAAATTAACCGGGCGATTGAAATAAGCCTAGGGCTGAAGGATATATATGATCATTGATGAAACCTTTCAACTATAATAATTGGAAGGTTTTTTTGTGCTTTCCTTACTATTGAAATAGTCCTTCTTTCTCTTTTTGGCGGGGAGTTGGTATGGTACGATTTTTAAAGAATGGTTTTTTTAGGCATTTTCGTACAAAATACGATGCATTCCTAATTAGACGCGAATTATTGGATAAAATGGTTTCGAAATAGTCTAACGATGAAAAAGCATGTTATTATAGGGAATAAGCATGAATATAGAAGACGGGGGTATTAAGAGTGGAGACAAAGTTTAAACGAATTGTTCTTGAAAACAGTGATGCTATTGTTCAGATGTGGATGGATAATGTTCGCAATCTGAAAGATGAAAATTACACAACAAATATCGGGGACGAGCTTTACGAAAGCACGAACCGCGAATTTATGAATGTGATTTTTACAAGTATTCAAAGTCAAGGATCGATGGAAGAAGTTGAACAATTCTCCGAGAAAATTATTAATCTTGGCTGGCCACTAAGCTATATTACGGATGGCTTACAAGTATTTAGACGGGTGACCGTTGATTATATCTTGTCTAATCTGGACGATATGGACGATACGGAACAGATTAAAAGTGTATTTCAAAGTGTGGATGACTGGGTGGAACCGATTATTCGCAAGTTGGTAAATGAATACACAGGCAACTGGGAACAGATCGTTTCCTTGCAGCGTGTTGCACTTCAGGAATTGTCAGCCCCCCTTATCCCAGTAATGGACAGGATTACAATCATGCCGCTTATCGGGACGATTGATACCGAACGGGCAAAGTTAATTATGGAAAATTTGCTGCAAGGTACGATCAACCATAACTCGGAAGTTGTCCTTATTGATATTACAGGCGTACCAGTTGTTGATACGATGGTTGCGCATCATATTATTCAAGCAGCGGAAGCCGTCCATTTAATCGGGGCGAAATGTATTCTAGTTGGTATCCGTCCGGAAATTGCCCAAACAATCGTGAATTTAGGCATTGATTTAAGCGATTTTTCGACAAAGAGCTCCTTGAAAAAAGGATTCATGTCTGCACTGGAAATAACGAACAGGAAAATTGTTCCGCTAGAAGGGAAAAGCAGGGAAGAACAGATAAAGAATATTATTGATTCGATATAAAGGAGAGTGAGATCTTTGCGTATACCAATTCTTAAGCTGAATAATTATCTGCTGATATCGATTCAAACAGAAATAGATGATCAGACAGCTATACAGTTCCAAGAAGATTTATTGGATGAAATATATAAAACAGAGTCTTCTGGAGTAGTGATTGATTTAACATCGGTCGATATCATCGATTCATTCATTGCGAAAGTTCTTGGAGATGTGGTTACAATGTCAGATTTAATGGGGGCGAAAGTAGTATTAACGGGTATTCAACCCGCTGTTGCAATGACATTGATTGATCTAGGAATAAATATGAAAAATGTACCAACCGCATTGGATCTTGAGCAAGGGCTTCTCAAACTCCATAAGGAATTGGGGGTATAATAGATGAACCCTCAGTCCTGTGTGCACATTCATAAAGAGTGGGATATTGTAGGGGCGCGTCAGCTTGGTAGGGAAATGGCGAAAGAAATCGGCTTCAGTACCGTTGATCAAGCTCGAATTGCGACTGCAATATCGGAACTCGCTCGAAATATATATTTATATGCCGATCAAGGGAAGATATCCTATGAAATAATCTATAATAATAGTAGGACAGGGCTGTGTTTAATTGCTGAAGACGAGGGCCCAGGGATTTCTGATATAAGTCAAGTAATGGAAGATGGCTTTACGACATCTGGAGGACTAGGCGCTGGATTGCCTGGAGTAAAACGCTTGATGGATGAATTCGAAGCTTATTCCGAGATAGGGAAAGGTACAACAATTAAAACGGTTAAGTGGCTGCGCTAATTACGAAGCGTACTAGATAATCTTGAAGAGTTATGGAGTGTTTGCTATCAGCTTGCACTCCATCCTTATTATATAAGGTAAGAGAGATGGAGATCGAGATAGGGGGAATACAATGGAGAATTTTTTCAAGGAAAAAGCAGATGAATATAAAAAACTGCTGGCGGAATATATTGAGTTTCAAGATGAAAAAGCACTCTACGGTGTTGAATTGGTCAGCAAAGCTTTTATCAAGCATAATATCTTACCGGAGGAAATTGTCAATATACATATTAAAGCGCTGAAAGAGTTATATCCGGACTTATTCGCTTCCTTTGAACATTCACTTGATTTCCTTTTGGAAGCGATGATATCTTATGGACTTGCCCATCAAGAAATTCAAAACCTCCGAGAACAGCAAATTGCTTTAAAATCGGAAATATCGGTTGCTGCACAGATGCAGAAGACATTATTAAAAACGAAGAAGCCGGATATAGCCGGGCTCGATATCGGTGTTATCAGTGTTCCGGCTAACCAGATGAACGGTGATTACTATAGCTTTTTGCAAAACTTGGATGGTACAATCGGGATTGCAATGGCAGATGTGATTGGAAAAGGTGTACCGGCTGCACTGTGCATGTCGATGATCAAATATTCGTTAGATAGTTTGCCGAAAGAGTCTACGCCACCACCGGTCATTTTGGGGAATTTAAACCGGGTCGTGGAAAGGAACACCGAGTCCAATATGTTCATTACCATGATGTATGGCGAATATAACCCAGAAACGGGCAAACTTGTTTATTCCTTTGCCGGACACGAACCGGGCTACTATTATTGTGCTGATGAGGACCGTTTTACAGAGTTTTCAACAGCTGGTCTTGTTCTCGGTGTTTCCGAAGATGTAGAATATGAACAAGCGGAAATTGAAATCGCAAAAAACGACATGATTGTCTTAATGACAGATGGTGTCACGGAATGCCGGGATGGTGACCGGTTCATCGAAATCGATGAGGTGTTTGATGTGATTCGACAATACTTGCATCTGTCCGCTCAAGATATGGTGCAAGAAGTTTATCGTTATTTTGAAAGGTTGCAAGATTTCCAGCTTCAAGATGATTTTAGTTTATTAATTTTACGAAAGACGGTTTAAGACTTTTTGCAACCGGGTAATAAAGATATGTGTCTAGAAATAGTAAATCCATACATTTAGAATATATTATTAGATGGGGGGATTACCTTGAATCTTGAAATTACACTTACCGAAGAAGGAAACCAATCAATTATAACACTTGCTGGGGAGATAGATGCATATACCGCTCCTGACCTGAAGGAAACATTTGGAATTGTAACGAAAAAAGCCGGACAGGAAGTCATTGTTGATTTGGAACATGTTACATACATGGATAGTACTGGCCTTGGATTGTTCATTGGTGCGTTGAAGTCCACTAAAGAGAATGATAGTGAGCTAAAGTTGGTGAACCTCCAAGACCGCGTTTACCGTCTATTCCAGATTACCGGGCTGGATGAAATTATGGATATTAAGGCAGCGATTAGAGGTGGAAATGAATAATGGAGAAGTTTGAATTTGTTGAAATGACAATCCCGGCTAAAGCAGAATATATTGGTGTCATTCGATTGAGTCTCTCTGGTATTGCGAACCGAATGGGCTTTTCCTATGAGAGTATAGAGGACTTAAAAATTGCCATTTCAGAAGCGATAACAAACGCAGTCACCCATGCCTATGAAAAGGATGAAAAAGGTGAGATCCAAATTGGCTTCGGTATCTATGAAGATCGTCTTGAAGTGATGGTTGCAGACCGAGGAGTTAGCTTTGATGTAGAAGAAGTCCGTAAAAAGGCAGGTCCATACAAGAAATCAAAACCAGTGGAGGATTTACAGGAAGGTGGGTTTGGTCTTTTCCTAATCGATGCACTAATGGATAAAGTAGAAATACATGATCATAGTGGAATTATTATCATTATGACTAAATATATAAATGAAGCAGAGGTGGGTCTAGATGGCGACCGAATCTCAACCACATCATAAAGGAAGAGATGAGGTATACCAATGGATAAGACATTTACAAGAAAACCCCACTGATGAAGCAGTTCAGGAAAAGATTGTATTACATTATAAAGACCTGGTGGGATCCATTGCAAGAAAATATTCAAGAAACAGCATTATTTATGAAGATCTCACGCAGGTTGGGATGATTGGTCTTTTAGCCGCTGTGAAGAGGTATGATGAAACGTTCGGGAAATCGTTTGAATCCTTTGCGATTCCGACGATCATTGGTGAAATTAAACGCTACTTGCGTGACAAAACATGGAGTGTCCATGTCCCGAGGCGAATTAAAGAACTTGGGCCGAAAATTAAAAAGGCAGTTGATGAGCTGACAAGGGCGAATCAGAAATCTCCTACGGTGGAAGAAATTGCAGATTACCTGGAAGTTTCTGAAGAAGAAGTGCTGGAAACGATGGAAATGGGTAAAAGTTATAAAGCACTTTCCGTTGACAGAAAAGTTGAAGCGGATTCGGAAGGAAGTACAGTTGCAATACTAGATCTCGTCGGAGATGAAGATACGAGTTATGATACAATCGATCAGCGAATGATCCTCGAGAAAGTAATGCCGATTTTATCCAAGCGGGAGCAGCTTATTTTACAATACACGTATTTTGAGAATAAGAGTCAGAAGGAAACGGGTGAAATATTAGGTATTTCGCAGATGCACGTCTCCAGATTACTTCGGAAAGCCTTATTAAAATTAAGGGAAGCAATCCAAACGGACCAATCCGAGGTGTTGGATTAATATGGGACAATCAAATGTATTTGTTTCCGTGTACCAACAGCCAAAGCAAGGGAATACTTTTTGTGGAGACAGTTATTTCTACAATGAGACAGAGGATCATTTTATTTGTGCGATCGCTGATGGGCTCGGAAGTGGAGAGTATGCTATGGAATCTTCCCAGGCGGTCATTGACATTATTAAAGAGAACAATCATGTTAGTGTGGAAGAACTCGTTAGAAAAAGCAACGAAATTTTATATGGGAAGCGTGGGGTAGTCCTCGGTATCTTGAAGATGGATTTCCGGTCCGAGGTCTACTCTTTCTCTTCAATTGGAAATATCGGGATTATGACAGTGACTGATGATCGAGTGAAAAAGCGTAATATCCCGAACACTGGCTATCTGGCGGGGTATAAGCGCTCCATTAAAGTGGAAAACTATAAGTTGAACAAAGGCACTAATTTTATTATGTTTTCAGATGGTGTGAAGGATAAAGAGTTATCCCACTGTTATTTCACCGATAAAGATGTAAATAGAATTACCAAAGCCTATGAATTAACTTCTGAACCAAATCGCAGCGATGATACGACGCTAATTGCGATAAGGTATGATTGAGGAGGAATATGGAGAACCGGTGCTAGGCGCCGGTTTTTTCGCGTGAAGCTGACGCTATATCCTGAATTCTGGTAAAATAGAGGAATAAGGAGGAAGATATGTCGATGAGTTATGATAATGAGTTATTTCAATTGGTAGCTAGAGAAACAAATATAAAAACGCCTGTAATTGAAAAAGTTATTGCTTTATTTGATGAGGGAAACACTGTACCTTTTATTGCGCGTTACCGAAAGGAAATTACAGGTGGACTTGATGAAGTAGAAATTAAATTGATTCAAGATAAATGGACGTACGCACTTCAATTATCCCAGCGTAAAGAAGAAGTGTTGCGCATTATTAAGGAGCAGGGCAAGTTAACGGAAGAACTGGCATTGGAGATTAAATCAGCAACCCAGTTACAGCGGGTGGAAGATTTATATCGGCCATATAAACAGAAGCGAAGAACCCGGGCAACGAAGGCGAAGGAGAAAGGTCTTGAACCGCTCGCAACTCTAATTTGGGAACAAAACGATATTGATTTACATAAAGAAGCGGAAAATTATTTGTCCGATGAGTATGAATTAACTACAGTGGCAGAAGTGCTAGAAGGTGCGAATGATATAATCGCTGAATGGATTTCTGATATTCCAGAGTACCGGGAATATATTCGAGAGGAGACATGGAAGCGTGGTAAGCTCGTTTCCGAAGTGAAGAACGAGGAACTCGATGAAAAGAAAGTATATGAAATGTATTACGAATACGAAGAAAATATCCGTTCGCTTGTATCGCACCGTATCCTCGCGCTTAATCGCGGAGAAAAGGAAGATGTTTTAAAAGTATCCATTCAGCCACCAATCGAGAAGGTTGTCGACTATTTGAACCGGAAAACGGTGAAGCGTTCTACTACTGGTGCGGTTGCTGAGTTTTTAAAGCTTGCGGTAGAGGATAGTTATAAACGATTGATCCAACCCTCAATTGAAAGAGAGATCCGGAATGCACTGACTGAAAAAGCGGAGGACCAAGCGATTGACGTCTTTGCCGTAAATTTAAAAAACCTACTCCTCCAGCCGCCATTAAAAGGAAGAACAATCCTTGGTGTCGACCCTGCATTCCGGACAGGCTGCAAGTTAGCTTTAGTTGATGAAACAGGGAGAGTTCATGACGTCTCTGTGATCTATCCTACAGCTCCGAGACTCGACGTGAAAGGTGCAGAGGAAACAGTCCTTCATTTTATTGAGAAATATAAGGTGGAACTAATTGCGATTGGGAATGGCACGGCATCCCGGGAGACCGAGCAATTTATTTCTGATTGTATTCAAAAAAATGGGCTCGACATTCCGTATATTATTGTGAATGAAGCAGGGGCGAGTGTGTACTCTGCATCAGAACTTGCACGGGAAGAGTTTCCTGATTTACAAGTAGAGGAACGGAGTGCTGCTTCAATTGCCCGCCGTGTGCAGGACCCGCTTGCAGAACTTGTAAAAATCGATCCCAAGTCGATTGGTGTTGGTCAATATCAGCATGATGTCAGTCAGAAAGCGTTGAATGACTCTTTAACATTTGTCGTAGAAACAGCTGTTAACCAAGTTGGTGTTAATGTGAATACCGCCTCTACTTCTTTATTACAATATGTATCTGGTCTAAGTAAGACCGTAGCCAATAATATCGTAACAAGACGAAATGAGGAAGGAAAGTTCACGAATAGGAAACAATTGAAGAAGATTCCACGGCTCGGGGCTAAAACTTATGAACAAGCGATTGGTTTCTTGCGGGTTATTGATGGAGAAAACCCGCTTGACCGGACACCGATTCACCCGGAGAGCTATAAACCGACAGAAGAACTTCTGAAATTATTAGGCTATACAATAGAAGATATCGGAACAGACGAATTGCGTGAAAAGTTTAAGACAATCAGTAGTAAAGAGATTGCTGAAGAACTAGCTATCGGTGAACCGACATTAAAGGATATTATCGATGCACTAAGCCGTCCGGAAAGAGATCCGCGCGATGATTTCCCGCAACCTTTATTGAAGCGGAATGTTTTATCTCTCGAAGATTTAAAACCGGGAATGGAGATGCAAGGTACCGTACGTAATGTTGTCGACTTTGGTGTCTTTGTCGATATTGGAGTAAAGCAAGACGGACTCGTGCATATATCTAAAATGTCCACTAAATTTGTGAAGCATCCAATGGACATTGCTTCTGTTGGGGATGTTGTGACGGTTTGGGTGGAAAATGTAGATGAAGAAAAAGGGCGTATAGCCCTTTCCATGGTGACAAACTAAAAAATCTGCTGAGGAGCACTTGATGCTCCCAGCAGATTTTTTCATTCTTGCCGTCCAGCGATTAGCGAGACTTTCTTCACCCCTGTACCATCCTAGGAGGCACATTCCGTACGTCGCTGCGACTACTGGATGTGCTCGTGCAAATGCTCCTCGGTGGAACGAGTAATTGCAGTCTCAGGTGTTGCGAAACGAATCGCGTTTTAAACCTACATGGGCGCTTTCGCTTTAGAATTTATTCTTTATCAACAGCTGCTTCAACTTCGCTTAGAGAGATACCGAGTGCTTTTGCTACTCCTTCTCCGTAAGCTGGATCAGCTTTGTAGCAGTTGACGATATGTCTTAACTGTACGTCTTTAGATACACCGTCCATGTTTCTTGCAGTGTTTTCGAATAGACGTTGTTGTGCTTCAGGAGACTGAAGACGGAATAACTTACCAGGCTGCTCGTAGAAGTTCTCATCTTGTTCATCGAAGTCCCAGTAATTTGCATCTCCGCCAAGCTCTAATGGTGGCTCCTGATGCTCTGGGCTGTCTTCCCACTCACCATAGCTGTTCGGGTTGTACGATACGTGTCCTCCTTGGTAAGGAACGATACGCATTGCACCGTCACGGTGGTATGGGTGGAAGTTCTCAGCGTTTTTCGGATAGTTAACTGGAATTTGCCAGTGGTTAACACCTAAGCGGTAACGTTGTGTATCACCGTAAGAGAATAGTCTTCCTTGAAGCATTCTATCTGGTGAGAATCCGATACCAGGTACAATGTTAGTTGGAGCAAATGCCGCTTGCTCAACTTCTTCAAAATAGTTTTGTGGGTTACGGTTTAGCTCTAATTCACCAACTTCGATTAGTGGGTAGTCACCTTTATACCATACCTTAGTTAAGTCAAACGGGTTGTCTGAATGATTTTTCGCTTGCTCATCTGTCATTACTTGGATGTACATTTTCCACTTCGGATTTTCACCACGATCAATTGCTTCACGTAAATCACGGATACTGCTGTCACGGTCTTTTGCAATTACTTCTTCCGCTTCTTCATCCGTAAGGTTTTCGATACCTTGTTGAGAATAGAAATGGAATTTAACCCAATGACGCTCATTATCAGCGTTGAACATACTATACGTATGACTTCCAAACAAATGCATATGTCTGAAGTCTTTCGGAATACCACGGTCAGACATGATAATTGTTACTTGGTGTAATGCTTCTGGAAGGCTACTCCAGAAATCCCAGTTTGCTTGTGCGTTATGCAAGTTTGTTACTGGGTCTTTCTTCACGACGTGGTTTAAATCAGGGAAACGCTTAGGATCTCTAAAGAAGAATACAGGGGTGTTGTTACCAACTAAATCCCAGTTACCTTCTTCTGTATAGAATTTCAAAGCTGCTCCGCGGATATCACGTTCTGCATCAGCAGCACCACGTTCACCAGCTACAGTAGAGAAACGTGCAAACATTTCTGTCTTCTTACCAACTTCAGAGAAAAGTTTAGCTTTGGTATACTTTGTGATGTCGTTTGTTACAGTTAATGTACCATAAGCACCGCCACCTTTAGCATGCATACGACGCTCTGGAATTACTTCTCTATCAAAATGTGCTAGTTTCTCTAAGAACCAAAAGTCTTCCATTAATAAAGGACCACGGGGACCAGCTGTTTTGGAATCATAATCGTTAGGAACTGGTGTACCAAAAGCTGTGGTCATTTTCATATTCTTTTTGTTGTTTTCCATACTTTTAATTCCTCCCTAATCTATTAACTACAATTATTATAATAACACAATTATTAGCAGATTACTATTAATATAGCCTAATATTTACTGCTTGGAAATACTAAATGCATCAATTAAAGCTAAGCCTCGCTTCAGAATCGAAATGACAGATTATTCCCTTAAGAAGAAGGTTAGAAGAAGATTATTTGATTATTCATCTTCTTTTTCTCAATTAATAATATTAAATGAGAAAAAGAGGGGATGTAACAGAGTGTTTGGGTCTATTGATAGTCATTCATCTGTATATCTTATACTAGAATTAATTAGAATAACAATAAACTTGCTTATTAAAAAGCAGGACATAAAGATGCGAGCGCTTATTATGATATAATGGGAGAAAAATAGGATAGTAAGGAAGTTATTTACGATGAATGAGCAGAAATTAAAGGAGTTGGTTCACCATCTTTCGGTTACTTTTTTCCATAAACCGTTTAAGGACCAGGTGCGCTTCAATCATAGACTTCGGACAACCGGAGGAAGATATATACCAACGAAACGATTAATAGAACTAAATCCGAAATACGCGCTTGAAACGGATGAAACTGAATTTCATGGTATTATCAAACATGAATTATGCCATTACCATTTACATATTGAGGGAAAGGGATATAAGCATGGTGATCGGGATTTTAAAGAGTTATTAAAGAAGACAGGATCCCCTCGGCACTGCAAACCACTTCCATCTGAAATTAATTCTTTTAAATATAAATATGAATGTTCCCGTTGCGGAAGGTTATATAAAAGGAAACGCAAGGTCGATACTAAGAAATATGTCTGCGGAAAATGTAAAGGGAAATTGGTTGCTATACAATAGGAAGAAACTGAAAAAATGGCCGAGCCGAATCAGCATCTCTTCAGCAGTAAAACATGAAACTTGTAAAAATGCGTTGACGAAATGTAAAAACCATGTTAAATTATATAAGCTAACGTTTTTGGTTGTCCCAAATCGTTAGTTTGAAACATTAAAAAAAGTAGTTGACAAGTGTTCAGCAATAAGGTATTATATTTCTCGTTGACATTATTTAACAGTTCAAACATTCCACAGTAGCTAAGTGGTAGAGCAATCGGCTGTTAACCGATCGGTCGTAGGTTCGAATCCTACCTGTGGAGCCATTCGGAGAAGTACTCAAGAGGCTGAAGAGGCGCCCCTGCTAAGGGTGTAGGTCGGTTTTACCGGCGCGAGGGTTCAAATCCCTCCTTCTCCGCCATTTAAATATATGGCCCGTTGGTCAAGTGGTTAAGACACCGCCCTTTCACGGCGGTAACACGGGTTCGAATCCCGTACGGGTCATCTTTTATAAAAAGATTGAAACGATCGTTTAGAAACAAATCCACAAACAATTTCCCGAAAACGCATAGTATTTGAGAAGCATTTGTTTGCGGAGGGAGTTTCTGGGAGTCGGGGTTAGATTCTAAACTTCTAACTCTATAATATAAGATGAAGT
>NZ_BMOS01000013.1:504-1122 GCF_014647195.1 Oceanobacillus indicireducens | reverse complement strand
GCCTGTCACGCAGGAGGTCGCGGGTTCGAGTCCCGTCCGGACCGCCATTCGTTGTTGGGCTATAGCCAAGCGGTAAGGCAACGGGTTTTGGTCCCGTCATTCCTAGGTTCGAATCCTAGTAGCCCAGCCATTTATTTTCCCAAACTACACAGTAACGATTTGTGATCAATCGGGATAAAATGATAGACAGACAATTATTAGAAACAATAATTTTATCCTTTTGTTAAAAAACATATTTTATTATGCGGTCGTGGCGGAATGGCAGACGCGCTAGGTTGAGGGCCTAGTGGGAGTTAAATCCCGTGGAGGTTCAAGTCCTCTCGACCGCACTTTTTTTATTTTCTACTATATAACATAAAAGAAATTCTGCGCCCGTAGCTCAATTGGATAGAGCGTTTGACTACGGATCAAAAGGTTAGGGGTTCGACTCCTCTCGGGCGCGTTGGTCGGCGGGAAGTAGCTCAGCTTGGTAGAGCACTTGGTTTGGGACCAAGGGGCCGCAGGTTCAAATCCTGTCTTCCCGACCATTTCGATTATGCGGGTGTAGTTTAGTGGTAAAACCTCAGCCTTCCAAGCTGATGATGAGGGTTCGATTCCCTTCACCCGCTCCATTAAAAG
>NZ_BMOS01000013.1:0-241 GCF_014647195.1 Oceanobacillus indicireducens | reverse complement strand
GCACGCCTGATAAGCGTGAGGTCGGTGGTTCGAGTCCACTCAGGCCCATCCATCCCTTTCTAAAAAAATAAAACTTTTTCGAGAAAAAGGTTGACTTAAAATGAAATGGATGATATTATATAAAAGTTGCCTCGGAAAAAATGAGGCGGCCAGAAATTTGCTCTTTGAAAACTGAACAAAACAACCAGTATGAAAAGAGGTAAGAAGAAACGTTGGATTTATCTAACGAGAGCTTTTTATC
>NZ_BMOS01000012.1:61251-106718 GCF_014647195.1 Oceanobacillus indicireducens | reverse complement strand
TGAACAATTAGCAAGTGTTTTAGATGGAACAATGTGGAGCTTTACACTACTAACATCCCGAAAGATATCATGAGCGTTAGAGCACTAACAATGTCCATAGGCGTCACCTCCCTTCTTGAAAACTTTAAACGCTTTCAAAAAGGACAGTGCTACCTAACCCCCCACGCGAGCCAGTCTATTGTAAATATTATATCATAAAATTGATGGGATGGAGGGGGGCTTCAATAAACTCATAATTTATGTCACTGAAATAATTGTTAGTCAAGTTTAAATGGATTTTTAAAAATATTAGGTATGATGTTATTATGAAACACAAGCATAGTTTTAGTCCAAAAGGTATAACGTGGAACCAGTCAACTGCTGATTATTAAATGAATTTGGTTTATAAGTTAGGAGGTAGTTGAATGAGTGCAAAAGAAGAAGTGATAAAGATAATTAAAGACTTACCTAATGATGTGACGTTAGAAGATATTGTTAACGAGCTATCTGTTAAAGTGAAGATTCAAAAAGGGCTGGATCAACTTAATAACGGAGAATATTATTCTCGTGATGGAGTAAAGGAGAAATTTGCTAAATGGCTGAATTGAGATGGTCAAAATGAGCCGTTAATGATTTGGCCGATATCATTTCCTACAATGAAAAAAGCGTAATCTAAGAATCCTGAATTTGTAAAATAAGCCAATCCCAAACTTAAAGTAATTAACAGCAATAAAGTAATTAAAATGCTTAAAAAGACTCTCACGATTGCAAAACACTCCTTTTTGCGAAGATTCTGTATTATTTAAATCGTAACAGATACTCCAATAACTTACAATATGATATTCTTGTTCTATTAAAGGAAAGACATCTTACCTTGTTCTTGTAGGATACAATGCACTAGCCTTATTTGGAGTAGTGATTGGGGCAAGCGCTAAAAAAGAAGGTAAAGTACCTTTTTTATTGAATATAAAATAAAGAGCCAAAGAACTGAGTATGGATTAGCGCGTTTACAAAGAAGAGAGGAAAGTCAATGAAAAAATGGTTCGTTGTATCGTTGGTATTTGTTGGACTTACTCTTTTTGGTTGTTCGGACTCGGATAATGGGATTGCTGGACAAAAACCTCCAGAAGCTGTGATTGAGATAGGGAGTAAATCGTATGACACGATATTGGGCTCTTATTGCTGGGGTGAAAATGGTCAAACAACATGTGTTGATACTGCTGGACCACAAGAACTGTTGAAAGGGGTAGAGCCGATCAAGGTAAAAGCTGGAGTGAAAATATTTTTTGTGATGAATGATGAACCGCAACCAAATGAGTCTTACGTATTACAGATAAGTGAAATTGATGAAATTGAAGTAAGTGTCCAAGAGAATAGTTTCCGGGCACCTTTACAACGGGGAATATATTACTATTCTTATGGAGTATGGTGGATGGATGAGCAGGAAGAGAACGTATCCAATGGCGATGCCTTCTATAATTTTGTACTAGAAGTTGAATAAACTTTATTAAAAAATGGGTACATTAATTCAAGGGTTAACGTTATTTTTATAATGGGCAGGTTTTTTACAAGAATAAAAGACATTAGTCTAGGGAGATATGTAAGTTAATATCATGAAGGGTTATAGGCTGGATGGCAAATAACAATGTATCTAATACTCTTAAACATTCTATCTCTAAGTTAATTGCTAATTATGCAATAGAAAACACGGATCTTTATAAGTAGTGCAAATCGAACTAGAAAAGGTAGAAAGTATTTGCTTGAAGAATTCTATGATAAAGATAAGTTTATCCGTATCTTAGTTCATTTTGATATTCCAGATGAAATTCTAAAAGAACGGGTTATCAACAGTACACGTAATACCAATATATTTAGGGGTGCCTATTCTAATTTTGAGCAAGTGCTTATTCGGCAACAAGCTGAATCTTTACATAAGGATGTAGTAGACCCAGAAGAAGGGGAAGCAGACTATTTATTTGTAATTAAAGATAACAAAGAGGTTAATTCTGTCATCGAAGAAATTGTTAGTATATCTAAATGTAAATGATTATCTTTCGGTTTTAAATTAAAGTTTTTTATTGTGCTAACGGTTGCTTTAGTGGAATAATTAATTATAAAATTAATAGTTAAGAGAAAAAACCTCTTCTTTCTTTAATATTGTGTTTAGTATCGGGATATTAGTTTCCTTTTGATACTCAAGGTTTCTAACCTATTCTCTTGAAATCAATTGCTCGCCAACTTGTGGATTGATGATCACTAAATGTAATCGTTACTAAACAGGGCGGAAACGTGATTAGTTCGCAACCGGGCGTTGTTCTGGAACAAGGCTCAGCGTCCAAGCATGAGGAAAAGAGTAAGGTCGTGAATGAAATGGAGGATTATTTTTATGAAACGAAAAGTTTTATCCGTTATTCTTCTTAGTATGACTTTAATTGCAGCACTTTTAGGCATTTATGGTCAAGACATAGCTTATTATTTCGAAGACCATTTATTTTATGAGCCTCCATTTAAGACTTTAATTATTGTAACGGTAACGAGTGTTAGTTTATTTTTACTTACACTCATAATAGAAATTATCTTATTGGTAGTACAAAAAATAAAACCAAAAGTATTTCTTACGTTATCGATCACGAATGTTGTAGTTGGTTTCTTTATTTCGTGGTGGTCTTTGTTTGTTTTAGCTATGTGGTGGGGGTAATATCTGCTTATTAAAAGGTCGCAGGAGTAGAATAAATATATCCGGGGGAATAGAGTGTTACATAATACACATTGAAATTTGATGAACGAATGGTTTACAGTTGAATGTGAAATGGGTAGTCACATGAACAACAGTCATGTTAGTCCTTATTTTTTAAAGATCCTATTGCTACATACATTGAATTAAGTTTGATTATTTTAAACAAAGTTCAATAATCCGTTAAAAAATTTGATAGAATTATAGAATTACGTAATAACCAGATTATGGTAATGAAACAAACGGACCATTAATTTGAATGAAGCTTTTAATATAGATGAACCAGGCTAGAAAGTAACCTATAAGAAATGAGGGTGTTAAAATGAATTTTTTACTTTGGATAACGGTTGGTTTTATCGTATTAGGACTTTTTGTCCTTATGTCAATGAAAAAAAGCATGGAGGAAAGAGTTGCTTTAGCAATAGAAAACAAGGATGGTATGGAAGGCGAACAGATATCAACTAAACCCGTTGTTTGGTGGATTGTAGGAGCCACGGTGTGGGGATTAGTAAGTATGTTATTAATCGTGTGGTTCTTTTCTGTTTATGTGTAAATGATGGATGCAAAGGAGATAGAGGGATATCATTCTTTTTTGTGATAGTCCATATTTAAGCAATCAGAAAGACCAGAGGTATAAATAGCATAATATTTCGCGGATAAAACCTGTTTTGATAATTTTTTCAAAACAGGTTCTTTGAATCTTAAAAAATGAATTCGAACAGATGCTATTTAAATCAAATTTAATTGACTTTTTAAGCGAAATCGTCCAAACTGAAAAAGAATAAACGTTCGGTTTGAAAGTGTTGAACAAGATTAAATGGAAAGTAAAAAACAAAACTTTTCCAGGGTGAAAAGTTAAACATACGTGAAAGGGGATTGACTTAAAGATGGGACATACATTGATCCTCGCTGAAAAACCATCCGTAGCAAAAAACATTGCAGATGCCTTGCAGATCAAGACGAAGAAAGATGGTTATTATGAAGGAAATGGTTATTTTATTACATGGGCTTTTGGTCATTTAGTAGAGTTATATGACGCGAAAGATTATGAACCGAAGATGCAGCGCTGGCATATGAATTATTTCCCGTTCATTCCGCAGGCGTTCAAATATAAAGTGAAAAGCAATCCGCGGAACAGGAAAGCGGCTGACCCGGGAGCTGTAAAACAATTAAAAATTATTGAATCACTTATTAAAAAAACGGAAGTGGAATCTATTATTTCCGCTTGTGACTATGATAGAGAAGGTCAACTAATCGGTGACAGCATCATTTATCGTGGTGGCAAACGGCCGAATAAACCGGTGTACCGGCTCCTCTTGAATGAATGGACGCCAAATGAAGTGCGAAGCGGATTAGAGAAACTAAAGCAGAATGATGAGATGAAAGCCCTCCGGGACGCAGGAATCAGCAGACAATGGGCGGATTGGGTAATCGGGATTAATCTCACCTCCGTCACGACGCTGAAATACCAAGAGGGTAGTGGACAAGCGTTAAACATCGGACGCGTGCTCTTGCCGACATTAAAAATCATTTATGACCGGGATAAGGAAATTGAGAATTTCAAACCAGAAGATTATTATAAGCTTGCCGCTGTTTTTGAAACAAACGAGGAAGAGGTTTATGAAGGGACATATACAGAAGGTAAAGAAGATAAATTTAAGAAGAAAGAAACGCTTCTTGAAATCGAGGAAAAAATTGCTGGCAAACAAGGACAAGTCATTGATAAAAAAGTGACGAAGAAAAAGGAATTCCCGCCGTTTCTTTTCAACCTTTCGAATCTTCAAGGATTTATTACGAATAAATACAAAGGCTGGACCTCAGACAAAGTCCTCAAAGTTGCCCAGTCCCTATATGAGGAAAAGTTAATCACTTATCCTAGAACTTCCAGTGTCGCGCTTGATGAGAGTTTAGTCGGGAAAACGGCGCATGTGTTAAAGACGCATAGCGAAGATTTACCTTATAGAGATGAGATTAAATTTATGAAGACAAGACGGGTATTCAACAATGCAAAAGTAGAAAGCCATAGTGCGATTATTCCAACTTATTTAAAACCGAAAAGGCTCACCTCAGACGAATCAATTGTTTATCAAGCGATTAAAAACCGTTTTATAATGCAATTTATGCCGATTGCTGAATACGAGGAAACCAATCTGACGACAAAAATAATCGATGCCTCGATTGACGGTGTGTTTATAACGAAGGGAAGAGTCCAACTAATTGAAGGCTGGAAAAAAGTAGAGAAAATCCAGTCGAAGGATGTCCTTTTACCTATTATTCAAGTTGACGATCAAGTAGACATTAATGAAACAAAATTAACTGATCATGTAACGAAACCTCCGAAACAGCATACCGAAAGAACGCTGCTGCGGGTCATGGAAACGTGTGGTAAGAATATAAAAGAAGAAGACAGTGAAGCAGATGAAGAATTGCTCGGTAGCATATTAACGGGTTTTAGTATTGGTACACCTGCGACACGTGCTGAGACGATTAAGAAATTGAAGGATGTCGGTTATATTTCGGCAAAGGGAAAGAACCTAACTTGTACGGAACTAGGAAGAAAGCTTGTAGAGACTTTCCCGGTGAAAAGTTTATTTGATCTAGAATTTACCGGCCGACTTGAAAAACGTCTCGCAGATATTCAAAAAGGGGAAGAAACGCGAAAAGACTTCCTCAGCCTAATTTTTCAGTTTACAACAAAAGCGGTCGAAACTATTAAGCAAGACGAGGAAACGATCATCCATAAAGCAGCGAAAAAGAAGGCGACAAACGAAGTATTAGGTAAATGTCCAGCTTGTGGCGGGGACGTCGTTGATACTTACATGGCCTTTAGCTGTAAAAACTGGAAAACCGGCTGTAAGTTCGCCATTTGGAAAAATGATAAGTTCCTCGCCACGATGCGGAAGAAACCGACAAAAACAATGGTGAAACAGATTTTGAAAAATAACCGAGCTTACGTAAAAGGATTGACTAGTAAAAAAGGGAAGAAATTCAATGCTTACCTTTCTTATCATAAGAAAGAAGGAACAGCGTATTATAGCTGGGAAATGGATTTTAATAAGAAACAAACACATGAAAAATGACGAATTTCTTAGGTAAATGAGAGATAAAGGAATAATTTATCAAAAACCATTGAAAAACCTCCTACTAAAAGCTTACAATAGGGGCAATTGGAAAGATGTAGCAAGGAGGGATAAATCGTGAAACCTAGGAAGCTGTTAATTATTAATATTATTACGTTTCTTGTTTTTGTTGGCGTTGTTGGCCTAGGTATTTACCAAGCGAATGCGAACCGTGGCGAACTCGGGAAAACAGATAATGAAGAGTTTGAACAAGAAGAAGCAGAAGAAACCGAGGAACGGGAAGACATTGAAATCGTAGAAAAAGAAGATGATGAACCACTTGAGACACCGGTAGATACGGTGAAAAAGGAAACGCTTAGTTCTTTAGTTTTAAAGGATAAGGCAAAGTTCATCCTTGCTTCAAGTGACACAATTGAAGAGGTAGAGGAAGAGCCGCTGGAAGAACCGGAAGTTCCGGAAGAAGAATCGGTGGAAAATGAATTACCGGAAACGGAAGAACCGACGAACTGGAACTGGACCGTTCCAAATAACAATAATTCAAATACTGGAAATAATAATACCCCAGATAACTCAAGCAATTATAATAATCGTAATGATCATAACCCAGATACGCATAAGCGGCCGGCACCGTCGACTCCGAAACCGGACCCGACTCCGAAACCGGATCCGGATCCAAAACCATCAAAGCCGGAACCTGATCCAGAACCAAAGCCAGATCCGAAACCGGATCCGAAGCCAAATCCCGAACCAGATCCTGATCCGGAACCAGAACCGGAAGAGCCGATTGATGATGATCCAGACGGTGGAAGATTGCATTAATAAGATATGGAAGAAGGGATTTGTTTGAGCAAATCCCTTTTCAACTGCAGTTAAAAGAATAAGCTTTCTAAATTTAATAAAAACGATTTCATTAATAGCTTAATTAAGTAAAGTTTGCTATCATTGTAAAGTAGGTTATAAGCTAACTGGTACAAGCGTTCTTTTGTACATAATCATGCTATGAAATGAGAAGAAAAACGCTTTTACTAAACACAGAAAAAATACAAAAAGGGATGGTGTTTATAATGAACAAACCCAAAATTGTTGTCTTGGGGGCAGGTTATGCAGGGCTTACTGCAACGAGAAAATTAGCTCAAAAACTGTCACCTGAAGAAGCAGAAATTGTACTCATTAACAGGCATAACTATCACTATGAGGCAACTTGGCTCCATGAAGTTGCAGCAGGTACAATTAACCATAACCAGGCTCGCTATATGATTTCTGACGTGGTTAATCCAAAGCGTGTTCGTCTGATCTATGACACCGTAGTGGAAGTTAAAACGGAAGACCAGCGTGTCGTACTCGAAAACAGTGAAGTAGAATACGATTACCTCGTTTTCGCATTAGGTTTTGTAACAAATACATTCGGTATTAAAGGAATGGAGGATAATGCATTCTTCATTCAAGATATCGACAGTGCGCGCGTCATCCGCGAACATATCGAATATAAATTCGCACAATATAGCAGTGGTGAATCAACAGATGATAGTGATCTAACTGTGCTTGTTGGTGGCGGTGGATTTACAGGTATCGAATTTGTTGGTGAATTAGCCGAGAAGATTCCTGAACTCTGTAAGAAATATGATATCCCGCGTAACAAAGCACGCATCATTAACGTAGAAGCGGCACCATCTATATTGCCGGTATTTGAAGAGGATCTTGTAGCATATGCGAAGAAATCGTTAGAAGATCGTGGTGTTGAATTCCGAATCGGTGCAGCTATTTCGGAATGTACAGAAGAAGGATTCATTGTTGGTGAAGATAATGAATTAATTAAAGCTGGTACAAGTGTCTGGACTGGAGGTGTAATGGGAAGCCCAGTACTTGAAAAATCTGGGTTTGAAGTATTCCGTGGAAAAGTTAACGTTGACGCTGATCTACGCTTACCAGGATCTGAAAATGTATTTATTATTGGTGACTGCTCTTGGACTATGGATAAAGAAACAGGAAAACCATATCCACCAACTGGTCAATTAGCAACACAAGAAGGTGCTCATGTAGCAGAGAACATCAAGAACGCATTATATGGCCTACCATTAACAGACTTTGTTTTCGATGACAAAGGTACAGTAGCATCACTAGGAATTTCCGATGGTATTGGAAACATCTTTAATGGCGTGAAATTGCAAGGAAAGCCAGCAGCTGCGATGAAGAAGGTAGTTGACGACCGTACACTCTTGGTAGTCGGCGGACCGAAAGCATTGCTGAAAAAAGGAAAATATCGTCCTTTCTAATTTGGAATTCTACTATTAATCCACTATAAAAGGTAAAGAGGAGTAGATGAACGATGAAAAGATTTTGCAGCATTTTGTTGCTCGCTGTAGCTGCAATTGTAGGCTACCGAGCAGTAAGTGATATCCTAGAAGATTCAAGGGATTTCCGCTAATAAAACCAATTTAAAAAGTCACCCGGTTTTTAAACTGGGTGGCTTTTTTATTCATTCGTATGTTATATCTTCAGTTGAGCCATATTATAACAGAGGTGATAAAGTTGCGCCGTAATACTTTATATTTTGTGCTCACCCTGTTATGGTTTCTCTTGTCTATAGCGGTTGTTTCTGCAGAAGATGATGAAATTATGCTTCAGAGAGACGAACTCCAATCTTATTCCCTATCTGATTGGGCACATGGATTTGTAAATTGGGAAAGGCTGGATGAATTAATGGATCAATTGGCAGAACAAGTTAAAGAGCCCCCTACTAACGCAACACTTGGCAACGGCTTTGAAATTATCGAGGGGCAGCCTGGAAAAGCGTTGGATCGAATTGCTTTTACAACCTCTTTTTTAAAGGCATTTTATACTGGAGAGGATCAGGTGGTTGAAATCCCGACTAAAGCAGTTCGACCAAGGGTGAGTCAGGAAATGCTGCGGGAAATAACTCAAAAACGTCTTGGCTCTTACACGACTTACTATAATTCCGCAAACAAAGAACGGACAAAAAATATTAACCTTTCTGCAGAAGCTGTACATGGAACGGTTATTTTTCCTGGTGAAGTGTTTTCATTTAATGATATTGTTGGTGAACGAACAGAAGAGAAAGGGTATCAACGAGCGCCGGTTATTGTAAAAGGTGAGTTCTCAGAAGATATCGGCGGGGGTATTTGTCAATTATCATCAACAATTTTTAATGCAGTTGATTTACGTGGTATCCAAATGATTGAAAGGTACACTCATAGCCGCTCCGTTCCTTACGTACCCCCGGGAAGAGATGCAACCGTAAGTTGGTGGGGACCAGATTTTACATTTAAAAATTTATACAATGAACCAATCGTGCTTACCGCCTATGCAGCAAATGGCAGCTTAACAGTTGAAGTATTCTCTTCTGAAACAGTAGATTATTTCCAATCAAAATAAAAGCAGTATCCCGGGTTCATGGGGATACTGCTTTATGTGCATCAGTTACTCAGCTTTATGAAGTTCTAGTTCGAAGTGGATTTTTACTTCGTCGGATACGAGTACGCCGCCTGTTTCAAGTGTAGCATTCCAAGTAAGTCCGAATTCTTTACGGCTGATTTTCGTTTCACCGCTGAAGCCGGCAACTGTAGAACCGCTCATCGGGTCTTTACTTTGACCTTCAAATGTAACGTCTAATGTAACTTGATTTGTATTTCCGTTAATTGTTAAATCGCCAATTACATCATATTCATTATTTCCTTTGCGTTTTACATCTGTTGAAACAAATGTAAGTGTCGGATGATTCTCTACGTCAAAGAAGTCTGCAGAACGAAGATGGTTATCACGGTCTTCGTTACGTGTGTTTATACTTGCAGCATCAATCGTTACTTCGATTTTCGAATCGGTAAGGTCTTCCACATCTGCTTCGATCACTGCATCAAATTTGTCGAATGTTCCTTTCGCTCGAGAAATCATCATGTGTTTAACCGAAAAACCTACTTCACTGTGCGCCAAGTCTACCGTCCATTTTTCTCTAGTCATTTAAAATCCCTCCAAATATTATTAAGTATTCCTCAATACTTACTTTCTGTTACCTAGTATAAATTAATAAATCGGTAATGTCAATATATCTTAATTAAAAAATATTTATTTAAGGATAAATTAACAAAACGAAACCATTATTCAAATACCACTAAATAGACTATCTCAAACTTGTTTTCCGTGTAAATGGATCTTAATAATGCAATCCTTCAGATATTTCGATACAATAATATGGGGAGAAGAAGGAGGAAGAGAAATGAAAGAATATAATCCAACTTGGGATTTGGATTCACTATTTCCAGGAGGAAGTGCGTCACAGCAATTCAGAGATTATCTTGGTCAGATTCGAACGGAGATTAAACAATTAGAAGGCCAATTCACCACATTGGAAGTGGGGGTAGATTCATTTTCCACGATGCTTAGCCAGTTTATAAAGGAATTGGAGAAGACAATGTTCAAACTTCGTGAGGCTGGAGCGTTCGTCAGTTGTTTAAGTGCGCAAGATGTAACGGATGAAGGGGCTAAAACACTAGTTGCTGAATATGGCACACTTTCAGCTTCGTTTAATGGCGTGCTGACAACTTTCATGCAGAAACTTGCGGAAATCCCGGACGAGGAATGGCAAGCAACCATTCAGCACGAAGCGTTACAAGAAATAGGGTATGTATTATCAGAATATCGTAATAAAGCACGGGACTTACTTGCTGTGGAACAGGAAGTGCTGATTAATGATCTTGCTGTCGATGGTTATCATGCATGGAATCAAATGTATAATACAATCGTAGGGAATATGACAGTGGAAATTGAAGGGGAAGAAAAGATAGAGTCCTATTCAATTGGTCAGGCCTCCAATCTATTAACTTCAAGCGACCGAGCAACTAGAAAGAAAGTATTTGATAAGTTAAACGATGCATGGAATAAACAAGCATCCTTATTTGCACAAACATTGAATCATTTATCAGGTTTTAGACTACAAATGTATAAGCACCGCAAATGGGAAAATGTATTAAAAGAACCGCTGAGTATCAATCGGATGAAGCAAGAAACGTTAGATGCGATGTGGACAGCGATAGCTAATAATAAACAACCTTTTGTCGCTTATATAAATAAAAAAGCAGAACTATTGAATATAGATAAATTAAGCTTCTATGATGTCGATGCACCGATTACCGACCATGTTAAAAAATTGAGCTATACAGAAGGCGCCAAATTTATTATGGATCAATTCCGTTCTTTTAGCCCAAAGATGGCGGATTTTGCTGAGCAAGCTTTTGAAAAACGTTGGATTGAAGCGGAAGATCGGCCTGGCAAACGTCCTGGCGGTTTCTGTACAAGTTTTCCTGATAGTAAGGAAACAAGAATTTTTATGACGTATTCCGGAACAGCATCGAATGTTGCCACGTTAGCCCATGAACTTGGTCATGCTTATCATCAGCATGTGATGAATGACGTTCATGGTCTTAATCAACGTTATGCAATGAACGTCGCGGAAACGGCCTCAACTTTTGCGGAAATGATTGTCGCTGATGCAGCAGTTGAACAGGCAGAAACAGCAGAAGAAAAGAAAGCTTTACTTGAAGATAAAGTTAATCGAAGTGTTGCTTTCTTTATGAATATTCATGCCCGGTTTATCTTTGAATTAAATTTTTATAAAGAAAGAGAAAAAGGTTTTGTCTCACCGGCAAGATTGAATGAATTGATGGTGGAAGCACAGAAAGAGGCTTATCAAGATGCACTCGATGAATATGATCCTTATTTCTGGGCGTCGAAACTTCATTTCCATATAACAGGGACACCATTCTATAATTTCCCTTATACATTTGGTTATTTGTTCAGTCTTGGTATTTATGCCCGCGCAAAAGAGCTGGGAGAGAGCTTTGAAGACGACTATATTGCATTACTGGAAGATACGGGACGGATGTCGGTAGAAGAGCTTGCGATGAAACATTTACAAGTCGATCTTACAAAACCGGACTTCTGGGAAGCTGCAATCGAGCTTTGCATCAAGGACGTCGAAGCGTTTCTTAAACTGTAAATTTGTTTTATAAGTGTACATTAGCTATAATAGGGTTAACGAAAAAAGCATAGAAAAAGCCAACAGGGGGAGCTAATAGCTGAGAGTGGGCAACGAGGATTGCTCAGACCCTTTGAACCTGTTAGTTAGTACTAGCGTAGGGATGATGGTTTTTTGATGGATAAAAAGCAATGTGAGCGGATTCCCCATCAGGAACCTTCCCTTGGCATTGCTTTTTTTGTATTTAAAAAAGTTGTTCAAAATAGCTTATAAAAAGCTTATAAAAAGGGGAGTTATAACGAATGAAGTCTAATAAACTACTATTTTTAATTGAAGTATCAATCTTCACTGCTTTGGCGTTGCTTTTAGATATCTTGCCAATATCGTTTAAAATCTGGGCGCAAGGTGGTTCGGTCTCCTTTGCAATGATTCCGGTGTTTATAGTAGCGTTCCGTTGGGGATTAAAAGGTGGATTAGTATCCGGTTTCCTCTGGGGGATGTTACAGATTGCAACGGGGAACGCATATATTCTGACGCCACTTCAGGGGTTCATTGATTATACACTTGCCTTTACGGTGATCGGTTTTGCCGGTCTGTTCGCAAGACAAGTTCAAGAAGCGGTACGGGACGGGCGGACAAAAGTGTACCTAACGTATATAACGGCGGGTGTACTGCTTGGTTCTGTGTTGCGTTTCCTTGCACATACCGTTGCTGGGGCAGTATTTTTCGGTTCAGCAGCGATTGAGGGACAATCAGTTTGGGTGTATTCGATTATCTATAATTCATCGTACATGTTCCCGTCATTTGTATTGTCAGCAGTGATTGTATTTTTCCTATTCCACAAACAACCGCGCGCATTGCTCAACCTAGCATCAAGCTAAACCGCAATCTATCCGCTCACATTGCAACTGTAAAAATAATGATCTCTCCCAAATTAAGGAGAGATTTTTTTAGTTTAACTGTTTCAAAGTGAATACGTAGATCTCTCCGGCGCAGGAGTCTCAAGGTTTAGGCTGCGAATCTTCAGAGAAGAATTTTCAGCACAACATTATAAAAAAGAATCAATTCGTTCTGGTTGATAATTCGCCCAAAGTCGCTGATAATAGAAGATAATTATCTGAATAGATATAAAAGTGCATACGAAAGGGGAAGTGGAAATGAAGGCATTTGTTGTGGAATATGGAGAATTAAAACTAAAAAGTATGCCCGAACCAAAGCCGGGAAATAATGAAATTGTTGTTAAGCTAAAAACAGCGGGTCTGAACAGGAGAGATCTCTATATACCAAACCGGAGAGGTAACGATAAAGAAGCTTTAATCCTCGGTTCGGATGGAGCGGGGATCGTCGAATCAGTTGGAGCAGATGTTACTCGTTTTAAAGTGGGGGATGAAGTCATCATCAATCCATCACTTAACTGGCACGAAAATAGTGATGCACCACCAAAAGGATTTGACATCCTCGGAATGCCTGATCACGGAACTTTTGCCGAAAAAATTGTGATCAATGAAGAACAAGTAGAAATGAAGCCAGATTACTTAACATGGGAAGAAGCCGGTGTGCTCGCTCTTGCTGCATTGACAGGTTACCGTGCATTAGTGACTAAGGGGAATATTAAAGCAGGAGAGACCGTATTTATTCCTGGAGCAAGTAGTGGGGTGAACACGTATATCATCCAATTTGCAAAAAGCATCGGTGCACGCGTGATTGTTTCTTCAAGAAGTGATGAAAAGTTGAAGCAGGCCCAGGAGATCGGAGCGGATCTTGCCATTTCAACGGAAAGTGATTGGGAAAAGGAATTGGAGAACGAGCAGATTGATCTTGTGATTGACAGTGTAGGTGCAGCAACGTTTAATCGTTCGTTGGACGTATTGAAGCAAGGCGGAAAAATTGTTATTTACGGAGCTACAGCTGGGGATGAAATCGACCTTAACTTACGTGCCTTTTTCTATGGTCAGTATCAATTGTTCGGCTCCACGATGGGAAGTCGTGAAGAGTTGCAACAGGTATTAGCCCATATGGAAAAGCATGAAATAAAACCGATTATGGATAAAACCTTTGAACTGGATGATGCCCAAGAAGCGTTCAATCATCTGGAAGTGAACAGCCAGTTTGGTAAAATTGCTTTATTAATCGAATAGAAATAGGACCGGTAAATTTCCCGGTCCTATTATTTTTATCGGAACTGAAAACCACGGTCTGTAACGAAATTAAGTGGACATCCCCTTTTTCGCCGTCATTTTTGGCTAGGAATATGCCTCCATCTACAATCCGAAAGAATGTTACATTTGCTTTCTAATCCGCTTGAAAAAAAGGAGTAAAAGGCAGCAAGCGCTAGCGGTGCGAATATGGTTGTTAATGTTCTTTTGATAACATAAGTGAAAGATCTGTCTGTTACAAAACACTAGGCTTTCGGCTTAAAGAGAATGGCACCGAGAACTCCAAAAATAATTGCTGCTGAAATACCGGCACTCGTCACTTCAAACATCCCCGTAACAACGCCAATCAGCCCGTGTTTCTCGGCTTCAGCCATGGCTCCATGGACTAAAGAGTTCCCAAAACTTGTAATCGGAACAGTCGCACCTGCCCCAGCGAAATCAATTAACGGTTCATATAAACCGAGTCCGTCAAGAATAGCACCTAAAACTACGAGAGTTGTTAATGTGTGAGCAGGACTGAGCTTGAATACATCAAACATAATCTGTCCAATAACACAAATAAGACCACCAATAACAAATGCCCAGAAAAATATCATGAACAAGTCACTCCATTTCAATTGAGACTGCATGTGCAATAGCGGGAATCGAATCCTTTTGCTGAACGCTTAACGGGGAGTGCAAAGAGCCGGTAGCTACAAGTAACATCCGTTTAAACTCTCCTTGCATCATCCGTTTCAGAAAATGCCCGTACATGACAATTGCTGAACAGGCTGTGCCGCTTGCACCTGCTTGAACAGGTTGATCGGGACCGTAAATCGTCATACCACAGTCCACGTATTGCTTATCTTCTAGTTGAATGCCTTGTTGCTTTAATAAATCAAAAGAAGTATTTCTTCCAATTTTACCGAGATCTCCAGTTATAATCAGATCGTAATAAGTTTCATCTACGTTTCTTTCCTTTAAATGTGTTTGAATCGTTTCCACTGCAGCGGGGGCCATTGCCCCTCCCATATTGAAAGGATCCGTTATTCCCATGTCAACGACTTTCCCAATTGTTGCAGAGGTCACAGTTGGACCATTCCCTTGCTTACTGAGAACGGCACAACCCGCTCCGGTAACAGTCCATTGCGCAGTCGGGGGTTTTTGACTGCCATAATCATTCGGATAGCGGAACTGTTTTTCCGCTGCGGCATGGTGACTAGATGAGCCACTTACAATAAAGTCGGCAAATCCGCCATCAAGTAAAGCAGCGGATAATGCGAGCCCTTCTGTAGAGGTAGCACAAGCGCTGAATAAGCCGAGGTAAGGCATCGCCAATGCCTTGGCACTAAATGTTGTAGGAGTAATTTGATTGATTAAATCTCCACTTATAAAGAAATTTACCTGCTCTTTTTCGATCGGGCTTTTCTTTAAGGCAATTTTAACTGCTTCTTCCATTAAACGCTGCTGTGCTTTCTCAAAAGACTTTTCTTCAAGCCAGCCATCATCAAATAAATGGTCGAAATCACTGCGGAGAGGGCCATCTGCTTCAAATGGTCCTCCCGTTATACCGGTAGCGAGAATGACCGGTCGATTTTTAAATTCCCATGTCTGCTTTCCAAGTAACATATTATAAGCCCCCCAATTGCAGGAAAATCGTTTTGATTAATGCAATAATAAATGCGGCAAATACACCGTATACAATGACGGGACCAGCAAGTTTAAGCATATTTGTCCCTACCCCGATAATAAAACCTTCTGTACGGTGTTCCATCGCTGCAGAAATGACTGCATTACCGAACCCGGTAACAGGAACAGCTGAACCGGCACCAGCGAATTGACCAATTCGATCATAGAGGCCAAAACCTGTCAGAATCATCGTGATGAAAATGAGCGTTGCAGTAGTTGGATTGCCTGCTGTTTGTTCGGTGAAGTCGAAATAATAAATGTAAAAGGTGGTGATTATTTGTCCGATTAAACAAATAAGGCCACCGATAAGGAAGGCTTTTACACAGTTAAGTAAAATTGGCCGCTTCGTCTCTCGTTTTTCCTCAAAGGATTGATATTGTTTAGCCTTCTTTTGCTCATTTTTTTGCTCTGTCATGTAAAACACCTCATTCCTTATGTCTGTTCTTTAGAAAGCTTGCGGATTCTTTCTAACTCTTTATTTAATTCAGCTTTGGATAAATCCCCACTATTTAACCGTTGTTCCAGTTTCTCTAATTCGAGAAAGATTTTCTGATCTGTTGATAGTTCAACTTCATGTTTATTGAATGTGGATTCAACCGTGTTTTTCAGATCCTTCTTCAAGTCTTTTAATTGCAAACGGTCATGATGTTTTGGATCAACGGCAACAATAATTACTTTGTCATTATTGATTGCAATCACTTCATTGACATCATGCTCTTGTTCAATAAGTTCTTTTGCATGGTTACTCGTTTCTTGTTTAAAATTGGTCGAGGTGCGCATGATGGAGGGATTTGTTTCACTTGCTGATCGTCCAGTGTCATTCGTTGCGCAAGCGCTCAATATAAGTAAGAGAAGAAAGGGAACTGCAAATACGTTAGGTTTCATTGAAATCACATCTTTCTGCAAGGTCTTATGTTCTTGAACTTACAGTTTTTAGCATTGGGAAATCGGTCGGAAATATACTTGGAATTTACTTCCTATCAATTAAGCGAGAGGTGAGGAAGAAGAAAAAACATCAGGGAAGGTTAACCTGATGTTTAATGTCTATTCATATTTTTGCTTTGTACGTATGCTGCGACATCCATACGGGTAGGTACGTTATATTTTCGGAGCATTTGCTTCGACCAGTTATCATCTTTAAGATTTGAATCACGCCGCTGGTAATAATCTGACAGGATTCGATCATAATCTTCTATATGCGTATGTTTTGCTTGATCATATGTATTTTCATGGAATACTGCTTCGAATGGCAGGCGAGGCTTAATGTCGGGCTCATGATTTGGATGGCCAACAGCTAGACCGAATAGCGGGATAACATATGCCGGTAGCTTCAGAAGCTCGTCAACCCGGTTGATATCGTTCCGTAAGCTTCCAAGAAAGCATGCGCCAAACCCGAGAGATTCCGCGGCGATAACCATATTTTGCGTCACTAACGCACCATCTACAGTCGCGACGATGAATTGTTCCGTACTTTCCAGATTCTGCTTAACATTTCCTTGTACCCCGTTCGAATCCAGATTGGCAATCCGGCTTAAATCGGCACAGATAACAAATAAGTAGCCATTCTTCTCTACGTAGGGTTGCCCAGAGACTTTTCTTAATTCTTTTTTTATGTTTTCATCTGTTACGCCAATAATGGAATAGGCCATAACATTACTTGAAGTCGAGGCCCGTTGCCCAGCTTCTACGATTGTTCTTACTTCATCCTTCGTCAATTTCTCTCGTGTGAATTTTCGAATAGAGCGGTGATTGTGGAGTAATTTAAGTGTTTCGTTCATTGGTTGCTCTCCTTTATATTAAAATTATTCTATTGTTAGATTATAAGTTGTTGTGATAGTAGGTTGTTCTTCAAGTGCGTTCCAAGCGTCCCAGGCCTCTTCACTCGGTTCGGTCAAAACGGGAAAATCAATTGCAAGCGATGAATCATCGATCCACTCGAATGAGAGGATTGGCCATGTAAAACCAAGGCTACCTGTTTTTTCATTGTCCCTTACCATTGAGACAGTCGTCCAATGTTGAAGATCGAATATAACAATATGACCAGGAGTCAAATGTCCATTTCCCGGGCGGGTAAAGTGAAAAGCCACTTTTGTTGCATCTGGAGAGAACGTGTGACTTTCATATGTTGCCATATCTGCCACTAGAAATGCAGGCTTATTTTGGTCTGGATGTAAAAGAAGATAAGAGCATTGGTCATGATGGCAGGAGAAACGTAAAATAAAGAATTCTTCGAGCCCCAATATATACTTCTCCAGTTCCATTTCTTTAAGTGCTTGCTGTGGGTTTTTCTGAGCTTGTAAAAACTGATGAAGTATCGGAATATCACGGATGGACAGGGAGACGATCTCTTCATTAATTGTAAACTCCGCGTAGTCCTCTATATCTACAGGCTCTTGATCCAATGGCTCAGATTCTGCTGCAGCGGATGTTGTCAACGGTTCAAGATCTAAATCAGCTTTATGAATTGGAGAAATCGTATCGTTTTCAAGACAAGCTGATAAAAGAATTACAATGAGCGCGACAGGAAGAATCATTCGCATAGTAACCGCTCCCTAGTTGTTTTTTCACAATCCAATTGTACACTACTTTTTATAAACATGCAGTTGCTTTGCATTTTAAATAATTATTATGTTTTATTCCCATCTCGTAAAATTTTTGATACACTTCAATATAACGAAATGGTTGGGGGAATTAGGATGAAAACTTTTAAATTAAAACAGCTGCAAATTGTAGAATTCCATTCAGATACATATCAAACCGTACATATCCCGCTAATCGACGGATTAAGTATTAATCGGGAAGATAAAGAAAATCGCTGGTTAATCGAAGCATATACGAAGCGTGATCTCTTGGATTATTTCACAGAATTAAAAGAAACATATAAAGAATTGATTATCCATGTCAAAATTACAACAGAGTTGAATGAATTGGCAACTTTCATTACGTCCATCATTGGTATCAATCAAATTGGTGATAATATAAATATATTATTCCTCGGTACGATGGTGGACCAAAAGACAAATAAGTTAGAGGAAATTCTTCAGCAATTGATGAAGGAAGGAAATAGAGGAGGAGACTTGCTGAATAAGTTTAAAGAATATCTTTGAAAATTAAAGTCATAGGAGTATCTCGGCAATGAACATTCGTGATGGTAAACTAATTTGGTTGAATCGGTTAACCCCAGTTCAACTGCTGCTGCTTTTTTATATCGCTGCAGTCATCTTCTCGACTGCGCTTCTTGCGCTACCTATAGCATATAAAGAAAATGTATCTATTTCATTTATCGATCTTTTATTTACAGCCGTTAGTGCGCTCAGTGTCACGGGATTAAGCACGATTTCAATTGTTGATACATTCAGCACTACCGGAATTATTTTTCTGACGATTATTTTACACCTTGGAGCTGTCGGCGTGATGGCGATCAGTACGTTAATCTGGTTATTAATTGGTAAGAAAATTGGTTTAATCGAAAGAAGACTAATTATGACCGACCAGAACCAGCCAAGTTTTAAGGGAATCGTTCGTTTAATTAAGCAAATTATTATTCTACTCTTGTTTGTTGAGCTGCTTTTTGTCATTATTTTAGGTTTTTATTATGTAAGATATTATGAATCGTTACCAGAAGCTTTCTTTCATGGTTATTTTACAACGATTACGGCTATTTCGAATGCAGGCTTTGATCTGACAGGCTTTTCAATGATACCGTTTCGTGGCGATTATTTTATTCAAAGTGCGGTCATGTTTTTAATTATTTTTGGAGCGGTAGGTTTTCCTGTTTTAATTGAAGGGAAAGAGTTCCTGCTCGGCAAAAGGAAGAAAAATAGGACGTATCGCTTTTCTTTATTTTTTAAAGTGACGGTTACAACTTTCTTCGCATTGATTCTCATTGGAGCAATCGGGATATTTGTATTGGACTTTAATGGTTTTTTCAAGGGAGTTGTCTGGCATGAAGCCCTTTTCTATGCGGTTTTCCAATCTGTGACGACGAGAAGTGGCGGACTTGCAACACTTGACGTTAGCCAGCTAACAGATGCAAATCAGCTCTTTATGTCATTTCTTATGTTTGTCGGTGCCTCGCCGAGTAGTGCAGGTGGGGGGATCCGAACGACCACTTTTGCCCTTGTGATGTTATTTATCTTAACGTATATTAGCGGGAAGAAGCAGGTGCGGATTTTTAACAGAGAAATTCACGAAGAAGACTTGAGGAAAGCTGTGACAATTACATTGGTTGCATTTTTCATTATGTTTGTTTCAGTCTTGCTCGTTTCGGTTGTTGAGGATTTCTCTTTAACGCAGATTTTATTTGAGGTCACTTCGGCATTTGGTACGGTTGGACTTTCGATGGGCATTACTGCGGACCTTAGTATTGTAAGTAAAGTTTTGCTGATGCTCCTCATGTTTATCGGGAGGGTCGGCATCATTACTTTCTTGCTTATCTTCCGGCGACGCGTAACGAAGAGTAATGTCCGCTATCCAAAAGAAAGGATCATTATCGGTTAGTGATATAGAAGTTTAAAAATGATAAACAAAAATAGCTTGTGCATTGGGTGGGGAATGCACAAGCTATTCATTCGTTTTTTAGAAGTAAAACGCTGCTCCGACAATGATTAGCAAAATAAAAAGTACCACGATTAAAGCGAAGTTGCCGCCATAACCATAGCCTCCGCCGTAGCCACCACAACCGTAGCCGCCGCCAAATCCGTAGCCCATATGTTTCACCTCCCACATCTACAGTGTTACTATATGCAGGAAAACAGAAAACGTATAGTCATTCGCACAGAAAAGGACAAGGAGGCTCCAAACAAAAACCAATTAATCGCTTGAATCTGTAATTTTTATGATTTTTAATTGATCATTTTCATAAGCAAAGATAAATTCAAATTGATGAGAAGTCGTTTGCTCCTTTTCATCATCTTGATTGCTGTCCCGTTCAATGACATCAACTTCAATTGTTGTCTTAATTTGATTATTATCTAATACTTCACTTTCTGGATCCGTTATTCTTAAATCAATGATATGAATATATTGGTTCCTAAAATCTGCATAGGAAGTGCTCTGTTGCAGGCTGCTTCCGAGAAGTGAGTAGGCACTGATATAATCACGGATGCCGATACTATCCCAGAAATACTCGATTAGGTAATTAGCATCCTGTACACCTTGTTCCATATTTATGTTATTTACAATATCTGTGATACTGGCAAATTTTAAATCTTCATTAACAGCTTCATTGGACCATTCTTTCACGATGTCAATTACTTCGTTTATCGGGATACTGAATCCGAACATCCCATCGTCCATCCCAACAGAATTGATACCAATGATTTCACCAGTTTCTCTTTTAATGAGAGGACCGCCACTATTACCGTGGGTGATCGGTGCGGAAATCTGATAGGCATTGGCATAATGAAATCCATCAACATCCAAGTCTCGCTCCGTACCTGAAATAATTCCTAGTGTTGCGGTATTTTGGAAGCCGTGTGGACTGCCAAGAGCAATGACCTCATCCCCGATCTCCGCTAAATCATTAGAGAGGGAAAGATGTTCACGATTGGCGAGTTGCGGTACACGAATGACTGCAATGTCTGTATCATCACTCATACCAACAACAGCGGCAGGATAAAATCTTGCATTTGATGTACGGACGTAGATTGCATCCGCATCTTGAATGACGTGGGCATTCGTAATGATGTCACCTTTATCGTTATATAAAAATCCGGACCCGGTAATTGTACTGTACTCATTATGTCCTTCAATTTGGATCACGCTTTTTTCCGCTTCGTGTATAATTGATTTCAAATCTAGATTCTTGCTATTTTCGGCAATATGGTTGACAAACGGTTGATTGACAGTAAGCTCCGTATTTTTCCAGTCGGAATACATCTTGAACAGGATAAACATGCCAATTAATAGAATGACAATACTTATGAGAATAGCGGGGTATCGTCTTTGTTTCATGAAGCTTCACCTCAGATATCAGTATCCGATTGATCAGTCGGTATACCATGTAATTCTTTTTATTTCTGCTTCCAATTCACTGGACTTGTCTTTTAAATCAAAATGAGTAAACTCAAATTTACCTTGTTCGTTTGGGTAGAGTGTGTCTGGATAGACGAATATTTCATTCGTTAAAATTTCCTCCCCATTCCGCGAAAGAGCGTAATCAACAAGTATTGAATTGATAGGAACGGTGGCATTACTCTTCACTGCTCCATTAACTATAACTCTACCATCCTCATCATTTTCCACTTTTATAGAAACAACTTCAATCGCATCGTTCTCATTCATTTGATGTTCCTGGTAGACGGTATCCATTGCTTGTTCCAAACGTTCCTTTGCTGCAGTTTCAAAAGAACTTTTTTCTTTATTAATATTTGCTAATAAACTTTGCAGCTTCTCGGAATCTGGTGCGTATTTTAATCCATCCTCTGTAATTAAAAGGGCATCGTTAAATTGTTTATGATTCAATGCTTCACTTGCTGTAGAGAAAGTGTACTCAATGAGTTCATTCCGTAATTGCATGACAATTTCATTCGCTTCAGGATGATTTATTTCTTCTGCTTCCCAAATAAGCATTCGAATTTCATTCATGCTTGGACTTTTTTCCAGTTTCGCTTTTAACTGTTCCATCAGGACAGAGGCGTGCGTTTGATCAATCTTTTCCACGAGTTCACTGACAACAGGACCTTGATATGTCTTCAATTTATCTTCTGCTAGATGGAGAATATCGAGTGCTTCATTATAATCTTCGGTTTGCAGGAGTTGCTCTGCTTTTTCCAATTGTTCTCCAATGTTTATCGCTTCCGTTGTGTATTGCAACGCTACTTGAGCCTGGTCGAAATCTTTCCGGTGGCGCAGAGAATCTTGAAGAAGTTGATTCGCCTGTTCATAATCATCCTCTTGCAGGGATTCTTGCGCTTCCGTATATAATTCAATTGCTTTTGCAGATTGATGATTGAAGTAGAAGGATGATATAAAAACACTACTTATAACAATGACCAACATGGCGATCGGGAGTATCCACCATTTTTGGAATCTTGCGGGTTCGAGTCTTGCCTCTATATCCGGTAGCGGTTTCCCGCATTTTAAACAGAAATGCTCATCTTCTTTCACTTTCGTCCCGCAATTTGGGCAATAATACATGGTCTACCACCTCCAATAATCTATATTATTTTATCATAAATACTTTATTTAAAAGGAAAAAATTGATATGATAAGAGGGATGATGAGATACATAGCTTTAATTTTGAATGAAATAAATGATAAATTATGAAAGGGGTGCATATGAATGGAAACAATTTATGTAATTGTTCTCTTCGGCATTCTTATCCTAAACATGGGCTACTGTTTATTAGATAATGAAAAGTAATGAATCGAACAGGGCAGCCACACCCGACTGCCCTGTTTCCATTGTTGCGTAGAAAACTATAAAATAAAGCCGCTCTGAATAACGAGTTTCTAACTGTAGCCGCGTTAGCTCTGCTCGGGCTAGTGATCTGCTAGTACAAACGCTTTTCGGTGAGACAAGTAGTCGAAGTCCCGGGCGCCCGCGAAACTTAATGTAAGGGCACGTGTGTCTTTGATTTTCCTCACGTATTAACGGTCTGTAATACCCCCACCTCTAAACATGAGGGAAACCCAAAATGTTACGGCGGGGATAAACAGTCCGTAAGTCCCTGATTCTGTTCAACTAACAATCAGTGGAGGAGGTAAGGAAACCCCCACTGAATGAAGTTTCACTTTATCTTGTTCGACCCCATTCACTAATTGGGTAAATAATGAGTTCTGACCTTCCAATGATTTCCTCGCGCTGAATAAATCCAAGGCCGTTACGGCTGTCTTTACTAATCGCACGGTTATCTCCCATCACAAAATAACTATCCTGAGGAACATCTATCGGGCCGAATTCTCCAGTTTTGCTGCTAATTTCTTCGCTCAGAAATGTTTCGATGTATCTTTCTCCATCAATATATAATTCACTATTTCTGATTTCAACTGTTTCACCAGGAAGAGCGATAATTCGCTTGACATAATTTTTGTCTGTTTGTTGAATGATGATAATATCTCCGCGCTTAGGCTCATTAAGGAGATAAATCATTTTATTAAAGATGAGTCTTTCGCCATTTTCGAGTGTCGGTTCCATGCTATCACCTTCAACAATCGATGTGGCAAATACGAAATTTTGGATTAAAAGGGCAATAATAACAGCGGTTGCAATGGCTTTTAACCATTCAAACCACTCGGATTTTCGTTTTGTAGCCAATGCTACCATCCTTTTCTATTATAATTCACTTTTTATAGTAGCATAACTTCCTTGCATTATCGACAGTAAACGATGAACTTTTTTCATGACAACTAATGAATTACAATTCAGTTTTAAAGGAGTGCTATAATTTCAATGGATACGCTTGTGGACATGCTTAAACAAATTGAAGTTCTACGTAAAGAAATGATTCAGACAGCGGAGGAGAATGGATTGAATCATGAAAAGTGCATTACAATCAGTAAGGAGTTGGACCAGTTATTGAATGAATACGAACGGGTAAAACAGGTATCGTCTCCTAAAATAAAAACAAAACAATAAAGTAATTTGAAGTAAATCTTATAATGTGATAGAAGAGTATAATTCAGGAGTATGATTCGGAGCGAAAACTTTGTAATTATCACGTATTAACGGTCTGTAATATCCCCACCTCTAAACAGGAGGGAAACCCGAAATGTGAAGGCGGGGATAAACAGTCCGTAAGTACCTGATTCTGTTCAACTAACATTCAGTGGGGGCTGTAAAGATACCCCCACTAAATGAAGT
The DNA here is from genome assembly GCF_014647195.1 of Oceanobacillus indicireducens. Taxonomy (GTDB): domain Bacteria; phylum Bacillota; class Bacilli; order Bacillales; family Amphibacillaceae; genus Oceanobacillus; species Oceanobacillus indicireducens. Next base: position 82,306 of record NZ_BMOS01000012.1, on the reverse strand, counting down.
TTCACTTTATGAATAAACGGTTACATATTTCGAGAAGTATTGCGCGAATGTGGTAAGTAAAAGAGTAATTTGTTTGAAAATTATCAGCAAATGACATATAATATAATTGAAATAATAATTTTCCGTTAATTTCGAATTAAAGTTCCTAAAATGTTCAAATAATTTAGATTAGAAAAGCGGAAAATGGGGTATAATGAAACTAGTATGTGTAAAGGAGTGCAAAAAGATGAGACCTAAACGTATGAGTTTTGAGCAACTCGTCAGCCAAAATATAAGAGAGATGCTAGAGGATGAAAATAGCATCAATCAGCTGGAGATGCGTTTGGAAAAAAGACATGAAGCGAATGCTAGAAAAAAACGCGAGCAAGACGCTGAACTTTTTTCTAATGAATAATAATAGAGCATGAAGAAATGGGGAGGCTAGAACGACTCCCCGTTTTTTATGCTCTAATTTTTTGATTATCAGCTATATGATTATCACGCTTATTATAAACTTGAACAATAATGACAGCGGCGATAATAGCAGCCATTCCTAGCATCTGAATGAATGAGAACGCCTCTTGGAAGATGAAGATGCCAATTAACGTTGCAACGACAGGCTCTACCGTCGTCAGAATGGAAGCCTTTGAAGCTTCTGTTTGATTTAATCCATGGGTATAAATAATGTATGCGACAGCAGTAGGCAGCAGTCCTAAACCGAATGCATAAAGCAATACTTCTAGCTCAATTAGCAAGCCGGCTTTTTCCTTATAAGGAAAGAAAGGGGTTAAAGCAATTGCCGCAGTTAAAAATGTGAAAGTGGTAATAGTTAAAGATGTATATTTCCTTAGGGCATATTTGCTGAATATACTGTACAGTGCATAGCCGACTGCCGAACCAATTCCGAAAATCATACTTCCCAACTTAAAAGCTTCTTTATCAAAGGGAATTAATCCAACAACAAGACTCGTGCCAAATAATGTAATGAAAAGGGCAATGATTTTAATCCGTGTTAACGGTTCTTTGAATAAAAAATAAGAAAAGATTGTGACAAACGTCGGTCCTGTATAAAGTAATGCGGTAGCAACTGGGATTGATGATATTTCTATAGCGGTAAACATGCAATAATTGAAAAATACAATACTGAATACGCCAGTGCCAATGAAATATTTAATATCCGTTATTTTATGTAATTTCAAGCTCCTTGGGGTGGTACACAATAAATACAAGACAAGGATAAAAGCTGATGTCCATACCCGCAGTGTCACAACTTCCATCGGAGTAAAGCCGTATGTATAGAGATTCTTTACGTAAAAACCGATTGTCCCCCATAACGCCGCTCCAATAAGAATATAAATAAATGCTTTATTCACCAGCATCGCTCTCTTTCCTCCATTTTCATATCATTATATTAGTAAAGTATTTAAATGTATAGTAATTTTGTGAAATGGGAACAATGGGGCTATTTAAGTTACTTAGCTGGAGGTTTAGTCCATGGAGCGTTTCTTTTCCGAATTGATAATTTTTCATTATGATTTCCTTTTTATTATCGCGGGTTTATTATTGTTATTATGTATGTTTATTTTAGCTAGACGCCTGATCGAGTGGGGTAAAGAAAGGGATTATTTACTCGCTTTTATTGTGGGGAGCAGCTTTTTTCTGAATCTATTCTTCTTTATATTAGTCATTGGAAAAAAAGAAGGGCATGCAGTCATATTTCTGCCATATTTACTACAGATCATTGGTATTTATGGGTTATTACTACTCTTCGGTTTGGGGTGCAGGTTTGTATTTAAACGAATCGTTCGTAAAAGGGCGTAGACAGTTGAATGCTGTCACGCCCTTTTTAGATATGAATTTTATTAAAAGGTGCGTGTGCAAGGTCATGAGTTTAGCTCATGACCTTTTTAAAGTCTTATTAAATTTACTGAATAATATAGATCACAAACAAAATGGTATTTCATATTTTTTCCATTAAACACTTCAAATTGACTATAAATAACCGATATAAAGAATAGAAATAAATACATATACCTATTCCGGGTAAATTTATGACAGGAGACGTAGAATAATGCAAGATTCTTTAATACAAAAAGAGGCACATCCAGTCCTGCAGTCCTTTATCCAAGTAGCTCCATATTTTCAAATGCTAGTTAATGATGATATAACAATAGGGATTTATGATACAGAAAAATTGCTAATCAATATTCCTGCGAAAACCTTCTCACTTCATGTAGCTCCTGGTGATCCATTGCTTGAAGGTGATATTATTGCGAAAGCGATTCATGAAAATAAAAATCAGGCTATGGTGGTACCGGCTGATTTATTTGGAGTAAATCTTGTTTCTCGTGCAACACCTGTGCATGATGAGCATGGGAAAGTAATTGGTGGAGTTGGTGTTGGGTTAAATGTCGATAAGGCGAACAAACTTTCAGAAATAGCTGGCAGTCTATCCAATGTGATTAATGATGTAACGAATACGGTTCAAGAAATGGCAGAATCAGTTAATGAACTAGCTACGAATCTTAACTTTGTTTCTGAAAAGGCAAATGAAGTAACAGATAGTGTAGACCTTATTGACAAAGTTTCAACAGTTGTTAGGGATATCGCGGATCAGAGTAATTTACTTGGTTTAAATGCAGCTATTGAATCAGCACGTGCTGGAGAACATGGGAGAGGATTTGGAGTTGTCGCTGATGAAATTAGAAAAATGGCAACTAATTCAAAGGACAATGTACAGGAAATCCAAAATATTACAACCCAAATTAAAAGTGTAATCGAGGATCTGGATAAGGATATACAAAAAGTAAATTTGGAATCCAATACCCAATCCGCTTCGATTGAAGAACTAACAGCAACAATGGAAGAAATCAATGGAAATATTCGTAGTTTAGCGGAATTAGCTAGAGAAAACATGGAGTTAAAAAGTGAATGAAAGGTTGAATGAGATGAACTATAAAGAATTAGCAAGTCAATATATTAACGGAGAATGGAAAGACGGTTCTAGTGATCTTATAATAGAAAATAAAAACCCATACAATGGTGAAATTATTGCAACATATAAAGCTGCTAGTATAGCAGATTTGAATGATGCATATGAATCGGCACAAACTGTACAAGAAAAGTGGGCGAAAACAAACCCAGTTGTACAAAGAGAAGTGTTTGATAGAGCTGTAGATTATATCAATGAAAATCATGAAGCAATTGTTAATATAATTACGGATGAGATTGGTGGTACACGTTTAAAAGCAGAATTTGAGATTGGCTTAGTTACAAATTTGATAAAAGAAGCAGCCACTTTTCCTATGCGCATGAATGGTACCATTTTACCATCTCCAATTGATGGTAAAGAAAACCGTGTTTATCGTGTACCAGTTGGTGTGGTTGGGGTTATTAGTCCCTTTAATTTCCCGTTTTTCTTATCCATGAAATCTGTTGCACCGGCTTTGGCTACTGGGAATGGTGTCGTATTGAAGCCGCATGAGCATACAACAATTACAGGCGGAACACTTATTGCTAAAATATTTGAGAGTGTTGGACTGCCTAAAGGCTTGTTAAATGTGATTACTACTGAAATATCGGAAATTGGAGATAAATTTGTAGAACACCCAATTCCACGTGCTATTTCCTTTACAGGATCAACAAAGGTTGGAAAACATATAGGAGAAGTTGCTGGAAGAAATCTAAAAGAAGTTCATCTGGAATTAGGTGGAAATAGTGCTTTAGTTGTTTTAGAGGATGCAGATATTGATTTAGCAGTAAGTGCAGGCGTATTTAGCCGCTTCACACATCAAGGACAAATCTGTATGTCAACTAATCGCTTAATTGTTCATGAAGATGTATATGATGAATTTGTGGAAAAATATATCAAGACAGTATCTGGTTTGACTTGTGGTGACCCGAAAGATCCAAACACGATTATTGGACCAGTTATTAATGAACGCCAAGTTAAAACGACTGTAGAATTAATTGAAAAAGGTATTGAAGAGGGGGCAACTCCTTTACTTAAAGGAAATGTTAAAGGGAACGTAATAGAACCAGTTGTATTTACTGATGTTACTCCAGATATGACGATTGCAAATGAGGAATTCTTTGCACCAGTTGTATCTATTATGAAAGTAGCAAATGAAGAAGAAGTTCTAAACTATGCCAACCAAAGCCCGTATGGTTTAAGTGGTGCAATTCATACAAGAGATGTAGAGCGTGGTGCCGAGCTTGCAAAGCGAATGGACACTGGCATGATCCATATCAATGATGGAACAATTAATGATGAGCCTAACGTCGCTTTCGGTGGTGTCAAAAATTCAGGAATTGGACGACTAAATGGAGAATGGAGCTTAGATGCATTTACTACAACTAAATGGATTTCCATTCAGCACACAAAACGAGTTTATCCATATTCTTAAGGTGAATAACCCCCTTCTAGCCATACTTGCGCAGTTTTCTGCAGCATAGAAAATAGGTCTATAAAAAAACAGAGTCTAATAATTATGTTACGAAGTATTTAGCTTTATTATATATGGGTAACGAAAAAGTCCTTTGTTTTCTTATTTAGAGAAAATAAAGGACTTTATTATGTCTGTAGTTAATGGTTAGTCATTACTCGATTGAGCTTAACTAGAGGGTTAATATTTTCTATATCCATTGGTCGGTGGCCATTTCATTTTACCAAGTGATGAGGGTGTATAGTAAGCTGATGCATATGATCGATTTCTTTTCGGTTTGGTTGAAGACTTATAGTTGATATAAGGGTATAAAATCCGCTTAGCCTGTGAAAGTGACATTTTCGATTGGGGATTTCGGTAGTTTTTATCCAGGGAACCGAGATGTTCCAATTCTTTGAAGTCTTCCTTTGTTGGAGGAATGTGAAAATAATAATCTGCCACTTTAACAAGCAGTGTGGAATGCTGGTTGCTGTACTTAGGTCTGTCCGAGAAATGAAGGCCTATCTTTTTTGCGCGTTTTTCTCTTAGCAGCTTATTGATCGCTTCTTTTTTGATGAAATATAAATGTTGGGGCTCTGGGGCAGTCTTCGCATGGCGATTAACACTGAAAATTGCCTGAGCTATTTCGTGTAGATCACTATCTGTATTCATAAATTCACTCCTTTAGCATACCTCTAGTATATCTATCGTACCTTAAAGATCCGGTTTAGGCAATGGGGTGGGATTGATAGATTTTTTATAGTCTTTCGTGTCTCACCATTTGAAGTCTGTAGGCATACAGTTCATAAATCCCCACTGAATGAAGTTTCACTTTATGGAAAGCGAAAAAGCATTCGTAGTGAATGCTTTTGGTAGGTGATCTTATTCATTTAGCTTTTTGATATCATTTATTATTGATTCCATACTTTCGGATTGCACTCCGTCGTAGAACTTAATGACTTCTCCTTCAGGATTGATCAGGAAAAATCTAGTTCCATGCGTTACTTGATCCGTACCTTCTGGGGCTTCGGCAAGTAAACTCTTAAACGATTTGATGGAAATTTCCTTTATCGTTTCAAAATCATAACCCGTTAGAAATGTCCAATTACTGAAGTCTGCATCATAGCCTTCTCCATACTCGCGCAGTACTTCCGGTGTATCATAATCAGGATCGACGCTAAAAGATACAAGTTCGATATCGTCATATCCTTCTTCAGCTAAACGGTCCTGGAGTATTTTCATGTTGGCGGTCATTGGTAAGCATACTGTCGTACAGTTTGTGAAAATCATATCTGCAATCCAGTATTTACCCTCTAAATCCTTAAGGCTCAGCGTTTCGTTATCCTGGGTGGTGAATTCGAAGTCGAGCATATCTTGACTCATATTCGTTTCGATTGCTTCACCACAGCCCGCAAGGAAAAGGGAGAGTGCCAAGATAAATAACAAGCGCTTCATGTAAGCAATCTTCCTTTCTAAGTATAATGCTTAGATTTAGTATAGCATGCTTTTCTTTTGATTTTAGCTGATCCCAATGATTTTCCTGTGAAACCTTTATGACAAATTCGCTTGAAGTGTATATTCATGGATTTCAGGTTTACAAAATAAACGGTAGGGGACACGGGTAGTCCCAATGCCTGCATTTACAAATAATTGCAACTGATTGTCGATTAAATACTTACCACGTACATATTTTTCCGCGTAAAGAGGGGTGTAGAGGTGTCCGATGATAGGTAAGCGCACTTGACCGCCGTGGCTATGCCCTGAAAGTTGTACATCTACCGGATATTTTACCGCTTCATCTGCAAAATCTGGTTCATGGGCAAGCAAGACTGTAAATAACTCTGGGTTTGCTTGCTGTAATGCAGCATCCAAATCGGGCTTGCCTAGCATTAGATCATCAATTCCTGCAAGAATGAACGTATCCTGTTCCGAACTAATTTCTACATGGCTGTTTTGTAATAAGGTAAAATCAGCTGCTTCCATGATGTCGAGAATTGTTTCCGTACCGTAACCGCCATGATCATGATTTCCATAAATCCAATATTTTCCTAAGGGAGCGTTCAAACTGCTAAGTACTTCAATAATCGGTTTGTGTTCTTGGGCTTTTAAATATTTAGGGTTATCGACTAAATCCCCTGTAAACAAAATAATGTCCGGGTTACGTTTATTAATTTGGTTGGCAAGCTTTTCTAAGTTCTCAATCGAATAATTAAATCCAAGATGGGTATCAGAGAATTGAATGATTTTCTTTTTATGGAAGGTGGTTGGAATGTTATCCGATGTAATGTTTTCTTTTTGGATATGTAGACTTGCTGGTTCAATTTCTCTACTGTAAAAAAATGTTCCCCCGCTTAAGCCGATTAAAGTCATTGTGAATCCTGCCGCTCGCTTTAAAAATGCTCGTCGATTCATCTGGGTCAAACCTTTCTATATAAAAACTTTCCGTCCTGTTTAAATAGTTATACTTTCCGATTATAGCATGTAAGCAAAGGCTCCGTACAGGGAGAAATCTACAGGGATAAAGCGGAATCTGGATAAGTAATGTAACTGTACTTACTTTAAAGGTTCCGAGTAAAAGCATTATAATCTAAATTATCTGTTAAATCATTGACATAATTCTTCTAAAACGATATACTTTAATAAGATGAAGTTTTTTAAATGCAGTCTTCATTATCCTTGTCATAACCTGCTCGCATTCCCTCGCAACATACCAACCAAACGTCTTCAATTTGTCTTTTGAGTGTTTGAATTTCGTAAAATATCTTGTTATCTGATACAATAAAAGAGGAGCATCTTTGTATAGAAGTGAGTCCATATGACAATTAACTAACGATCATTAGAGAAATGTTAGCGCGACCATGTATTTAAACTTGTAGTTACACAAGGGCAAGACGTAATAATTAACCCGCACAAAATATGGATATATAGTTTGAGAAGGGGGTAATTTTTTTGAGTACCATGCAAGAAAGGGAATTACAAAATATTCTTGTAGAAGAACTAATGATTTCATCGGAGAAGGTTGCTCATGTCCAACTAAACAATCCACTAGAACATGCTTTACTTGTACTTGTGAAATCTGGTTATGCCGCAGTACCTGTACTTGATTCGTCTTATAAATTAGTAGGTATAGTTGGCAAAACCGTGATTCTAAATGAAATTCTTGGGTTAGAACGATTCGAAATCGAAAACTTGTCAGAAATGCGCGTAGAAGAGGTAATGAACAGCGATATACCATGTTTGACAAGGAAGAATAATTTAGTGGATGGCTTGAATGCATTAATCAATCATGCCTTTATCTGTGTAGTTGACGAAGATGGCTACTTCGACGGAATCTTAACGCGTCGAGCCATATTAAAGGAATTGAAGAAAGACATTTATATGAAACATTATAAAAAATAATCTCTAACGAATAAATATCCCCATAATATTTGGGGTTTTTTTATTGGTTAAACTTCATGTATTCATAGATTCAGAAAGTGGGACAAAACCTCTGACCCCATGTCCCGAAAAAAAATTATTAAAATCAAGAATTTGTTCTAGCTATTTATTTCGGTTTCCGATATATTTATATATACTGACAATTTTGAAGGGGGAGCACAATTGAATACATTTAAACGATTGAAAGAATTCTATTGGCCATATAAGCACTATTTTCTTTGGTCGTTATTCTTTCTAGTTATTCTAACTTGTATCACGGTTGTTTATCCGGTCATTCTGCAAATAACGATCGATGAAGTCGTACTCCAGGATCGTTATGGACTCATTCTTTATATTTCGCTTATCTTCTTCGGCCTCATGATTATTAAAGGGATTTCTACTTTTTCTTTTCAATATTTAAGTGAATTATTTGGGATGACCTCCGTATATCATCTTAGAAACGCTTTATATGGAAAATTGCAAGTGTTGTCTTTTAAGTATTACGATAATTCAAAAACTGGCGACATTATGTCAAGATTGACTGCGGACGTAGAAGGTTTTCGCTTTTTCCTATCCGCTGGATTTGCAGAATTAATCCGCATTGTCGTTTTGATTGGTGTCAGTTTAACGATCATGTTTTATTATTCCATTCCACTTGCGATCGTTACGATGCTTGCTATGCCTTTTTTGGGTATCGTTGTTTTTCAATTTGACAAACAGGTGCACCCTGCATTTAGGAAAGTAAGGAAATCGTTTGGAAGGTTAAATACGCGAGTGCAAGAGAATATCAGTGGAATGAACACGGTTAAATCATTATCACGGGAAGATTTCGAGATTGACAGATTTTCTTCCAGTAATGATGATTACCGAAAGCGGTACTTGTTCACTTCTAAATTATGGTCGAAATACTTTCCGTTAATGGAGTTTATCGGTAATGTAGCGGTTGTTTCGTTACTGGGGTATGGCGGATATCTCGTCATTAATGATCAAATGGCGCTTGGTGAACTTGTTGCATTCTTTAGTTTGGTCTGGTATATCCTCGGTCCGATTATGAACCTCGGGTTTGTTGTTAATATGTTTTCTCAAGCGAAAGCATCAGGAGAGCGTTTGATCGAGATTCTTGACCAGGAAGAAGAGATTCAGGAAAAAGAAAATGCAATCAGGCAACCGATAAAGGGTCATGTCACATTCAAAGATGTATCACTTCAATATGTCGAAGAAGATGACGTAGCTTTAAAAGATATTGATTTTGATGCCCCTCCTGGGAAAGTCATTGGGCTGATTGGCGCAACTGGTTCAGGGAAAACGAGTATTACACAGCTTATTACAAGATTTTATGAAGCGGATAAGGGAGAAGTCCTTGTTGATGGTGAACTGGTTTCCGATTATGAATTGAAATCATTACGGAGTCAGATTGGCTTCGTATTACAGGAACCTTTCTTATTTTCAACATCCATCCGTGAAAATATCGCATACGGAAGACCCGATATAAGTGACGAACAAGTGATAGATGCGGCCAAACGTGCCCAGGCCCATGATTTTATTATGCAATTGCCAAAAGGATACGATACATTACTCGGCGAAAGAGGGATGGGACTGTCGGGTGGCCAAAAGCAGCGGATTGCCATTGCCCGTGCGCTCTGTATTAATCCAAGTATCCTGATCTTGGATGATGCGACATCTGCCGTTGATATGGAGACAGAGTTTAAAATCCAGGCTGCTTTAAAAGAGGTAATGAAGGAGAGGACGTCCTTTATTATCGCCCATCGAATTTCCTCGATTAAGCATGCTGATGAAATTTTAGTACTGGAAGAAGGGGAAATAAAAGAACGCGGAACACATAATCAATTACTTGCAGAGCATGGAATATATCGCAGAATTTACGATATTCAATATCAAGACCGGGAAGAGATTATGGAACTTGTGAACTGAGAGGAAGGGGATTCGATTGGAAACTTCCAAGAAAGATAAGAAAAATCATTTAACTCGTTTTCATTATACGGTGGAACAAGTTATTGAAAAACCGTTTAACTGGAAACAAATGCTACGACTCTTAACCTATTTAAAACCTTACGCCAAAAGTTATTTACCGGCCGCAATTATTGCAATGCTTGTATCAACCTTCGTCCGTTTAGCAGTACCGATCTTAGTCGGGAAGGTTGCGATTGATATTGCCATCTTAAATAAAGATACGACACTATTGACGTGGCTCGTTGTCATCATAGGCTGCTTGTACTTATTAAGTTATCTGGCAAACGTGTTACGAATAAAATGGGTGAACCAGCTTGGGCAAAATGTCATCTATGATTTGCGCCATCACTTATTTTCCCATGTACAAAGGCTATCCCATGGATTTTTCGATCATCGTTCAGCGGGATCGATTCTTGTCCGGATTTTAAATGATATTAACTCGTTACAGGAACTTTTTACAAACGGAATTATCAATTTATTAATGGATTCAATTACTTTAATCGGCATTATGGTTATTCTTTTTGTCCTAAGTCCAAAATTAGCCATTGCTGTATTAATCGTCCTACCGATTATGTTTTATATATCTACGAAGTTAAGACGAAATATCCGCCGTTCATGGCAGAAAGTGCGAATTAATCAATCGCGAATGAACTCCCATTTAAACGAAGCGATTCAGGGGATGCGAATTACCCAGTCATTCTCACAGGAAAGGGAAAATGCTGAGTTTTTCGATGGAGTGAATAAGGGATTCTTTCACAGCTTCAGAGACGCAGCGAAAAAGAGTGCATTATTCCGCCCGTTTGTCGATATGAGTGATGCAGTTGGAACAATTATTCTTATTGCTTTTGGTTCCTATTTAATTTTGTTGGGAGAAGCAAATGGTGGAATTGCAATCGGTACCTTCGTATCATTTGCTTATTTTACGGGAATGTTTTGGGAGCCGATTTCAAGATTAGGTCAAATGTATAATCAACTCTTGATGGCAATGGCTTCCTCGGAGCGGATATTTGAATTTCTTGATGAACGGCCTAATGTAAAGGAGAAAGAGAATGCATATGTTTTTCAGAATATGAAAGGGCATATTCAATTTGAACGCGTCCAGTTTTCTTATAATCAGGACCGGATTGCGCTGCATGAAATATCCCTAAATATTGAAGCGGGAGAAACGATTGCATTAGTTGGCCATACAGGAAGTGGTAAATCGACAATTGCCAATTTAATCAGCCGATTTTACGATCCGACAGAAGGTGCAGTGAAAATAGATGGGAAGGATCTTCGGGATGTTGAGCTTGCAAGTCTAAGGGAACAAATTAGTGTTGTATTACAAGATACGTTTATATTCTCGGGCACAATTATGGAAAATATTCGCTTCGGAAGGCCGGATGCAACCGATGAAGAGGTAATAGAAGCAGCAAAAGTTGTCGGGGCAGACGATTTTATTAAACGGTTGTCTAATGGATATGCTACGGAAGTGGAGGAGCGGGGGAATATTCTCTCAGCTGGTGAACGGCAATTACTTTCTTTCGCAAGAGCACTACTTGCTAATCCGCGTATTATAATTTTGGATGAGGCAACAGCTAGTATTGATACAGAGTCAGAAATGAAGATTCAACAAGCTTTAAAGCGGCTGTTAAAAGGTAGAACATCGATTATCATTGCCCACCGGCTTTCAACGATCCGGGAAGCTGACAAGATATTCGTACTTGAGAACGGTAAAATCCTCGAAAGCGGCAATCATCAGACACTTATCGCCGAGCGTGGAAAATATTATGAATTAGTCAAATCCCAATTCACCATGCTCGATGCGCTATAAAATTGGAAGTTTACAAAGTTTCTTTCGGGCTCCGCAGCCGCAATCGGAAAGCGAGAGGTGTCTTGGCTCAGTAGGGAGAAAGTTTCTATTCAATATTACATTTATTTGTTAATTTTGTGCAATATTTAGGTAGGGGTTATAATGAAGCTACAAAGATGTTACTAGTTCTGGAGGGAATATGATGAGTAAGGATTATGCGGTGATTGGTTTGGGGAGGTTCGGTGGCAGTATTTGCCGAGAATTAAGCAGAGAAGGGAAACAAGTACTCGCCATTGATATTGACGAAGCAAAGGTTAATGAATTTAAAAACATTGCCTCCCACGCCGTCATTCTCGACTCTACCGATGAAGAATCATTAAAAGAAATTGGAATTCATAATTTTGAACACGTCATTGTTGCAATCGGGGATAGTCTCCAAGCTAGCATTCTAACAACTGTCATCTTGACAGACTTGCACGTGGAACGCATCACCGTAAAAGCGCAAAATGACTATCATGAAAAGATATTGCGAAAACTTGGTGTTGATCGAGTTATCCATCCGGAGCGGGATATGGGGAGGAGGATTGCTCAAAATATCATTTCAAATAATATTCTCGACTTTCTGGATTTATCCGATGACCACAGCATTGTCGAGGTGAAAACAGGAAAGAAAATGATCGGAAAATCATTAATTGATCTCGATATCCGAGCAAACTTTGGTTGTAATGTAATGGCGATAAAAAGTGGCGAGACAATCGACGTCTCACCAAGTCCTGAATATGTGTTTAAGCCCGATGATATATTGCTCGTCATCGGTAGCGATGACGATATTCACCGTTTTGAAAAACATCTTATTATTGATGAACAATAAAAAAACATTAGCAGGCAACTAGATGTCTGCTAATGTTTTTTATTTACACTTCCATAATAATCGGTAAGACCATCGGACGGCGTTTTGTCCGTTCATATAAGAATGGTGCAATTGTGTCTGTAATTTCATTTTTAATTTCAGACCATTGGCTTGTTTTTCGTTCCATTACTTTATTTAAATGTTTCGTGACAAGCTCTTGTGCTTCTTTGATAAGATCTTCTGATTCCCGCATATAGACGAAACCGCGAGAAATAATATCCGGACCAGCTGCGAGCTGGAATTGTTTCATATTAATGCTTACGACAACAATCACAAGACCTTCTTCTGAAAGGATGCGTCGGTCTCTTAGAACAATATTACCGATATCGCCAATCCCGCTTCCGTCGATATAAATCGTACCTGAAGGAATTTTACCAGCTACATCAGCAGTATCTTTACTTAGAGCAAGCACATCACCATTGTCGAGGGTGAAACAATTATTTGGATCTATTTCACAATCAACTGCAAGCTTGATGTGTTCTTTCATCATTCGGTATTCACCATGAATCGGCATGAAGAACTTCGGTTTCATCAGACGAAGCATCAGCTTTTGTTCGTCCTGCGCTCCGTGACCAGAAGTGTGTACATTGCTTAATTTACCATGGATAACCTCAGCACCTGCGCGATAAAGTTTATTAATGATTCGGCCGACACTAATTGTATTTCCAGGGATTGGAGATGATGAAAATACAACCGTATCGCCAGGTATTAATTGAACCTGCTTATGTGTGCCATTAGCAATTCTTGAAAGGGCCGCCATTGCTTCACCTTGAGAACCTGTGCAAAGTATCGCTACTTCATCAGCAGGAAGACGATTGATTTGGTTACTATCCACAAATGTATCTTTAGGTGCCTGGATGTATCCAAGTTCCAGTCCTAGATTGATCGCATTCTCCATACTGCGTCCAAATACCGCGACTTTTCGGCCGTATTTTACTGCCGAATCGATCACTTGGCTCAAGCGGTAGATGTTGGATGCGAATGTGGCGAAAATTAGTCTGCCATCAACCCGACTGAATATATCGTCGATGCTTTCACCAACAACCTTCTCAGACAACGTGAAGCCAGGGACCTCACTGTTTGTGCTGTCCGACAATAAGCAAAGTACGCCTTCTTTGCCAATCTCAGCCATTTTTGTCAAATCAGCATGCTCTCCAACTGGGGTGAAGTCGAATTTAAAGTCCCCAGTATGAACAATGTTTCCTGGAGGTGTTTTAACAACAACTCCATAGGAATCCGGAATACTATGGGTTGTCCGGAAAAAACTAACGGAAGTCTTACGGAATTTAATAACATCATCTTCATTAATAGGATTTAACTTAGCATTCCTTAATAAACCATGTTCTTCTAGTTTCGATCTAATTAATCCAATTGCAAGTTTTCCAGCATATATGGGCACATTGATTTCACGCAATAGATAAGGGATCCCTCCGATATGGTCCTCATGTCCATGGGTGATGAATAATCCTTTAATTTTATCTTGGTTTTGGACTAAATACGTATAGTCCGGGATGACGTAATCAATTCCGAGAAGCTCGTCCTCGGGGAATTTGATTCCTGCATCGATGATAATGATTTCATCCTGGAATTGAACAGCATACGTATTTTTACCAATTTCACCGAGTCCTCCTAAAGCGAAGACTGCAGTTTGATCATTTTTTACAAACTTCATATTCAGATTTTCTCCACTTTAAAATCATCGGATTGTTTTTCATACTCTAGATGTGCCTCATCTAATTCTTGGATGTATTCCACATTGTATTTTCGATCTTGTAATTTTTTACGTACTTCTCTTACAGAATCCGCTTCAATATAGAGACTTTGCGTTCGTTCTCGAACTGGAGCTTCATCTTCAAGTTCTTGATATAAAACTTTATATATCATATTATCTCTCCTGACATTTTAATATTTAGCGTTGCAAATAAAACATACTAAGCGCATGCTCTGGTACCCATGCGCCCAGCATGTATTCGATGTTATTAAAGTTCCTGCAAGTTTCCGTAGCATGCATGAATTCTAGTTGATTGGTGAATAGTAATCATTCTATTTATAAGGTGTAGGCACACGTTCTTTTTGACCTATAAAATCTTTCAAACGTTTCTTGAGCTTTTCTTTAAGGCGCTTTAACATGTTTACACACGTCTCCTTTCAGATATTAAGAAAAGCAGCAAAAACATTTTACCGATCCAATCCTCTTATCTACATTATAGTACGAATCAATGAAATTTGAAATGATTAAGGAAAAAAATATTATTTAGAGGTACATTTTCCCTTTTTAATAGGTGGGAAAACTTACCTCAAAATGGTGGACGATGAACGGGTACCCTATCTACCTAAAGATGTTATGCTGCTTCCGTTTGAGTAATCCTATTTTTTGCCATTCATCGGAATTTATACTTTATATTATGCGAGTCTGTCCAGGGAGGTACATTCTTGGGGAGGGGAAGGTGCCTGGCACCTTCCGATTATTCAACTGGTTTTGAATTTTCCGGAATATAGAACGGGTTTTCTTGATTGATATGATCGTAAAACATGACACCATTTAAGTGATCGATCTCGTGCTGAAAGACAATAGCGAGATAACCTTTTAACCGTATTTTAATTGGATTATTGTCCATGTCGAATGCTTTGACCGTGATGCGTGCATATCGTGGAACATACCCTTCCACTTCCCGGTCTACGGATAAGCATCCTTCTCCTGTTGGTAGAAATGCTTTTTCAACGGAATGAGAAACAATCTTTGGATTAACAAGCGCATATTCATGGACTGTGCCTTTCTCATCTACGTAATAGACGGCGAACATCCGTTTTTCAATTCCAAGTTGTGGTGCAGCTAAACCTACACCTGCGCGTAATTTATATTTTTCAGCCATTTCGTCGTCTTGACTGTTTTTAAGAAATGTTAGCATATCTTTTAGAAGCTGCTTTTCGTCTTCGGTTAATGGTAATTCTACTTCTTCAGCAACTTTCGTTAACGAAGGGTGACCTTCTCGTACAATATCCTTCATTGTTATCATATCTATTTCTCCTTACTTTAATGGATTAATCTGTTTACTTCCTTTATCTTATCATATCTGAAATACTCAACTTTCGCATCTATAAAAAACTAACGTTGTTAAAGAAATATAGAGCAGCCCAACAAAAAATTCAATTCAAATGAACTACTGATCGCTTTCATTCAGCGTAAGTGCAACCTTCTCCTGGAGGTCCGCAGTCCAGACACCTCTCGCTTTCCGCAGGCGGCTGGTGAGCCTCCTCGGGCTGGCGCCCTGCGGGGTCTCACCTATGCCTATCCTCCTGCTGGAGTCTCGAGGTGTCTGGACTGCTCCTAGGAAAGGCCAAATTTGGAGCATTATTTTTCATTTTGTAAGGGGACACCTATCATGGTGGGATATTTTCCATTAATTATAATCCTCTCTACCAGTTCAGTTGCCCGGTGGACGGTGACTCCTGCGGGAATAGCCCGAGGAGGCTTCGGCTGTGCCCGCGGCAAGCATCCGTCCACCGGGCAACTGAACGGCGATTAGAACGCCATAATTAGTGAACGAACCAGACACTTACGCTGAATGAAAGAATTAGCACAAAAGGCTATTCGTTATTTTTCTGTAAGGTGTATGATTCTAATCGATAATTGTCTATCGGTTCGGGCTGAATTTATGATATACTCTAAAAACATACTTATGAATTAGATGTTTAGGAGGTTACAGAACATGTTGTGGAAGAAAAGGATTCTTATATTTGGATTATTGCTCATCATCTTATCGGCATGCAGCAGTGAAAGTACAGAAGAGAAGATACATACACACTTGGAGGAAACTGTCCTGCTGGAACAAGAGTTCGAGGCCCAGCAAAGTGAGATTACCGAACTTGAAAAGCAAGAACAAGAAATTTATGCTAAAGTGATTGATCTGGGAATGGATGACTTCGAGGAAATTACGCAGCTCTCACAAGATGCTATTACAATAATAGAAGAGCGCGGTGAAAAGATTGACACGGAACGCGAAAGCATACACGGAGCAAAAGAAGAGTTCCAATCGATTGAAGCACTCCTTGAAGATCTTGAAGAAGGAGATGCTCAAACGAAGGGTGAGGAAATGTATCAGGTAATGATGGAACGTTACGATACATATGATGAGCTTTATGAAGCGTATAAAGAGTCACTCAACTTGGAAACGGAATTGTATACATTGCTTCAGGAAGAAGAAGTGGAACAAGATGAATTAAATGAACAGATTGAAAAAATAAATGAAAAATATGAACAAATATTAACTGCAAACGATGCTTTTAATGAATTGACAGTCGAGTATAACAACTTGAAACAAGATTTTTATGAAGCAGCTAATATGGAAGTTACATTTGAAGAAGAATAAGAAGTTAAAACCTTATGTAGACGAAACAGGATGCATAAGGTTTATTTTTTTGCCCATTTTATCTATATAGATTAAAATAGTCCTGTATTAGTCGCTTTTGCAAAACTGTAATGGAACAGCAAAGTAAAGAAACATTGGATTATAACAAGTTTTGTTGATTAGGCTTACATCGATAAGGGTAGAGTGAAGTTAAAGTGTTTGACCTATTGAAGGATTTAAGCTAATATTTAATAGTACACGATTTGTACTAGTTTTTTTGCGGGAATCTATATAACAGTTCCATGGTGAGGATATTCACCATTAGGTGTTGCGCGTGAATGCAATGGAAGTGTTTGCTTCCGATGACAATATTTTATTAATAAAGGAGAGGTGACTACCTTGAAACATGTATTAAAAGATGTTGAGAGTAAGTTCGAAATGTTCCAGATTCTAAACGAAGATGGAGAAGTTGTTAATGAAAAGGCCATGCCTAAGTTATCTGATGATGAGCTAAAAGAATTGATGCGTCGAATGGTTTACACGCGAATTCTTGACCAACGTTCAATCGCACTTAACCGTCAAGGACGTTTAGGTTTCTATGCACCGACAGCAGGTCAGGAAGCTTCGCAGTTAGCGAGCCATTTTGCGCTGGAGAAAGAAGATTTCATTTTACCGGGATATCGTGATGTACCACAGCTTATTTGGCATGGTTTACCACTGTATCAGGCATTCTTATTCTCGAAAGGTCATTTCCATGGAAACCAATACGAGGATGGCTTGAAAGCATTAGCTCCGCAAATTATTATCGGTGCACAGTACGTACAAGCTGCTGGAGTTGCACTTGGTATGAAATTACGTGGATCGAAAAATGTAGCGATTACTTATACTGGTGACGGTGGAACATCTCAAGGTGACTTCTATGAAGGTATCAACATGGCGGGTGCTTACCAAGCTCCAGCAATCTTTGTTGTTCAAAACAACCGCTTTGCTATCTCTGTACCTGTAGAAAAGCAAACGGCTGCGAAAACATTAGCGCAGAAAGCTGTGGCTGCTGGTATCGAAGGAATTCAAGTGGATGGAATGGACGTGCTTGCAGTTTATGCAGCAACTAAAGATGCGCGCGACCGTGCTGTTAAAGGTGAAGGTCCAACATTGATTGAGACATTGACATACCGTTTCGGTCCACACACGATGTCAGGTGATGATCCAACTCGTTATCGTTCCGAAGACTTGGATAAAGAGTGGGAGAAGAAAGATCCACTTGTGCGTTTCCGTAAGTTCTTAGAAGGAAAGAAACTATGGAGCGAAGAAGACGAGAATAAAGTAATTGAAGAAGCAAGAGAAGATATCAAACAGGCGATTAAGAAAGCAGACCAATATCCGAAACAGAAAGTAACGGATTTAATTAATAATATGTATGAAGAGCTCCCACACAACTTACAGGAGCAGTTAGAATTTTATGAAGAAAAGGAGTCGAAATAAATCATGGCGCAAATGACAATGATTCAAGCAATTACAGACGCAATGCGTAACGAATTGAAGAATGATGAAAACGTACTTGTGTTCGGTGAAGACGTTGGACAAAACGGTGGAGTTTTCCGTGCGACAGAAGGATTGCAGGCAGAGTTTGGTGAAGAACGTGTATTTGATACTCCGCTTGCTGAGTCTGGTATCGGAGGACTGGCGATTGGTCTTACAACTCAAGGTTTTCGTCCAGTTCCGGAAATTCAATTTTTCGGCTTCTTATTTGAAGTAATGGACTCTATCAGTGGACAAATGGCTAGAATGCGTTACCGCTCTGGTGGTACGTACCAAGCTCCAATTACAGTTCGTGCACCATTTGGTGGAGGGGTTCACACACCTGAACTTCACGCAGACTCATTAGAAGGACTCGTTGCACAACAGCCAGGACTTAAAGTTGTCATTCCTTCCACTCCATATGAAGCGAAAGGATTACTCATTTCTGCAATCCGTGATAATGATCCGGTAATTTTCCTTGAACATATGAAACTTTACCGTTCATTCCGTGAAGAAGTACCGGAAGAAGAGTACACCGTTCCAATTGGAAAAGCAGCAGTGAAACGCGAAGGTAAAGATGTTACATTAGTAGCCTACGGTGCAATGGTACACGCAGCGCTAAAAGCGGCTGATGAGCTTGCGGAAGAAGGTATTGAAGCGGAAGTAATTGACTTACGTACGGTATCACCAATCGATTACGATACAATTCTTGCATCTGTTGAGAAGACAAACCGTGTCGTAGTTATCCAAGAAGCACAACGTCAAGCTGGAGTTGCAGCAAATGTGGTTGCGGAAATCCAAGAAAGAGCAATTCTGCACTTAGAAGCACCAGTATTACGTTTAACTGCTCCGGATACAGTATACCCGTTCTCAGAAGCGGAAGAAGTTTGGCTACCAAACCACAAAGATATTATAGAAAAAGTCAACCAAGTAATAAACTTCTAAAATCATCATAGGAGGTAGAGAAAATGGCATTTGAATTTAAATTTCCGGACATCGGTGAAGGAATCACAGAAGGCGAAATAGTAAAATGGTTCGTTAATGAAGGCGATGAGATTAGTGAAGACGATGTCCTTTGTGAAGTACAAAATGATAAAGCAGTTGTAGAAATTCCAGCACCAGTAGATGGTACAGTTAAGAAAATCTACGTTCAAGAAGGTGAAGTTGCGACAGTAGGAAATACTTTTGTTTCGTTTGATGCAGAGGGTTATGAGTCTGATGATAGTACGGAAGAAGCACCTGCACAAACAGAGGAAGCAAAAGAAGAAGCGAAAACGGACAGTGCAAAACCAGCTCAAGCGGAAAGCGCTGATTCAGACAGTGATGTAGTAGTCATCGCCATGCCTTCTGTAAGAAAATATGCACGTGAACAAGGCGTTAATATCAAAGAAGTTTCTGGAACAGGCAAGAATGGCCGTATTTTAAAAGAAGATATCGATGCGTTCGTAAGCGGAGATGCACAGCCAGCTGAAACTGTTACAGCTGAAACTGCCAAAGATACAAAAGCTGCTTCTAGTGCACAACAGGTTGCCGTTCCTGAAGGTGATTTCCCAGAAACACGCGAGAAAATGTCGAATATCCGTAAAGCTATTGCAAATGCAATGGTTAACTCGAAAACAAAAGCGCCTCATGTTACGTTAATGGACGAAATCGATGTAACAGAGCTTGTTGCACACCGTAAGAAATTTAAAGAAGTTGCAGCGGAGCAAGGTGTGAAACTAACATATCTTCCTTATGTTGTAAAAGCTTTAATTTCTGCATCGAAAAAGTACCCTATCCTTAACTCTTTTATTGATGATGCGACTGATGAGATTGTACAGAAACATTACTATAATATCGGTATTGCAGCTGACACAGATAGAGGATTGCTCGTTCCGGTTGTTAAGAATGCAGATAGAAAATCCATCTTTGAAATCTCGGCAGAAATCAACTCCTTGGCAGAAAAAGCTAGGGATGGTAAACTGAAACCTGAAGAGATGAAAGGAGCTTCGAACACAATTTCAAATATTGGTTCAGCTGGTGGACAATGGTTCACACCAGTTCTAAACTACCCTGAAGCGGTTATTTTAGGAATTGGTAGAATTGCTGACAAGCCAATTGTACGTAACGGAGAAGTTGTTGTTGCTCCAGTACTTACATTATCTCTAAGCTTTGATCATCGTATCGTTGATGGTGCAACTGCACAACTTGCACTGAACCAAATTAAACGTGTACTAAATGATCCACAACTAATCATGATGGAGGCGTAAGAAGATGGTAGTAGGAGATTTTCCAGTAGAAGTAGACACACTTGTCGTTGGCGCTGGACCTGGGGGATATGTTGCTGCAATCCGTGCCGCTCAACTTGGACAGAAGGTAACAATTGTCGACAAAGGAGCGCTAGGCGGAGTTTGCTTAAACGTTGGATGTATTCCATCTAAGGCACTCATCACTGCTGGACAGAAGGCAGCTGAAGCACAAGGTATTGAAGAACTTGGTATTAAAGCAGAAAAAGTTTCTGTTGACTTTTCCAAAGTACAAGAATGGAAAGACTCTGTCGTAAACAAACTTACGAGCGGTGTTGAAGGATTACTTAAAGGTAATAAAGTAGATATTGTAAGTGGTGAAGCATACTTTGTAGACAAAAACACTGCAAAAGTTATGGATGAAAAAAATTCACAAACGTATAAATTCAATAATTGTATCATTGCAACAG
>NZ_BMOS01000012.1:15237-61241 GCF_014647195.1 Oceanobacillus indicireducens | reverse complement strand
ACAAAAACACTGCAAAAGTTATGGATGAAAAAAATTCACAAACGTATAATTTTTTATTGAAATCCCAAGCTTCAAATTCTCTGATCGTGTACTTGATTCTACAGGTGCATTGAGCTTAAAAGAAATTCCTAAGAAGCTTGTTGTAATCGGTGGAGGTTATGTTGGAACGGAGCTAGGAACTGCTTTTGCTAACTTCGGTACTGAAGTTACGTTCCTTGAAGGTGCAAAAGATATCCTTGGCGGGTTTGAAAAACAAATGACACAAGTTGTGAAAAAACGTCTTAAGAAAAAAGGTGTTACCATTGTTACAGAAGCAGTGGCTAAAGGCGTTGAAGAAACAAAAGACGGTGTGAAAGTTAGCTATGAAGCAAAAGGTAAAGAAGAAACTCTTGAAGCGGACTACGTACTTGTTACAGTCGGCCGTAAGCCAAATACGGAAGAAATCGGCTTAGAGCAAGTTGGTATCGAACTTGATGAGAGAGGTCGCGTTAAAACAGATAAGCAGTGTCGTACATCTGTAGACAACATTTATGCGATTGGCGACATCACTGCAGGTCCGCCACTTGCCCATAAAGCTTCTTATGAAGGTAAAATTGCAGCAGAAGTAATCAGTGGTGAGAAGTCTGAAGTTGACTATATCGGCGTTCCTGCAGTAGCCTTTACGGAACCGGAACTAGCAACTGTTGGATTATCTGAACAAGAAGCGAAAGATAAAGGCTTTAACGTAAAAGTCGGCAAATTCCCGTTCGCAGCGAATGGACGTGCATTGGCTCTAAACGAATCAGACGGTTTCTTGAAACTGATCACTCGTAAAGAAGACGGTCTTGTCCTCGGTGGTCAAATTGCTGGACCGAACGCAAGTGACATGATTTCTGAAATCGGTCTTGCAGTTGAATCTGGCATGACAGCCGAAGATATCGCATTAACCATCCACGCTCACCCGACACTAGGTGAAATTACGATGGAAGCTGCAGAAGTAGGACTTGGAAAACCAGTACACATGCTATAAAAACAGAGAAAAATGACGGCTATTGAGTTAGCCGTCATTTTTTATTTGCAGGTCTAGCCACGTCCGGCTCCAGCGCCCAGCAACTATCAAACTTCACACTCCTCCAATCGATAAGTCAACATCAACTCACTGCGTTCGTTGTGTTTCCTTTATCTCATTCCGGAGTGCTCCAGTTTGTACGTTGCTAAACGGGCGCTTCCGCCTTTGCTCTTTAATACTGGAAAGTTTTTCATTGTCATCCATTCTAATCATTACTATAATGTAAACCAAAGAGAACATCGGGAGGATACAAAAAATGAAGCGATTAATTTTCCTGCTTATTTTCGCGCTTGCTTTATCAGCCTGCTCGGCAAATGAAGCAGAAGAGCCGGATGATTCGGCGAGTGAAAATACAAATCAACAAACAGAGGAAGAAATGGAACATAAAGACGAAAGAGAGGAGGAAGAGGAACCTGCAAAGGATGAAGAATCCGAAATAGAAGTAGACGCAGAAGCAGCGAATGAGCCGCAGTACTATGTAGCTGAGGATGCAAGTGTCGTCCCTTTAGAAGAAGATATCGATGAAAATGTTGTACTTTTAACGATTGATGATGCTCCAGCGGAATATGCTTTAGAAATGGCGGAAACATTACAGGAATTGGAAGCAGGTGCAATTTTCTTTGTGAATGGTCACTTCCTTGATACACCGGAAGAGGAAGAAGCCTTGAGACAACTCCATGAAATGGGATTTCCAATCGGGAATCATACGTATAATCATCCTTTAATCCCCGATTTACCAGAAGAAGAACAAAAAGAAGAGATCGTAAGTTTGAATGATCGAGTGGAAGAAATTATTGGAGAAAGACCGAAATTCTTCCGAGCTCCTAACGGGATGAATACCGACTATTCTGAGCAAGTTGTTGTTGACGAAGGTATGATATTAATGAATTGGACATATGGATACGATTATTTCGAGCCCTATATGGATGCAGATAAATTAGCTGAAGCGATGATCTCAGGTGAAGGTCCTGAAGTTGATGTCGATTATTCCTTGCTGAAGCCGGGAGCAAATTTATTAATGCATGACAGGGAATGGACGAATGAGGCGCTTGAGAGAATTGTTAATGGACTAAGAGACAGTGGGTATGAAATTGTTGATCCACATCTTATCCAAACATTAGATGAAGCAAGTGAAAAAGAATAAATAATCATATGAAATGGAAATAAAGGGAGGAAAAAAATAAATGGAGTTTGAAACTCGAGTAACAAAGTTGCTAAATATTAAATATCCAATCATCCAAGGAGGGCTTGCTTACTTAGCTTATTCCGACCTTGCCGCAGCCGTTTCTAATGCAGGCGGTCTCGGACAGATTACCGCGATGACGTTACCTTCACCAGAAGCATTACGCGAAGAAATACGAAAAATGAAATCATTAACGGATAAACCGTTTGGAGTGAATTATGCAATTGGGCAACACGGCAGATCGTATGAAGATATGGTCCAAGTTGCCATAGATGAGGAGGTTCCGGTTATTTCTGTCACTGGAGGTAATCCTAAGGGTGTGCTCGATATGGTAGATAATCATCCAATAAAGAAACTAGTCCTTGTAGCTGCTAGGAGACAGGCGAAGAAAGCGGAAGAACTCGGTGCAGACGCTGTGATGGTTGTGGGGCAAGAAGGCGGAGGGCATTTGGGTCGTTCCGATGTTGGTACCTTTATTCTTACACCACAGGTTGTTGATCACATATCAATACCAGTAATTGCATCGGGTGGGATAGCCGATGGGCGAGGTTTTATGGCAGCGTTAAGCCTCGGAGCAGAGGGGATTGAAATGGGAACCCGCTTCATTGCAACGAAAGAGTGCCTTGCTCATGACAATTATAAACAAGCAATACTGAATGCAGAAGAAGAGGATACAACCGTTATTAAACGTTCGATTGGGGCTCCTGCCAGAGTGTTAAAGGGACCTTTTGCCGAGAAAATCCTTGAAATAGAAAAGCAGCAACAAGGGTATGAATCATTAAAGGATTACATAAGCGGAAAGGTTAATCATCACTATATCCAAGAAGGCGATGATACAGAAGGGTTTGGTTGGGCCGGACAATCTGCTGCAAGGATACATGATGTTCCGACAGTGGAAAGTTTAATTCAGTCTCTTATAAAAGAAGCAACAGAAATACGTGAACAATGGGCAAAGTGAGGGAAATTTATGAGTTATTCCTATCCAATTGATGAAACGTGGTCACAGCAGGAAATTGTCGATGTCGTTAATTTTTTTAACCTAATTGAGCAAGCGTATGAGAACCAGGTTCGAAGGGATGACATTATTGCTCTATACCGGCGCTTTAAGGAAATTGTCCCGTCTAAATCAGAGGAGAAACAATTATTCGCTACATTTACAAAAGCATCGGGCTACGCACCTTATCCTGTAGTGAAACAAGCAAGAAATCCAGAAGTGAAAAATATTCGAATGTAAAAAATGCTGGGACATATGTTGCCGTCCCAGCATTTTTTAGCGTTCTTTTACAGCTAATTGATAGAAGGGGATGAGTTCATCGTACGTCGAGATGATCGTATCGAGTAATTGCTGTCCGTCCTGAACCCGTTCATCATCCATCTTTAAGTTTCTGCCGATTAAAAACTCTGCTTTTTTCACATCGCGAAAACGTTCCAGCAGTGATTTCTCTAGTTCATCCAGGGCTATAGAGTTTTTCTCCATATGGTCTATTGAGATAACAAAATCACTTGGCAATTTTTTAATCGCTTCGAAGTTGTTTATAAAGCTTTGAGCGATTTTTTGTTTGTTCGGTAATTCGTAAACATGTGCCAGCCAAATAAAAACGCGGTCATCAAACAGGCCTACTTGAAAGTGTGGATGCTTTTTATAACCTCGTTTATTATCGCAAATTGCGAGCCATGTATCTTTTGGAGGATTAACTGTTCTTCTAGCATGTTTTGCAATATGTAAATACATTTCATTTCCAAGCTTCATGGATAGATTATCTTTTAAAATTTCTCCGAGTTCACGAAATTTCGGTTGAATGCGAGTCTGTATTGCTTCCATGCGTGCCTCCAAGCCATCGATATGGAATGTGTCAAAATCAGTTTGTTTAAAACCATTAAAATCCATTTGTGTCATCCTTTCTGATGAATGATAACTTAACTTTTGCACCTAAAAATGAATGTAAATCATCCTTAACAAGCATCTACAGTCTTTAAAATATGAACTTAAACATAATTAGTAAAAGGCTTTTCAAAATAAACAGATGGTTACTTTCATTCAGCGTAAGTGCAACCTTCTCCTGGAGGTCCGCAGTCCAGACACCTCTCGCTTTCCGCAGGCGGCTGGTGAGCCTCCTCGTACGCTTTGCGTACTGCGGGGTCTCACCTATGCCTTTCCTCATGCAGGAGTCTCGAGGTGTCTGGACTGCTCCGAGAAAAGGCCGAGTTTGGAGCACTACTTTTCATTTTAGTAAGAGGGCACCTATCATGGTGGGATATTTTCCATTAATAACAATCCTCTCTACCAGTTCAGTTGCCCGGTGGACGGTGACTCCTGCGGGAATAGCACGAGTCCGGAGACCCCTTAGTGCTCAGCCCGAGGCAGACTAAGAACGCTCTCGTATGTAGCAACGTCTGACATTAACGTCCTGTCTTCGGCTGTGCCCGCGGAAAGCATCTGTCCACCGGGCAACTGAACGACGATTAGAACGCTATAATTAGTGAACGAACCAGGCACTTATGCTGAATGAAAGTAATAATACTACTTTTGGTTACTTTTGAAATAGAGTTGTTAGGAAAATAGAACAAACAGTTAGCATTTTGTCCGTAAGCCTAATCGATTGCTGGGTATACTAATTAAATGAAGCGATAGCTAACGGTTTCAGACTGTGAAAGCCGAGTAATAATAATTATTAAGTAATGGATTCGATTTGTCAATGAATTAATATTACATAGACGATTCGCTTGTATCTAAGAGGACAAACCCATTAGAATAGAGGTTTTTAGCCAATTGAATGTTTAAATTGTAAAGGATATGGGAAAACCTAATTTAAGAAGCTAGTTCTAAATATTGGCGAACTTCCTTTAAGAAATCTTCATAAACTAAATTAAAAGAGCCATCGTAATCACTTAGAGAGGTGTGATTAGAATGAAATATCTAATGCAAGCAATCGAAAAACAAGAAGCTAAACTTAAACTGCCGGTAATTCGAATGGAAATAGATTATGAATTAATGAATCTTTACGAAGCCATGGAGGCAGGAGATAAAACGGAAATAATCAAAGTTAAGCAGAGGCTTAGCTCGTTACGTCACCAGCTGATTGAAATTACAAAAAGTGAAAATAAGTAAATAGGAGGACTTCGTATTTATTACGGTATCATTGCGGTGGTCAAATAAATACGAAGTCCTTTCATTATGACTTGGCCAGTACGTTTGGTACAATGAGTGGAAAGAGAGAGATTTGGGGGGAATAGACACATGGATAAAATAAATCGAGACAAACTTTATCTGGACGCCAAAGCTTGGGTGTTGGAAGCTGGTGAACAGATAAGAAATAAAATAAATGAACCACGAGTTATTGAAACGAAATCAAACCCGGATGATCTCGTAACTGAAATGGATAAACAAACAGAGAAGTTTCTTGTTGAGAAAATTAAAGCAACTTATTCAGATCATTATATTATTGGTGAGGAAGGATACGGCGATGAGCTTACTTCTTTACAAGGCACTGTCTGGATAATCGATCCAATCGATGGAACGATGAATTTTGTTCATCAGCAGAAGAACTTTGCGATTTCCGTCGCGGTCTTTCATGATGGAATTGGTGAAATTGGATTGATTTATGATGTGATGGCTGATGAATTGTACCATGCTAAGCGTTCCGAGGGTGCTTTCAAGAATGAGGAATTGTTGCCAGAACCGAGACAAGACTTAAAACTCGAAGAATCAATTGTTGATATGAACCATTATTTCCTCTGTCCGAATCGGATTGTTGATGAGAAAATTATGCATCAGATGATTCGTACTGTGCGAGGAAGCCGGACGTACGGTTCTGCGGCGCTTGAGTTAGCCTATGTTGCTGAGGGAATAATTGATGCCTATTTATCCATGCGTCTTGCTCCATGGGATATCGCGGCTGGTGTAGTGATCGTTAATGAAGTTGGAGGAAATGTGACAACATTAGACGGAGACGAATTGAATATGCTCGGAAATAATTCTATTTTAGCATGTAATCCAAAAATTCAAGAGCAATTACTTGCGTTTATAAAAAATGGCCGAAAGTGACTGTGTATGCACGCAGTCACTTTTGCTTTTTCTTGAGGGCAAGTCCATAACCCATCAAACCGAATCCGAGTAAAATGAATAAAATAATCAAGGGAACACTGCGTAAAGCGACAGCGAATCCTACCGCTATAAACATAAAGACAACTAATAAGGCCAAACTAAAGAATTTCCAATTAAACGTTTCCATGTTTACACCCCGATTTCTATTAACCATCTGTAGTATATCGGAAAACGAGGAATACTTCAAAGATGTAAAAAAAAATTTGCTTCTGTTATTTATCTATGCTACTATAAATAAGCAGTTTTTGCTGAGGAACGTATACAAGATTTCTGAAAGCCAGAAAGTACTTGACGAAGAGACTCAATCATGCTATAATTTAGTAGTTGAATGAGATTTATATGATCTAAAGACAAGCAGAAGCACCCGCTTCTCACCTGCTCGACACCATTTGTGTAGTTGACTGGTTTCTCTCAAGATATTAATGATTAATTGACAGGGAAACGTGTGGGTGCATTTTGTACCGACACTTTTTTTATGTGAGTAAATAGATTGTCTGAAAAGATCAGCAACAAAAATATTCGGAGGTGGCTTGAGATTAGCAAAGAGAGTTTAAATGTAAATGAAAGAATCCGCGCAAGGGAAGTACGTCTAATCGATTCCAATGGTGAACAACTAGGTGTGAAATCGCATAAAGAAGCTATGCAAATTGCTCAGACGAGGAATTTAGACTTGGTTTTAGTGGCACCTAATGCAAAACCACCAGTTGCCCGTATTATGGATTACGGAAAATACCGTTTCGAAATGCAGAAGAAAGAAAAAGAAGCACGGAAGAAACAACGAGTTATTAACGTGAAAGAAGTACGGCTTACACCAGGAATTGGCGATCATGACTTTGAAACGAAACTGAAAAATGCTCGGAAATTCTTGGAAAAGGGCGACAAGGTGAAGGTAGCTGTGCGCTTCCGCGGAAGAGCTATTACTCATAAGGGGCTTGGCCGTGATGTCCTTGACCGCTTTGCTGAAGAAGTAAAAGATATTGCAATCGTTGAACAGAAGCCTAAGATGGAAGGGCGTAATATGTTCATGATGGTTGCGCCATCAACTGAAAAATAAGATACGTTATTTTCTTAGTAAGAAATACTGCTTAATTTTACTTTAGGAGGAAATTCGGATGCCAAAAATGAAAACCCACAGAGGGTCTCAAAAACGTTTTAAAAGAACTGGAACTGGAAAATTGAAAAGATCTCATGCATATACAAGTCACTTATTTGCAAACAAATCACAAAAACAAAAACGTAAACTTCGTAAAAGTGCGGTCGTTTCCCGTGGAGATCAAAGACGCATTGATTCCATGATTCCTTAAGTCATGGAAATACTGAAATAAATTTGGATTAGAATTGTACTAGGAGGGAATTTAAAATGGCACGTGTAAAAGGTGGAACAGTAACACGCAAACGTCGCAAACGCGTCCTTAAATTAGCTAAAGGATATTATGGTTCGAAAAGTAATTTATTTAAAGTAGCAAAACAACAGGTGATGAAATCAGGTCAGTATGCATATCGTGACCGCAGACAGAAGAAACGTGATTTCCGTAAATTATGGATTGCACGTATTAACGCAGCTGCGCGTATGAATGATATGTCATACAGCAAATTAATGCATGGTTTGAAATTAGCTGGTGTTGATATTAACCGTAAGATGCTTTCTGAACTAGCGGTAAACGATGCACAAGCATTTACACAGTTAACGGATAAAGCTAAAGAAGCTTTAAGCAAATAATAAAAAGGTCAAATTCCAACTCAAACGGAATTTGACCTTTTTTTAAAATTAAAATTTTCTTCCCAAGGTTCGTAGTTCCGATACTTTTCGCTTTCCGAGGGCGTTCGGCAAGCCACTGGCGCACAGAACGTGCTAATACAGGCGTTGCCAAAGGACTGGCGTTCTTAGTCTGCCACGCGCTATCGTGCTGCGGTATCTTTCAAGGCCTATGAACCCCTGAGAAGTCTCAAGGTATCGGGACTCCAGAATTTGGAGAGAAAGTTACTCCTTCATCACAGTTAGGGGAATTCCTTCCCTCCCCCACTGAATGTTAGTTGAACCGAATCAGGAATTTACGGACTGTATATCCCCCACCTTAACATTTTGGCTCTCCCTCTTGTTTAGAGGTGGGGGTATGACGGACCGTTAATACGTGATAAAATTACATCATAATAGCTAAAGGAGATTTTTTATGAATGATTCTATGTTGGTTTATGTTCTAGTTGTAAATATTTTTACGCTTTTTCTGATGAGAATTGATAAGCAGAAGGCGATCAAGCAACAGTTTCGTATTCCAGAAAGGACTTTCTTTCTGTTATCATTTTTAGGTGGTGCGCTTGGTACATATATCGGCATGCAACTGTTTCGTCATAAAACAAAACACGCATCGTTCACAGTCGGAATCCCAGTGCTGATCATTTGGAATGCTGGTGCTTTTATCTACCTATTCGTAAACATGTCATAATCGGCTCATTGCCTAACATATAATAAATGGTAAAGCGAATACGAAGAAGGAGGAGGAGCATGGAGGCATTAGGAGCGAATCTTCTCACCTATGTTGAGCTTGGCGGCTTGTTTGCACCAGTCCTATTCATTTGTTTTCATTTACTCCGACCATTATTTTTTATTCCTGTCGTTTTTATCTGTATCTCGGGCGGAATATTTTTCGGACCGTTTGCAGGTGGTTTGTATTCTTTAATCGGTATTACGTTATCAAGTATTTTATTTTACGGAATCTATACGAAAATGCCGAATGCAATGGAACGCATTTTTCGTATAAAGCAGCGTTTGCTGGGAGACAACAAAGAACTTACAAAGTCTCAAATTCTGTTACTTCGATTAGTGCCCTTTATTCATTTTCATTTATTATCCCTTTGTCTGATTGAAATTTCGACCAGCTTCAGAGATTATACAAGAACTTCACTCCTTACAAACATTCCACTCGCCTTCATTTATACATCAATTGGCGGAACCTTTTCTACCTTGTCCCCTTATACAATCACCGGATTAATGGTAATTCTACTTGTCTTTCTCTATCTATTACGCAGGAAAGAAATCATTATCAAATGGCAGGATTTTTTCTCCATGGAACAACCAAAGCACACATCGAAAGCTTGATGTGTGCTTTGTTTTGCATAGGAAACTATGAGACATAAATGCTATAGATAACTTAGATAACCAGGGCAAGCCACGTCCGCTCTGCGCCCAGCAACTAGCAAACTTCACCCTCCTCCAATCGATAAGTCAACATCAACTCACAACTAAAGGAGGGCCGCCTAAGTACGGGCTAAAGCCCAACAGCGGCATACCCCTAAAGGGGCATGTTTCCTTTATCTCATTCCGGAGTGCTCCAGTTTGTACGTTGCTAAACGGGCGCTTGCGCCTGTTTTATTCTAAGGGGGTTAACACAAGTTCGCTGATCGGATGTTTCCATTCAATTTTCGCATAAGGATAACGTATTAATAATTCATTTTCTAAAAAGTATAGATCTTCTCGGGTAATCCCATTCAAGTCAATTGGATGGCAGACAGTGACATGGATATTCGTTACCTCAAATGAATCTTCAGCAATACCGACATATTTTTCCCCGACAAATGTACAGCCCTTATATACGAAACGTAAATTCTTTTTACTGTTCTTTGGTTCATCATCAAGGTAGAATTGGTTTAGGTCTTTAGCGATCCGTATTTTTCTATCCGAACTTCTTAAGTATTCAATCCAAGTATAAACAAGGAGAATAATTGCAAGCAGAATAAGAATACGAAATAATAGTACAAGCATGTGTAATCGTCTCCTTACTTGTTATATAATTCAAGTACGAAAGGAAGAGGGGAAAGGTTTCACTTTTTTAAAAAACATAAGATAAAATGAGGTGCAGAGAATTGAATTGGGGAAAACTTTATAATATGCAGCAGGAATTGGACAATTATATTGCCGATAATCATGAGTTGGAAGGGAAAGATTTATATCATGAAAGACATTTGGCTTTCCTTGTAGAGCTTGGGGAGCTTGCAAATGAAACTCGTTGCTTTAAATTTTGGAGTAAGAAGGAACCGAGTGAAAGAGAAGTAATTCTTGCGGAATATGTGGATGGGATTCATTTTCTCTTATCAATCGGTTTAGAGAAAGGTTATAGATATGAAGGTGTAGAAGCCGCCGGAACAGAAAATGACTTGACAAAACAATTTAATCACGTCTTTATTGTAGCAGCAATCTTTAATCAGCATTCAACAGAAGAAGGATACGTTCAATTATTTAAGGAATTTATCCATTTAGGTAAATTGCTCGGATTTAACGAAGAGGATATTTATAATGCCTACTTGGAGAAAAATGAAATAAATTACGAACGGCAAGACCAAGGATATTAAAAGGAACTATAAGTCCACCCATATCCGCATAATGATAAGCAAAATTTACGGAAACTCTAATTTTTTATTATGTAAATAAAAAACGCCTAAACCCATATATATATCAAAGGATTAGGCGTTATTATGGGACATGTAGGGATCGAACCTACGACCCACTGATTAAGAGTCAGTTGCTCTACCGACTGAGCTAATGTCCCGTCAACTATTTAATGATATCACATAATGAAAAGAGATGCAAGACATTTATTAGCTTTTTTCTACTAAAAAAATCGTTCTGTGGGAGTATTTGTTAAGATTAATTTACTTTCGTTTTTTTAATGAAGAAAGTTGAGTATAATAGGTTTATACTTTAAGTTACAGTAAAGGAGAGATATTAAACGATGTTGAAAGATTTGACCGACGCGAATGGTATCCCGGGAAATGAGAGAGAAGCGAGAGAAGTATTTGAAAAGTATATTACGCCCTACGCAGATGAAATGATAACAGATAACTTAGGCAGCTCCATTGCAAAAAAGATTGGAGACGAAAATGGACCAAAAATTATGGTAGCTGGTCATTTAGATGAGATAGGCTTCATGGTTACGCGTATTGATGATAAAGGGTTCATTTACTTCCAAACGGTTGGTGGTTGGTGGAACCAAGTCATGCTTGCCCAGCGTGTGACGATTATGGGTTCAAAAGGAAATGTCACCGGTGTTATCGGTTCAAAACCACCGCACGTGCTCTCAGCAGAAGCGCGTAAGAAGCCATATGAGATAAAGGATATGTTTATCGACATCGGGGCATCGAGTAAGAAGGAAGCAGAAGAATTTGGTGTTCTGCCGGGTCAATCGATTGTTCCCTATTTTGAATTTACACAATTAAAAAATGAGAAAATGCTGATGGCGAAAGCTTGGGATAACCGAATTGGTTTAGCTATTGCTATCGAGGTATTAGAACAACTTCAAGACGTAGATCATCCAAATATCGTCTACGGTGTCGGAACGATTCAGGAAGAAGTTGGGCTTCGTGGGGCGAAAACAGCAGCACATAAAATTGAACCAGATATCGGCTTTGGTGTTGATGTGGGGATTGCTGGTGACACACCAGGCATCTCTGATAAGGAAGCGGATAGTAAGTTGGGGGATGGGCCACAAATTGTTCTCTATGACGCTTCGATGGTCTCCCACAAAGGCTTACGGGATTTAGTTGTGAAAACAGCGGATGAACAAGGGATTCCTTACCAGTATACGTCAATTGCCGGCGGTGGAACGGATTCCGGCTCCATTCATTTAACTGCAAATGGAGTACCTTCTTTATCTATAACAGTTGCAACTCGTTATATTCATTCTCACGCAGCAATTTTACATCGTGACGACTTTGAAAATGCGGTTAAATTAATTGTAGAAGTTATTAAACAACTTGATAAGGATAAGGTGAAAGAACTTATACTCGCATAACAATAGAAAAAAACAAGGTGTGCATCGACACCTTGTTTTTTTATCAGGCTAAATAATTGTTCATCACTTTTGTTACATAATTTCTTGTTTCATTGAATGGTGGAATGCCACCGTGTTTATCGACATTTCCTGGGCCGGCATTATATGCCGCGAGAGCAAGCTCCATATTTTGATTATAACGGTCCAGCATTTGTCTTAAATATTTTGTGCCGCCTAAAATATTTTCCCGTGGGTCATAGGAGTTAGCAACACCTAAACCTCTTGCAGTACCCGGCATTAATTGCATAAGACCCTTAGCACCGGCACCACTTGTTGCACGAGGATTAAAGCCGGACTCCGCTTGGATCACACTTCGGATCAGCCGCTTATCAATATTGTATTTCTCGCTCGCTTCAACGATATAATGATCAAAAGCAGTTGCCTTCAAAGGGGACGAACGGTTAGC
Organism: Oceanobacillus indicireducens; assembly: GCF_014647195.1. Classification (GTDB taxonomy): domain Bacteria; phylum Bacillota; class Bacilli; order Bacillales; family Amphibacillaceae; genus Oceanobacillus; species Oceanobacillus indicireducens. Next base: position 48,674 of record NZ_BMOS01000012.1, on the reverse strand, counting down.
CTGATGACTCGGTTGGCTCAAATTATCCGGCCGTTGAAAAGGTACCGATCCAAGAGAGGATAGAGCAGGTGGTGTGAGCGCCCTTGCTTGGTCGATTTTACTCTGTAGTAATTGATTGAAAGTAAGTTCTGCAAAAGATGAACTGGAGTGTGCACTGCCTGAGTTCATTGTTTGCATAGCTTGTAGCTGCATAAGCTGGTTTAAGTCTCTGATTTCCAATATAATCCCTACTTTCTCTACTACAATCTTACTAGGATTTCGCACATATTTCAATCGTTAAAAGGGACATAAGGCGTTTATTTTACGCCGTCATGTCCCAATTTGTTCATTATTTTCCCAAATCTTCTTTTGTCGGTCCCATGACTCCTGGAACTTTAAGTCCCGCTTGGCGAAGGAGTACTGTCATTTGACCGCGATGGTGAGTCTGGTGATCGATTAATGTACGAAGAATCGCTCCCCGGGCTGTTGGCCTGCCATGCTGATCCACTTCCTCGGTTAAACTTTCATCAGAAAATGCAAGCGATACTTTTTCGGCAATTTCACTACTCACTGCTTCGTATCCTTCTGCGATTTCTTTAGCTGTGCTAGGAAGTTTTCCTGAATCTCCCACATTGTTCAGTTCCAGTCCTAACAGACCTGCAAAATAAGCGGGAGCGGTTGCCAAATGCCAGCCTAACCATCTTAACGTGTTATGCCCTTTTACAATTGCTTGATCCAATGTTTCATCTGTTACTGCTTCGAGAACTCGCAACGTTCCTGCGCTTGCACCTTGCCAATCTTGAAGAAAATCTTCTACTTTCCGATACATTGAATAACCCCTTTCACTTTTGGTTATCCATAGTTTATCAAGAATATCGCGAAAGTAGTAGGGAAAAGCATCCTTAGGAGCCTGCAGTAGCTTGCTTTACACCAGATTCTAGTGATTCTACCATGTCTTGCTTCATTGTTTGGTCAGCTTGCTGCCAGATTAACTCAAACAATACACCAAGTCCTGGCAACATTTTTTCTTCTCCATTTTGTATCGCATCTACAATCGTTGCTTCCAGTTGGGATTGATCATTTGTCGATATATTACTGAGAATTGCTTTGCGTAAATTTAAATCCATTTTGTTTACCTCCTTAGTTCTTTGATTCATGAAATTAGTTTGACCAAATGGTTCCTAAATATGTATGATAAGAAAAAAGAACAGGATAAGGATGAAGACGTTGATTACATCATTGACAAACGGAAAAGTTAAGGCTTGGAGAAAGCTTCACAAACGAAAAGGGCGCAAAGAACAGCAAATGTTTCTCGTTGAAGGGTCACATCTTGTGGAAGAAGCCTGGAAAAGCGGACAGGAAATAGTAGAAATCATCATGGAGGAGAGTGTTCCGCTTCCTGCTTGGAGTAATGACCTTCCTGTAGAGCGTGTTTCTAAACAAGTATTTGAACATATCTCTCAGACGACAACACCCCAAGGAATAGCGGCTGTTATTATGATGCAGCCGCATAGAAGTGTCACGGGTAATCAGCTTGTGATGCTTGATGCGATACAGGATCCTGGAAATTTAGGGACAATTATTCGTACGGCAGACGCTGCTGGTATGGATGCTGTCATTCTGGGTAAAGGTACAGTTGATTTATACAATGATAAAGTCATCCGTTCAACTCAAGGTTCACTCTTTCATATCCCAGTTTTTGAAGCTGATTTGACAGAAGAAATATCTTCATTGAAAGGGAGAGGGTATGAGATATGGGCAACTGCACTGGAAGATGCGCGTTATTATCAGGAGATGAAGACGCCGGATAAAATTGGACTAGTACTTGGAAATGAAGGGGCGGGCGTTCAGCAAGAATTGCTTAAGCAGGCGGATAAACGGGTGAAAATCCCAATCTACGGAAAAGCAGAATCATTGAACGTGAGCATTGCTGCAGGTATCCTCATGTATCGCCTGAAAGAATAGGCTTGCAAGCTGCAAGAAAATTATCTATAATGGATGAAGTGAAGCGTTAATTGATTGTATAAATAAATGAATGAATAGAAAATGTGTTGAAAGAGCTAGGTTATATCCATGACGGTAATGCAGGGAGGAAATGTCTGAGACTGAAAACATTTCTATTACTGGGATAGGACCATTTCACTCTGGAGCAGGCACTTGGACCTTGTTTCGTACAAGTAAAGGTGCGCCCGGATTTTATAATCCGTTATCAAAATGTGAGTTGGACAATATATATGTTGTCAACAAGGGTGGTACCGCGAAATAATAGCCTCGTCCCTTTATTGGGATGGGGCTTTTTTTAATTGTTTAAAAGTATTCTAAGGAGGGTTCACACATGAAGGAGCAGTTGGAGACAATACAGCAAGAAGCACTTGCTAAAATTGAAGATGCTGAAGGAATGACAAGCCTTCAAGATATTCGAGTCGCTTATTTAGGGAAGAAGGGTTCGATCACGAAGGTCTTAAAAGGAATGGGACAGCTTTCCCCAGAAGAGCGTCCAGTTATTGGAGAAATGGCTAATAAAGTACGTAATATCATCACCGAAGCAATTGAAGAGAAGGCCGCTAAACTAGAGGAGGCCGCTTTGAATGAACAGTTAGAAGCGGAAACGATTGATGTGACACTACCGGGTCGTAAGGTCAACGTTGGAGGACCGCATCTCTTAACAAGTATTGTGGAGGAAATCGAGGATTTATTCATCGGTATGGGCTATGAGATCAAGGAAGGCCCAGAGGTAGAAACAGATTATTATAACTTCGAAGCACTTAATTTACCGAAAGATCACCCGGCCCGCGATATGCAGGATTCATTCTATATTACGAACGAGTTATTGCTACGTACACATACTTCTCCTGTTCAAGCACGAACAATGGAAAGTTATAAAGGCGAACGGCCATTTAAAATGATTTGTCCGGGGAAAGTATATCGTCGAGATAGCGATGATGCAACACACTCCCATCAATTTACACAAATTGAAGGTCTACTCGTCGATAAAAACGTCCGGATGAGTGATTTAAAAGGAACATTAGATAAATTTGCTAAACAGATGTTTGGAAAAGACCGCGAAATTCGTCTCCGTCCAAGCTACTTCCCATTTACAGAGCCATCTGTGGAAATGGATATTTCCTGTAAAGTCTGTAATGGTGATGGGTGTAGTGTATGTAAAGGAACAGGCTGGATTGAAATATTAGGTGGCGGAATGGTCCATCCGAAAGTTTTGGAAATGGGCGGATATGATCCGAGCGTATACAGCGGTTTTGCTTTTGGAATGGGTCCAGAGCGAATTGCTATGTTGAAATATGGTGTAAGTGATATTCGTAGCTTCTATATGAACGATATCCGATTCTTAAAACAGTATCATCACGCATAGGGAGGAAAAAATAAGTGTACGTATCCTATAACTGGTTAAATAATTATGTTGATTTAGGAGATATTTCTCCAGAAGAGCTTGCAGAGCGAATTACAAAGTCTGGAATTGAAGTGGAAGGAATTGAGTATGTCGGAGAAAAGGTGAACGATGTTGTTGTCGGACACGTCCTAACTTGTGAGCAGCATCCGAATGCCGACAAATTAAATCTTTGCCAAGTAGATGTTGGAACAGAAACCTTACAAATTATATGCGGCGCCCCGAACGTGGCTGCTGGTCAAAAAGTTGTCGTAGCCAAGCCCGGTGCTGTCTTACCAGGTAATTTTAAAATTAAAAAAGTGAAATTACGTGGCGTGGAATCAAATGGGATGATTTGCTCTTTACAGGAATTGGGAGTGAAAGAAAAGTTCGTTCCCCAAGAATTCGTAGACGGTATTTACGTTTTCCAGGATGAAGTAGAAATAGGTGAGGATGTTACTCCGCTTCTCAACTTAAACGATGCGGTATTTGAACTCGATGTACTTGCCAATCGGGCAGATGCGTTAAGCATGATGGGGGTAGCGTATGAAGTAGCAGCTATTCTTGATGAACAAGTCACATATCCAGATGAAACGATCGAAAGTAATGAAAGTGAGTGTGCGGAAGATTATATAACCGTAGAAGTGGCAGCTCAAGAGTTAAACAAATATTACGGGGCATTTATCATTAAAGATGTTGTGATTAAGCCTTCTCCTTTATGGATACAGAACTATTTACTTGCAGCTGGTATCCGTCCGATTAATAATGTAGTTGATATTACGAACTATGTCTTGCTCGAATACGGCCAACCACTTCATGCGTTTGATTATGATAGATTTGCATCAAACACGGTGTTGGTTAGACGTGCGAATGAAGGGGAAGAAATTGTTACCCTTGATGGTCAGACTCGCAAATTGACGCGTGAGAATCTTGTCATTACCAATGGTTCGGTACCGACTGCGCTTGCTGGAGTAATGGGTGGACTTGATTCGGAGGTAACGGATGAGACGTCGACTATTTTACTAGAAGCAGCCTATTTTGACGGTACGACTGTCAGAAAGACAGTTAAACAAACTGGTTTACGGAGCGACTCAAGTACCCGCTTTGAAAAAGGAGTTGACCCGAAACGGGTAAGAAAAGCCGGCGAAAGAGCTTGCCATCTACTTGAAAAATATGCAGATGGAAAAGTTTTGCAAGGTTTAAGTGAATATGATGGTCTTGATTATTCGGAGAAAACAGTTGTCATTGAAACGGATCGTGTGAATGAAAGACTTGGTTCCTCTATGAAAAATGAGGAGATTGCTGACATCTTGCATAGATTGCAATTCATTTTTGAGCAAGATGGCACAACATTCACGATTCAAGTACCGACAAGAAGACAGGATATTACAATCTTTGAGGATATGCTTGAGGAGATCGCTCGTATTTATGGCTATGATAACTTGCCGTACACCTTACCTAAAGGGGAAGGGCAAGTAGGTGGCCTGAATCACGTACAGCAATTAAAACGAAATATCAAATCATTACTTGAGGGATTAGGATTAATGGAAAACAAAACCTATTCCTTGACGGATGAACATGATATTGAGAAATTAATCAGCCCGGAGATTATCAAAAAGTCACCAGTTCCAATTGCACTGGCTAGGCCGATGAGTGAGGATCATAAATATCTCCGTCTAAGCATACTCCCAGGGCTTCTTCAATCCCTATCATATAATCAAGCAAGAAACCAGATGAATATTGCTTATTATGAAATTGGGTCAATTTTTGTATCTGAAGAAGAACAAATTACGAAGCAACCGGAAGAAATTCTTCGTGCTGCAGGTGCGATAACGGGGAACTGGGTTGACCATCCATGGCAAGGGGAAGTAAAACCGGTGGACTTCTATGTTGTAAAAGGAATTGTTGAAGGGTTATTTGAACAGTTGAAGTTATCTATCCAATTTGAACCGGTAAAGCTTGAGGATATGCACCCAGGCCGCACAGCGGTAATTAAACGAAACGGTCAGGTTATCGGTTTCCTCGGGCAGGTTCACCCACTCCTTGCAAAAAGGTTAGATTTAAAGGAAACTTATGTATTTGATATCAATTTAGATGCAGTATTTGCAGCGTATGAAAATGAACCGAGCTATACAGAAATTCCAAGATACCCAGCGATTTCACGGGATATTGCCTTTATCCTCGATAAGGAAGTTTTAGCAGGCGACGTTCAAGCAAGAATTGCCGAAACCGGTGCACCATTAGTAAAGTCTGTTGCTGTATTTGATGTTTATGAAGGGGAACATTTAGAGGCTGGTAAGAAGTCAATCGCTTATCATCTCGTTTACCAGGATCCGGAGAAAACATTGAAAGACGAAGAAGTAGAAGCATCTTATCAGGAAATTGTAAAAGCCATATCCGATGAATTTAATGGTTATGTAAGATCTTAAAAAACCAAAAAGCGTTGTAGCCTGGATTATTAGTCCGCTACAACGCTTTTACTTCTTCAATACGTAACGATAAACCTAATGAAACATCCACAGTCGTTGAAGAATATAACCAGACATACTTAAATTTTTTCAAAACGGAACGACAACGACTTATACTTTCATTCAGCGTAAGTATTTTGTGCATTCATTTTATTGGCGTTCTAATTACCGTTCAGTTGCCCGGCGGACGGATGCGCATCCTAAGGCACAGCCGAAGCCTCGACGCACAGGACGTTAATGTCAGACGTTGCCACAGGACGTGGCGATCTTAGTCTGCCTCGGAAGAAAACCGCTTCCTGCTCAGGTCTGGACTCGTGCTATTCCCGCAAGAGTCACCGTCCACCGGGCAATTGAACTGGTCTAAAGGATTATTTTAAAAAGAAATTATTCCGTTATGATAAGGATTGTACTTCTGGAATATTAAACAGTAATCCAAATCACGCTATTCCTCGGAGCAGTCCAGACACCTCGAGACTCCAGCAGGAGGAAAGGCATAGGTGAGACCCCGCAGTACGCAAAGCATACGAGGAGTAACCCGGCCGCCTGCGGAAAGCGAGAGGTGTCTGGACTGCGGACCTCCAGAAGTAAGTAGCACACACTTACGCTGAATGAAGATATTAGTTGGAAAGCGGAGGAAGCTATGAGAGTTATGTAGAGCGAAATGTCAGTTATTCGGATTGCACTAAGGGAAGGGATTGTCTCAGACTGCAAAAGCAGGGGTAATTATAATACTTCTTTTTAGAAACAAAAAATGATATGATAAATGGTAGTGATTTTGGCGGGGGGATCAACATGACAGAACGTGAAAAGAACAGGATTACAGTGGAAATCAATAACAGAACATATACAATCATGGGTAATGAACCAGCAAGTCATGTGAAGTTGGTCGCGAGTCTTGTTGATCAGAAAATGAATGAAATTAAAGACCATAATCCGCATTTAGATACAACAAGGCTGGCCGTACTCACAGCTGTAAATACGATGAACGATTATGTGAAATTGAAAGAAGACTACGCAAAATTAGTCGGATCAATTGCGAGGAAAGAGGAAAAATAAGATATGTTTGATTTAATCTTAATTATATTACTTCTACTCGGTCTGTTTATTGGCCTGAATAGAGGGTTTATTTTACAGCTTTTTCATTTAATAGGCTTTATAACAGCTTTTATTATCGCGGCAAGGTACTATGATGACTTAGCTATTCGGTTGGAACTTTGGATTCCATACAAGGAACTAAGTGCAAATATCTGGCCTGAATTCCTACAAGGGTTACCGATTGAAATGGCATTTTATAATATCATTTCATTTGCAGTTTTATTTTTTGCGGTAAAAATAATCTTGCAGATTGTTGCAAATATGCTTGATTTTGTTGCGGCAATCCCGCTTATTAAGCCGGTGAATAAGATTCTTGGTGCAGTTTTAGGTTTTTTGGAAATTTATTTAATTGTGTTTGTCCTTCTATATGTACTTGCCTTAACACCAATTGAGACTGTACAATCATATATTAATAATTCATCGTTGGCTTTACTCATACTGGAGCAGACTCCATATTTCTCCAATAAAGTGTTTGACTTAGTAAAAGTGTATTTATAAGAGCGGTTCGTCGTATTAGTATTGCTACTGGATTACATGTACAATAGTAGTAAACGATACGGAATCGGTCTTTTTTTATTGAAATAACAATAAAGCAGGTGAATGGATTGCTCGTAAATAAGAAAGATGTTATTCGTTTATTAGAACAAATTGCTATTTACTTAGAATTAAAGGGTGAAAATCCGTTTAAAATATCAGCCTATCGCAAGGCTGCCCAAGGATTGGAAACAGATGAACGATCACTTGACGAAATTGAAGATATGACGAAAATAAAAGGAATTGGAAAAGGGACAGGCGCAGTCATTACCGAATTCATGAAGGAAGGAAAATCGACAGAGCTTGAGAAATTGCAGGAAGAGGTTCCGTCTGGATTAATTCCCCTTCTCCAGCTGCCAGGACTTGGTGGCAAGAAACTTTCTAGATTATATAAAGAGTTAAATATTGTCGATGCGGATAGTTTGCGAACTGCATGTGAAAATGGGGAGGTCGAAAAGTTATCTGGTTTCGGGCCTAAAACAGTGAAGAATCTACTGACAGCGCTGGACGAAGTTGGAAAACGCCCGGAACGTCTTTCGATTGCAGTAATGCTGCAAATCGCTGGGAAAATAGAAAACTATTTGAATGCTATAGATTCGATTACCCGCTACTCGATTGCAGGTAGCTTAAGACGAATGCGTGAAACAATTAGGGATATCGACTTTATTATTTCAACAGATGAACCGGAGAAGGTACGTGAAGCACTACTGTTACTCCCTACAGTAAAAGAAGTGATTGCTGAGGGGGATACAAAGGTGTCTGTTACACTGGAAGAAGAATATGATATCAATGTCGATTTCCGTCTTGTGAAGGACGAGGAATTTACAACAACACTTCATCACTTCACAGGTTCGAAGGAACATAATGTAGCGATGCGCCAATTGGCGAAATCCCGTGGAGAGAAAATTAGTGAATATGGAGTTGAAGTAGAAGCAACGAACGAAATACTCACATTCCCTGATGAAAAGGCATTTTATGAACATTTTGGTCTTCCTTATATCCCGCCTGAAATACGAGAGGGAACGACAGAACTTGAACAGTTTCAAGAGACCCGGGAATTGATTGAACTAGAAGATATCCGCGGAGATTTACATATGCATACGACGTGGAGCGATGGCGCACAAAACTTGGAAGAAATGGTTCTAAAGGCTATGGAGAAAAGCTACGAATATATTGCCATCACGGATCATTCTAAATTCCTTCGGGTAGCGAATGGATTGAACGAAGAACGTCTTCGGAAACAATGGGAGGAAATTCAGCTATTAAATGAAAAATATCCTGATATTCATATTTTCACCGGGGTTGAGATGGATATTTTACCAGATGGAACTCTTGATTTTGAGGACTCCTTTTTAAAAGAACTGGATTTCGTGATCGCGTCCATTCACTCAAGCTTTAACCAAAGTGAAGAAAAAATGATGGAGCGATTATATCAAGCACTTGAAAACCCTTATGTAGATATGATTGCACATCCGACCGGAAGATTACTAGGACGCCGGGACGGCTACCGGGTCGATATGGAAAAGTTGATCGAAAAAGCGAAAGAAACAAATACAGCGCTTGAAATCAACGCCAATCCGAATCGACTCGATCTTTCAGCAACACATGCAAAAATGGCTCAAGAAGCTGGAGTAAAGCTGATTATTAATACCGATGCCCATAGCTATGAAACACTCGCATTTATGGAGTTTGGAGTCCGAACCGCCAAGCGGGGCTGGATTCAAAAAAGTACGGTATTGAACACTTTACCTCTAGCAGAGCTTAAAGCTTATTTAGATCGAAATAAATAGAGGTGAAGTAAATGAACGAACGTGTACTTCATGTACTCGAGTTTGATAAAATAGTCGAACAATTAAAGGAGCAAGCAGAAACATCACTTGGCAAGGAAAAGGCTGCACATATCTTCCCTGAAACAGATCTAGACAAGGTGAATCGGCTTCAGGAAGAAACGGATGAAGCGGCTCAAATTTTGCGCCTCAATAAGGTGATTCCCTTTGGAGGAATCCGTAATATCCGGGAGAGCCTAAAACGCAGCGTAATCGGTGGCGTCTTATCTGCCTCGGAATGCCTTGATATAGCGAATACAATGTATGGTGGAAGACGGGTGAAGGATTTCCTTGAAGATTTGGAAGAAGAGATTCCAATCTTGAAACAATTCGCAGAAGATATTGCTCCAATGCGTGAGATGGAGCAGGAAATCCGCCGTGCCATCGATGAAAATGGAGACGTACTTGACAATGCATCAAGTAAATTAAGAAGTATTCGTTCTCAGATAAGAACATTTGAGGCAAGTGTCCGAGAAAAATTAGAAGGGTATACGAGATCTCATGCGAAGATGCTTTCAGACGCTATTGTTACAATTCGTAATGACCGGTATGTATTGCCTGTGAAGCAGGAATACCGGGCACAAATCGGGGGAATCGTCCATGACCAATCCTCCTCCGGCCAGACCCTTTTTATGGAACCTCGGGCAGTGGTCGATTTAAATAATAAATTGCAGCAAGCAATCCTAAATGAAAGACAAGAAATTGAACGAATTTTAACAGAGCTTTCGAACCAAATTGCTGGAGTAGAACCAACGATTTCCAGCAATTTAGAATTACTGGCTACGATCGACTTCATTGCAGCAAGGGCAAAGCTTGCAAGCAAAATGAAAGCAAGTAAGCCGCGGATGAATGATAAAGGGATTATTAAGATGAAACAAGCCCGCCATCCGCTCATCCCAGATGATGAGGTTGTCGCTAATGATATTGAAATCGGTGAAGAATATACGGCAATTGTTATTACAGGACCGAATACAGGGGGGAAGACTGTTACATTAAAAATGGTTGGCCTCTGTACATTAATGGCCCAATCTGGTTTACAAGTCCCAGCCTTTGATGATTGTGAGCTTGCCGTTTTTCAAACTGTATTTGCCGATATTGGTGATGAGCAATCGATTGAACAGAATCTAAGTACATTTTCTTCCCATATGAAAAATATCGTTTCGATTATGGAAGAAGTGGATGACGCGTCTCTTGTACTCTTTGATGAACTAGGCTCAGGTACAGATCCGAGTGAAGGAGCTGCACTTGCTATGGCCTTGCTTGATGAAGTGATCGCTCGTCGGGCGCGGGTCATTGCTACAACACATTATCCAGAATTGAAAGCTTATGGCTATAATCGCGATCATGTCATTAATGCGTCGGTTGAGTTTGATGTCGAATCATTAAAGCCGACATACCGTCTCTTGATTGGTGTTCCAGGAAGGAGTAATGCATTTGAAATATCAAGACGTCTCGGATTACAAGCAGAACTTATTGATAAGGCAAAAAGCTTAGTTGGCATCGATTCAAAAAGTGTTGAAAATATGATCGCATCACTTGAAAAGTCGCAAATCGCTGCGGAAAAGCAGTATGAGGAAGCTCATGAAATTTTACTTGAGAGTGAGAAAATGCGGGACGAGATAGAAAAAGAGTGGCAAACTTTCGAGCGGAAAAAAGAAGAACTTTATAGAAAAGCAGAAGAAAAAGCGGAGAAAGCATTAAAACAAGCCAGGGAAGAAGCGGAAATCATTGTAGAAGAAATCCGTAATATGAAAATGAATGCTGGATTGAAGGAGCATGAGTGGATAGAAGCAAGAAAAATGCTAGAAGAAGCACAACCGCAATTAACCAGTAAATCAAGTTCCTGTAAACAAGAAATATCGGAAGAGAATCGACCGTTGGCACCAGGAGATGATATTAAATTGCTTACGGTCAATCAGCAAGGTGTCGTGCTGGAACAATTAAATGAGCAAGAATATATGGTTCAAGTTGGGATCATGAAAGTAAAGGCAAAAAGAAAAGACTTGCAATATGTTGGGAGACAGAAGCAGGATCCAGAACGGACCGTAGCGACCATCCGAGGTTCCAATGCTCATGTAAAGACCGAACTCGATCTTAGAGGTGAACGGTTTGAAGATGCGCTTCATCGTCTTGAGAAATACGTTGATGATGCTCTCCTTGCCGGTTACGGCAAAGTAACGATTATCCATGGGAAAGGAACCGGCGCACTTCGTTCAGGTGTACAAGATTTTGCTAAACAACATCCAGCAATATCATCTGCGCGTTTCGGCGGCAGTGGTGAAGGTGGCAGCGGGGTCACTGTTTTGGAACTTAAATAAAAAAGGGGGGATATCCGTATGAATGGTTTTTGGGAAAATATTATCGTCATTACAGCAGCAAGATATAGTGTTGTTGTATTATGTACGCTTATATTTCTAACTGTATTTGAACTGGTAACATCCTATAAGAACTGGGAAGAGATTCGTAAGGGAAATCTTGCCGTAGCAATGGCAACAGGCGGGAAAATCTTTGGCATTGCTACGATTTTCCGCTATTCCATCGAGCATAATGATTCCTTGCTGCAGACGATTGGCTGGGGAACATTCGGATTTGTTCTGTTATTAACTGGTTATTTTGTTTTTGAATTTCTTTTACCAACAATCAAAGTAGATGAAGAGATTGGGAAAGGAAATGTGGCAGTCGGATTGTTATCGATGATCTTTTCCATCGGAATTGCGTTTGTCATAGGTGCGAGTATTGGATAGAAAGGGGAAGCGGAATGGTTTTTGAACGGTTAGCAAAGATTTTAATTGGTGTAGCGATTGCATTTTTACTTGTCGGTTTATATTATATTTTTAAGTAAATTAAAAAAATATCCTGATTTAGATAAATAAAATTTCTAAAAATAGAAATTAATCGATATAATGATTATAATAGAGAAAAAGGAGGAGATAAAATGGAAGCAACAAAAAATTGGTATGCTCATTATCCGGAAGAAATACCGCCCAGCATCCAATATGATGAGAAGCCGTTAGATTCCTATCTCGCGGAAAGTGCTTCTCGCTACCCAGAAAAGAAAGCGCTTTATTTCATGGGGAAAGAGTTGACCTATCAAGAGTTGTATACACAAGCAAAGCAATTCGCGAATTATTTACAGTCCCTTAAATTAAAAAAAGGTGATAGAGTTGCAATTATGCTCCCGAATTGCCCGCAGGCTGTAATTAGTTATTATGGTATCCTGATGGCAGGGGGGGTTGTTGTACAGACAAATCCGCTTTATACAGAGAGAGAGCTCGAGTACCAGATAGCCGACTCTGATGCAAAAGTGATAGTTTGTCTAGACATACTCGTGCCAAGGGTAAGCAATGTACAAGAGAAAACAAATTTAGAGCATAAGATTGTAACCGGCATCAAAGATTATTTGCCATTTCCGAAAAACTTGATTTATCCATTTATACAGAAGCGCGAGTACAACATGGTAGTGAAAGTAGAGCAGAGTCCGGATACCCACGTATGGGAAAGTATAATGAAGACCGCTAAAGCCGAATATAAAAAAGTCAAAATCAATCCTAAGGAGGATCTTGCTCTCCTGCAGTATACCGGTGGAACAACGGGCTATCCGAAAGGCGTCATGCTTACCCATTATAACTTAGTTGCTAATTTACAAATGTGTGAAGCTTGGCTTTATAAGGCTGAGCAAGGGAAAGAAGTCGTTCTTGCAGTACTTCCATTCTTTCATGTATATGGCATGACGACAGTAATGAATTTCGGTGTAAAGCAAGCGTCGAAAATCATTCTGATGCCGAAATTTAATCCAGAAGATGTCTTGAAAGTGATTGATAAACAAAAGCCTACCTTATTTCCTGGTGCACCAACGATTTATATCGGCTTGATTAATCACCCTGATATTGAGAAGTATGATTTATCCTCAATTAGAGCGTGCCTAAGTGGTTCTGCACCACTTCCGCTTGAAGTGCAAGAGCAATTTGAAAGACTTACTGGTGGAAGGTTAGTTGAAGGTTATGGGTTGACTGAAACATCCCCAGTAACCCACGCTAACCCCATTTGGGGAAATCGGATAAATGGTAGTATCGGTCTCCCGTGGCCTGATACCGATGTTAAAATTGTTAAGACCGGTACAGATGAAGAAGTAGAAATTGGTGAAGTCGGTGAGTTGGCTGTAAAAGGACCACAAGTGATGGTCGGTTACTGGAAAAATGAAGAAGAAACAGCCAACGCCCTCCGTGACGGTTGGTTTTATACAGGTGATATGGGTTACGAGGATGAAAACGGTTACTTTTATATTGTTGACCGGAAGAAGGATATGATTATAGCTGGCGGTTATAATATTTACCCACGGGAAGTCGAGGAAGTCCTCTATGAACATCCGGCCATCCAAGAATGTGCAGTAGTGGGTGTACCTGATCCGTATCGCGGCGAAACGGTTAAAGCATTCATCGTTCTTAAAGAAGGGAAGCAAGCGACAGAAGAAGACCTGAATAGGTTCTGTCGTGATAATCTTGCAGCCTACAAAGTCCCTCGCAGGTACGAATTCCGTAAAGAACTCCCAAAAACCATAGTTGGTAAAATTCTCAGAAGGCAACTAGTTGATGAAGAGGTCAAACAGCAAGACGAACAAATCGAACCAGTATAATTCAAGAAATCTTTGCAAAAACATTGACACTTAACAGGTAAACGAATAAAATGGAATTATGAATGAACAGTCATTCATAATTCCATTTTTTATACAGCAATCACGCCCTAAATCAGCTAGGCACAATTTTGAGAACTTAAAGATTAGCTAACCACTTTCATTCAGCGTAAGTGTTTTGCTCGTTTATTTAATTTAGCGCTCTAATCGCCGTTCAGTTTCCCGGCGGACGGATGCTTTCCGCGGGCTCCGCGCTGAGCCTCCTCGGAAGAAAAGCACTTCCTGCGGGGTCTCATCGTCTCCGATTTCCCGCAGGAGTCACCGTCCTCCGGGAAACTGAACTGGTAGGGATGATTATTATGAATGGAAATTATCACCCTAAGATCAGCGTTCTATTCCTAAAATGAAAAATAGTGTTCCACATTTGGCTTTCCCCTCGGAGCAGTCCAGACACCTTGAGACTCCTGCAGGAGGAAAGGCATAGGTGAGACCCCGCAGTACGCAAAGCGTACGAGGAGGCTCACCAGCCGCCTGCGGAAAGAGAGAGGTGTCTGGACTGCGGACCTCCAGGAGAAGGTTACACTTACGCTGAATGAAAGTAATTGTCTTTGATTTTATATGAATGAAAAGCTAGAAACATGTTAAGGAGAAAACAATGAAGAGCAATAAGCCAAAATACCAACAGATTATCGAAGCTGCAGTTAAAGTAATTGCAGAAAATGGTTATCATGCATCACAAGTTTCAAAAATCGCGAAAGAAGCAGGCGTAGCCGATGGAACGATTTACCTATATTTTAAGAATAAAGAAGATGTGCTCGTTTCCGTTTTTGAAGAGAAAATGGGGCAATTTATAGACAAGATTGCCAAGGCAACGAGTGAGCAAGCTAATGCCAATGATAAATTGAAAGTTTTAATAGAAATGCACTTTAGTCAATTGGAAGAAAATCCTGATCTCGCTATCGTCACCCAACTAGAATTAAGACAATCCAATTACTCTTTGCGATTACAAATCAATAATGTGTTAAAGGCCTATTTACGTGTCATTGATGAAGTTATTGAAGAAGGGATGAAAGACAAACAATTCCGTAGCGATATCAATCCAGCACTCATCCGGCAAATGATTTTCGGAACGCTTGACGAAGTAGTGACGAATTGGGTGATGAAGGATAGGAAATTTACTTTAGTCGATCAGGTGGATGAGGTACACAAATTTTTAACAAATGGTTTGAAGGCTTAATAAAACGCCGTTTAACGATAATAACTCGAATAAAAAAATAGGATGATACATTATTATTCGAGTTATTATTTTCAAAATAATCGTTTATCGATTAAGATAGAGAATATAGAGGGGGGATCATATTGACCACGATTGTAAAAAAAGTGGAAAATCAAGTGGCATACTTAACGATTCAAAGTCCACCAGCTAATGCATTGTCTAGTCAATTAATAAAGGATTTAGATGTGTTCCTTGGGGAAATTGAAGAGGGCGACAATGTGAAAGCGATTGTTATTCACGGGGAGGGCAAATTTTTCTCGGCTGGTGCTGACATTAAAGAATTCACTTCTTTGCAAGCGCATTCAGATTATGAAGAGCTTGCTAAAAATGGGCAGAAAGTGTTTCAAAGGTTGGAAGAATTCCGGGTCCCTGTTATTGCAGCAATCCACGGTGCAGCATTAGGTGGAGGTTTAGAACTTGCGATGGCATGCCATATCCGGATTGTCGGGGAAAATGCAAAGCTCGGTCTACCAGAGCTCAATCTAGGTATTATTCCTGGTTTTGCTGGGACTCAGCGTTTACCGCGCTACGTCGGAACTGCTAAAGCATATGAAATGATATTATCAGGGGAGCCGATTTCCGGCCGTGATGCGGTAACGTTTGGACTTGCTAATCGGGCAGTGTCTGACGAGAGTGTCTTGGAAGAAGCTAGAAAGCTTGGGGAAAAAATAGCTGGAAAAAGTAAGCCAACAATTAACCAGGTTATGAAACTTGTAAATTACACCCGCTCCGATAAATTCATAGCTGGTATGGAAGCTGAAGCAGAGGCCTTCGGAACTGTATTTGGCTCCGAAGATGCAAAAGAAGGCATTCAAGCATTTATTGAAAAGAGAAAACCTAATTTTAAAGATAAATAAAAAGTATAAGAGGAGGAAGCAAGATGGATATTTATGTACTATTAAAAAAGACCTTTGATACAGAAGAAAAAATTAATCTGGATGATGGAAGAATCGATGAGGAGGGTGCAGAATTCATCATTAATCCTTATGATGAGTACGCTGTGGAGGAAGCAATTAAACAGCGGGATGAGCACGGAGGGGAAGTAACCGTGATTACAATCGGGGATGAAGACTCTGAAAAACAATTACGAACTGCCCTCGCAATGGGAGCAGATAAAGCCGTCCTCATCAATACAGAAGATGATTTGGATGAGGGAGACCAATATACAACAGCCAAAATTTTGGAAGCGTTTTTTGAAGATAAAGAAGTGGACTTAATATTAGCAGGAAATGTTGCGATTGATGAGGCGAGTGGCCAAGTTGGTCCGCGTCTTGCAGAAGCTTTAGGCATCCCATACGTTACAACAATTACAGATCTATCGATTGACGGGGATAACGTTCGGATTGAAAAGGATGTGGAAGGAGATGTAGAGACGGTTGAAACGACCTTACCTCTCCTCGTTACTTGTCAGCAAGGTTTAAACGAACCACGTTACCCATCTCTTCCAGGAATTATGAAGGCGAAGAAAAAGCCGCTTGAAGAATTAGAACTGGATGATCTTGATGTAGATGAAGACGATATTGAACCGAAAACGAAGACAGTTGAAGTATTCCTACCACCTGAAAAAGAAGCGGGGAGGGTTCTGGAAGGAGAGATCCAGGATCAAGTGAAAGAACTTGTCACATTGCTGAGAAATGAAAAGAAAGTACTTTAAGCGAAAAGGATAGAGAGAGGGGAAGAAGAATGAGTAAATTACTAGTAATTGCAGAAGGTAGAGACGGTGCTTTACGTAACGTATCATTTGAAGCGGTTGCAGCAGCGAAGGCAATCCATGCGGATGCTGAGATCGTCGGCATCGTTTTAGGAAAAGAAAATCTGGAAGAGCAAGCCCAAGAGCTGATTTATTATGGCGCAGATCGCGTTGTTACTATAGCGCATGAAAAATTAGAAAACTATACCTCAGAAGGTTATGGTCAAGCCGTGCTGACGGTAATAAATGATGAATCTCCAGATGGCATCGTAATGGGACATACATCCATTGGGAAGGATTTGACACCGAAGCTCGCTACCAAGTTGGATACTGGATTAGTTTCCGACGTTGTGGCAATTGAAACAAACGGCGACCGAGTAGAGTATGTTCGACCAATTTATTCTGGTAAAGCCTTCGAAAAGAAAATTATTACAGATGGTCTAACTTTTGTAACGATCCGTCCAAATAACATCGCAAAGCTTGAACGTGATGAAGCAAGGACTGGTGATATAACAGCAAAAGAAGTGGAAGTAGCTGATATTCGTACCGTTATCAAAGACGTTGTCCGAAAAGCAAGCGAAGGGGTAGACTTGTCCGAAGCAAGCGTCGTTATCGCAGGCGGACGTGGTGTCAAGAGTGCGGAAGGATTTGACATATTATATGAACTTGCGGATGTCCTTGGTGGCGCGGTAGGAGCGTCCCGTGGGGCATGTGACGCGGAATACTGTGATTACTCTCTTCAAATCGGGCAAACCGGTAAAGTCGTTACTCCGGACCTTTATATTGCAGTTGGTATATCCGGAGCAATCCAACATTTGGCGGGGATGTCAAACTCGAAAGTCATCGTAGCGATTAATAAAGATCCAGAAGCAAACATATTTAATATCGCCGACTACGGAATTGTAGGAGACTTATTTGAAGTGATACCATTACTTATTGAAGAAATTAAAACGGTTAAAGTATAATGTGAAAATTAGCCGGGACATGTTTCTTGTCCCGGTTCTTTCTTTCAATTTTTTTAAAAACGAATAAGCAAAAAGCTAGGAAGTAAATAATAAGGGTGTTATACTTCTATTTAAGTAGGTTGAATGATCACGGTGCAATCGTTCCTAAAACATCTGCCTTAAATATAGAGAGGTTAGCCGAATTTATTTAGGCGGGTCATACTGGACGCTACCACCCTGATTAGCTCATCTAGCATTCAGTTGGAGATGGCCAAAAGCTCCACTGAATGAAGTTTCGTTTTTATCAAAAGGAGGAAATGTTAATGGCAATTGAACATGTAACAGATCAAAATTTTGCTGAGGCAACCGCTGAAGGTTTAGTTCTCGTTGATTTTTGGGCACCATGGTGCGGACCTTGTAAAATGATTGCTCCAGTATTAGAGGAAATTGACGGAGAAATGTCCGATGATGTAAAAATTGTTAAATTAGACGTCGATGATAACCAAGAAACTGCAAGTAAATTTGGTGTCATGAGCATCCCAACACTATTACTACTGAAAGATGGGGATGTAGTTGACCAAGCAATTGGCTTCCAGCCGAAAGAAGCACTAACCGAATTAATTAACAAACATCTCTAATTCATGTAAAATTATATAGTAGAGAACCGAAATCCCTTGTTGTTTTCATAACAAGGGATTTTCTAAACTTAAAGGAATGATTGTCATGAATAACATCATTAAAAGGAAGCTGGAAATACTCCCGGCAAATCCAGGTTGTTACCTGATGAAAGATAAGCAGGGAACGATCATTTATGTCGGTAAATCTAAAAAATTGCGTAATCGTGTCCGTTCTTATTTTACAGGAGCTAATGATCAGAAAACCCAACGATTGGTTCAAGAAATCGTCGACTTCGAGTATTTTGTCACTTCTTCAGAATTAGAAGCACTCATTTTAGAAATGAATTTAATAAAAAAATATGATCCGAAATATAACGTCATGTTAAAAGACGACAAATCCTACCCCTATTTAAAAATCACAGCTGAAAGACATCCCCGTCTATTGATTACGAGAAAAATTAAAAAGGATAAAGGGAAATATTTCGGTCCGTACCCGAATGTTATTGCAGCACGGGAAACGAAGAAACTGCTCGATCGAATTTACCCTTTGCGTAAATGCAATAATCCATCAGGTAGGCCGTGTTTATATTATCACTTGAACCAATGTAAAGCATGTAGTAAAACACCGCCGACTGAAGAGGAATATGCCAAAATCGTTCAAGAAGTGAGCTCGTTTTTGCAAGGTGGTTACCAGGAGATTAAAGGGAATTTAACAGAGAAAATGTATGAAGCGAGTGAAGCGCTGAACTTTGAAAGGGCGAAAGAACTGCGAGATCAAATTCAGCATATCGATGTTGTCATGGAGAAACAGAAAATGACAATGGCCGATAAAACGGATCGTGACATATTCGGGTACAGTTACGATAAAGGCTGGATGTGTATTCAGGTATTCTTCATGCGCCAAGGTAAGTTGATTGAACGGAATGTAACAACTTTTCCTTTTTATGATGATCCAGAAGAGGCGTTCACTAGTTTTATTGGAAGATTTTATTTACACCAAAATCATTTGAAACCGAAAGAAATTCTAATGCCAATTGGTACAAATAACGAATTGATCAGTAAGTTGTTGGAAGTCCAGGCACATACCCCTTTCCGTGGCAGGAAGAAAGAACTTGTTGAATTAGCGATGAAGAATGCAACGATCGCCTTAAATGAGAAGTTTCTTTTAATTGAAAGGGATGAAGAACGGACGATTATCGCAACAGAGAAGCTTGGTGAGATTCTTAATATTGAAACGCCTTATCGCATTGAAGCCTTTGATAACTCGAATATCCAAGGCACAGATCCAGTTTCCGCGATGATAGCTTTTGTAGATGGTCGGCCAAGTAAAAAGGATTACCGCAAATATAAAATTCGAACAGTTGATGGTCCTGATGACTATGAAACGATGCGTGAAGTAATCCGAAGAAGGTATACGCGCGTACTTAAGGAAAATCTACCACTGCCTGACTTGATCATTGTTGATGGTGGAAAAGGCCAAATAAGCGCGGCGACGGATGTGCTCGAAAATGAATTAGGCCTTGATATACCAATAGCCGGTTTAATAAAAGATGAAAGACATAAGACAAGTGAACTACTCTATGGCTCGCCGCCAATGATTGTTCCACTTGAGCGACAATCTCATGAATTTTATCTTGTCCAACGGATTCAAGATGAAGTGCACCGGTTCGCAATTACGTTTCACAGGAATCTGCGCAGTAAGGGATTATTCCAATCTTCTCTTGATGGTATTCCAGGTGTCGGTGAAAAACGGAAAAAGTTATTGCTCCGACATTTTAAATCAATCACGGAGCTGAAAAAAGCGTCGGTCACAGATATTACTAAACTGGGAATTCCATCGAACACGGCCCAAGAGATCATCAATCATTTAAATGAAATAGATGCACAGGAGAAAGAAGAAACGGAAGAAAAAACGAATTCATAATACAGATCTTCATTCAAAGAGCTCTTTTCCCATGAAATTTGCTTTCGTGAATTATGGCGTTAGTCCGTTATCTTCTGGCTGTATAACTTAATAAATTTCCCTGTTGGCAGGGAGGTTGCACCACTATGAAAATACGCACTGCTCTCGTATAACAGTACGAAGAAACAGTGCGTATTTTTAATTTGTGTAAAACACAGTGAATTGGATTTGATGGATGCGGCGATTAATCTCTTCTTTGCATTCACATTCTATTCCATCAATCATTTGTACAGCTTCCGCTAGAAAGCCTGCTTCCAAACGGAAATCTGCTTCTAGTGGACCTTTTAAGCGCAATACGACCGAGTCAGAGAGAAGATGAAATATTTTCTCCTGTTTTTTTTCTTTTACGAGTTCCATTTTGCCGATACCTAACATTTCAAAGATATATGTAATATCATCTATAGAATTTATTTCAAATTTCCTTGCAAGATTTTTCCCCATGAAATAAAGCAATGTAGGTGCCTCGTTGCCTAATAGATCAGGAAGCGCGAGATAACGAAGGATATCAAACCCTGCACCGGATGTCTGTAATTCTTCAAGTTGAGAAATCGGGATCGTCGTCAGCTGCTTACTCATTTCTGTCACCCTTTCCATCATAGACTGTCAATATACTAAACTATCATAAATAGACTTTTATTTATTATACAATACATAAATACAGCGAACCAGTCATAACTGGAGTTAGGATAATTACGTGCTGCTGCGAGTCCGCAGTTACGATAGTTCTCCTTAAATTAGGATGTCTGCTACCGTATTACGCTTTCTGCGAGATTCGCGCTAAGACCCGACACATCGGACGTGCTAATGCAGACGTTGCCATATACGAGAGCGTGCATTCTTAGTCTGCCTCGAAAGAAAAGCGTTTCCTGAGAAGGCTCATCGTCTTCGGATTCCTTACTGAGTCTTTTTTAAACGCAAATTATTTTAAGTTTGGTATAATTAAACTATGGGAGTTTTTGGAAGGTCCAAGCTGCTTACTTCGAAATTGTTAGAAATAAAATCGTTTTCTTGACGGTTTATAAACTAAGAAGTACAATAAAAGTGTTACAATTTTGTATCATTTTAGAGGTTCATGTAGAAATAAGTAGAACCTATTAAACTAAAATGATAACTAAATATGAAATTATTAACCTACAAGGGGGGAAAAACATGGCGGGGCAACGTGATTTTTACTGGAGAAGGTTACATTCTTTACTAGGTGTTGTTCCAATCGGAATATTCTTAGTCCAGCACTTAATAATTAACCACTTTGCCGTGTATGGAGAAGAAAGCTTCAATAAAGCAGCAGGTTTTATGGGAGGGCTTCCATTTGTCATATTACTGGAAATCTTTGTGATCTACCTGCCGATTCTTTATCATGCAGTATTAGGGGTATACATAGCATTTACTGCAAAGAATAACGTAGCGAAATATGGATTCTTCCGCAACTGGATGTTCAAGCTGCAACGCTGGACAGGAATTATTACATTAGTATTCATTGCATGGCACGTATGGGAAACACGCGTCCAGATTGGACTTGGAAATGCTGAAGTAAACTACAGCTTAATGGAAGGAATTCTTTCCAGTCCATTTATGTTCTGGTTCTACATAATCGGTGTAGTTTCAGCTGTATTCCACTTCGCTAATGGTCTGTGGAGCTTCTTTGTAACATGGGGTATTACGCAATCACCGAAATCGCAGCGTGTGTTGACATATGTAGCACTCTTCATTTTTATCGCGGTCAGCTATATCGGTGTAAGAACATTAATTCAGTTTGCGTATGGTGTGTAAAAGTAAGTAATTAGAGGAGTGAGTCAAATAAATGAGTAATCGTAAAGTTGCTGTAATTGGTGGTGGTCTAGCAGGATTAATGGCTACAATCAAAGCAGCAGAAGCAGGTGTGAAAGTTGATTTATTTTCAGTTGTTCCTGTAAAACGTTCTCACTCTGTATGTGCTCAAGGTGGAATTAATGGAGCGGTTAATACGAAGGGTGAGGGAGACTCACCATGGCTTCATTTTGATGACACGATATACGGTGGAGACTTTTTAGCTAATCAACCACAGGTAAAGGCAATGTGTGAGGCGGCTCCGGGGATTATACATATGTTTGACCGGATGGGAGTTATGTTTAACCGTACACCAGAAGGCCTGCTAGACTTCAGACGTTTTGGTGGTACACAAATGCATCGTACTGCATTTGCCGGAGCAACTACGGGGCAACAGTTATTATATGCATTGGATGAACAAGTCCGTCGTTATGAAGTAGAGGGACTTGTTACAAAGTTTGAAGGATGGGAATTCCTCTCAGCGATCATCGACGAAGAAGGTGTCGGTCGGGGAATTGTTGCTCAGGACATTAAATCACATGAAATTCGAGCATTTCGTTCTGACGCTACTATTTTCGCAACAGGTGGTCCTGGTATCATCTTTGGAAAATCAACGAACTCGATGATAAACACTGGTTCAGCTGCAAGTATTCTTTATCAACAGGGAGTCAAATATGCAAACGGAGAATTTATTCAAATTCACCCGACAGCAATTCCTGGAGATGATAAATTGCGCTTGATGAGTGAATCTGCTCGTGGAGAAGGTGGACGAATCTGGACATATAAAGACGGGGAGCCTTGGTACTTCCTGGAAGAGAAATATCCAGCTTATGGAAACCTTGTACCGCGTGATATTGCTACAAGAGAAATCTTTGATGTTTGTGTGAACCAAAAGCTTGGTATTAATGGAGAGAACATGGTTTATCTTGACCTCTCGCATAAGGACGCAAAAGAACTTGATATTAAGCTTGGTGGAATTATAGAAATCTATGAAAAGTTCGTTGGAGAGGATCCGCGTAAAGTTCCGATGAAGATATTCCCAGCAGTTCACTATTCGATGGGCGGACTTTGGATTGATGAAAATCAAATGACAAATATCCCAGGAATTTTTGCAGCGGGAGAGGCTGATTATTCCCAGCACGGTGCGAACCGTCTAGGTGCAAACTCGCTGCTATCCGCAATTTACGGAGGTTCTGTTGCAGGCCCGAAAGCGATTGAATATATTGACGGACTTGATAAACATGCAGAAGACATTAGTGACCAACTCTTTGACGAGAAAGCTCGAGAAGAGCAAGCGAAATTCGATGAGCTATTAGGCATGGATGGGACCGAAAATGCTTATGTGTTGCATAAAGAGCTAGGTGAATGGATGACGGACAACGTAACTGTTGTACGAGAAAATGAAAAGCTGCTTCAAACAGATGAAAAAATTCAGGAGTTACAAGAACGCTGGAAGAATATCAATATTAATGATACTTCTCGTTGGAGTAACCAAGGAGTCATGTTTGCGCGTCAGCTGGATAGCATGTTGCATCTTGCGCGTGTTATTACTATTGGTGCCTTTAAGCGTGATGAAAGCCGCGGAGCACATTACAAACCGGCATTCCCTGAACGTAATGATGACGAATTCCTGAAGACAACAATCGCGGAGTTTGACAGCAAGAATGTGGAACCGATTATTAGTTATGAAGAAGTTGATGTGTCATTAATCAAGCCTCGTAAACGTGACTACACAACTACACACTAAGGGGGAGAATACAAGATGGCTGAAAAAAGTACAGTTACATTTATTATAACTCGTCAAGACAGTCCAGACTCTGAACCCTACGAAGAAACGTTTCATGTTCCATACCGTCAGAATATGAACGTTATTTCCGCGTTAATGGAAATTCAACGGAATCCGGTGAATGCAAATGGGGAAGAGACATCACCGGTTATGTGGGAGATGAGTTGTTTAGAGGAGGTATGTGGTGCCTGTTCGATGGTAATTAATGGTACCGCAAGACAATCATGTGCAGCGTTGGTTGACCAGTTGGAGCAGCCAATCCGCTTGGCACCAATGTCGACTTTCCCGGTTGTACGTGATTTAATTGTCGACCGTGAGCGGATGTTTGATGCATTGAAACAAGTGAAAGCTTGGGTTCCAATTGACGGAACGCATGATCTTGGACCCGGTCCAAGAATGCCGGAGAATAAACGGCAGTGGGCGTATGAACTTTCAAAATGTATGACGTGTGGTGTTTGTTTGGAGGCCTGCCCGAATGTTAACGACAAATCCGACTTTATCGGACCGGCGGCTCTTTCACAGGTGCGCTTATTTAATGCCCACCCAACAGGAGCAATGCATGCAAGTGATCGATTAGAAGGTTTGATGGAGGATGGCGGTATCAGCGGCTGTGGTAACTCACAAAACTGTGTACAAGTATGTCCGAAAGGCATCCCGCTTACTACTTCGATTGCAGCAATGAACCGTGCAACAAATCTGCACGCCTTCAGAAGCTTCTTTGGCAGTGACAAAACATTATAAAGTGAAACTTAATAAGTCGGGGGGTATTTTATCCCCACTTATTATTAGTTGAACAAACTGGAGTATAGGGCCCGTTAACTTCCATCAAAACTCCTTTGGTAGACTTTTTGATGTGGGAGTTTTACGGACGATTGTACTGGGATGAAATAAAGCGAATGGTCCTTACCTATGTAGGCGAGGACCATTCCGTTATTTAAGGGGGAGCATTGCGATGAAGGGAATAGATTACATAAATGATTTGGAGACATGGCGTTCCGAATTTTCTTTTTCCATACCGATAAAGGTACGTTTTTCCGAAACGGATTTATATGGTCATGTCAATAATACGTCCGTTTTCATCTATTTCGAAGAGGCGCGAATTGAGTTTTTGCAATCTTTTGGCTCATTTAGGGATTTGGATCAAAAGAAACGAGGGTTTGTTGTCGCTGACCTCCAATGTAATTATCTCAAGCAAATGTTTTTCAATGAAACGATAGATTTCTATGTTAAAGTGGAAACAATCGGTACAACATCCATGGACTTACATTATATGGCGGTTAATAATCAAGGTGAAATAACGGTAACGGGAAGAGGTCGTGTCGTTATGATGGATTTTACAACGAACAAAGCCTGGGCGATTCCCGAGGAAATGAAAGCAATGCTTGCAGACAAAAATCATGTACGCTAAATAGAGGAAACCGACTTTCTATGAAAAGGAAGTCGGTTTTTTAAAACTCTATGTATCTTTTAAAACAGATTCAATCTTATATTAATCTTCAGGAGTTGAAACGGTTTGAAACGGTTAAGCCATGTTCGGCGAATACTTTTTTCGCGACAGAAAGTGCATGCAGCACACTAGGGAATCCTGTATATGGAATGAGATGTATAATTCAACCGACAATCTCTTCCGGTGTTAGACCAACAGATAATTTTACGGACTGTATACCCCCCACCTTCACATGTTGAGCTTCCCTCATGTTTAGAGATGGGGGTATTACAGACCGTTAGTGCTTGATAAATTAGACCGACTTCCACTAAATGAAAGTCGGTCTAAATTACAGCTTAAGTTCTCCCATACGAAGAAGCTCAACGACTGCCTGTGAACGCCCCTTTACCCCCAGTTTCTGCATCGCGTTTGAAATGTGATTTCTCACGGTTTTTTCCGATATAAACAGTTTCTGGGCTATTTCTTTTGTTGTCATATCTTGTACAAGCAGTTCAAATACTTCCTTTTCTCGCTTCGTTAATAATTGCTTCGGTTTATAGTTGCTGTCCTTCAAATTATAACCCCTCCTTGCTCTTGATAGAGCTGCTTTTTGAAGGGAATTATTTAGTCATTATAGCTTATGAACGGAAAGGAATTTAGTGCGTGGTAAATGACCTATTTTAAAGCCTTTACTCCGTAGATAAGTAGCATATTTACTATGCTACAGATGAAAATTTGGTATACTAGTCTAAGGTGTTTATTCAAATTTGAAATTAGAGTGTAAGGAGGTTGCCGAATGGAGAATGAGATTGCTTCATCAGAACCCATCGTTAAAATTGAAAAAAGATTACGTTATATATCTGGAATGATCAAACAAAACGGCAGGAAGATTTTACATAACTATCCCATAACCTCTCCGCAGTTTGTAGCCCTCCAATGGTTATTGGAAGAAGGCGATTTGACGATTGGAGAGCTTTCAAATAAAATAAGTCTTGCTTTTAGCACAACGACCGATCTTGTAGACCGAATGGAGAAGAATGAACTGGTTGAACGAATCAGGGATAATAAGGATCGACGGGTAGTGAGGATTCATTTATTAGACAAGGGAAAAGTGATTATCCATGAAGTAATTGAAAAGCGTCAGGAATATTTACGGGAAGTTCTCGCCGGCTTTACCACGGAAGAAGAAACAGTATTAAATGAAATGCTTGATTCATTGTATGATCGAATGAAGCAAGTAAATGAGAAATAGTAGATAAGGAATGAACGAAAAGTGGACAGACCAATAGGAGTAATTGATTCAGGTGTAGGCGGTTTGACCGTAGCACTTGAACTTATGAGGCAACTGCCAAGAGAGAAATTAATTTATCTTGGGGATACGAAACGCTGCCCATATGGACCAAGAACGAAAGAAGAAGTTCAGCAATTCACTTGGGAAATGGTGAATTTCTTATTAGAAAAAGAAATTAAGCTGCTTGTAATTGCCTGTAATACAGCTACAGCCTATACGATTGATGATTTAAAAGATAAATTAAATATTCCGGTGATCGGTGTCATCAATCCGGGGGCAAGAGCAGCGATTAAAGCAACAAACAATCAAGAAATTGGCATTATCGGGACAGAAGGTACAGTGAAAAGTGGCGCTTATCCGGAGGCGTTAAAGCGAATCAATCCAGAACTTCATGTACAAGCGCTTGCCTGTCCATTGTTTGTGCCACTAGTGGAAAGAGGAGTCTTTTCAGGTGAGGAAGCAAGAACAGTTGTACAGACAACGTTAGAACCTTTAGTGGAAGATAATGTGATGGATACATTAATTTTAGGGTGCACGCATTATCCTTTATTAAAACCGCTGATCCAAGATGTAGTTGGTAACAAGGTTGCGGTGATTTCTTCAAGTGAAGAAACAGCAAGGGAAACAAGTGCTATACTTGAAATTAAACATTTGCATAATAAATCAGGCGTGCAACAGGTACATGAAATTTATTCTACAGGGGATATGGAATTATTTAATTGTATTGCAACCAAAATTTTCCAAAGTGGTATCCAGCAGCAATTTAAAATTAAACGAGCAGTCATTGAAAAAGATTAGCGCCTAGCTAGTCTTTTTTAATAGGAATTCCCCACTGAATGAAGTTTCACTTTATCTTTAACTTACGTATTAACATTTTATTTTTCGGTAAGATGGTCTATTTTCACATGATAGCTCGTATATATTGTAGTACAAACCATCGCAGGGAGGTATTGCATGAAAGCGAGTCGATTATTAATTCCAGGTGTATGTGCGTCATTATTGTTACTGACAGCCTGTTTCCAAGGGGAGCAGTCTTCTGTTGAAATCGATCCACCAGAAAATGCAGAAGCAGTGAATGATACAGCAAACAATGATCAAACGGAGGTAGAGGACGTCGAAGCGGATGAGGAAAACACTGAAGAGGCTGCAGATATGATTGCCCGCCAGCTATATTTGATTGATGAAAACGGCATGGTCGCCTCACAAATAATTGAATTGCCATTGCTTGATTCAAATGAAGTTGCAACCCAAGTATTAGAGTATCTAGTTGATGATGGACCGGTAATGGATCTACTGCCAAATGGTTTTCGTGCGGTTTTACCCGCAGGAACGGAAGTACTTGGTTTAAATCTTTTAGAGGACGGGACAATGGTTGTAGACTTTTCCAAGGAATTTGAAGAGTATGCCGCTGAAGATGAAGTGAAAATACTTGAAGCGATTACACATACTTTAACACAATTTGATAGTGTAGAACGGGTTCAACTTTGGGTTAATGGCCATCCACTGGATGAAATGCCGGTAAATGGTACACCGATTGGGAAAGGTTATTCGCAGGCACATGGAATTAATGTTATGCAGAATGACACGATTGATTTTATTAATAGCGAGGCAGTAACAATGTATTACCCTGCAAGTGATCAGGAGAATCGTTATTATATCCCGGTTACTCAATATGTAGGTGCTGAGAATGAAGAAGAAATGTTTGAAGCGATTGTCACTTCTTTAATGGAAGGTCCAGGCTTTATGGCAAATGTGACTCATGTATTCAATGATGAGGCAATGCTCGTGAGTGAGCCTGTCCTATCGGAGGGTGTGTTGGAACTCACCTTTAACGAAGCGATATTAAAAGATGTAGAAGAAGCAGTTATTGCCGACGAAGTGATGGAGACGATTGTCCGAACATTAACAGTACAAGATGAAATTGACGCTGTGGATATTAAAGTGGAGAATAAGGATGTTATTGCAAATGAGAACGGGGAACCATATAGTGACCCTGTTACTGCGGACTTCTTTGTTCCAAGTGAGAAGCTTTAATAAAAGGATTCCGAAGCTGGGGGATGCCCTGGCTTCTTTTTGTTTTATAGCATGTCAAATACTTTTTAAAGTTTTTGAGCAACCTTAATAACCATTATTTCATACATAGGGAAACTATAAAATAAAAATACAGTGGATTATTAATCTGCAACTTTTGTAGGAATGATGATTTTTCTTTCGGGAAAAGTATGGTAAGCTTGATTTGACGAATGAGGAGGATTTTTACATGAGAAATGATGGAAGAAAAATAAATGAATTAAGACCTATTAAAATGGAAAAAGATTATATTATGCATCCTGAAGGTTCAGTATTGATCGAAGTGGGGAATACAAAAGTAATCTGTAATGCAAGTGTTGAAGACCGAGTACCACCATTTATGAGAGGGCAAGGGAAAGGTTGGATTACTGCTGAATATGCGATGCTTCCACGGGCAACAGAGAAACGAAATATCCGGGAGTCCTCCAAAGGGAAAGTCACGGGGAGAACGATGGAAATTCAACGACTCATTGGACGTGCATTACGTTCCGTTGTTGATTTAGAAGGGTTCGGTGAGCGCACGGTATGGGTAGATTGTGATGTCATTCAAGCGGATGGTGGGACCAGAACTGCTTCCATTACCGGAGCCTTTGTGGCGATGACACTCGCGATCGGAACTTTACTGGAAAAAAAGCAAATCAAGTCCTTGCCTGTAAAAGATTATCTAGCAGCGGCATCAGTCGGAATACTATCATCTGGAGAAGCGGTTCTTGATTTAAATTATGAGGAAGATGCCGATGCAAATGTAGATATGAATATTGTAATGACTGGTGCAGGTGAATTTGTGGAAATCCAAGGTACAGGAGAAGAGGCCACATTCTCGAAGAATGAGCTCTTTACCATGTTGGATTTGGCTGATGAAGGTTTACAACAGTTATTTGAGTTACAGAAAGAAATACTGGGGGAGCTTGGAGAATCAATTGGAAGCGGGCAAGTGGCGCAGGGTGAGGAAATTTAAATGAAAGAAATCATTATCGCAACTCGAAATAAGGGCAAAGTCAACGAATTTATCGATTTTTTTAAACCCTACGGTATTAAGGTGCAATCCTTGCTGGAAATTGCTGAACAACTCCCGGATGTTGAAGAGACTGGGGATAGTTTTGCAGAAAATGCGACACTTAAAGCGGAGCAAATTGCAGAGTTGTTGAATCGTCCTGTTCTAGCAGACGACTCCGGTCTCGTCGTTGATGCGCTCCATGGTGCTCCGGGAATTTATTCCGCCCGTTATGCCGGAGAGGAAAAAAGTGATGAAGCAAATAATCAAAAGCTACTCAAGAATTTGCAGGAAGTTCCGCAAGATAAGCGAACAGCAAGATTTGTTTGTGTACTTGCAATCGCCGTTCCTGGTGAAGAAACAACGCTTTACAGGGGTGTCTGTGAAGGGAAGATAGCGCTTAATCCCAAAGGGACGAATGGTTTCGGCTATGATCCACTGTTTATCCCTAATGGATATCAACAAACGATGGCAGAATTAAGCTCTGCTGAAAAAAATCAGATAAGCCATCGAAGTAACGCAATAAAACAATTGAAAAACTGGGAAAAGCTAACTTGAGGTTAAACATCCTCTTTACATGAAAAAGGACGAACAGAGAGGGAGATGCAGCATGACGAAAGTTTTAATTGTCAGTGATAGTCACGGACTAGCAGAAGAGCTATCGGAAATCAAAGAAAGGCATGAGGTTGATTATCTCATCCATTGCGGAGATTCTGAGCTTGATATCGACTCCGGTCCAATGGAAGATTTTTATAAAGTAGCAGGGAACTGTGACTTTGACAACCGTTATCCGATAGAGCAAACTATGGAGATTGATGGCTTAAACTTCCTCATTGTTCACGGGCATCTGCATAAAGTGAATTATGGTTTAACCGCACTTTCATTACGTGCGCGGGAAGCGAATGCCGATGTAGTTTGTTTCGGCCATACACATGTCGCTGGTGTTGTACAGGAAGGGGAACAGCTATTTATTAATCCAGGCAGTATCTATCAGCCAAGGGGTGGGATGCAAGAGAAAACTTATGCTATTTTAGAATGGGATACAGGTCAGCAGGATATAGCTGTGAAGTTTTATACCCTCACTGGCGAACATTATAGAGCGTTGGATTATCCGAAGAATACTTGATGCTTCAATAGCTTGCTAAGGAATTTAGTTTCTTGGCGAGCTTTTTTTAAATTAGAGTAAGATGTTTCGAGGTGAGGACAAATAACTCATTTTACAAAGCCTATAACCCATTCGTATCGTCTGTATTAGTATGTCGAGACTTGCAGACGTCTCCAGAATGCGAAGCGGTACAATGGAAAAGAGAAATAGTACGTTACAAAAATCTTTTAAAATAGGTATTGACATTTTATGTGAAACTGCTATAATAAATCTTGTTCGCTTCTAAAACATACTTTTACATAATGAATTTTTAAAACTAAATAAATAAGCAACCTGCGGGTGTAGTTTAGTGGTAAAACCTTAGCCTTCCAAGCTGATGATGAGGGTTCGATTCCCTTCACCCGCTCCATGTCCCAATAGCTCAGCTGGATAGAGCAACAGCCTTCTAAGCTGTAGGTCGTAGGTTCGAATCCTACTTGGGACGCTTTTCAAACAGCAAAAGAGAAACCTAACTTGTTTTAGGTTTCTCTTTTGTATTATGATAAGATATATATACTTTTATCTACTTGCTTGCGCTTTCGAACCAGATGAAACAACTCCTCGATTGGATGAACGGAACTAAACTGTAGCAGAGAATGCAAAAAGCTGCTTTTTTTCTTTCTCTTCACCACGGTGCTACCGTCCATAGAACTTCTGCCTTTAAGTGGGGGAATTATGTAGGTGGGAGATAATGGATGCTAACACCCTGATCATTCAACTACATCCCGCCGGAGAAGAGTAAACTTCCCGCTGAATGAAGTTTCATTTTATGTTTCATATTCAATTGGAAGGGTAAAACTATTTATTAAGTCATTCTCATATAAAATGAAACAAAAGGAGGAGGTGACCTGAGAAAAATGAAACCTGGGAATATCATTTTGTTTCCAAAATGGCAAAAAGTGTTAGAAGAAGAAAGTGTTGCAGCAATTAAAGAAAAGAAATTCGAGGATGCTTTAGAAAAATTAGATAACCTATTAAGCTATGACGTGAAAAATCATGATATTTATACCGGTAAATTAATCTGCTTAATGGAACTGGAACGTTATAAGGAAGCGCAAGAACTCTGTGAATCTTTAATAGAAGAAAAAGATTCCCACTACTATCAATACATACATATTTATTTAACATTATTATTCCAAACAGATCAGTATGATACATTAATTGATGTAGTATCTGTGGAATTAGAAAGCGGAAACGTACCAAATCATTTGCAAGAACCATTTAAACAGCTCTACACGATGAGTGAAAAAATGCGGCTGAATGTGGAACTGGAGCGTTCGAATGTTTTTCTGAATGCACTCTATGATGCTGTTCACCAAGATAATCATATCGAACAATGGAGACTTATTGACAAACTCAGTAAAACGACAATCCAACCAAATGAGAAAGTGATTTCGTTGCTTGTAAATGAACATATCCATCCGCTTGTCAAAACAGCCATCTATTTATGGTTGAAGAATTTAGGAGTAGCAAAACCAATAGAAGTACATAAGTTTGGTATTCAGATGAAGATGACGCCAAGTGAGACGCCGGAGGTTAATGAAAGTGCAATCGCGAAAGAAATTGCTACCGAGATTAAGAAAATAGAGCAAAGCAATCCATCACTATATGAGGTGATGAATACGCTTTTAGAACATTATCTCTATGCGCTCTATCCGATTACACCATCAATTGATGAATCATTTTATATCGCGGAAGCATTATTTCAGATTGGGAATGACTATTTAAACATCGCCGTGTCCACATCAGAACAGGCAGAGGTAGATAAGTATATCCAAGAAATTAAAACAACCGATCTATTATATGCAAGTATTATTGATGATTAGGAACAAAGGCGCAAGCGCCCTTACAGGCTAAAAACGCGACGTCCTGTCGCAACGCCTGTACTAGCACATCCTGTGCGTCGTAGCAACGTACAAACTGTGCCTCCCAGGACGGGAGGTAGTTCGATGTTGCCCCAGGACGGGGCGAACTTAATCGAACTTCCCTTTTACGAAAGATTTGCTAGTTGCTGGGCGCTGGAGCCGGACGTGGCTGGCCCTTGACACCTATGTTATCACAGCATTTTTAATTTATAGTTTCTTATACAGGAACAAAGGCTTGAAAGACCTCTCAATTATGGTATAATGATTAAGTTGTAAAAATTGAAAACGAACCCTAAAAAAATGTTATTAAGTTAAACAATAGATGTTGGAGGTAATTAATAATGACAGCGAAATGGGAAAAACAAGAAGGAAATAAAGGGATTTTAACATTTGAAGTTCCTGCTGAAGAATTTGATCAAGCATTAGATCAAGCATTTAAAAAGGTAGTAAAAGATGTACAGCTTCCAGGTTTCCGTAAAGGAAGAGTTCCGCGTGGATTATTTGAAAAGCGTTTCGGAGTAGAATCCCTTTATCAGGATGCAGTAGATATCGTATTACCAGAAGCTTACTCAAAAGCAGTTGACGAGGCGGATATTTTCCCAATCGAACAGCCGAGTGTAGATATCGAACAAATCGAAAAAGGGAAAG
>NZ_BMOS01000012.1:0-15227 GCF_014647195.1 Oceanobacillus indicireducens | reverse complement strand
AGCAGTTGACGAGGCGGATATTTTCCCAATCGAACAGCCAAAAAATTGATCTTCACTGCAGAGGTTGAAGTGAAGCCTGAAGTTACTTTAGGTGAATATAAAGGACTAGAAGTGGAAGAAGAATCAGTTGAAGTGACAGATGAAGACATCGAGCAAGAATTAAAAAATCTTCAGGAGCAACATGCGGAGCTTGTTGTTAAAGAAGATGGGGAAATTGCAGAAGGCGATACGGTTGTTATCGACTTTGAAGGTTTCACTGATGGAGAAGCGTTTGAAGGCGGTAAAGGTGAAAACCAAAGCCTGGAAATCGGTTCTGGTCAATTCATTCCTGGATTTGAAGAGAAGTTAATCGGTAAGAAACCAGGAGAAGAAACAGAAATCGATGTAACCTTCCCAGAAGAATACCATGCAGAAAATCTAGCTGGTAAGGAAGCAACTTTTAAAGTTAAAATTCATGAAGTCAAAGCAAAAGAACTTCCAGAACTTGATGATGAGTTCGCGAAAGATGTTGATGATGAAGTAGAGACACTTGAAGAACTCAAGACGAAAAAGAAAGAACAAATGCTGGAAGAAAGAACGCAAGCAGCAGAAACTGCAAAACGTGAAAGTCTAATTGAAAAAGCATCTGATAATGTTGAAGTTGATATTCCAGATGCAATGGTAGAAAATGAATTGGAACAAATGCTTGCTGAATTTGAACAACGTCTACAGATGCAAGGAATGACGTTAGAAATGTATTCCCAATTCTCTGGTCAAGATGAAGATGCGCTGAAAGAACAAATGAAAGAAGATGCGGCTAAACGAGTGAAAACTAGCTTGACGCTTGAAGCAATTGCAAATGCGGAAAATCTTGAGGCTACAGAAGAAGAAGTGAATGAAGAGATTGACAAGATGGCTGGCATGTACGGTGTAGAGAAAGATCAACTTGTTCAAATCCTTGGTGGAAACACAGAGACAATCCAAAACGATCTTAAAATAAGAAAAGCAATCGATCTATTAGTGGAACATAGCAAAGCAGCTAACTAATCATCCCGGCTAAGACAAGACAACATGAACAAGGTGCGAATTCCCTCGCACCTTGTTTCTGTATAACCGAAACGGAACAAGCATTAATTTACATTTCACTGACTTAACGGTTGCTATCTGTCATATAGATAAGTAATATGGAATTAATTAAAGTGGCTACGATATCATGCTACAAGGTTTATCGTTTTGTTTTTTATTTCGTATCTGATATGATTGCTATAATTAAGTCAGGAAATTTAATTTTCTTATGAACTATAGGGGTGAAAAAATGTTTAAATTCAATGAAGAAAAAGGACAATTAAAATGCTCCTTTTGTGGAAAGAATCAGGAACAGGTTCGTAAATTAGTTGCCGGGCCTGGTGTCTATATATGCGATGAATGTATTGTGTTATGTACAGAAATTGTAGAAGAAGAACTCGGTTCGGAAGATGCGATGGAATTTACAGAAATCCCAAAACCAAGGGAAATCTGTGAAATCCTTGATGATTACGTCATTGGGCAAGATCAAGCGAAGAAGAGTCTGTCTGTAGCTGTTTATAATCACTACAAACGAGTCAACTCAATGAATAAAACCGACGATGTAGAACTGGCGAAAAGTAACATCGCTCTGATTGGACCTACAGGAAGTGGTAAAACATTACTAGCTCAAACATTAGCACGCATCATTAATGTGCCTTTTGCTATGGCTGACGCTACATCACTTACAGAAGCTGGTTATGTAGGAGAAGATGTCGAGAATATTCTTCTTAAACTAATCCAAGCAGCCGATTATGACGTGGAAAAAGCGGAAAAAGGAATTATTTATATCGATGAGATTGATAAAGTAGCAAGAAAGTCTGAAAACCCGTCAATTACAAGAGACGTTTCAGGTGAAGGTGTACAACAAGCTTTACTTAAGATTCTAGAGGGAACGGTTGCAAGTGTACCACCACAGGGCGGGCGCAAACATCCACATCAAGAATTCATCCAAATCGATACGACAAATATCCTATTTATCGTAGGAGGAGCCTTTGACGGAATTGACCAAGTAATTAAGCGCCGTCTTGGTAAGAAAGTTATTGGATTTGGAGCAAACGAACAACAAGAAGATTTGGACATGGGTGCACTGCTTTCCAAAATTTTACCAGAAGACTTGCTTCGCTATGGGTTAATTCCAGAATTCATTGGTCGTATTCCGGTTATTTCTAGCTTAACACCATTGGATGAGGATGCCCTTATTCAAATTCTGACAAAACCTAAGAATGCGCTCGTGAAACAATATGAGAAGCTATTTGAAATGGATGATGTGGAACTGGAGATGGAGGAAGCTGCTCTACGTGAGATTGCGAAGAAGGCAATCGAACGGAAGACAGGTGCCCGGGGTCTTCGTTCCATCATTGAAGGGCTTGTGCTTGACGTTATGTTCGAGCTTCCTTCCCGTGAAGATATTACGAAATGTATTATAACAGAGGATACGGTGAAAGAAGAACATGGCAGTCCTAAGCTTGTATTTCGTGATGGTACGGTAATTGAAGGTAATGAGAATTTACCAAAAGAAAGTGCGTAATATGAATTAGAACATTTTTGAGATAATGGAGACTGGCTGCTTAAAAGATGCTCTCGTCTGTTTGAAGAGCCTATTAGCAGTAAGTCTCCATTTCTGTATGTATAAATAGGATATTGGGGAATAGTACTTACTACAACATGTAAATCAACTATAATAATCAATTAACTATTATTTTTCGGTTGAACGCATTAACATGGAGTTATACATATTCATTTTGGAGGTCGTTATCATGGTTAACAAAATAAAGAAAGTCCCCCTCCTGCCTTTACGCGGTTTAATTGTGTTTCCATCCATGGTTTTACACTTGGATGTTGGAAGAGATAAATCGATCGCAGCACTGGAGAAAGCAATGGTTGATGATCAACTTATATTCCTGGCTGCACAGAAAAAAACGAGCATTGATCAGCCGAAAATAGATGAGATATACCGAATTGGTACACTTGCAAAGGTCAACCAAATGCTGAAGATGCCTAATGGCACGTTGCGTGTATTGGTAGAAGGACTTGACCGTTACGAAATTGTCCGCACTATCGATGAAGAAGACGAGGTTCTAGTAGAAATTGCACAACTAGAAGAAGTACATGCAGATCAGACGGAAGAAGAGGCACTCATGCGTGCACTACTTGAACAATTTGAGCAGTATACGAAGCTCTCCAGGAAAGTGTCTAGCGCAACAGCACAGTCAGTTGTGGACATGGAGGACCCAGCACGGGCCGCTGATATTATTAGCTCGCACTTATCCATCAAGTTAAAGGAAAAACAGACATTATTAGAAATGACGAATGTCACCGAACGTATGCAACACATCATTAGCTTAATTACGAATGAAAAGAAAGTACTAAGCATCGAAAAGAAAATCGGTGAACGAGTTAAAACATCCATGGAGAAAACGCAGAAAGAATATTATTTGCGTGAACAATTAAAAGCAATTCAAAAAGAACTCGGTGATAGAGATGGTAAATCCGGTGAAGTCAGTGAATTAAGAGAAAAAATTGACGAATCCGATATGCCGGAACATATTTACGAAATTGCCCTTAAAGAATTAGGCCGTTACGAGAAAGTACCACAAAGCTCTGGAGAAAGCTCTGTCATTCGCAATTACTTGGATTGGCTATTGGATCTGCCATGGACAAAACAAACGCAAGATACAATTGACATTAATGAAGCTGAAAAAGTATTAAATGAAGGCCATTACGGACTGGAGAAAGTAAAAGAACGCATCTTGGAATATCTAGCTGTCCAAAAGCTGACGAACTCTCTAAAAGGTCCAATTCTTTGTCTAGTTGGGCCGCCTGGTGTTGGGAAAACATCCCTTGCACGTTCCATTGCTCAGTCCGTAAATCGAAATTTCGTGCGTATTTCCCTCGGTGGAGTGAGGGATGAAGCGGAAATAAGAGGTCACCGAAGGACTTATATTGGTGCAATGCCAGGTCGGATTATCCAAGGAATGAAGAAGGCAGGTACTATAAATCCGGTATTTTTACTCGATGAAATTGATAAGATGTCAAATGACTTCCGCGGGGATCCCTCCGCTGCAATGCTCGAAGTATTAGACCCAGAGCAGAACAATAGTTACAGTGATCATTTTATCGAAGAAACATATGATTTATCGAAAGTATTATTTATTGCAACGGCAAATAATGTGAATAGTATTCCTGGTCCGCTTTTAGACCGGATGGAATTAATTTCTCTTTCCGGCTATACGGAAGTGGAAAAGCTCCATATCGCAAAAGAACACTTATTGCCAAAACAAGTTAAA
Source organism: Oceanobacillus indicireducens (assembly GCF_014647195.1). Taxonomy (GTDB): domain Bacteria; phylum Bacillota; class Bacilli; order Bacillales; family Amphibacillaceae; genus Oceanobacillus; species Oceanobacillus indicireducens. The sequence goes on along the minus strand of NZ_BMOS01000012.1, from coordinate 10,896 downwards.
GAAAACGGATTAAAACCATCCAATTTACAAATTAGAGATGAAGCACTCCTGCAAATTGTAAGAACTTATACTAGGGAAGCGGGCGTCCGTAGCCTGGAAAGACAACTTGCTAAAGTTTGTCGTAAAGCAGCCAAAATTATTATTTCCGGTGAGAAGAAACGAGTAGTCGTTACGGTCAAGAATTTAGAGGATTTCCTAGAGAAACCATTATATCGTTATGGTTTAATGGAAGTTGAGGACCAAGTCGGTGCTGCAACCGGTCTTGCTTATACATCGGCAGGTGGCGATATCTTATCTATTGAAGTATCCCACTATCCTGGAAAAGGTAAATTAATTCTAACTGGTAAGCTAGGTGAAGTGATGCAGGAATCTGCTCAAGCTGCCTCCAGTTATGTCCGCTCCCGTGCCAAGGAACTGCAAATCCCTGCTGACTTTTATGAGAAGTTTGATATTCATATTCACGTACCAGAAGGAGCCACACCAAAAGATGGACCTTCAGCGGGAATTACCATTGCAACGGCACTTGTCTCGTCACTTACTGGCCGCGCTGTTCGGAAAGAGGTTGGAATGACCGGGGAAATAACGTTACGGGGAAGAGTACTTCCTATCGGCGGCTTAAAAGAAAAATCATTAAGTGCACACCGGGCTGGCTTAACGACAATCATTATTCCGAAAGAAAATGAGAAGGATATTGCGTCTATTCCAGAAAGTGTACAACAGAATGTAACATTTATCCCGGTCAGTCATTTAGATGAAGTATTGGAAATCGCATTGGTGGAGGAAGAAAATGAAAATCAATCAAGCGGAAATCGTAATTAGTGCGGTCTCGAAGAAGCAATACCCGGAGGAAGGCTTATCTGAGATCGCTTTAGCGGGACGTTCGAATGTCGGAAAATCATCTTTTATCAATACATTGATTAATCGAAAAAACTTGGCTCGAACGTCACAAAAACCAGGAAAAACCCAAACGTTGAATTTTTATAAATTGAATGAAGCTTTTTATTTTGTAGATGTCCCGGGCTATGGCTATGCAAAGGTATCCAAGAAAGAAAGAGAAAAATGGGGTAAAATGATGGATGAATATTTCCAGCAAAGAGAGAACTTGAAAGCAGTTGTTCTCGTCTGTGATGTCCGTCATGAACCGACAGACGCCGATGTCCAAATGTATGATTATCTTAAATATTATGAGCTTCCTGTCATTATCATCGCAACGAAACTCGATAAAGTAAAAAAATCAAAACAACATCAACATGTGAAAGTCGTAAAAGACACGTTTGAAGTTGATGCAGAAGACATTGTCATTCCCTTTTCAGCGGAAACCGGTGAAGGGAAAGACCAAGCTTGGCAAGCAATTAAACAATATTTATAAGGTTCACCTCCTCTTTCGGAAATTTTTACTTTCGCGTAAAGAGGAGGTCTTTCCTCTGGAATGATTCTACTTCTTTCTTAATAAGACAAAACCTAAGATAATTAGTATGATTGGCCAATACCTTTCCACTAAAGCAATTACATCATATATCCAATAAAAATATGAATGAAACGCGGTTGAGTAAATAAATAATACTCCAACAGCAAGGAAGGCAATACCAGGGAGAAAGCCCGTTTTCGTCTTAAAATAGCGAATTAAAAAGGCTAAACCAATTATGATTAAATAAACTGCCCAATGATTAATCCAAAAATGATAATATGCTGATCCGTGTAAGTGGATCCCGATACCGAGAATAAGAATACCGGTGAAAATATGTTGATAACTGCGGGAACGGTAACTGTGAATCAAAAAGGCTAGTCCTATGATAATTAAAAGGGTTTGCCAAGAATAGAAATCAGTAATGATCGGTAGTTTCAATTCACGCAGCAGAAAAAATACGCCAATTCCAATTAATATGTAAGCAAGTAAAGGATTTTGTGTTCTCATCCATCTTCTCCTCTAACAAATAATAATCAATTTTAACATTACACCCTAAACCTTTGCACCTGGAAATTAATCGTATGAACCCTTTCATTCAGCGTAAGTGTATTTGCTCGTTCCTTTAGTTTAGAACTCTAATCGCCGTTCAGTTGCCCGGTGGACGGATGCTTTCCGCGGGCACAGCCGAAGCCTCCTCGGGCTACCGCCCTGCGGGGTCTCCGGACTCGTGCTATTCCCGTAGGAGTCACCGTCCACCGGGCAACTGAACTGGTAGAGAGGATTATTATTAACGGAAACTATCCCACTATGATGAGAGTTCTAATTCTTTAAATGAAAAATAGTGTTCCAAATTCGGTCATTCATGGGAGCAGTCCAGACACCTCGAGACTCCTGCGGGAGGCCGGCTAAGTACGGTCACGTCCTGTGACCAATGCCGGCATTAGAACCTCCTGTTCGTCGATAGGCCTAGGTGAGACCCCGCAGCGGGCTTGCCCGCGAGGAGGCTCACCAGCCGCCCGCGGAAAGCGAGAGGTGTCTGGACTGCGGACCCCGGAAAGAGAGTTGCACTTACGCTGAATGAAAGGAATTTGGAGTCTCAGACTGTGAAAGTTTTGTTACATTATAACTGTAACAAAATTGTAATTGTGCTAAAGCTGTAAAATTACTGGATAAAGCCTTATGATATAATAATACTATACTTATAGTGGAATATGTAAATGCAATTACGGAAAAATGATTGATTACTTCTGGAGGTAAGACACGTGCACATTTTAAAAGTTGGATTTAACTACAAGAATGCTCCTGTTGCAATTAGGGAGAAATTGACTTTCTCCGAGGAGTCTTTACATGAAGCAATGGTTGAGCTAAAAGCAAGAAAAAGCATCTTAGAAAACGTCATATTGTCAACTTGTAATCGTACGGAAATTTATGCGGTTGTTGATCAGTTACACACCGGAAGATACTATATAAAAACATTTTTAGCTGATTGGTTCGGGATTGACAAAGCTGAATTTGAAGAGTACTTGCAGATTAACGAAAATGACGATGCACTGGAACATCTGTTTCGGGTGACGACTGGTTTAGATTCGATGGTGCTAGGGGAAACACAGATTCTTGGTCAAATGAAGGATGCATTTTTTGCATCACAGAAAGTGAAAGCGACCGGAACGATCTTTAATGAACTGTTCAAACAAGTTATCACCTTTGGAAAGAGGGTACACCATGAAACAGCGATCGGTGAACATGCCGTATCAATAAGTTATACCGCTGTCGAATTGATTAAAAATAAATTAGGAAAAATTCGTGATAAAAATATAACGATTCTCGGTGCAGGAGAAATGGCCGAACTTGCTGTGAAAAATTTACAAGGTGCTAGCGCATCGAATCTTACCATTGTAAATCGGACGTATTCGAAAGCAGAAACAATGGCAAGTAAATTTCAAGTGGAAGCAGAACCAATGGAGAAACTACTGGAAGTTCTGCAATCGACTGACATCTTATTTACGACAACTGCCGCTGAAAATATCGTACTAACAAAGGAAATGCTCGAACCAGTTCTTTCTAGAAGAGAAGGCAGAGCTTTATTTTTAGTTGATATCGCCGTTCCTCGGGATATAGATCCTGCAATCGGTGAACTTGATAAAGTATATTTATTTGATATTGATGATTTACAGCATATTGTCGATGAGAATTTAGAAGAAAGAAGAAAAGCTGCAAATGAAGTGGAGCAGTTACTTCATGAAGAAATTATCGAATTTAAAGAGTGGCTCCGCACGCTAGGTGTTGTCCCGGTAATTTCCGCACTTCGGAAAAAAGCTTTAGGCATTCAAGCGGAAACGATGAAAAGTATTGAACGGAAAATGCCTGATTTAACGGAGCGGGAGAAAAAGGTTCTGAGTAAGCATACGAAAAGTATTATTAATCAATTGTTAAAGGAGCCGATTACTCAGGCAAAAGAATTGGCTGGATCAGAGAATGCGGAAGAAAGTCTGCAGCTTTTTGTAGATATATTCGGCATTGAAGCAGAAGTAGTTGAGGAGTTCGAAAAGCAAACGGAAAAAAATGAAAGTATGAAAGAATTGAATCGACCGGAAAACTCACCGCTTCCTCGGATTAAAGAGATTTCCAGTATATAGAGACAAGGAAACGGATTTGCAATTAGGAGGTTTTTTCATGCGGAAAATTATTGTTGGATCAAGGCGAAGTAATCTTGCTTTGACACAGACGAAATGGGTTATTGAACAATTAAAACAAGCGGGGGTGAAAAATGAATTTGTCATCGAGGAAATTGTTACAAAAGGCGACCAGATCCTTGATGTCATGTTATCAAAAGTAGGCGGTAAAGGCTTATTTGTAAAAGAAATTGAGCAAGCCCTTTATGATAAGCGTATCGACTTTGCAGTTCATAGTATGAAAGATATGCCTGCTGTACTTCCAGAAGGCTTAATAATTGGCTCGATTCCAGTTCGGGAGGATTATCGAGATGCTTTCATTTCAAAAAATGATCTGAAACTGAACGAATTACCAGCGGGGGCAATTGTCGGTACCAGCAGTTTACGTCGTAGCACGCAAATCCTTGCTGCCAGGCCAGATCTTGAAATAAAATGGATTCGCGGTAATATCGAAACCCGCCTCAGAAAGCTTAGAGAAGAAGATTATGATGCAATTATTCTTGCAGTCTCAGGTATTAAACGAGTTGGTATGGACTTATCGATAGTTACAGAATACCTTGATCCTGAAGTTTGTGTACCAGCAGTCGGACAAGGAGCTCTTGCGATTGAGTGCCGGGAAGACGATGAGGAAATGAGAGAAATCCTCTCCTTAATCAATGATGAGGAGACAACGGAAACGGTCACAGCAGAACGGACATTTTTAGACTTGCTCGAAGGTGGTTGTCAAGTGCCGATTGGCGGTCATGCCTATTACAAGGAGGATGAACTTGTAATGACAGCGTTGGTCGGAACCCCTGATGGTAAAACAATTTTGAAGGAAGTAGTAAAAGGGAAAAACCCGGTTGAAGTTGGAACAGAAGCTGCGGACCTTCTTATTAATCAAGGAGCAAAAGAAATTGTTCAAAAGGCGAAAGAGGAGCAGGAGTAATGTCCGGTGACTTAAAGGGAAAACGTATCATCGTGACAAGGGAAGCCGGTCAAGCGAAGAGTTTCTCGGAAAAAATACGAGAACTCGGAGGCATACCGATTGAAATCCCGCTTCTTCGGATAAATAGTATAACAGCAAGCAATGAGCAGGATGTTTTCAATCGTCTGAAAAGCTATGATTGGATTATTTTTACGAGTGCAAATGGCGTGAATTGCTTTTTTGCTGCATATGATAAAAATGGTGGCCATTTTGGGGAGCAAGTAAAAATCGCTGCGGTTGGTCATAAAACGGATTTGGCACTACAACGATTCGGCTATACAGCTGATCTCGTGCCTGATACATATGATGCAGAATCCTTGGCAGCGATTTTCCTGCCGATTTACCAAAATAGAGAACAGATTTTATTAGTGCGGGGTAGCCGTTCCTTGGATATTTTACCGAAAAAATTCACGGAAAGAGGCATTGCTTTCGATTCGATAGAAGTATATGAGACAATGATAAATGGAGGTATAAAAGAACGATTGCATGAAGTGATACAGAAGAATGCCTTTGATTATCTCACCTTTACAAGCCCTTCAACAGTGAACGCATTTATTGACTTATATGGAGAACCTGTTCCGGTTCCTTGTGTCTGTATCGGTACAACGACGAAAAAGGCGGCAAGTGCGGCAGGTTTCAACCAGTTGATCACTGCAAAAACATTCACGATTGAAGGAATGCTCGAAGCAATGATTCAAGATTAATTGATGGAAGGAATGTTAGATTTGAGAATGAATAATCAATTTAAGAGACATCGCCGCTTACGGAGTAGTGCATCAATGCGGGCGATGGTGCGTGAAACACATCTTCATGTTGAAGATTTTATTTATCCGATATTTGTCATCGAAGGGGAAAATATTAAGAATGAAGTGCCATCGATGCCTTCTGTTTACCAATTCTCACTGGACCGCTTAATGGAAGAGGTAACAGAAGCATATGAATTAGGTATACGTGCACTTATGTTCTTCGGTGTCGTTACAGGTAAAGACGAGGTTGGTTCCGGGGCGTATGCAGAAGACGGGATTGTGCAGCAAGCCACCAAGCTTGTAAAAGAAAAGTATCCTGAGTTGCTCGTTGTTGCTGATACATGTCTTTGTGAATATACAGACCACGGTCATTGCGGCGTGATTCATGGCAATGATGTAGATAATGACGAGTCATTAAAATTGCTTGCAAAAACAGCTGTATCTCAAGCTGAGGCAGGGGCGGATATTATTGCACCATCTAATATGATGGACGGCTTTGTCGCAGTTATAAGAGAAGCACTGGACGAGGCAGGGTTTACCCACATTCCGATTATGTCATACGCAGTTAAATATGCTTCAGCCTTTTACGGACCTTTCCGCGATGCGGCCGATAGTGCTCCGCAGTTCGGTGACCGGAAGACATACCAGATGGATCCGGCAAATCGTCTGGAAGCAATCAGGGAAGCTCGGTCAGACGTTGAAGAAGGAGCAGACTTTCTTATGGTCAAACCAGCGTTATCCTATCTCGACGTTATCCGTGACATCAGAAATGAATTTGACCTTCCCGTTGTTGCTTATAATGTGAGCGGAGAATATGCAATGGTAAAAGCTGCCGCACAGCATGGCTGGATTGATGAACAACAACTTGTGATTGAAATGCTAACTTCCATGAAACGTGCAGGAGCAGAAATTATATTAACATATTTTGCAAAAGACGTTGCGGCAGTTTTACGTAATTCATGAAGGAGGAACGAACGATGAAAAACTTTTCAAAATCCATTGATGCATATAAAGAAGCAGTTGACCTAATGCCTGGTGGTGTGAACTCACCCGTTCGCGCTTTTAAATCAGTCGGCATGTCGCCAATCTTTATGGAAGAGGGGAAAGGTGCGACGATTACGGATATTGATGGAAATGAATATATTGATTATGTGTTAAGTTGGGGACCGCTTATTTTAGGTCATGCCGATGAGCGGGTAACAACCAAATTGAAAGAAGTAGTTGATAAAGGAACGAGTTTCGGTGCACCAACTGAAATGGAAAATAAATTGGCTGCACTAGTAAAAGAACGAGTGCCTTCCATCGAAATGGTTCGGATGGTAAATTCGGGTACCGAAGCGACGATGAGTGCAATCAGGCTTGCCCGTGGATATACTGGCAGAGATATTATTGTGAAATTTGTAGGAAGCTATCATGGCCATGGTGATTCCTTATTAATTAAAGCTGGTTCCGGTGTAGCAACACTTGGTCTCCCGGACAGCCCAGGGGTACCGGCTTCGACTGCAAGTAACACGATTACAGTTCCATATAATGATTATGAAAGTGTTCAGCTTGCATTCGAACAGTACGGAGACCAGATTGCTGCGGTCATTACCGAGCCTGTCTGCGGTAACATGGGAGTCGTTCCACCAAGAAATAACTTCTTACAAAACTTGCGTGAACTTACAACAAAACATGGTGCATTACTTATTTTTGATGAGGTCATGACAGGCTTTCGTGTTGGTTATAATTGTGCTCAGGGTTATTATGACGTAATACCGGACCTTACTTGTCTTGGGAAAGTTATCGGTGGAGGGCTTCCGGTCGGTGCATTCGGTGGAAAACGAGAGATTATGGAACAAATCGCACCTCAAGGTTCGATCTATCAAGCGGGAACATTATCCGGAAACCCTCTAGCAATGACAGCGGGTTACGAAACATTAAAAGCGATGGACGAGGCGGCGTATGAAGAGCTCGGGAAATTAGCTGACCGGTTAGAGGCAGGTTTCCAGGAAGCTAGCGAGCAACATGGTATTCCATTACAAATTAACCGTGTCGGTTCTATGGTTGGTGTATTCTTTACAGCTGAAGAAGTCATCAACTTTGAAACAGCACAAACTTCTGATTTAGATCGTTTCGCGGCTTATTATCGCGGCATGATTGAAGAAGGAATTTTCCTGCCACCATCCCAATTTGAAGGACTATTCCTATCAACTGCACATACGATGGAACACATTGAAAAAACAATCCAAGCAGTGAACCGGGTGTTTGCAAATCTAACTAAATAACTGCAATCCATTATAATCACTTTCATTCAGCGTAAGTGCAACTGTTTCCTGGAGGTCCGCAGTCCAGACACCTCTCGCTTTCCGCAGGCGGCTGGTGAGCCTCCTCGGGCTGGCGCCCTGCGGGGTCTCACCTATGCCTATCCTCCAGCTGTATCAGGTTTTTTTCATGCATATCTCCTTTTATCCATTCATATAGATAGTGTATACACAGGGTTTAACTGTATAGGCAATGGAGAAGGGAGGAGTTATTTTGTCTTCTGCTAATCAAAATTTTCAATTTGAATTACAAGAAACATTATATTTTGACCGAGGCGATGAAGTACTCGAATTAATAGGCGTTTCACTTAATCCGGAAATAACGATTCAACCATATGATACGTACGTGTCCATCCGGGGCGAGATTGAACTGCGGGGAGAATATATGCGCGATGAACAACGGATAGACGAAACAGATCACCCTGCACTAGATGAGCTTGATGATTTGGATGCGAGAAGGTTTGTGGAAAAAGTAGAGAGTAAAGAAGATAATATGGCTGAATTTTATCATCGTTTTCCTGTAGATATTTCCGTTCCGGAATACCGGATTGAGAACATGGATGATATTAGAATAGAAATTATTAACTTTGATTATGAATTACCGGCAAATTCAAAATTACAGCTTACTGCAGTAGCGGAAATTCAAGGAATTAAAGCGGAAGTCGATTTATGGCAAGAACGAGAAACAGAGGAAAGGAAAGTAGAGTCGGAAGAGGACGAAGAACCAGACTCATTCACATTTGAAGTGGAAAGAGAAGAGGTTGTTGCAGAAGAGGAAAGGACCAAGGAAGTAGCAGAGGAGTTGGAGCAAGAGGAAGAAACGGAAGTGGAAGAGGTAATAGATGTAAATGAAGTACGGGAACCGGAACCGGAAACGGAAGAAGTGCAAGAAAATGAACTGATAATCCGTGCGAAGGAAGAAGAGGAAGTAGAAGAAGATGGAAAGACGGATGAAGTTGTAAATGATGTTAGTTATTTAAAAGACATATTCCGCCATGAAGAGGAAGAAAGCTATGCAAAAATGCGTATTTGCATTGCGCAAGAAGACGATACGATCGAATCAATCGCGGAAAGATTTCAAGTTAGTGCCCTGCAGTTAATCAAACAAAATAAACTTGATGAAGACTTTGATATTAGCGAGGGACAGTTACTGTATATCCCGAAGAAATGAAATAATCCCCTTGTGAATGGAAGCAAGGGGTTTTCCTATGTTAAGCATTCCGGAGGTTATCAGGATGGAGAAACAAGCTGAAATTCTTAAAGCCTATAATATATATCCTCAGGCAATTGTCGCTGTTACGGACCGGCTGCATAAAGTAAAGGCAGGCGGAAAAGAATATGCATTAAAACGGAGCAGGTTAGATAAACAATCCATAGAAAATTGGGTGTCCGTCTACACCCGCGCAAATCAGGAAAACCTCCATGAAATTATCCCTGTTTATTTAACCCGGAATCGGGAAATGTATGTTGAATTTGCAGGTGAGTTTTATTACCTGACACCTTGGATAGAGACAAATACTAGATTTATTGGTGAAAATCGCATCCAGTCCATCTATAGGCAAATCGGTAGAATTCATGTTCAAACGAAAAATCTGTACCGATTAAACAAGGATGAATTGACGAATCGTTTTCAAACATATCAAGGAAACTGTACAAAAGATGAAACTCGGCTACTTGCGTGGATAGAAATCATCGAACAAAAACATTATCCATCTCCCTTTGAACTGCAAGTATTAACCCATTATCGTGATATACGATTCTCCCTTTTCCGCTCCCGTCAACTAGTAGATGAAATCCTTTCCCTCGCGGAGGAGGAATCGAGTTGGGGAATCAGTCTGAATCATGGTAATTTACAAGCCGGCCATATATTTGATCATTATTTTATTAATTGGGAAAGCGCCTGTTATAAACATGCAGTCTTTGATTTAATGGACTTGTTCCGTTACGGAGCAATCCATGAGCCTCAGTTGAAGAGCCACTTTCTGAAAAATTTCTCCACCTATATGGAAGAGAATCCGTTAACTTCCTTGGAACAAGCTTTACTCAGCCTATATTTGCTGAACAGTGAAGAATATTTACGCTTAGTCGAGCAATACCATACAACCAATGAAACTAATATTTCCCATATACAGTTGTCTATTGAACTTGAACAGATTTACCGCCGATTAATCTTCGGGTTGAGTTTCCAAGAAATGCTTGAACAAAGAGCAAGGAAAGACGATTAAAACCATTCCAAGTAAAAAGCAATATAGAGAAATACGAAAACACCTAGTAAAAATACATCTAAAGTTGTCGGAAGTATAATCGTACGGAGAAGCTGATATACTAATAACGGCGCCATCGCTTTTTCTATAACGAACAAGCATTGCCTCGCCCAAGGAGGTAGGCGATAACGATAATACCGACTCATACCATTCACCTCATTATAAATGATGAAGTCCCATGCATTATCGTATGTTGTACCCGCGTTTTTGTTCCAGTATAAGAAACTATAAAATAAAAATGCTGTGATAAATTAGGTATCCGGGGCTAGCCACGTCCGCTCTGCGCCCAGCAACTAGCATACTTCACACTCTTCCAATCGATAAGTCAACATCAACTCAAAACTAAAGGAAGGCCGCTTAAGTACGGGCTAAAGCCCAACAGCGGCATACCCCTAAAGGGGCATGTTTCCTTTATCTCATTTCAGAGAAGGGGAAGTTCGATTAAGTACGCCCCGTCCTGGGGCAACATCGAACTACCTCCCGTCCTGGAGGCACAGTTTGTACGTTGCTACGACGCACAGGATGTGCTAGTGCAG
>NZ_BMOS01000011.1:2857-129476 GCF_014647195.1 Oceanobacillus indicireducens | reverse complement strand
GAATTAGTTTGAAATAGATGACCTGGAATAATGTGCTAGTTTACATTATTTATTGAAAAAATGTCAGTTACTCCTTTATTTCTTTCAAATGACGAACCTTCTCAGGTGTTATATCCTGCCCAAGCGGGTCCATCATCTTCATCCCAGAGAATGTATCAAGCACTTGCCCGCGGATTGCTCGTAAATAATTTTCCCGAAGCATGTTCTGTTCAGCTTTTTCCTCACGAGTTAGCCCTGCTACACGTTGCTTCTTTGCTAATTCATTAATTCTCGGTAAGATTTCAATCATGTTATTTTTCCTCCTGCTCTTCAATCGGAGCTAACTTCGCTTCAATCTCCTCTCGATGTTCTTCAAGAAACGGTGGTAAATCAAGTTGCTCGCCTAAGCTTTCGACATCACTATCAACCGTAAATCCTGGTTCATCCGTTGCTATTTCAAAAAGAATGCCGTTTGACTCTCGGAAATACAGGCTCTTGAAGTAGAATCGGTCAACAATACCTGACGAATGGAAACCTCTTTGTTTTACCTGTTCACTCCAATACTCTAGTTCTTCGTCATTTCGCACACGGATTGCCAAATGATGAATACTGCCGCGACCTGGTCTTTCAACAGGTCCATCCATATATTTCGCAACAATTTCTCCAAAAGCTTCTCCTTCAACGGATTGAAAAATTGCTTCACTTTCATTCCGGCTTACCTCTGTATAACCGAACATATCTATAAGGGTATTTGCTAGCTTTTCAAGTCGGCGTACAGTTATTTCAATCGGACCCATTCCTTGAATCTGATGCTCTTTCGGAACAGTTGATTTCTCCCATGTTTCCCAGTGGCCGATTCTTTCACTGGAGGCGAGTAACACGAGGCGCAGTCCATCTGGATCTTCAAATTTTAATGCCGGGCGATTCGCATATGTCCCTATTTCATCATGATATACGTCATACTTTTCAAAGCGTTCCTTCCAATAATGAAGGCTTTCCACTGATGGTACTAGTAACCCGATTCTTGTGATCGCGTTTGTTCCACGGTACGTATGTCCTGACATCGGAATCTCAAAAAAGGTCAGTTCCGTACCCGGACTACCTGTCTTATCTCCATAAAATAAATGATACATCGATGGATCATCTTGGTTCACCGTTACTTTCACACGGCGTAAACCTAATATTTGTTTATAAAAATGGTTATTTTGACTGGCGTTCTTTGTAATCATCGAAATATGATGATGGCCTGGTATGGTAAACATGTAAATCTCCTCCGCTTTTAGTTGACTAGTCAACTGATTACTAAAAAAATAATTGAGTTATTCAAGAATGATAATATATCAGCCTTCACGTTTCTGATAAAAACCATAAAAAATAACCCCTCACATGCGTTTGCTCGGCGCTGAGGGATTATTTTTTCCTTGTGCTGCCTAGCCCCTCTTGTTGGGGTTCGGTCTATTGCGACCGTTCATGTAACTAGCATGAACGGTCTGCTTTATTATATGCACATTTCTACCTGTATATGTTTATTATACCACGAATTTAGTGATGATACACACATTTTAATAGAATCTTTATTATATTCATTCCTCTATTTCACAAGTAAATAAATTTAATTCATACATCGAGTGACAGTATATTTTCTGTATATAAAAAACCTTAAACAAACTGCCATACCAGCTCATTATGATCCATAAGAATAATCCTTTCTAAATTCAATTATTTGCACTTGCATATATTAAAAGTTACATTGTATGCATGCGCAAATGAAGGGAGTTTATATAATGAGTCAACTATTCAGTCCTTACACGATCAAGGATTTAACATTAAAAAACCGAATTGTAATGGCGCCGATGTGTCAGTATTCCGTAACAAAAGAAGATGGGATTCCAAATGATTGGCATTTTGTTCACTACGTCTCACGAGCGGTTGGAGGAACTGGTCTTATCATTATGGAGATGACAAGTGTTACTCCTGAGGGACGGATTACTGATAACGACCTTGGATTATGGTCAGATGAACATATTCCACATTACGAACGCCTTGTTCAAGCTATCAAAAAGCATGATGCCAAGGTTGGTATTCAAATTGCTCATGCTGGGAGAAAAGCGGAAGATGCAAAACAACCGGTAGGGCCTTCCGATATTCCAGTAGAAGTATTGCCAGAAGAAACTATGAATGATGGACTAAAAGCCCCACGAGCTTTAACAACCGAAGAAGTAAAAGAAACGGTTCAGCAATTTAAGGAAGCTGCCGTGCGAGCAGTAAAAGCTGGATTTGATACGATTGAGTTACACGGTGCCCATGGCTATCTTATCCATCAATTCATGTCACCGAGCATTAATAATCGTACAGATGAGTATGGAAAAGATTTGGCTCTGTTCGGGGAAGAAATTGTTAAAGCAGTAAAAAGCGTAATACCTGCAGATATGCCACTTCTTATGCGTATGTCTGCTGTAGAATATATCGATGGAGGATATGACTTAGAACATTCGATCGCGATTGCCAAGCGATTTAAAGAAGCAGGTGTTGATGTCTTTCACGTTTCTAGCGGTGGAGAAGGTCCTCCAGGTAAACGTAAACCATTAAACACCCCAGGCTATCAAGTTCCTTTCGCACGTGAATTCAAAAAACAATTGGACGTTCCAGTAATCGCAGTAGGTAATTTGAGCAATCCAGAACTTGCTGAAGCGACCATTACTAATGGAGATGCAGAGCTCGTATCTATAGCAAGAGGTATGCTGAACGATCCTTATTGGGGATTACACGCAGAGAAAAAACTAACTCGGAAAGTAAGTCCACCGTTTCAATATGAGAGAGGAATAAGATAGATATAAAATCTTATCATTACCCGTTCATGTGTCTGAACGGGTGATGATCCCCAATATCGCGATACAACTTGATTTTAAAAAAATTAACTTAGAGGGAGCAGATTGGAATGAAACACGCACTAGTAGTTGGTGGAACAGGCATGTTATCGGACGTATCACTCTGGTTAGTTGATCAAGGTTATCACGTGTCCATCATTGCTCGTAACCCTGAACGGATGGAAGAACTAATGAGCAAGACTGTTTCAAGTGAAAAGATAACACCACTCCTCGTTAATTATACAAATGAAGAAAAGTTACAAGAACAAATAGCGGGTACAATTAAGAAAAATGGCAACATCAATATCGTAGTAGCATGGATTCATTCCATTGCTGAAAATGCCCTGCCAATAATCATAAATGAAGTCTCTAAAAGTCAAAATGAGTGGGAATTATTCCATATACTAGGCAGCAGTACAGATTTAGATAAAATCAAACAAAAGACGATTGTACCTAATAATTGCTTGTACCATCAAGTCCGACTGGGCTTTGTAATCGAGGGCAATCACTCCAGATGGTTAACTCATAAGGAAATTTCTGATGGTGTAATTGAAGCAATTAAAGGAAAAAGGCAAGTGCTCACGGTTGGCCAGCTTGAGCCCTGGGAAGACAGACCTTAACCAATTCGCCGTAAATAGCGCCCTTTCTGCTCCAGCTGCCGAAAGCCACGAGCCATATAAAAAGGGATGCCAAGTTCATTTCCCTCTTGAACAGATACATACTGTTCCCTTGCACCTTTTTCTACATGTTTCTTCGTAAATGCCTCGAGTAGCCTTGCACCAATACCTTGATATCTATAGTTTTCATCTACATAGAAAACATATATCTCACTGACACTTGGATCTGTCATCACCCCTCCGATTGTCCCAACAACTTTTCCATCTACCAATGCGACGTGCGCGTATGCACCTTGAACAATATCTTCAAGAACCCGTTCATGGTTATACCAATGTTCTACATTTTTGGCCTGGTATTCCTCATCATAAACACCTTGAACCGTTTGCCGCCAGCCAATGGAGCAGATTGTACTTATCTCTTCCGTATGTTCTGGAGCTGCTTTAATAATTGAAATATTAATCGTTAACCCCTCCCGCATCATAATCTTACTAACTCATTTCTTTTATCATACATCAACCCCATTGTGAATATCTACACAAATTCTTGAAATTGACACACTTTATCAATTTCAAAAGTGCTAAACTTAATGTATCAATATGGTTGTTCCTGACCATATCAATCTTAACGTCATCTATCTAAGATGCGCGTTTCCTACAAGGAGAGTAAAAAGATGAAAATCATTCAAGTAAAAGATTATGATGCATTGAGCGAAAGAGCTTGTTCTTTCCTCGTTGAAAGAATCAATGAACTCGAAAATCCTGTATTAGGATTAGCTACCGGCTCGACTCCTGAAGGGCTTTACAAACAAATAATTAAGAAATATAACCAAGGCAAGGTTTCATTTCAGCAGGTAAAGACATTTAACCTCGATGAATATGTCGGCATCGAAAGGACTGACCCGAACAGCTATTATTATTTTATGAAAGATAAATTATTCGATCATATTGATATCTCATTAGATAATGTCCAGATTCCCAATGGAATTGCTCCAGATTTACGGCAAGAATGCGAAGAATATGAAGAAGCCATCCAGGCTGCAGGGGAAATCGATATTCAAGTACTAGGAATTGGTGCAAACGGCCATATCGGCTTCAATGAACCTCGTACATCATTTACTAGCAGAACCCAAGTTGCTGATTTGGAAGCATCGACCATTGAGGCAAATTCACGCTTCTTTCACTCTATTGAAGAAGTGCCAACTCAGGCAATCTCTATGGGAATTGAAACGATTATGGAAAGTAAAGAAATACTTCTGCTTATTTCTGGTGAAAATAAAGCAGAGGCCTTGGCAACCTTACTCACTTGTGACGTAACAGAAGAAGTCCCAGCGTCTGTCTTGAAAAAACATTCAAACGTAACGATTATTGCGGACGAAGCAGCTTGTTCAGTGATGAATCAAGTATAAGAAGGAGAATAAGCACCCTGGCTTTGTAAGCCATGGGTGCTTATTTTGTATTCTCAAGTTTATCTTATCACTTAAAATGGGCATAGTAACAGCAGAGACAACCAATTCAAATGATGGCAACAAGTCCCTTGCCAAAGTTATGTTTAGATTCCATTGAGTAGTGTGAGCGTATTACTCTAGAATAAAAGTATAGGATATTACTTTAAAGGGAGTGTGTAAAATGGCTGAACAGAAGGGCATTCGAGCAAAAGCGCAACAGTTCGGTAGTTATTTAAGCGGAATGATCATGCCGAACATCGGTGCATTTATTGCTTGGGGGATTATAACGGCTTTATTTATTGAAGATGGTTGGTTGCCAAATGCACAATTGGCAACAATGGTTGACCCGATGCTGCACTACTTATTGCCATTATTGATAGGGTTTACAGGCGGTCGGATGGTCTATGACATACGTGGTGGAATTGTTGGTGCTACGGCTACGATGGGAGTTATCGTCGGAGCGGATATTCCAATGTTCCTCGGTGCTATGGTTATGGGACCACTTGCCGGCTATTTAATGAAGAAAATAGATGATCTCTTCCAGGCGAAGATTCGTCAAGGGTTTGAGATGCTTTACAATAACTTCTCTGCAGGGATTTTGGCAGCATTACTTGCGATTGTTGCTGTCTATGCAATTGGACCAGTAGTTGAAGGATTGAACACAATGCTTGCAGCAGGGGTCGGAGTGATTATTAATGCGGGGTTATTACCACTTGCCAACATCATTATTGAACCTGCGAAAATTTTATTCTTAAATAATGCAATTAACCACGGGATATTAAGTCCGATTGGTGCAGATCAAGCGAGTGAAGTTGGAAAATCAATTCTATTCTTACTGGAAGCAAACCCTGGTCCGGGTATCGGGATATTACTCGCATTCATGATATTTGGTAAAGGCGCTTCCAAGAGTTCTGCACCGGGGGCAGCAATCATTCAGTTCTTCGGTGGGATACATGAAATTTATTTCCCTTACGTATTGATGAAACCAATTCTAATTCTTGCAGTAATCGCTGGTGGTGTGAGCGGTGTGTTCATGTTCCAGCTGTTTGGCGCAGGATTAGTTGCACCTTCATCACCTGGTAGTATTTTCGCTGTCCTTGCAATGACGGCACAAGACAGTTATCTTGGTGTAATCCTAGGTGTTCTAGTGGCAGCTGCTGTTACCTTTGTTATTTCTGCTATCATTTTAAAATCAAGCAAAACCGAAACGGATAGTTTGGCAGATGCAACAGGTAAAATGGAAGAAATGAAAGGGAAGAAAAGCTCTGTTACAGGTGCTTTGAACCAAGATGAAGAAGAAAATGAAGACATTATAAAAACAGTCACCATCCAAAAGAAAAAACCAGAACAAATCGATAAAATTATTTTCGCCTGTGATGCTGGTATGGGCTCAAGCGCAATGGGTGCATCCCTTCTGAAAAATAAATTCAAGAAATTGGATATCGACATTTCCGTAACGAATAAAGCAATCAATGATATTCCAAATGACGCGGATATAGTTATCACCCATAAAGACTTGACTGATCGTGCAAAGGCAAAAGTTCCAACAGCTGAGCATATTTCTGTCGATAACTTCCTGAACAGTCCGAAATACGATGAACTCATAGATCGATTGCTTACAGGAGAAGTAACAGATGACTCAGATCAAGGGACAGAAGAAACAGCACCTGAACCAGAACATGAGAAAGAAGAAGTAAATAAAATTATCTTCGCTTGTGATGCTGGTATGGGTTCAAGTGCGATGGGTGCCTCGTTACTTAAAAATAAATTCAAGAAGGCAGATATCGATATTTTCGTAACGAATAAAGCGATTAATGACATCCCGGATGATGCAGATATTGTCATCACCCATAAGGATTTGACGAATCGTGCGAAGAATAAGCTTCCAACGGCGGAACATATTTCCGTTGATAATTTCTTGAGCAGCCCGAAATATGACGAGCTGGTAGAGCGCCTGAAAGATAATTAATGGGGGAGAATTCGCCTTGAGTATTACAGCGCGGGAAGGAAAAATCATTCTTTTCTTACTTCAAAAGCAAGTACAAGTGACAGTAGGAGATCTTGCTGAAGCCCTTGACGTCAGCCCACGGACGATTCACCGGGATTTAAAAGGTGTTGAAAAAATCCTTTTAAACCACCGGATGGAGCTTGATAAAAAGGCTGGTGTCGGGCTTCAAATCGTTGGTGAACAAGCAGATCAACAATTATTAGAACGGCTGCTTACAAGTATTAGTCCGAATGACTATACCCAAGAAGAAAGACAAGCAATGATTCTATCCATGTTGCTTGAAGCGAATGAGCCGGTGAAATTATTCACCCTTGCTCACGAATTGGATGTAACCGTTGCGACAATCAGTAACGACTTGGATCAATTGGAAGCGGAATTAGAGAACTTTCACTTAACACTTACCCGTCGCAGAGGATATGGCGTGCAAATTGAAGGAGATGAAGCGAATAAGCGGTCCGCAATTACGCATTTAATTGCCAAATATGTGGACCCTTTCTCCTTCATTTCCCTACTAAAGGAAAACATCCAAAACAAACAGACGCCAACCATTTCCAACCGCTTATTGGGACTCGTCGATCCAGATAAATTACGAGTAATTGAAAAAACGGTGGAACAAGCAAGTACAAAGCTCCCCTATGAATTAGCCGATAGTGCACGCGTCGGTTTAGTTGTCCACCTTGCACTCGCAATCGAACGACTGCAAAAAGGGGATACGATTCAATTTGACCAGGCATATTTCGAACAGTTACAGGGTACAAAAGAATATAAGATAGCGGAAAAAATCATCAGCGAATTGGGAACAAGCTTGGAGATCAGCATCCCCAACGATGAGATCGGTTATATTACCATGCATTTAATGGGAGCGAAACTTCGCTCAGACCAACATGTTTTATTAGAAGTAGAGAACACAGGATTTGCCTATCAGGTTAAGCAGTTAATTGCTTATGTAAGTAAACAGATTCATGTGGATATGATGGGAAACAATCAATTACTAAATGATTTAGTTACCCATTTGAAACCGGCCATTTACCGGATTAATAAGCGGATGAAGATTACGAATCCAATGATCGAGCAGATTAAACATGACTATGATGATTTGTTTCATTTAATTGGAGAAGCGACGAGCGTCATTTTTCCCGATTTAGATTTCCCGGATGATGAAATTGGATTTATCGTCCTCCATTTTGCAGCTGCATTACTGAAAGGTGAAAGACAAAAGGCTCTTGTTATTTGCTCCAGTGGGATTGGCACGGCGAAAATCTTAGCAACTCAATTAATGAAACAAGTGCCGGAAATTAAGCAAATAGAAAACAAATCGATGTTCGATGTAGACGAGGAAGACTTGGATCAATACGATTTAATCATTTCAACGCTTCCCTTAAAAGAGCTGGAGGAAACCGATTATATTCTCGTTTCTCCAATGTTAAATCAATCAGAAGTCCAGCAGATTAAGAAAGCAATTCGCCAGCAGAGACTCGTTGTAAATAATGAAAAGCAAAAAAGTAATCCGAATTCGCTTTTGCAGTTAGAGGCCATCAAGCTTTATACCGAAACAATTCTTGACCTGCTCCATTCCTTCTATGTCGATGAACGGAATCACTCAGAATCAACGTTGCGAGCGATTTGTATCGATTTGGAAAAGCGGAAAAGAATAAAGAACAGCGAAACGGTTTTTACTAAACTAATGGAAAGGGAGCAAGTTGGCGGGCTCGGGATACCAGATACGAACTTGGCACTTTTCCATACACGTTCTAGAGACGTGCCTTCCATCCATTTTTCAATTTATGTGTTAGAAAATCCGCGACCAATGAGGGGAATGGACGGAAAAGAGATGGAAGTGAAACATATCCTAGTCATGCTTGCCCCCAAAGATATTCAGCAAGAAAGTTTAGAAACACTAAGTTATTTAAGCAGCTTGCTCATCCAGGAAGACGAAGCAGTTCGTTTATTTGAATCTGCTGATGAAACGGCAATCAAATTCTACTTAGCCGAGCGTTTTCAAACGTTTTTAAAGGATAAAAGGTTACTATAGTTTTTAATGAGCTTTTTGAACAATCTCTATGTAAGGAGTGGTGTTTACCATGGCAAAAGAAGTATTAGCAAAAGAAAATATTAAGTTGAATGTTTCATTAAAAAATCAGGAAGAAGCGATTCGCTACGCAGGTCAAATTTTAGTAAATAATGGCTATGTCGAACCTTCCTATATTGATAAAATGTTTGAACGGGAAGAATTAACATCGACCTTTATGGGGAACTTCGTCGCTATTCCACATGGTACAGAAGATGCGAAGTCATTAGTGAATGAATCGGGCTTATCTGTCGTTACCGTCCCGGAAGGTGTAGAGTATGGAGATGGCAACACGGTGAAAATCTTAATCGGTATTGCTGGTAAAGGAGACGAGCACTTAGATATTCTCTCCAATATCGCAATCGTGCTTTCCGATGAAGACAATATCCAATCGATTCTTGACGCAGCGTCAGAAGAAGAAATCATTCGTATCTTTGAGGAGGTGAACTAAATGGAAGCAGTACATTTTGGTGCAGGCAATATTGGACGTGGTTTTATTGGTTTATTACTCCATCAAGCGGGATATCATACAACATTTGTTGATGTGAATGAAGCAGTGATTAAAGAAATCAATGAGAAAAAACAATACACCGTCGTACTAGCAACAGAGGAAAGCGAATCCTTAACCGTTAAAAATATTTCCGGAATTAACAGTATCCAAGACCCGGGTAAAGTCATCCAGGCGATTGTCCATGCGGATATGATTACAACTGCTGTCGGGCCAAATGTATTGCCAATCATTGCTGGGCTCATCGCTAAGGGTTTGAAAGAACGAGCTAAAACAACTAATCAACCGCTGAATATTATCGCCTGTGAAAACATGGTCGGTGGCACTTCCTTTTTAAAGGAGAAAGTTTACGAACACCTGACACAAGAAGAAAAGACAACAATTGATAACTTGTTCGGCTTCCCAGATGCAGCGGTGGACCGAATTGTACCGAACCAGAAACATGACAATTTACTCCAAGTTTCTGTAGAACCTTACTATGAATGGGTTGTTGAAGAACCTGCAATCAAAGGTACCAAGCCAGATGTTAATGGGATCACTTTCGTGGATGATCTCACCCCTTATATCGAACGTAAGCTATTCACGGTAAATTCTGGTCACGCAGCCGTCGCTTATGTCGGTCATCAAATGGGATATCAAACCATTACAGAAGCAATTAATGACGAAAAGGTACAAGAAATCATTAAAGGCGCATTGCATGAGTCAGGCGAAGCATTAATTCGAACATACGACTTTAACCGGGAAGAACATCAAGCTTATACTGAAAAAATTATCGGCCGCTTTATGAATCCATATATTTCAGATGAAATCACAAGAGTAGCAAGAGGTCCAATCCGTAAGCTAGGCGCGAGAGAACGACTTATTCGCCCGGCATCCATGTATATGGACGTAACTGGGAAAGAACCAACCTATCTCGCAAAAACAATCGCAGCAGCTCTCAAATTTACCAATGAACAAGATAATGAAGCAGTAAAGTTACAAAAGATGATTGCAGATCAGGGTGTCCAAGAAGCACTAAAAGAAGTTTCCGGATTGGAAGCGGGACATCCCTTGCTTAAAGTTATTTTAAACGCGTATAATGAAAGAGGAGACTAAATATAAGAAATTACGATAATTTATTCAGGGGTTGGTAAAATGAACATACAATTAAATGGAATTGCAGCATCACCTGGTATAGCGATTGCTAAAGCATATCAACTCGTAACACCAGACTTATCCTTTGAAAAAGTAACGACCGAAAATACGGAGGAAGAGATAAGTCGGCTAGAACAAGCATTGGAAGTTTCTAGAACAGAACTCGAGAAAATCAAAGAGCATACGGAAAATAAGCTTGGCGAGGATCATGCTGCGATTTTCTCTGCTCATCTCTTAATTTTAAATGACCCGGAATTAATTAATCCAATGAAAGAAAAAATCGAAACGGATAAGGTTATTGCAGCAACTGCTGTAGAAGAAGTATCCACGATGTTCATCGATATGTTCGAAAACATGGACAACGAATATATGCGGGAACGTGCCGCAGATATTAAGGATGTTACGAAACGGGTCATGGCACATATACTTGGTGTCACCTTCCCGAACCCTGCATTGATTGACGAAGAGGTCGTCATTATCGCCGAGGACTTAACACCGTCCGACACTGCGCAATTGAATCGCGAGTTTGTTCAAGGATTCGCAACAGACATAGGTGGCCGGACTTCACATTCTGCCATTATGGCGAGATCACTCGAAATACCTGCCGTTGTCGGAACGAAAAATATCACCGAATCCGTTTCACAAAATGATCTCATCATTATTGATGGACTAGAAGGTAACGTCATCGTCCATCCAACCGATGAGGAACTGGCAACATATAGAGAAAAACAAGAGGCTTACGCGAAACAACGTGAAGAGTGGGCTAAATTAAAAGACGAGCCTACTATTACAAAAGACGGTGCTCAAGTCGAACTTGCAGCGAATATTGGCACTCCAGATGACGTAGCAGGTGCACTTCATAACGGAGCAGAAGGTGTCGGCCTTTACCGGACTGAATTCCTATACATGGGTAAAAGTGAACTGCCATCTGAAGAAGAACAATTCGAAGCATATAAATCCGTGCTTGAACAGATGGGTGACAAACCAGTTGTCGTCCGTACGCTAGATATCGGGGGCGATAAAGAGCTGGACTACATGGATTTGCCGAAAGAATTAAACCCATTCCTAGGCTTCCGTGCGATTCGTTTCTGCCTGGAAAATGAAGATGTTTTCCGCCCGCAGTTACGTGCCCTCCTCCGGGCAAGTGCCTTTGGGAACTTAAAAATCATGTTCCCGATGATTGCAACACTGGAAGAATTCCGTCGGGCAAAAGGAATCCTACTCGATGAAAAGGAAAATTTAGCAGCTGAAGGTATTAAAGTTGCCGAGAATATCGAAGTCGGAATTATGGTCGAAATTCCATCTACGGCTGTAACTGCTGCACAATTTGCCAAAGAAGTCGACTTCTTCAGTATTGGAACGAATGACCTTATCCAATATACAATGGCTGCTGACCGGATGAATGAACAGGTTTCTTATCTCTATCAACCGTACCATCCGGCAATCTTGAACTTAGTCAATAATGTGATTGAAGCAGCTCACAAAGAAGGGAAATGGGCCGGCATGTGCGGTGAAATGGCTGGAGACCCGATTGCTATTCCGATTCTGTTAGGACTTGGACTAGATGAATTCAGCATGAGTGCAACATCCATCCTCCCTGCCCGGACACAATTAAGCAAGCTCTCAAAAGAACAGATTGCTTCCCATAAGGAAGAATTGTTGGCGATGAGTACGACGGATGAGGTTGTTGAGTTTATTGATCAATTGGTGAACAAGGCTTAAAACACTTACATGAAATATGGGTACTGCATCTTCGGATATGCAGTACCTTTTTTAATTCATACAACTTTCGCAGTCTGAAACAGTAAGCCACCCTCCGGTATAATTAGTGAAACCAATAATTCATTAATTATAGGTATGGATACGATCTCAAGACTTTGTTCGAGGTGATGGAGGAGTTCTAATCGAACGAAGGGAGTTGATTTCTATTTGTTCGCGGGATTAGAGGCCTAATCAAACGAAGGAAGCTGATTCCAGATTGTTCGTGGGATTAGAGGCTGTCTAATCAAACGAATGAAGCTGATTCCAGATTGTTCGTGGGATTAGAGGCTGTCTAATCAAACGAATGAAGCTGATTCCAGATCGTTGGTGGGATTAAAGGCTGTCTAATCAAACGAACGAAGAGGATCTCAGTTCGTTCGTGGGATTAAAGGTACGCTAATTGGAAATACTGGATAAGGTTACGAAATAATAAACCCATACTTCCTTTTTTATAAAGGGAGTATGGGTTTTATTTAAAATCAGTTAGAGCGGGGCTGGTGTCAGTAAAATCTTCTCCATCTTTTTCCCTTTCGCCAATTCATCAATCAGTTTATCCATATAGCGAATTTCCTGCATCAATGGTTCCTCAATTTCTTCTACTCGAACGCCGCAGATGACACCTTTAATCAAAGAACGCGAAGGATTCAATTTCGGAGCTTCCGCAAAGAATGTTTCAAAGTCCGTTTGTTTTTCGAGATGTGCTTCTAGTTCGTCTTGGCTATAGCCTGTCAGCCAGCGAATGATTTCATCGACCTCTTCCTTTGTGCGATCTTTTTTCTCTGCTTTCGTTATATAGTGGGGATATACACTTGAAAAGCTCATCGTATATATACGGTGTTTAGCCATTTACATTCTCCTTTCAACTATTCGTAGCCTATCCCTTTATTTTATCATCATTCGGCTTAAATAACGCTCGAAACAGGAAAAAAGCGCAAGAAATAATCCTGCGCTTTTCATTCAAACAATGATTCATTTTACACCCATCTCGTCGTAATAACCTTCTTACGCGTATAGAAGTTGAGTCCATCTTTTCCATTCGCATGCAAGTCACCGTAGAAGGAATCCTTCCAGCCGGAGAACGGGAAGAATGCCATTGGGGCTGGAACTCCGATATTCACTCCTAACATACCTGCATCAATTGTTTCTCTAAACTGGCGCACGCTTCCACCATCTTTCGTGAAGATACATGCACCGTTTGCAAAGCGGGACTTGTTGGAAAGCTCCACTGCTTCATCTAAATCTTTCACGCGAGAGATTGAAAGGACGGGTGCGAAAATTTCATCTTGCCAGATTTTCATGTTCGGCGTGACATTGTCAAAAATCGTTGGGCCGACAAAGTAGCCTGCTTCTTTCACCGCTTCGTCTTTACGTCCATCACGGACAAGTTTTGCTCCTTCTTTCTCACCTTTTTCAATATAACTTAACGTACGTTCTTTATGCTGTTCACGGATAACCGGTCCGAGGAAAATTCCTTCGTCTAAACCGTTGCCGATTTGAACGTCATCCGCTTTTTGCTTTAATAAAGCGATAAACTCATCTGCCACTGATTCCTCTACCGCGACGACAGATGCTGCCATGCAGCGCTCTCCAGCTGAACCAAATGCTGCATTTAGAATTTGTGTCGCTGCGTTCTCCAAGTTCGCATCACCTAATACAATCGAGTGGTTTTTCGCACCAGCCAACGCTTGAACACGCTTCAGCTTATCCGTTCCCCGCTTATAAACATACTCTGCTACCGGCTGGGAACCGACGAACGAAATTGCTGCTACTTTTTCATGGTCAATTAAACCATTTACAACATCATGGGCACCGTGGACAATATTGAATACCCCTGCCGGCAAACCTGCTTCTTCTAAAAGCTCTGCTAAACGGTTCGCAAGTAGTGGTGTCCGTTCAGACGGCTTCAATACGAATGTATTTCCAGTAGCGATTGCCATTGGGAACATCCAGGCAGGAACCATCATCGGGAAGTTGAATGGTGTGATTCCGCCGATTACGCCGATTGGGTAACGATACACCCCTGATTCAAGCCCTGTTGCAATCGATGGAAGCGAGTCACCCATCATAAGTGAAGGTGCACCTGCTGCAAACTCGATATTTTCAATGCCGCGTTGAACTTCACCTTGAGCTTCCGCGAAGTTTTTCCCATTTTCAATCGTGATGAGGCGGGCAAGCTCATCCCAATTATCTACTAATAACTGCTGATATTTAAATAGAATCCGTGCACGGCGTGGTACCGCTAACTCCTTCCACTCCTGGAATGCTTCGTTTGCCGTTTCTACTGCATGTTCCACATCTTCAATGGATGAAATCGGCACATGCGCGATAACTTCTCCAGTCGCCGGGTTGTAAACCGGCTCCGACTTATCTGTATTTGCTTCCACCCATTTACCACCAATATAGTTTTTTAATACTTCTACTGCTGTTTGTGCCACGTGAAATTCCTCCTTCTATGTGTTTACGATAATACTTTTTCAATTGCTTCCAATACTTCCCTTCTGAGACTCTTCCTTGCGCTATTTATTTTCGGCAAATACTTCATTCAGAACTTGCAGGATGAAATCAATGTCTTCATCTGTTGAAGATAACGGTGGACTAAGTGTTAAAATGTTGTTCTGCCCTGCAACCGTATCTCCGTTCCGACCAATGATTAATCCTTTCGCTTTACAGCTCGCGATAAGCTTGGCAACCCGGTCATTGGGAGCTGGTTCCTTCGTTTCTTTATCTTCTACAATTTCAATTCCAGCTAGTAAGCCGAGTCCACGAACATTGCCAACGTTGGGGTGATTCTCCAGCTCTTTTAATCCTTGCAATAGCTTCGCACCCAGTTGTTCGGAGCGTTCAAACAGACTTTCCCGTTCCATAATCTCAATATTTTTAAGAGCAACGGCACAAGCTGCTGGATTACCGCCGAACGTGTTCACGTGACGGAAATGTTGATTATCTTCCGTTCCTTTAAATGCTTCGTAAATATCTTTACGAACAGCCGTAATTGATAACGGTAAATACGCACTCGTTAAACCTTTTGCCATTGTAATGATATCTGGCTTAATGTTGAACTGCTGGTGACCGAATGCTTTACCAGTTCGACCGAAACCACAAATGACCTCATCAATTATGAGTAAGACGCCGTGACGCTCACAAATACGCTCCACTTCCTGGGCATACACTTCATGAGGCATAATGACTCCGCCTCCAGTTATAAGCGGTTCCATAATTACTGCTGCGATGGATTCCTTTTGCTCATAATTGATCGTCTCTTCAATTTCTCTTGCCTTTTGTAAGTTGTATTCTTCTACCGTTACGTTATCCGGTTTACGGTAGTTATCCGGTGGAGAAACATGTAAGAAACCAGATGAAAGTGGCTCATATTTATATTTTCTTAAAGCTTGCCCTGTTGCTGAAAGAGCCCCCATCGAACTGCCATGATATGCACGATAACGGGAAATCACTTTGTAACGGTTCGGGTCTCCGTTTTGCTGGTGATATTGGCGAGCGATTTTAAACGCAACCTCATTCGCGTCCGATCCACTGTTGGAATAGAACATCACATAGTCATCATTCAGCATGCTATTGACCTTTGCTGCCAGTTCAATCGCTGGCTCGTGACTATTCGTCATTGGCGTGTAGGCGATTTTCTTTATTTGTTCTGCAGCAGCCTCAGCTAATTCCTCCCGTCCGTAACCGACATTCACACACCATAGTCCAGACATACCGTCTAAATAACGATTGCCATTCTGATCGGTAATCCAGGAACCTTCGCCTTTCTCAACAATCATTGTTGCTCCTTCTTCTCGATAAGGAGAAATATGGTGCCAAACATACTGACGATCCATTTCTTCCAGTGATAACTTTTCTGTTTGTTGCAGCGCTTTCATTTCAATGTCTCCCTTCCATAATAAAAATATTTTTTGACGAAATGTACAGTCTGTATATTCTGTTGTATTTAACATGTGATTGTAACGTTATTCAACTACTTGGGTTGACATACCTCGGGTCCCATTCCATAATTAAGTTTACATTGTTCCGAAAATAATATCATCTTATATAAAGTAAAATTATTAGGAAATTTATTTTACAATTTGGAGGGGAACTGATGGGGAATTTTAAGGTAACGGTAAGAGATATCTTAAAGCGAAAGTTATTTAAAGGAGCCACCTTAATTACTGGTGAAAAGGGAGTCGACCGAGAGATTAAATGGACACACATTCTGGAAATGGAAGCGTTTGATTCATTTATCAATGGCGGGGAGCTTATTTTAACAACTGGCTCTAATATGCCACTTGATTCTAAAGATGGGATCTCTAAGTTAAAGAAATTGATTGAACTGGAAGTTGCGGGGCTCTGTATGGAACTCGGGACTCATGTTCAGGAAATTGAACCTGCGATTATTGAATTCGCTAATCATCATGATTTTCCAATTATTATATTCCCAGATGTCGTGAAATTTGTAGATATTACCCAGGATTTACATACGATCATTATTAATAGTCACCATGAACAACTAAAGCATCTCCATGACCTTTCCAATGCGTTTAACGAATTGTCTTTAGAACCGAACGGAATTTTGAAAATACTAAAGAAACTATATGAATCTTTCCGTTTGAATGTTTTACTTATTTCTGATGATAAACAGTTATTCTACTATCCACTTAGAAACAAAGACCAAGCGGAATCTATCCTTTCTCTAATTAACGAAAAAAGAGAAGTCGAGCCCTATCATGAAGTCCTTCTCCATGGTGACTACTACACTGCTTTCCCAATTAAAGGGCTCGGCTCTTCTTGGGGGGATCTCTATATTCAACAACGAAGCGGGGAGTTGGATGAGTTCGCTTTCTCCATTATTGACCGTGCCACTTTAGCCATTGCCCAGATAATGCTAAGGAATAAAACAATCGAGGAAAGAAAACAGAATCAAGAAGAGAATCTGGTGCAACAGTTATTGCACGGAGAGGAATATGAATCGAGTGCTGCATTAAAGTTTTTACCTGCTCCGGCTGAGAACCTTTATTACCGCTTAATCATGATTGAAAATAGCTCTTATCATAAGGAGATAAGAGATGAGGATTGGGAAGAGATAAAGCTCCAGCAATCGATTATTCTCCGCTCCATTTTTAAAAGATATAATTTCTTCCCTGCGATCTCCATTACGAAGAATAATATTGCTGTAATTGCTTCGTATTATAAGAGCAGTTATGCAACTAGCGACACTAACACGTTCACATTGATTACGGAAGCGATTAAAAACAGTCATAAAGATAATATTTTCCGAGGGAAAGACTGTTATATTGGCGTTAGCAGTCTGCAAAAGGATTATTCAAAATTAAGTAAGTGTTATGATGAAGCAAGTGCGGTACTAGCAATTCAAAAAATGGATATTCTAGATATCTTGTTTTTTGAGGATATTGGGATTTACCGGTTGCTGATCAACCTCCCTAAGCAAGAATTGGAGGCATATGTCTCGGATTACTTAGGGCCGCTGCTAGATCATCAACAACAAACGAAGAATGATTTACTGCAGACACTTGCTGTGTACTTGGAAACGATGGGATCTAAAAAGGAAACATCGGAACGGCTATCCATTGTGAGGCAAACATTATACCATCGCTTGGAAAAGATTGAGGAACTGATGGGAGAAGATTTTATGAATCCGACGAATCGGCAGGCGATTGAGCTTGCGATTGGGGCTTATGCGTTGTTAGATAGGAGAATAGAATAAAAGTAGGATGGGACCTACTCTTACCGGTCACTTCCAAGCGTTCGTTTAAATCTTTAAATCTAAATAATATGCGTCATAAGTACTAATACACGTTATAGCTCTCGCCAGTCTTTTTGTTTTTACAAGTATTTTTAAATTAAAGGTTACCATTATTTTATTCATGATAAAAGAAAATACGGCAGGATGCTTCGATGCATTCTGCCGTATTTTCATTTATCTATTTATTTCTTTATAAAACACATTAGCAAGCTGTGCAAATTCCTCCATGTTCAAGGATTCGCCCCGTCTGCCACCGTCAATCCCAGCCTGGTCCATTACTTCCTGGATCTCCGTCTTATTCATATCCGTAAATAGGTTTGCTAAATTATTTCGTAACGTCTTCCTCCGCTGGGCAAAGCTCGCCTTAACAATTCGGAAAAAGAAATCCTCATCCTCTACATAGACTGGTGGCTCTTTACGTAACTCCAACTTTAGAATACCTGAATCAACATTCGGCTGCGGATTAAATACGGTCTTCGGCACATTCATGACCACTTCCGCATCCGTATAATACTGAATAGCAATCGTTAAGGAGCCGTAACTTTTGCTATTTGGTTCAGCCGCCATCCGCTCTGCCACTTCTTTTTGAATCATAACGGTAATACTTTCAACCGGCAACCGGTCATGGAGCAATTTCAAAAGAATCGGTGTTGTAATATAATATGGCAGATTAGCGACGATGCGGATCGGCTGATTTTCTTTGAATTGTTCTCTGATTACCTCAGTGACATCTGCTTCTAATATGTCTTGATGGATAATTTCAATATTGGAATAGGCCTCTAAAGTGTCATCTAAAATCGGCAATAGGCGCTGATCGATTTCAAAAGCGACAACTTTGTCCGCATGGATTGCAAGTTGCTCAGTCAAAGCACCGATTCCCGGACCGATTTCGATGACACCTGAATCTTTATCCACACCTGCATGCTTTAAAATATTTTGTAAGATGTTTACATCAATAATAAAATTCTGTCCTAAACTCTTTTTGAAAGCGAAGGCATATTTTTTCAGAATTTCTTTCGTCTTCGATGGGGTTGCAATATATTTGGTTGACATGTCAATCCTCCTGCTGGATGGCTTCTACTGCCGCTTCGAACTCTTCTTTGGAAATCTGGAACTGATTTAATCGTTTCAACAATTGTTTCCCGTTCGTATGGCCAATTTTCAAATGTTCCCCTAGCTGTTTTCTACGTTCACTTGCTTCTCTTACACCGATGAGGCGATTGATGAGAAGATCTTCTTTTGTGATTTCTCCTCGAGTTTCTTCGGTGAGTTCATATACTTTACGTAGTGCTTCTCTTATTGTTTCCGGTCTAGCGTGTTCAATGCCCAAACTCCTGTTATGCGCATTTTTCGCCCGTGCCTCGTCCTGGGTAAGAAATGCATGCTTACAACCGGGAACGGCCTGGTCTATGATGTGGCGAATACGCTGGCCGGGATAATCGGGATCGGTGAAAATAATAACGCCCCGCTTTTCTTGCGCGTGACGGATTCGGTTAATGATTTCTTTATTAACCGCTGAACCGTTCGTCTCAATCGTATCCGCTTGAATTGCCTGATTAATTTTAGCTGTGTCGTCTCTACCTTCCACGACGATGATTTCTTTTATCTTCAAAACTCGCCCTCCACGTAAATAAAGCTCTTCCCATGATTTTACCATGAGAAGAGCATAATTCCTAAAATAAGTATTAGTCTATGATTTTCACTTGTACCGTACGTACTCCCCAATCATATGCTGCCCCCTGATTCGGGACATGCACATCGATACGGTTTCCACGGATCGCACCGCCAGTGTCTCCAGCTACAGCTTCCCCATAGCCTTCCACCCATACTTTTGTGCCAAGCGGAATGACATTTGGGTCCACTGCGATTACTTTTTGATCTGGGTTGGCTTTTAAATTGATTCCAGTAGTCGTAACACCCGAGCAACCACTACAGGAAGCGGTGAATGCACTTGCAGTTACTGTTAGCGTTTCCCCGCTACTCTGTGACTCCTCCGATTTGTTAGCAAGTGTAACAAGCCCTGGATCCGCTTCTTGGACAGGCTCTTTCGTACCGATTGCTACTACATGGTTCTTGCTCTCTTTCGTAACTTCTTCCTCAATTATTTCCCGGGAAACTTCTTCCCCATTTTCTTTTGTAATCTTATACTTCTTTACAACTTGGCCATCTTCTCCTTGGGTAATGACCTTTTCTTCCCCTTTTTGCAGTGTGCTGTCTTTTTGTTTCTCCGTTTCAAAAGCAACTGCTTCTTCTTTTTCCACCGTCTCTGTTGTCACACGAACAATATCAACAGTCGTGTCCTTCTTTACCTTCTTGTCTAAAGCCGGCTTCACCTTATCAGCATTATTCAGCTCGATGTCATTCTCCTCTAGCAATTCTTCTACTGTGCCACCAGTGGCAGGAATGGTTAGCTCCTTACCGCCATCGACGACTGTAACATCAAATGCCTGCTTCACATCAATTTCCATGCCGTCCTCAATGAACGCGCCATCTTCATGGGAAACCTCGTCATACTGGGAGAAGGTTAGATCTTGCTGTTTTAAAAATGCTAATACAGTATCTTCTGTTGTATAGAAACTCTCAGGCTTCCCGTCAATTGAAACGGTTACCTGCTTTGCTGTCTTATAATCGATTGTCATTCCGTTTTCAATTGGTGCTTCTTCCTCATGTGATAAGTCATCATGGGCACCAACTGCAATTCCCACTTCTGAAAATAGTTCTGCCACTGTGTTTTTGTGGGTGTTCACAACTTGTTCTTCTCCATTGTCTACGATGATTACTTCTTTTTTTGTTGCTTCAACTACTAGTAAGCTCGTAAATAAAACAAGTGCTAAGACACCAATACTCGAAAGAACCATTTTCGCTTTTGATGCTAGCATAAGCTTATGAAAAATTTTCATGCTCCTGCCTCCTTGTACGAAACCGATTATATTAATACGTATATGTAAAGTCAAAGCTATTCCGTTTACAATCAAATTACAATTCAATTACAGTTCGATTGTAGATATATTTCATAGCCTCTAATCCGTTGGGAGGCAAGGGTTACAAAATTGTCTTTGTATTCAGATTAATAGTGTTTAGCATGTAAATTCTAGCTTATTAGGGGATGGATGTTTCTGGAAATAAGACATTGTTTACATTTATATAACAGAAATGAAGGAGTTCCGACATAGTTTTACAAAGGTTTTTTCTTAGTAGAGGAAATATAGGAGAACTAAAGGAAAAAGGCCGAGATATAACGAAATCCCAGCCTTTTTATTTAGATTACAGAATATCCACCATCGATAAAGAGGTGGGTACCTGTTATAAAAGTCATTATGCGAGCCATCCCTTTATATCTATGAGTTATTTTTAGAATATACAGCACATCTAGATTTCAAACTGCGATAAGTCTTTCAATACATGAGTCGGCTGTACGTCATATGTCAAAACATCTTCTCGTTTTGAAAAGCCACCCTCAATGTAAATGGTTGGAATTCCTGCGTGTATTCCTGCTAAAATATCCGTAAAATAATTATCACCAATCATCGCTACATCTTTTCTTGAAAGACCTATTAAATCTACAGCCTTTTCCATAATGGTACTATTTGGTTTACCAATAAAAATAGGTTCCATACCTGTAGAAGCACTAATAACAGATGCCAGCGCACCATTTCCCGGCATTAACCCTCGTTCTGTCGGAAGCGCCAAGTCCCCATTCGTTACAATAAAGGTTGCTCCATTATAGATTGCTAAACAGGCTTGAAAGTATTTTTCATAATTTATTTCACGGTCCAGTCCAAATACAACATAATCGGCTTCTTCTCCTTGTTCAACAAGAGTCAGCCCTTTCTCCGTCAGTGCTGACTGAAGACCGATTTCACCAATCATATAAATTCTTGCATTCGGGTTCTGGTCATAAACATACTGAGCAGTCGCCAGCGAAGATGTATAAATTTGTTCTTCTGTAACCGGGTAGCCAAATGACTTCAATGCTTCTACAACCATTTGTGGTGTCTTTGTTGAATTATTTGTTAAAAACAAATAAGGTATTTCTCTGTCATGTAGTTTTTTTACAAACTCTAATGTTTCCAGAATAACCTCTTTTCCACGATAAGCAGTACCATCTAAATCAATGAAATATCCTTTATACATCCTAATCCTTCTTCCCAACTTTTATTATGTCTTTGAAATATCCATAAATCCTTCGCCAAACACGTCCCGCACATCATGGATTGCAACGAAAGCATCTTGATCCTTTTCTTTTACAATTCTCTTTAATTTAATCACTTCTTGTTTGCTAATAATGATATAAAGAATTTCTTTTGTGTCTTTCGTATAATATCCATGCCCAGAAAAGACGGTAACACCTCTACCAATTGATAGATTTACCTGTTCGGCAATTTCATCTGGATTTTTAGTTATAATTGTAGCAGCTTTTTTCGGATTTAAACCCTCAATAATGAATTCCATTACTTTTGTTCCAATGTATAGCATAAGAACGGTCAACATTACTTTCTCTACCCCAATGATAAAGTAAGACCCCATGACAACAATTAAATCAAAGAATAACAGGCCATAACTGATACTCCATCCCAAATATTTATTCGTGATACTAGCAAGAATTGCCGTTCCCGCAGTCGTACCCCCGACTCTAATAATTAAACCAATCCCGACACCTGCAAAGACCCCGCCAAATATCGCATTAATAATAATCTCATTTGAATCAACATTCCAGCTCTCTGTTAGATGCAAAAATAGCGAAAAGAATAATATCGTAATAATCGTATAAACGGTTGTTGTTTTTCCTAAAAACCGGTAACCTACGACGAGTAGAAATGAGTTTAATATGAGGTTAACGAGTCCGGGTGACCATTCGAACATATAGTAAAATATAATCGTTAACCCCGTTACTCCCCCTTCACCGAGCTCATTTGGTATAACAAAAAGATTAATCGATAGGGCAAATATTAAAGAACCTATAATAAGAAAAATAATATCTATTATTCTTTTCTTCATAACAATCTCACATCCTTTACTTGACTTCATTTTAATTTAAACAGAGAATGATTAACAAAACAAATTTATATTAACTAGACCATTAATTACTTTCATAATGGAGAGCGATGAATTAGGATTCCACCTGTTAGTCCGTAATCGTTCTGGGATTAGTTTAACAAGAGAAGGAGAGAAAATTTACGAATATACACGGAAAATCATCAATATAAATAATATCTTGTTCGAGGAAGCGGCCGCATTAGTCGGAATGGAAACAGGTTGTATTAAGGTCGGAACTTTTTCAAGTGTTACGACAAACTGGATGCCAACGATTTTTAAAGCATTTAAGCGGAGTTATCCGGGGATTTTTGTTGAAGATGATTTTGACGGTCTAGAAGATAGAGTAATCACTGGAGAACTGCATCATATAATCCCACTTGAATTTGAAAAGGAAGCATACCGGATAATCGACATTGCACATACTGACCAAGCATCACCTGCGACGAAAAGTTTCATTTCTAAAGTGATAGAGTTGTATCAAGATGATGAGTAAATCGGTTGGGACAGATAAAGTGAAACTTCATTCAGTGGAGAACTCCTTACCTCCCCACTGAATGTTAGTTGAACAGAATCAGGGATTTACGGACTGTATATCCACGCCTTGACATCTTGGGCTTCCCTCATGTTTAGAGGTGGGGGGTGTTACAGACCGTTAATACGTGATAGAGACTTGATCTCCAGCCGTCCCATCTTTTTTATTTTGATTCTATATTATAAACATGAATTGCATTTTTCGTTGTCGCTTCAGCAACTTCTTCAAGCGTTATCCCCCGCAGCTCAGCAATTTTCTCCGCAACAAGCTTAACATAAGCTGGTTCATTGCGCTTTCCGCGGTTCGGATGCGGTGCGAGATAAGGTGCATCGGTTTCAATCAATAAGCGGTCTAAAGGCACTTCCTTCGCTACTTCTTTTGGCAGCGGGGCATTTTTAAATGTGACCGGACCACCTAACGAAATATAAAAATTCATATCTAAACAGCGTTCGACATATTGGACGGAATCATTGTAACAGTGCATAATGCCACCAACCGTATGGGCCTTTTCTTCTTCAAGAATTTGAATAATATCTTCCGTAGCTTCCCGATTATGGATAATAATCGGCATGTCTAATTTTTTCGCCAGTCGTATCTGTTTCCGAAACACTTCAGCTTGAACGTCTTTCGGGGATTTATCCCAGTGATAATCAAGCCCCATTTCACCGATAGCAACAACTTTTGGATGCTCCGATAATTCTTCAATCCAAGTTAATTCTTTATCTGTCATATCGATCGCATCGACTGGGTGCCACCCAATAGCTGCATAAATCGTCTCATACTGTTCTGCTATTTCAATCGCAAGGGGAATCGTTTCATGGTCAAAGCCAACAACGGTCATATGCGTAACCCCTGCGTCAAAGGCACGCTGAATCGTTTCTTCGCGGTCTTCTTTAAATTGCCAAGCATTCAGGTGGACATGTGTATCAAATAACATTCTTTCAGCTCCTTAATGTAAAGAAAAGAAACCCTGCTCCATGTGGCAGGGTAATTCTTTTTTTATTGGTTTACGATATTAATGAACCGTTTGGTACGTCTTGAGGTGCTTCAACAACGGTAAGTTTCCCGTCAGCTTCTGCAGAAAGAATCATACCTTGACTCACTTCTCCGCGCATTTTACGTGGTTTCAAATTCGCGACAATTACTACCTTTTTACCAATTAATTCTTCCGGATTCGGATAGTGCTCAGCAATCCCGGATAAAATCTGACGATGTGCTTTATCGCCCGCATCAAGGCGGAATTTCAGCAACTTGTCCGCGCCTTCCACTTTAGCGCATTCGATCACTTCCGCAACCTTCAGTTCTACACGGTCAAATTGATCAATTTTAATCTGTTTCTCTTTGCTTGAGACAAGCTCCGTTTCTTCTGGATCCCATTCTTCTTCAGCAGTATCACCAGCCATTTGGGAACGGATATACTCCGCTTCTTCTTCTACATCAAGACGAGGGAATATTGGTGTTCCTTTTTTAATGACTGTAACATTTTCAGGGAAGTTCCCAAATTGAATGTCTTTCCAATTACCTGCTGTATCAATATTCAACCCAAGCTGTTCGAAAATCTTTTTCGGTGCGTGAGTGAGGAACGGTTGTAGCAAGGATGCAGCAATTCGCAAGCTTTCCGCCAAATGAATCATAACACTTGCCAGTTCCGCCTGTTTGTCTTCCTCTTTTGCAATCTTCCACGGCTCGGTTTCATCAATATATTTATTCGCACGGGAGATCAGACGCCATACAGAGGCGAGCGCACTACTGAACTGCATTTTCTCCATCTCTGTCTGATAATCTGCAATCGCTTCTGCCGCTGTCTGTTTTAAGTCTTCATCAAATGCGGTAACGTTCCCTTTATAGCTTGGAACTTGTCCGTCCAGATATTTATTAATCATTGCGACCGTACGATTAAGTAGGTTCCCTAGGTCATTCGCAAGGTCGAAGTTGACACGGGAAACGAAATCTTCTGGAGTAAAGACCCCATCACTTCCAAAAGCAACCTCACGCATCAAGTAATAGCGCAGCGCATCTAATCCGTAGCGTTCAACAAGCATTTCTGGATAGACGACGTTCCCTTTTGATTTCGACATTTTCCCGTCTTTCATTAGTAGCCAGCCATGGGCGAAGACTTGCTTCGGTAACGGTAAATCAAGGGCCATCAACATAATTGGCCAGTAAATTGTATGGAAACGGACAATTTCTTTACCAACCATATGAACATCTGCCGGCCAGTATTTATTAAATAGCTCATCATTTTCCGTACCGTATCCAAGTGCGGTAATATAGTTCGTTAAAGCATCAATCCACACGTACACGACATGCTTCGGATTGCTTGGAACAGGGATACCCCAAGAAAAGACGGTACGCGATACTGCCAAGTCTTCCAATCCCGGCTTAATAAAGTTATTGATCATTTCATTTTTACGGGATTCCGGTTGAATGAATTCAGGATGTGCTTCGTAATATTCGAGTAAGCGGTCTGCATACTTACTCATTTTAAAGAAATACGATTCCTCTTTGATCAGTTCAACTGGATGTCCACTGTCTGGGGATTTTCCAGCAACGATATTTCCGTTCTCATCGTATTCCACATCGACTAATTGTGTTTCTGTATAGAACGTTTCATCTGGAATAGAATACCAGCCTTCATACTCATCAAGATAAATATCACCTTGTTCAAGGAAACGTTCAAATATATCCTGTACGACTTTTTTATGGGTTGGCTCGGTTGTACGGATGAATTTATCGTTGCTAATTTCAAGCAACTTCCAAAGTTTCTTCATTCCTTCTGCCATTTCGTCTACGTAGGCTTGCGGCGAAACATTCAATTCTTCTGCTTTTTGTTCAATTTTTTGCCCGTGTTCATCACTTCCCGTAAGATAGAACACATCATATCCCGTCATTCGTTTATACCGCGCCATGACGTCACAGGCGATTGTGGAATACGCATTACCAATATGTAGCTTTCCACTTGGATAATAAATGGGTGTTGTTATATAAAAGGTGTTTTTCGAATTACCCATGGTGAACCTCCTCATTAGTATCTTTCTACCTAAAATCTATTGTAACGATTATATAAGAATTTGCCAAATACCGCAAAAGTGCTAAGCCTCATGTCTTAGCCAATCGGCAAGTCTCCTTTATCGCGTCATGAGGTAAAGGAAGTCTTGCTAGTCGCCAGGTGCTGGATCTGGGCGTGGTAGTTAGGGTTTTACAAAAGCGAAAATTGAAATTGGTTATAACTGTCTAAACCACAAATATAAGATTGTTTTCGACAAATGGATTCATCAATTTTCTAACTAATGAATATTTTGAGAAATAAAATTGACATTATTTAGTGATGTTGTTATTCTATTGCTAAGTAAAG
Source organism: Oceanobacillus indicireducens (assembly GCF_014647195.1). Taxonomy (GTDB): domain Bacteria; phylum Bacillota; class Bacilli; order Bacillales; family Amphibacillaceae; genus Oceanobacillus; species Oceanobacillus indicireducens. Next base: position 102,407 of record NZ_BMOS01000011.1, on the reverse strand, counting down.
ATGTTGCTATTTGTATTCTTTTGGTTTAACTAGAGTTATCAGTAATTGCAGAATATATAGATAAATATAAAATATCTGCGATTATTTAGATAAAGAAAACAAGGAAATTGGCAGCGTACATATAAAAAGCGCCATTTCCAACATTATCTGGGGAGGATAAAAATATGAAATCTACTGGAATTGTTCGCAAAGTCGATGAGCTTGGGAGAGTCGTAATCCCAATCGAGTTAAGACGTACACTGGATATCCACGAAAAAGATCCGATTGAAATTTATGTGGATGATGACAAAATTATTTTACGGAAATATGAATCTCGGATGGAGTGTCAGATTACTGGTGAAGTATCCGATGATAACTTGCTTCTCGCGGGTGGCAAACTCATCCTAAGTAAAGATGGAGCCGCCGCGCTAATTAAGGAAATTGAATCCCGCTTAGTTAACTGATTATTACTACCCAATATGGGTAAGTTCCTTCATAAGCTCTAAAAATAAATGAACTGGGTTGAATCTGCACCCAGTTTTATTTTTGTGTAACTTCTATTTCTGAATATGATAATTTTGGTAGACTTCCCGCTTCGGAATTCCTCGGTCTACTGCTGTTTGCTTAATTGCCTCCTTACTCGATAATCTTTCCTTATCCATATAGTGTTCGACATGCTCTTTCATATCGAGCCCCGTCCACCAGTCCCCTAAAGTATCTGACTCATCCTCACTTGCTCCTTCTACAACGATGACGAATTCACCCTTCAATTCATTTGTTTCCGTCCAAGTGAGCACTTCTTCCATTGTTCCACGAATATATTCCTCAAAACGTTTCGTAAGTTCGCGGGCTAATGCAATTTCTCTATTTCCTAATGTTTCATGTAGAACATTCAGTGTTTGTTTTACCCGGAATGGGGATTCATAGAATAGGAGCGTTGCTGGGATTGATCTTAACCGTTCAAGTACTTCCACCATTTCTTTTTTCTTCCGTGGCAAAAATCCGTAAAAATAAAATTCATTAGTGGAAAGTCCTGAACCGACAAGAGCACTAAGGGCAGCGTTTGCGCCTGGTAAAACAATGACTTTAATATTACGCTCCAATGCGGCTTCAACAATATCCGTACCCGGATCAGAAATGGCAGGCATTCCCGCATCACTCACAACAGCGATTTTGGCTCCTCTTTCCGCTTCGTTGATCAGCTTTTCTATTTTTTCTTTCTTCGTATATTCATGATAACTCGTAAGTGGGGTGGTAATTTCAAAATAATTGAGGAGTTTCCTCGTATTGCGCGTATCCTCTGCAGCAATAACAGTCGCCGTCTTTAATGTATTCAACGCTCGGTACGTAATATCCTCTAAATTCCCAATCGGTGTCGGAACAAGGATAATGGCACCTTCTATTTCATTTGCAAAGCTTTTTTGAATCATCATTTCCGCACACACTTCTTTCTATTAGCCTCGATTAACGCTTTCTTCTGAAGACGTGAGAGCTGCTTGATTTCATATTCCCGTTGTAACGCTTCTTCCTTTGTCGGAAATTCCTCTGTATGTACCACTTGAAAGGGACCCCGGCCTCGGGTATATTTTGCCCCTTTCCCTGATTCATGCATCATGAGCCGGTGGGCAAGGTCGTTTGTATAGCCTGTATATAACGTATTATCCTTACATTTCAACATGTAAACGAGATGTGCTTTAGCCATAGATAATGCTCCTAGCTTCCTCCGTATAGCTTCCATCGTCATTATAAATATATAGTGGAGGAAGAATTTTGATATCCGGTTTCCCGTCGCGAATCCCTTCGACTAGTAGCATGTTCGCTTCTTTTCCATGCTTCGGATAAACAAACTGGATCCGTTTGGGTTCTATTCTTTCCTGCCGGAAGAGTGCAATAATATCGACGAGTCTACCCGGCCGGTGAACCATTGCAACTTTTCCGCCTGGGCGGACGTGTAATTTACATGCTTTAACAACATCCTCTAACGTACAATAGACCTCATGCCTTGCAATCGTGAGGTATTCATTTTCGTTATGCTCCGTTGCTTTTGGCGAACGGAAATAAGGTGGGTTACACGTTACTACATCAAAACTGCTATGACCAAGCACTGGCAGCATTTCCTTTAAATCGCCGTGGATGACAGAAAGCTGATCATGAAGATTATTTAACGTAATACTTCGCTCTGCCATTTGATAAATCCGTTCTTGGATTTCCACACCTGTAATTTTCGCATTGCTCCTTTTCGACAATAGTAAAGGAATGACGGCATTTCCCGTACATAAATCGAGGATTGTCCCACGTTTGATTGGAATACTTGCAAAATGGGCAAGCAATACTGCATCAAGTGAAAAGGCAAATGCTGTTGGGCTCTGGATAATTTTCATCGACTCATCGGCCAATAAGTAATCGAGTCGTTCGTCACCATATAGTTTTACCATATTTGAATCCTTTCTATGCTAACACCTTAATAAATAGTGGGGATATTACAGTCCGTTAATCCGTGAGAAAGTGAAACTTCATTCAGTGGGGATTCCTTCCCCCCAATGAATGTTAGTTGAACAGAATCAGGGATTTACGGACTGTTTATCCCCACCCTTCACATTTTGGGTTTTCCTCATGTTTAGGGATGGGGATATTACAGACCGTTAATCCGTGATAAAGTGAAACTTCATTCATTGGGGGTTCCTTCCCCCAATGAATGTTAGTTGAACAGAAGCAGGGATTTACGGACTGTTTATCCCCACCTTCACATTTTGGGTTTTCCTCATGTTTAGGGATGGGGATATTACAGTCCGTTAATCCGTGAGAAAACTGCCCTATTATAAAATAGGACAGTTTTAGCTAGTTCATTATTTTCTCTTTGCAAAGAAATCCAGACAAAAAATACAATCTTCATTTTGTCGTGGACTTCCAAATTCTAAATTACAAATATGAAAACCTTCATCGTAAAGCCTTGCGAGGTTGTCACGGCCTTCACCTGGTAAGTATTCTTTCGCATCTTCATCTTTACTGTTTTGCTTCTGTTTTTCTTTTTCCTGATTCGTTTGCTCTAAATGATTGCGCAAATTGTGATTCTCTACTTGCAGGCGATGATTTTCTTCAAGCACGCTACTCAGTTGCCCTTTCAATTCGCCAAGTCGTTCATATAGTTCACCAATTTGCTTTTCCATATCGGCAACCTGGTCAAATATTTCCCTATTATTCACGCCCACTCACCTCTTCACTACTTTGTGGCCTGCGCTAACATTCCTTCTTCGATCATTTCATCCAATGTATATTCAATCGTACGTTCTTGTTCTTTTAATTCTATGTGTACGAGTTTTTCCAAGATATTTAAACCAATAACCTTGCCCTTACCGTGTGGCGTTTTAATCGTTTCGCCAAAGTCTGGAAGTTCTCTTTTAGCTTCTTCATAATGATCATTTTCATACTTTAGGCAACACATCAAGCGGCCACATAATCCAGAAATCTTCGCTGGATTAAGGGACAAATTTTGATCTTTTGCCATTTTAATCGATACCGGCTCAAAGTCACCTAAAAAGGTCGAACAACAAAGCATTCGTCCACATGGACCAATACCGCCAAGCATTTTCGCTTCGTCACGGACACCAATTTGCCGTAATTCGATTCTTGTCTTGAACATCGCTGCGAGGTCTTTCACAAGATTACGGAAATCGATCCGGCCGTCTGCCGTGAAATAGAAGATGATTTTATTCCGGTCAAATGTATATTCCACATCAACCATATTCATCTCCAGTTCATGTTCTATGACCTTTACAGAACAGGCTTCCATTGCTTTCTGGGCTTGTTTCTGATTCTCGACAACGGTGCGTTTATCTTCATCGGTCGCTACTCGAATCACTTTCTTGAGCGGAAGGACAACATCTTCCTCGTCCACCAGCTTACTCGCAATAACAACTTTCCCAAACTCGATCCCGCGAATTGTTTCTACAATTACATAACTGTCCGGTGTAATCTGTTCTTCCCCTGGGTCAAAATAATATATTTTACCCGCCTTTTTAAAGCGGACACCAATTACTTCTATCATTCTATTTTTTTTCACCTCTTCATTTTCAGTACGAGCTGCTCCATTACTAATGTAGGCTGGACATTTTGTGAGAGTTTCCGTTTTGCCTGGATGACGTAATCAAGCAGTTTCGATAAATGATGTTGTGAAAATTTCATCGAGCTCTTCTCGAGTAATGCATCCGCCGGTTTGAAAACGGTCATCGCATCCTCATTCCCAATATGGTAATAGAGGACGTCACGCAGGGCAAGGAGTAATATATCAAGCCCTCGGTCGTGATCATCTCTCTCTTTAAAATGTGCAAGCCATTTACTGTGGAGATAGAGATAAACATTCTCTTGATTCGTGGTGAGCATTTCAATTAATTGTAACACTAGCTTTCTTGCTTCCACAAACCATTCGTCTTGGACAACCTGGAACGCATCATCCAAATTATTCGTCAGAGCGCTCATCAAGGTAGCATCCTGCTCCCGCATCCCTTCTGTAACCAATTGTTTCCGGAATTGGATAGGATTGAGGGGTTTTAAATCAATGACCTGACAACGAGAACGAATCGTTGCTAGAATCGCTCCACTGTTCTCCGTAAGCATCATTGCTGTCGTCTGTTTACTCGGTTCTTCTAAAAACTTTAGGAGACTGTTCGCTGCATTTACCGTCATCCGGTCCGCATGTTTAACAACATACACCTTCTGATTGGATTCCATCCCTGAGTAGGAGAATTCCTTTTGCAAATGCTGCACCTGCTCCTTCGATATGGATAAACCTTCTGGCTCAATCCAATGAACGTCCGGATGGTTGCCAGAAGTGATTCGTTTACAATTCGTACAGGTGTTACAAGGCTCTGCCCCTTGTCTATTTTCACAGAATAGACTCTTTGCCATGACAAGGGCGATCTGTTCTTTTCCAGTTCCTCGTTCACCTTGCAAAAGATACGCATGAGAAATTCGGCCTTTTTCTATACTGTTTGTGAGAATCTGAGTTGCCATTGGCTGTATTTCTGTTAATTCAGACCAAGTATTCATGGGTATCCTTCCTTATCATCTAGCGCTTCCGCTTTTGTTACGTCTAGCTCTAGCGCCCAGCGACTAGCAGATTTCCTTCTCCTCCGTCGATAAGTCAACATCAGCTCAAAACTAAAGGAGGGCCGTTTAAATTCGGTCTAAAGCCCAACAACGGCATACCCCTAAAGGGGCATGTTTCCTTTATCTCCTGCGGATCAGTCCAATCTGTACGTCGCTGAACGGGCGCTTCCGCTTTTGTTACGTATATATGTTAATCAGTAAACCCTTGATTTCGCCTATAAGGTCAAGGATATCTACCGTCTTCTTTTCCTGATTCATCACTTCTTCTGTGAGTTCCAATAGCTTGTCATCAAGCTCTTTAATAATCGTCAGCTTACGGCTGCTGCCATCGAAACTGAACGAATGTCCGTGTTGTAATTTATAACCGGTCGAGACTGTTTCTTGTAAAAATCCTTTGATCATTCGTTTAAATTTAACAAGCTCCCGCATCGTGCGGTAGTGTGCTAATTTTTCCCCTTGCTTTGAAATGTTTTGTATTAATTGCTGTAGTTCTTGCTGTTTCAAATTCTGAGATTCAGATTGTACTAATTTTTGGAAGGACTGGGTCTCCGCATGAATTGGCCTAGGGATCTTTACTTCTGTCTGCGATTTTATTTCCTGGCTGATTTTCATTCCTTCTCCACTCCTTCCATTTTTATGCTTTTACTTTAAAATAAAATCCTCTGTATTACTAAAATTGCGAGCAATGGCCACGTCCAGCACCAGTGCCCAGCAAAGCCCAAATGAATTACTTTTTGAGTAAGCCTCTATTAGTAATCTTCTTACGGCTTTGTAAAACGACTTATCCTGTAAAGGCGCTTGCGCCTTTGTTCGTTTTAGAATTGAATAAATGATTCAATCGGTACGACAAAGACGGTTGCACCACCAACTTCGACTTTAACTGGCTTCGGGATATATGAATCGGCGCTTCCTCCCATTGGTGAAATTGGAGCAACCATTTGTTCACGCTGGGAGCAATTTTCTTTAATAATATCTAGAGCTGCATCAACTTCATCGTCATTACAACCAATCATTAAAGTCGTATTACCTTCTTTTAAAAATCCTCCTGTTGAAGCAAGTTTCGTTGTTTTGAAATCTTCTTCCGCCAGCGCATTAACGAGTCGGGTGGAATCTTTGTCTTGAAGCACAGCAAAAATTAATTTCATTGGTTTAGTCTCCCTTCTTATTTTAAATAAGCTAAAATACAATCCAATGCACTTCTCTCAACATCTTGGAAGGCCTGGTTGGCATTAATTTTTTGAATGCGGTTTGGATACTGCTCATGAAGCAATTGATAACCTTCATACACTTTTTCATGGAAAGCAATTGTCTCTAGATCTAAACGGTTCTTCTCTCTATTCTTATTCGCCGCAATCCGCTCTAATCCCTTTTTTGGAGCGATATCAAATAATAATGTTAGGTTCGGCATCACATCCTGGATGGCAAATTGATTAATCTGGAACACTTCCTCCATTCCAAGGCCCCGGGCATACCCTTGGTAGGCAAGGCTTGAATCGATAAAACGATCACAGAGCACAATTTTTCCTTCGTCGAGTGCAGGAAGGACTTTCTCTACCAGATGCTGTCTGCGGGCGGCGGCATAGAGTAATGCTTCTGTGCGTTCCTCCATCTTCGTGTTCGCACGGTCATGGAGAATCGTGCGGATTTGTTCCGCAATGTCAATTCCACCCGGCTCTCTTGTTGCTACAACCTCATAGCCCAAGTCTGTTAATTTATCAGTTAATGCGTGGAGAACGGACGTCTTTCCCGCGCCTTCCACACCTTCAAACGTTATGAATTTTCCCTTCACTGCTTTTTCTCCTTCAGGTTATTACTTAAAAATACGGATACCTTCATTCCGCTGTTGAATTCGTACACCACGGGCAGTGAGCTGTTTGATTGCTTGGATATGCTCGTGGGTCACAACTTCTCCTTTTAATATAAAAGGAATTCCCGGCGGGTAAGGAATAACTGGCTCGGCGGCAACTTCCCCGATACTTGCTTCTAAGGGGATGAGTTTAGTTTCCAATCCTTCCATCTCTCTATAGGACAAAGCTAATTCTTGCCATTTGCTAGTAAAAAAATTTACTACCTCTATTGTAGCATGATTTCGCTCGTTTTTTAATTTTTCATTGACAGAACGGATGACTTTTTTCAAGCGATTCCATTCGGTAAATGGGGCAAGCCCAAAAATAAAAAGAATTTGCCGCTCCGTCACAAGCTCCGGGTATATTCCTTGCGCTTCAAAGAGCATGGCAGCCTCTTTTGCAGTATACCCATCTTTCAGCTGAATTGTTAATTTTAATGGATCGTTGGATGGGATAAGTTCCCATTTGTCGAATGTTTCGGATGCGAATAGTGCTTTGATTTCTTCCGCGGCAGTAAGTGCTTTCTGAATCGTTTCCTCCGTCTGATTGGCAAGAAAATAGCGCGCGATATCTAGAGAAGCCATGAGCGGATAAGATGGGCTACTTGATTGAAGCATTTGTAATCTGTAAGCTAGGCTTTCTTTCGTGACACGTGTTGACTTAATATGTAAATAAGAAGCCATTGTCATTGCTGGAGCCATTTTATGGGCGGAGTGTACAACAACGTCTGCACCAAGTTTTAAGGCGGTAGACGGAAACGGATTTCCTAGACTAAAGTGGACTCCATGTGCTTCATCAACAAGAACAAGGATGTCGTTTTTATGAGCGAGTTCAATCATTGCTTTTATATCATACGTCCGTCCGAAGTAGTCTGGGTACGTCAGAATAACAGCTTTTGCATCTGGATATTCAGCAAGTGTGTCCGCGAGTGTCTCGTATGCTGGACTTGTGAACCTATGAACTTCTGAGTCGTATTCCGGTGCGATAAAAATTGGCTGCGCACCAGCGAGTTCAAGGCCATTCATGATGGATTTATGACAGTTGCGCTGGACAATGACCTTCTCTCCTTGCTTACAGGTTGCGAGGATCATGGCAAGATTACCTACCGTACTCCCATTGATCAAGAAGAAGGTATGATCCGTTTGGAAAAACTCAGTTGCGAGCTCTTCCGCTTCAGCAATTGCTTCTTGGGGCGCGTGCAAGTCGTCGAGGCCTGGAAGTTCAGTCACATCAAGCTTCAAAATGTGCTCATAATATGTCTGCGCTTGTTCTGGAAATACTACACCATTTTTATGGCCAGGCACATGGAAGGAAAGTGGGTTGGTTTCGGTGAATTCCTCCAGCATATGTAAAATCGGGATGTTTTTTTGCTTCATTGGTGGGTACCTCCTGTTAGGTATAGTTTAACATAGAGCAGGTCCGGGTGGGGGTGTGCTTGATGGATCTAGTGGTCTAGCTATTTGTCCCTTTCTTCATTTAATTGTCATTCTATCCTCATATCCGTCAAAGCGGGAAATCCTGCATAACAACGAAAAAGCCCCTTTTAGAAAAATGTCTAAAAGGGGTTCCGCTCAATAAATATGTTCAACCTCATAACCATCATCTTCAATCAACGAAACAATGCTTGGTTCTTCCACCATATGCATCGCACCGACAAAGACGAAGTACGTTTCACCGCTATCTTCTTCAAGCAGTTCAAGAATCGTGTCTGCCATGCCAATATTACGATTCGTATTCATTTCCTCCATGTATTCTTCATAGCCTTCAAAAGTTTCCTCAACATCAGTTGTTCCACTCAATTCTTCCGTTGCACCACTCAGCCAGTGTGCGGTGATTTCATCTAACTCTTCCGCCATATCATCATAATTTAAAATAGCATTTTCCAGCATTTCGAGTTGTAATTCATCGGAGAATCCTGATAGCATCAAGAGCTGTTCTTCAAATGATTCCAGTTCTCGGATTTCTTTTCCATCCTCGGCCGCTCGGTCTAAAAAATATTGGTCCACCGCATATTCTGCACTATATTCCGTCTCCTCCAGCGCAAATTCCATCAGCAGCATTTCCATGAACCACGGCCTGAATTGCTGAACCATTTCGATGCTCATGCCATTCTCTTGAAGGATTTCCTCTAAATCTGCATATGTATCCTCGGTTAAATCATCAGCTATCGTCTGGCCGTCTTCGTACATGGCAAGCTCCATCATCAACGTTTGAGAAATGCTAGGATCGACCTCATTCAAATCAATTTCAGGCAGAACAACATCAGATTCTTCATAAGCATCCTCAATTCTTTTATTCAATGGATAGAAATCTTCATTGCCTACATGAATCGTACCTTGCAGATATACAGTCGTGTCCTCATTTTCTACTTTCCAGAGAAAACCGCCATCATTCCGCTCCTCAGACGTATTACTTTGACAACCGAAAAGCACGGTAACCATGACAATCAATGTAAGTAAAATTTTCCTCATCTAATCACCTCTTTTTCATATGGACAAATCAATTATGACTATTCAGAAGGTTAAAAAGAAAACTCTCATCCAGAATACCATGCTGATAACTGACTTGCAAAAGTTTCCTGTCTTTGTCTTTTAGATAATAATGCAAAATAAAAAGCCTTTGCGAAAACAAAGACTCTAGGAAAATAACTGTTGCTGGTTTACATTTTTTAGTTTTTTCACATAGTAACGGTATTTCTCTTCGCGTGGTTCTGTGTGGATTATATTATATTCGCACTCCTTGCAGATAAACATCGTGTATAAATGAATCCCATGCTCTTTATCTTCCTCACAGATTCCACAGTGTTTCAGCACTTTAGCTTCCATCTCCCCACCTCCATGAGCATAGTATCTCCTAATCTCATGTATCTTATTCACAAAATGTGAAAAATGCTATTTTCATAATAAAAATGGGCATATGGAGGCAAGAAGGTAAATAGAATGTGCACACAATTGGGCGGAATCGGGACAAATGCTCTGACCCCATGTCCCAGTTTTACAGAATGAAGACATGGAGGGCTACGAGGGATCCGACACCGAATAGTCCAAGTAGGCCGGAGACGAGGGCGGTGAATAGGTTAATTGGGACGTGGATGCCGAAGTTTGCTCCGAATACGTTGACGAAGAATATTAATAAAACGCCAATTACTAGTTTCACAGACCCTTGTCCAATTATTTTCATTGGCTTGACAGGTGCTCCAATGGTGAGGAGCAACACAATAACGGAAATCATAATGACAATGATTAAAGTTGAACTCATTTCTTACACTCCTTCGACATTAAAATTAATGCTCCAAATGGGACAGTTGCTCTGACCCCGTGTCCCGGTCATCTTATATATATGCGCTGGAAATATTTATAGAAGTGAAAGGGATAGAGAGTATTCCAATAATTCTTTTATGGTGGTATTCTTAGAATGTCAGACAATGGTGGGAGGTGGAAATTCTGAATTTCGCTGAGATAAGAAATGAGCTATCCATTAGGGGGAAAAGTGGAATTGGCTTTCTAGCAGCTGGGTTAGTTGTTTGGATGATCATCACAGTCATCTTTTTAACAAATCTCGATATTTATTATAAAACAATTGGTATGTTATTTGCGACGGGGGTTATGTTCCCACTTTCAATTGCTTTTAATCACCTTCTGAAAGCTGATTGGAAATTAGAAGGGAATCCTTTAAGCACCCTCGGTTTAATTTTAAATATCGCTCAATTTGTCTATTTTCCTATCCTTTTTTGGGCGATTGGCACAAATACGGAAATTGCTGTTATTATTTTTGCGATTATTACAGGGGCGCACTTCTTTCCATATGGTTGGTTTTATCAGTCAAAAGCCTATTACGTCATGTCGCCAGTCATCTCCATTGCGATTATGCTGATCGGCTGGAATCTAGCGGTAGAAAGATTATGGATTGTGCCACTCACAACGGTAATTCTACTTTCTATCTTAGTTATTTGGCTGTATCAAGAATACCGCGGTAAAACAAACGAATAGTCCTGCCAATGGTGGGACTTTTCCAGATCAAAGGCGCAAATCACATCAATGTCGTTGGAATCTTTTTGCTCCTTGTGGCTGTAGGAACCGAAACAAACCAATTCGCTTAACATCATATTTTTCTTTCCATGTATTTAAGTTTTTTTAACAATTCATCAAAGATTTCTTGTTGAGATAACTTAACATCCCCAATCACCTGTAGCTTTGAAATAAAGTTTGATTAAAAACACATTGTAAATTCCTGTTTTGGATGGCAAAATTAATAGGTGTATATAATTTATTTATAATAAGAATTCGGCTATAATTTAAATAAGGATGGTGATTGATTTGAGTTTAACAGACAAAAATTTCAACACCTATGAAGAATTCGAAGAGAAACAACAACAAACGGATAAAATATTGGAATATATTGATGGAATTATTTACATGTCCCCATCTCCAAGTATAAAACATCAAAGGATATCGTCTTTTCTTCACGGAGAACTTCATAATTCATTAAAAAATAGCGGTTGTGAAGTGTTTTCTGCACCAACGGATGTAATGTTTGAACAAAACGAGAATAATAAAAATAAAAATAAAAGAGTTGTTCCTGACTTATTTGTGACATGTAATCCTGAAAAATTCACTGAAAATGAATATGTAGGAGCACCAGAATTTATCATTGAAATATTAAGTCCATCAAATAAATCTCACGACTTAGTAAGAAAGCTAAATCTTTATATGGAATATGGAGTTAAGGAATATTGGATTGTTGATCCAATGAAAAACCGCATAATGATTTATACGCTTGATGAAAATGCAGAGGTGCAATTTGATTTAGTCAACGAGAACGAGATAGCGACTTCTAGACTATTTGAAAACTTTAAAATCGAAACTAAAAATTTGTTTTTTGATTAAATACAAAAGTTAACAAACAACAGCAAATATCTCGCTGTTGTTTGTTTTAATGTTAGTCCACGGAATATCTGTAAAAAACTCGCGTTCGATTAACTTTAGTATGAAAACCCACGGATATCAGGATGCTCACCGTCGTAGAGTATTTTTGCCTTCGTGCCGTGTGCTTAACGATTAAAGTACCTACACATACTCTCGGTATGAGTTCCGAAAAACTTGACATGGGGCCCCTGCGTGTATGCTTCTGCAGCCAAGACGCCAAATGAAAAGATATCTGGCTGCACCTGTGAGGTTATCACAGCATCTTTATTTTATAGTTTCTTATCTTTGAACAAAAAACAGACGTCCAGGCGTCTGTTCATTTCTTATCTTGTACATGTAATGCATTTACATTGCGGCGTCTTGCTTCGCGGAGCAAGTATAAGTATTTTGCCTGTGCGACTCGTTCTGCGGCTATACTTTCCAAGGTCCGATCGATGCTTCTCATCCCCAGCTCGCGAATTTGCTTCCATTCCCTTTCTAAAGCAAAAATACTATCAAGTAACTCCGCATCCACATGTTTCTTTTTCAGCTTTCTTGCCATGTTCTTCACCCAATCTTATAAATCTCTTCTTCCTTCTAATGCTCTTGATAGTGTCACTTCATCCGCATATTCCAAGTCTCCGCCTACCGGAAGTCCGTGGGCGATTCTTGTCGTACGAATGCCAGATGGCTTCACTAATCGGGAAATATACATTGCAGTTGCTTCCCCTTCTATATTGGCATTGGTCGCCAGAATCAGCTCTTCAACCTCTTCATCTTTCAAGCGATTTATTAGATCAGGGACATTAATATCTTCTGGTCCAATTCCATCCATCGGTGAAATTGCACCGTGAAGAACATGATACTTACCATTGAATTCCTTCATTTTCTCCATTGCAATGACGTCTTTCGGATCTTCCACCACACAAATAATCGACCCATCCCGACTTGAATCCGAGCAGACTGCACAGATTTCCTTATCTGTAATATGGCCACAAATTGAGCAGTGGGTCAGTTCGCGCTTCGCATTCACTAATGCATTCGCGAAGTCCAAGACATCATCGTCCTTCATATTCAAAACATAAAAAGCCAGACGAACAGCAGTTTTCGGGCCAATTCCTGGCAGTTTCATAAAGCTATCCATCAGCTTTGATATCGGTTCTGGGTAATACATTCATTATGCCTCCTAAACGATAAGGGCAAAAAGCACCTGTTTAATACAAAGACGCAAGCACCCGTTTAGCAACGAGTTTGAAGCTTACTAGCTGCTGGGCGCTTGGCCGGACGTGTAAAAACAGGTACTTCAAAGCCGAAAGCGATTCATACGAGTGGGATTACCCGTCGAAACGCGTTTATTAAAACATTCCAGGCATATTTAAGCCTTTTGTAAACTGTCCCATCGTTGCTTCTGTTTTATCATCGATTTGCTTCAACACATCATTCGTTGCAGCGATGATTAAATCTTGCAGCATTTCAACATCATCTGGATCGACTACTTCTTCTTTAATTTCTACATCTGTGACTTCTTTCTTGCCGTTTGCCGTTACAGTTACCATACCACCGCCGGCAGAAGCCTCAAACGTCATTTCATGTAGTTCTTCTTGCGCCTTCATCATTTTCTTCTGCATTTTCTGCATTTGTTTCATCATATTATTCATATTTCCTCTCATGGAAATACCTCCTCATTATCATTTCTTATATTTTTTAAAAAAGAGTCTTACTCTTCTATTTCTAATAAATCATCACCGACAAGTTTCCTTGCTTCTTCAACGAGCGGGTCACTTTGTTTCACTTCATTTTCCTCAGGCTTATCCTTTTCATGAGAATCGAGAAATGCTTGCCTGACCTCCAGCCAATTTGCCTCAGGGATTGGAATAATTTGCAGCTGTTTTCCTACGACACTTGCGAGAACAGATTCAACCAATTCCCTATTATCGAGGAAAAGATTACAGTGAATCTCATATTTAAATGCAACAACGAGCGCGTCCGGTGAAGCTGCAACTGGCTTACTGTCCTGAATCGTTGCATGGGCCGGGGCATTCGTGCCTTTAAGCCTTTCTAAAAAGTTCGCCCAGTTTCCTTGTACTTGGCGTAACTCCTGCTTCTCTGCTGCCCTTAAAACAGCATAGATCTGTTCAGTTGGAACTTTAAAGCTGCTCTTTGATCCACGGGACGGAGCACGTCTTTGCTCGCGCTGCGGTACCGGCTCACTTGCAGCGACCGGCGGCTGTTCCTTCATGCGGGCAAGTTGCTTCTCAACCTGTGCAAGCTTCTCGGTTAAACGAAGTACTTCATCACTTGCCACTGCAGTTTGATTCCCTACAGCATCAGACCCATTCGTAATCGTTAAAATCGCAATTTCAATATATACTTTCGGACTGTTGCTCCACTTGATTTCCTGCTGGCATGTGTTCAGACGGGTGATCGCCTCTTGAATCCAGTCAACCGGTGCTAGTTCTGCCAATTCACGGAAAGCTTCATCGACCCGGGCGCGCTCAAGCATTCCTTCCAAGTCCGGATTACTCTTATAGAGCAGCAGATCACGCATGAAGTAGATGAGATCGTACACGAAACGTCCAGGGTCTTTCCCTTCCTGGATGATCGTATCGAGCAGCTTGATTGCATGCTGTACATCCTTTTCTACCATTGCTTTTGTAATTTCCGTTAAAATTCCTTGAGAAACCCCGCCTGTTACAGCGAGCACATCCTCTAACGTAACCTCTTCACTACTATAGGAAATCGCCTGGTCTAGAATACTTAGCGCATCACGCATCCCACCTTCTGCCGTCCGGGCAATCGCATCCAGTGCTTCGTCAGTCACGTTCTGTTCATCTGTTTGAACGATTGTTTTCATCCGGCCGACAATTGCTTCATTGGATATTGGTTTAAAATCAAAACGTTGACAGCGGGAAATGATTGTCAGTGGAATTTTATGTGGTTCGGTCGTCGCCAAAATAAACACGACATGCTGTGGTGGCTCCTCCAAAGTTTTTAAGAGCGCATTAAATGCGTTCACAGAGATCATATGAACCTCATCAATAATATAAACCTTATAGGAAACGGCACTCGGTGCATATTTTACTTTATCACGGATTTCTCGAATATCATCGACACTCGTGTTCGACGCAGCGTCAATCTCAATAATATCGGAAATTGACCCATCCTGAATCCCGCGACATGCATTACATTCATTGCACGGCTCTCCATCTGGATTTTGTTCACAGTTAATCGTTTTCGCAAAAATCTTCGCTGCACTCGTTTTTCCTGTTCCACGAGGTCCGGTGAATAAATAAGCATGCGAAAACTTCTGCTCACGGATAGCATTCTTCAGGGTACGTGTAATATGTGTTTGTCCAACAACGTCCTCGAAGACTTGAGGCCGCCAAACGCGATATAAAGCTTGATAGCTCATGATACAGACTCTCCTCTACATTCTACTTCTAATTATACCCGATTTAGGGGGTGATTGTGAACTGATGAAGGGTAACATCCTGAAAAACTTAGATGAGGAAATTCATTTTCTGTTTTCTTTCCATTTAGAAACTATTCCTTTAAACGATCATTTCATGTAGACTGAAATTACCGAATACATGAAACAATTGTGTTCAATCAGAAAGGAGTTAATAAAATGGAGATCATCCTTATGTTTGCAATAGGGTTAGTCATCGTGATTATAGCTGTACTTGGCATAATTGGAGGATTGACTCAACGAATGAAAAAACCAACAGATGAATTAAGCGAAAAGATAATGGAATTGGAAAGTAGGGTGCAAGAGTTAGAGAAAAAGCAATAATTATCCGGGGGGATGCCAAGATAAGGAAACAAGTAATGCAGTTATTCTCATTATGCCGTGAAGATCGATTACAATACTAACCAATATCCCGCTGTAATATATGATGCCTATGAATATAATCATCTGTTTGAGAGCATGGACAGATACGCTTAAGCCAGCAAAGACTTTTTGACCGGAAAAGAAAGGAGAAAAAATGGTAAAAAGCAGATTCAATTTAATACTGTTTATCACTATAATGTTGCTCACAGGTTGTTCTGGACAACAAATTACAAAGGCTGAAGGAAGTAGTGATACATGGGAGTCTACAATAAATTATGAACTAGGTGAACATGAAAAGATTGGGAATGGGACGTTGGAATATCTAGGCAGCGATCAACTACGGAACTTTTCATATGAAATAAATTTTCCTAAATCATTTCGTATTGGAGCATCCGGTGAACGCAGGGATTTAGATGAGTCTTTCACTTCTTTTCCATTAATTATCAATCTGCCTGATTTTGATGTTGACAAATTGCGTGATGAGATTAGCAATATAACAATTACAGTAGCATGGGAAACAGTGACTGGTGAGTTATTTGAAGAAGAAATAGAGTATACAGTCGAATCCAAGTAAGGAGGGAGCCTATGCTCGGACTACCAAAAGGGGAAGTCTATTTAATTCCGTGGTCGGAAGAGTGGGAGCGAGAATTTGAATTGGAAAGAGAAAGAATAGAAACTCAAGGCACTGAACGTCTTGCCGGATGAAAGTATTTTTGTCGGGGATCATCCGGAAAACGACGTGAAAGCTGCTCAATATGTCGGTATGAAGGCGATTTGGAAATGAGACGATCAATGGAATCATCCGCAAGCAGACTTTATTATCGATGATTTGCAGGAAATACCCTCCATCCTAGGGAATTTAAACAAAATAAATAACAGGTGAGTGAACATGACGTCTAAAATAATTTTTGCATCCAAAAAGCTCGGTACCATACATCATAACCAGCTTCAAGCAATGCTTGATCGATTTAATCTAGGCACTCTCATTTCATCCAGAAAAACAGAGCTAGGTGCAATGGGGCAAACGATGTTCGTTTCCTCTACAAAAGGGGATTTTATTTTAAAAGGAAATCCGCTTTATCACGGACAATTGGAAGAGGAAAAGTTTTTTATTGAAAATATCGTGAAAAGAACAGATACGCCGGTTCCAATCCCTTACCTCATCGATAATTCTTCTGATATTTTCGGTTGGAGTTACGCCCTTATGCCACACTTACCTGGGGAGCATATTGATTCTAAACTGCTGAAAAATACACTCACGAAAGAAAACAAATTACAAATAGCTGAATCAATCGCTAGCACATTAGCTATCTTCCATAAATGGAAAGTAGCTGACTTCGGTGAGCTTCATACAGAAACAATGAAGATTACTCCTTTTAAGCCTACCTATACTGACTGGATTTTCCAGCGGATAATGTTCTGGCTGGAAGACGCGAAAAAATATTCAACAATCACCGATGAGGATATAGAGTGGTCTCGGTCACTACTAGCCGAAGCTGAGGAAGCCTTTCATAGCCTGGACTCACCAACTTTTATAATGGGAGATTTCAAGCCTGGTAACTTCCTTGTAAATTCGGGGGAAAGCGGCTGGCGCATTAGTGGTGTATTTGACTTTACAAATTCTTATTTTGCAGATCCGGTTTCAGATTTAATTAAAATGGTGACCTATTACCTCAACCATAATGAAACAGGGATTGCAAAGCATATGCTAAACAAATATTTTGAAGGATGGAGTGGTAGGAATTTCATAAAGAGTCGCTTAAAGGTACATATGCTACACCAGAGAGTTTTAGATTGGGGTAATGGAAAGGCAACGAAAACAGCTACTTGGGATAATTCTTTATCCTTTTCAGAATGGGCAGCAACTTATACGGAATTAATAGCTAGTCTTGTAGATTAAGAAGACATGGATAAAAGGGGAATAGTCTATGGCTGTAACGGGAAAGGCCAGGGTTAGAACAGGAAAACTAGAAGATACACAAGCTTTATTAAATATCCAAAAAGAAGTGCGATACGACCACTTGTAGCTAGTACTCCGATACCGAGTGAACACTGTGTCCACCCAATACATTCAAAATAGGATGTTTGATTAATTCTAATAAATCAAGAGCATTTTGTAGATAATTAAAGTATTAGGGAGGTGATTGCACTTGAATAACTGGTTTTACGTTATATATGCTGTGCTATTAGCAGGACTTTCGATCGTTACGGGAGAAATCGTCACATTTGTTATGCTCGGGTTTATTTTATTAACCTTGCAAAATATCCATTCGACTTTAAAGAAGATACTCAATGCTAATTCAAAGGAATTCAAAAGTTAAAATATATTATTTGATAAACTATTAATTCATCTTAAAGTTTTATCTATTACCTGATAATATTATGATTAGGAATGAATTGTTTAAGGAGGTTAAAGCATGTTATGGGAAGAGGTTAGGTTAACTTATCCAAATAAATGGGTTGTTTTTGAAGCGATTAAGGCTCATTCAGACAATAACTACCGGATGATTGATGATATAGCTGTAATTGACTACTTTGACGATTCGATGGAAGCTTTCCGGAGGCATGCAGAACTACAAAAGCAAAAACCAAGACGCGAATTATATTTTTTTTCATACTTCCAGAAAGAAACTTAATATTCAAGAAAAAACACGGGCGGGAATAAGATAAGTATGATTAAAATTATGGAAATTGCTGAATTGCCGTTTATAGAAGCATTTGTAATCTTTAGAGGTAAGAGCCTAAAGTTAGAGAACGTATTAATTGAATTAAGTTCCATGGATTATGGGGTGGAGATGGACGGAATCATTGGCTATGATTTAATGAAAAACCTTGGTTTGGTAATTGATTTAGAACAGCTTAACATATCCATTAAATAAAAAGCTTCTTACAGGACTTTTTTATTTAATGGATATTCTATTATATTTAATAAATACAACTCGCGATAGACAAGCGACATAGGAGGAGGAATCTTGAAGGCAATTGGTTGGGCTGGTTTCATACACGTTTCCATTCTAATAATTTGGATGGTCATTCATCTTATATTTAATCAGTTAAATCCTGTGGCCATCACGGATAAAGCCACGATGGCACAGACAGGCATCGCATATTACAGTCGTTTTCCAGGACTTTTAGGCTTGGACCATGGAAGTAAAGCCTTAGTCATGTTGCTATCCGTCCTTTTACCGATTGGTCTGTACGTCCATTTTAAAGAATTGAAAGAGTTTCGATTAAAAAATACTATCGCATTAGTTGCAGGATGTTCCGGATTTATATTGTATGGCTTATCCTTGATGCTTCAAGCAGTGACCGTCGAATATGCTTTTAACTTGTACCGCACAACGGAAGATACGGTGACCCATTCTTTTGCTGTCTTGTTGTATGAATGGGCCATGCTAGAAGGCGGACTTTCGGTCAGTATGTATATTCTAGCCAACCTTTGCTTAAGCTGCTGGATCATTATTCATTCACTTGGTCTATTTTCATTTAATTCCTTTAAAAAGCTTGGTATATTTGGGTGTATCGTTGGAGCAATCCAGGCATTTGGTTATTTCGTCGCTTGGTTCTTCCTAATGCAAGCAAAACAAAATATGCACAATTTTAATGAAGTGATCGGTCTGTTATTTACAATCTGGATTGCGATCATTAGTTTTCAAATGATTCGAGGAAAAATCTCGATAAAAAGATAGGAGCTGAATTTTACGATGATAATACACCTACAACCATGCAGTATAGAGAATCTGCAGGAGCTTCGAGAAATTAGTTATGAAACATTTAATGATACTTTTAAAGATCACAATACGCCAGAAAATATGAAAGCTTATATGGATCAAGCTTATCATCCGGCACAATTGAAAAAAGAACTATTGAACCCTTCCTCACAATTCTTTTTCCTTTATTTTCACGGAGACCTTGCCGGGTATTTAAAGGTGAATATCGATGATGCCCAAACGGAGGAAATGGGGGAAGATACACTTGAAATTGAAAGAATCTACATAAAAAAGGCATTCCATCGAAATGGCCTAGGAAAGTATTTATTCAATAAAGCTTTAGAAATTGCGGAATCCCTCCATAAAAATAAAATTTGGTTAGGTGTATGGGAAAAGAATGAAAATGCGATTGCTTTTTATAAAAGATTAGGATTCGTTAAAACTGGCGTTCATTCTTTTTTTATGGGCGGTGATGAGCAAGTAGATTTAATTATGACGAAAACACTTTAATAAAAAGAGGGGCGATTCACAGGGGTTTGTTGTCATTATTGCAGCATCCTTAAAAGAATTGTCCCATGTGGAACAATTAGGAATATGTACGGGAAATCATTCGCTAGTGTATTTATTGTTTGTTCTGCTTCATATTTTTACGGTTGCTGTTAATCAGCTTACAGAAGAAATGCTAAATCTTTGTTAAGTTTAATTTACGGATTTGTCAATACTGCTGTGACGGGAAATGGCGGGGATAAGGCAAAGTTAGAGATTTTACAAAAGGTATCAGATATTTACAATAGTATTCCAGATTTAAACGAGTTAAGAAAAAGGTAATCAACTTTGTGATAAAATGTACTTATCATAACGGTTATTGAATAATGAGACATCAGATTATAAAAACCGTAGAGGGAAGCTAGACCCTTTACGGTTTTTATATGTTTTTTGTTACCTAACAGTATACGATTTACCTTGATTTTAAGCTTGTACACTCAATTTTTACTTTACAACCGAACTATTTATTCTATTGCTTGTAAAATAGTCTTCCAATCATTCATTTAGAAAAAATCCGGAAAATACGTCTGTTTTCTTGGAATAATCTGTTCCAACAATTCAACTGCTTGAGCATTTCCACTAATGAGCCCCAAATTGTATAGATCTTCCGGTCGTTGGTAACCTAAGAGCATTGAAGAAAGTTGTTGTACCGAACAGCTTATCCCCGGATCTTTTATATTATTCATGATTGGCTCGTAGACGATATCAATTTCCCCATCCACCTCATGAAGAATATATATTCCTGTGTTCTCTTTTATAAAAGAATCTTCAAGTCTAATAGATAAAGTACCAAATTCTTCCTGAATACTACGCATGTATTGTTTTAAAAAAGCTTCCACATCAACAATTCTTGCCATGAAGTACGGTATAATGTTTTGCTGGAAGCGCGGTTCATTCACGAGTAATGGTAATAAATCATTTTCTGGAACAACCATTTCTACCTTTTCAGCCATGGAGTCATGATTTGCGATAAATTGCAATAAAACCTTAAGTCCATTCGTTGTACAGTAGACAACCTCATCGGCCTTGAACACCCGGTCTTTTAGCTGATAAATAATATATCCTTCTGCTTGGTTCTCTTCATTATAGGAGACTGCAATCATACGCTGACCTTTTAGTACTCGTTGTTTCCACCATTTTTCATCTCGCAGGATGGCGCCATTATAATTCTTTATATACTTGCGGTAAATAGAGTCCAATAAAGGTATGTCGCTATTCGTTCTTCTGACATAGCCTTTCCCATCCCAATTCTGTTTTAAATTTTTCATTGGTATTTCGTAATGCTTTTCTGCAAAAGCCATCTCCCAGCCGTATTGACGGTAGAATGGAGCAGAAAATGGATGGAGGAAAGAAATGGTCTGTCCTTGTGCTTTCATTGTCTGCAATGCATGAAGGAGAAGTTCCTTTACCATTCCCTTCCTGCGATATTCCGGCCATGTAGCGACTGAAGCTATCCCTCCCATCTGAAAGGGACTGTTATTAATAGATACAGATAATGGAATCAAATGCAGCTTGGCAGCGAGCTTTTCCCCATCCATCATTCCCCATATGGTATACCTTTTTGCTTCTTCCTTTTTTCTATGTAATTCCTCTTCTGTTAATTCATATTGGAATGCAAATTGGGATAACGAAAATATCTCGTCATAGTGACTTTGATTTAATTCAATGATTTTACCCATTTCAGTACCTCCTTAAATTTTAAACGATACATAATGAAACCATTTTAACAACGGTTGCCCGGATTTAACTTGAAGAAATAAGCGACATATTCCGTATGTTAACCTGCAGTAGTGTCATAAGTAAATTTATCACTGCGATATAAAATTTTCGTGTATTCTATTACTTTATTCGTCTTGTTGTTCAGACAATTTGTTTCTACAACAAGGAGGAGTATTAGATCTACCGTTAGTTTATCATGATACGATTGATAAATAAAAAACGACTCTAGACAACACCGTTTTGTGATGTCTAAAGTCGTTGCTCACGAAATATGTATACCGTGCACCTCACGTCGATACGACGTCCATATGCGCTTCTTAGCTTCATGGCTCAGCTTAGGCTTCCCCGCGGCACACACGAATGACCACTTACTGCTGCTTCCTTCCGGACCTGACAGGGTTCGTGGGTTCCTGTTGCGCAGGACCTGAACGTCAACACCAATTCACTAAGGCAGACCATACAGTCGCCATACCTCGGCAAGGGATTCAGCCTCGCTATAGCGGATTGCGAGTACAGGGCACCGCTACCTCCCCGCTTAGCACGGTAAGTCCCATTATAACGTTTTCCGATTCAATTTGCAATGGAAAACATTTCATGAAACAACAAAGCTAGGATCACTTACTTTTCCTCTTCCGAAGTGCTTTGAAAAAGTCAGTAAGCAAGCTCGCACATTCTTCCTGCAGGACACCGCTCGTTACTTCAACTTGATGATTGAAACGTGGTTCGTCCAGTAGATTGAATAATGTTCCCGCACAACCTGCTTTCGGATCTGGAGCACCATATACAACACGTTTCATCCTTGACTGCACGATTGCCCCTGCACACATGGGACACGGTTCCAAGGTGACGTATAGTGTACAATCTTCCAGACGCCAGCTGCCTATTTTTTCATTTGCTGCTTCAATTGCAGTAAGCTCAGCATGAGAAAGGGTCTGCTGTGATGTTTCCCGGAGGTTATATCCGCTTGCAATAATTTCCCCGTTCAGGACGATTACTGCACCAATTGGCACCTCATCTACATCTCTGGCTTTTAATGCTTCATTTATCGCTGCTTGCATAAATTTTTCATCAGACATAAATTAACCCAACATTTCTTTATAAGTTTGAATTTATCAGATAAGGAAATAATTAATTAAACATTCATTTTAGACATTATTTCACAAAGGGGCAAAGATGATGCAGACTTTGGAAGATACGGCGGTTGTTTTCGTTGATATTATTAATGATTTTAATTTTTCCGGTGGGGATAAATTATTAAGGAATACAAAGATGATTTTACCAAATCTAATCAAGCTAAAGACAATTGCAAAGGAAAACGATCTGCCTGTCATCTATGTTAATGACCATTATGGATTATGGCAAGCAGATTTTAATAAAATTATTAGACAGTGTACGAATCATAATAGTAAAGAAATAATAGAAGCGCTGAAACCGGATAATGACGATTATTTCTTGATTAAACCACAGCATTCCGCTTTTTTCCAGACACCGCTTCATTCGCTGCTAACCGATCTGAATCGATATTCGCTCATTCTTGCGGGAATAGCAGGGGATATTTGTATTTTATTCACGGCAAAGGATGCTTATATGTACAAAATGAACTTGCATATTCCGAAGAACTGTATGGCGTCTGAGGAGAATGATACAAATGATTATGCACTCTATTTAATGCGTTCCGTCATGAAGGCAAATATTGAACCGATATAAGATTTGAAAAACACTCTCTCAAGAAAAAGACTTGAGAGAGTGTTTCACTTATTTCAATACATTCAATGATTCTCGAGTAAATGCTGGAATATCATCTGGCTGTCGGCTTGTTACGAGCTGGTTCTGGCAAACGACAACTTCCTCATCTCTTACTTTTGCACCTGCATACTCCATGTCGACTTGAATTGATTTATAGCCTGTTGCATCACGGCCTTCAAGCGTTTTTGCCGTAATTAGTAACTGTGGTCCATGGCAGATCGCAAAGACCGGTTTTTTCTCATCCATGAAATGCTTGGCGAACTTAACAAATCGATCATCCGCCCGTAATTGGTCTGGTGAGAAACCACCCGGAATAAAGAGGGCATCAAAATCATTCGGATCCGCGTCATCAATTCCATATTCAATCGCAACCTTGGCGTTCTTCTGTTTACCAATGACCGTATCACCTTTTTTTGCTCCGATTGTAACTACTTCATGTCCGGCATCTTCAAATTCCTTTGCCGGATCTGTATATTCCGAGTCCTCAAATAGGTCTGTAATGACTGTAGCAATTTTTTTACCCATCATTAGCAACTCCTTTATTATGATTGTACATAATAAGGTTTTCCCATTTCATGATTTCTAAAACATTCCCATATTACTGGTACAGTGTATTTTCAAAGCTTGCAATTTTTTCGAGACGGCGATAAATTGCACCAGGCATCACGAATTTTTTATAAGACTTTCTTTTTCTTTTCTGCAGTAAATCCACCTGTCCTTCCGTGCCGAAGTAAAAGGCTTGCCAGATGAATTTGGAGCAATAATTAGCGTCCAACCGGGTTAAATCGCGTACATACGTATAGCGTTGTACCTTGTCATAATGCTGCATAGCCCATTTTGTCGAGTGAATCGCTTCCTGTTCATTAGAGTGGCGAAGAATGGTGATTAATTCGCCCTTCCGGTGACGGGAGAGATAGATTGGCATGCTGTCAGCGTGGCCAAATTCCTTCCAGCGATTCACATGATAAATACGGTAATTCATACCGACAATTCCGGTATGCCCGACTAAAAATGAAGAAAGGGCATACTTATGGGAATAGAGCACGTCACCAGGCTGCATTTTAATATTTGTCCCCGGATAGTAATGGGAGATGGCAGCTTCTTCATCATTAGTTTTACGATTCATGTATATCTTCCTTTTTTTCATCAACCGTTTAATATTTTGGAAACTGTTACAGGCAATTGTATACGATATCCGCCGATTTCACCGGATTTTCCGTTTCCAGATAATAGTCTTCCGCTAACCAATAGCGTTTTTTATATTTTTCCAATATTATTTGGTTATCGCCCAGATATGTATCCCTTTTTACAATTCTAGCAAACCTTTTTTCCTTTGAACAATTTACAAAAACAATAAAGTCAAAATAAGGTTTCCATTCTTTCCTTTGAAGAAAAATACCTTCTATTAGGATGATTGAGTCTTCTGAGATAGATATTGTATTTCTTTTATGTTGGTCGACTGATATATCATAAAATGGAAGGGTAAGCTTAGATTCGTTGTTATAAACTTTTTTAAATAACTCTTCTTCCAACATTTCAATATCCCATTGCAGAAAATAATACTCATACCATTCTTCATATCCTGTGTCGTACCGTTTATTTCTCTCTACAATATGATTGTCCATATGAAGCACAACAACTTTGGCTGTACTTTCCAGTTCCGCTTTCAGTTGTTGGACCAACGTTGTTTTTCCAGCTCCACCTAATCCATCGACACCAACAAGATAAGGAGCCTCAGCACGTCTCGTATCATATTTAGTAAGAATTTCATTTACTAATTCGTTCAAATGCATAACCTCTTTAAAAATTGTTATATGTAATAAATTTAATGCTTAGCAATAATCACTCAAGTTAAAAACTTAATTACATTCAACTTTCTGTCCAATGAACATAGCAGAATAAAGTTCATCCTTTCTTTGTTTCCTACGATATCACGCAGCACAAACAAAGAAAAGGATGTTTTTTGCATTTCTAACATACGTGATAAATCAGCTGTTTCAAGAATACATTTGCCAAATAATCAGCCAAGCAATAAATAGTATGCTGCTGATACAAGTCAGTATATATCCAACCTTTTGCCATTTCGAAAGGGATGCCTTTTTCCAAAATATAATTAACATGACAACGGAGATTAAACTGATTACAGTAAAAACATAATTTCCTATAAAGTGAAGAAGCATCTCTGAGTATGTCCGCATTGGTTTAGACAACATACGTATAATCAATAACACTATATTAACTGCCAATGCTGTACCTGAGAGCGTCAATACTCCGTTCCATTTTGTAGCTGCCGCTGTTTTTTGTTTTCGTCTCCTTCGCAAAAATGCCAGCACGATTAAAACAAAAGGAGAAATCAGGAAATACACCATAAACCAAATAAACAGCCCCAAGCTTATAAGAAGAAAAGGTTTGCTTTTATCCATAGCCACATAATCGGCATAAGTAGTTGAAATTTGCTCTGCCTTTTCATCATTCACGTGAAAAAACATGACATTGTTTGGTATAAAGATATCATCTCCGCCTTTTAGCTTATATACATAAGGACTTGTTTGTATATAAGTTGCTTTAAAACCCGCTAAATCTAATGCAATTTCATTGTCATTAATAGATTGAACATCTAATTGTGCCAAATATGCATAAAGATTCATAAACCCATTGTATGTACGGCGTGCCGTTAGATAGGTTCCCTCTACCTCAGATGCTGAAGGAAGATTTTCTTGTATGGTTTGATATCCCTTTCCCACTAATTCATCCATTAGTCCAAATGTAAGGTATAGTTCATCTGCCTGATTGGTTAAAACGATAATAGCAAAATTATCCTCCGGCACAATCTGCATGTTACTAGAATAAGCAACCGTATTACCTGAATGCATTAATCCTCTATATTCACCATCATATTCCCAAAAACCGTGGGCAAGCCCTGGAACACCTTCCTCAGGAGAATAACTTGTTGAAAGCAGCTCGGATTGTGTTTGACTTTCTTGGAATAAAGAAGTTTTTTCTGATTCAGGTGAAATCAAAGCCTGTGCAAACTTCGCTAAATCTAGCGCAGTACCATTTATTCCTCCGCTCGGGTACATGGAAATATAATAAGACTCTGATTCTGTAAATTTACCGCCCTCTCCTGTTAAATAACTCTTTCCTTTATTAAGTGTAATTTCTTCATTATCTTCAACAGGCAAATGCATGGTGGAATGGTTCATCCCTAATTTTTTAAAAATATGCTCATCAACATACTCATAAAATGGCTGACCAGTAATGCCTTCGATAATATAGGCTGCTAGAGAAGTAGAATAATTGGAATAGGCAACAACCTTCCCCGGGCTTATAAACCTGCTCCGGTTCCGCTAATTTCAAGGATTCCTCCAAAGATTCCAATTGCTCCGGAGAATCAAATAACAAATCAAAAATATACTCTTCAAAGCCTGCGTTATGATGCATTAAGTTTAGCATCGTAATAGGCTCTTCAAAGTTTAATTTGGTCAGAAAGCCCTCTGGCAAATAGGATCTAACGTCCTCCTCTAAATCTAGCTTCCCTTGCTCAGCCAGCTGCATAGCGGAGACCCAGACGAATAATTTCGTAATAGAGCCCCATTCCAGAACGGTTGTCTCTGGATCCATCGGTATTTGATTTTCTACATCAGCGTAACCATAGCCTTTAGATAAGACGATCTGGTTGTCTTTGATAGCAATAATTGCTGCGCCTGATACTGTATCTCCTATATACTCTTCTGCATACTTGTCTACAAATTCCTCCAACCCTTCAATCGGGATACCGGATGGTGTTGTATTTTCCGTAGCTGAAAGCGTGTTGGGAAAACATAGACCTACTAGAAAAATACAGAGAAAGACATTGATTTTTTTAATCATTTTGTTACCTTCCCTCTGCTCTTTATGTACTTATTCTATATTTATCATATCATTAAAGAGAATCTGCTGACAGCTGTTGTTTTAAGATTTCCAATAATCCATTTCCTAGTTTAAGAGAATTAAGCGCAAGAAAAAACGAAAGACTTCGCAATACCGGCATCACGTAAGAATTTAAAAAACCTTCAATTCTTTAAATGTCGATTTTATTTCATTTGGCAGTTGCTTATTTTGATTGTTATTCGCTATCAGAGTAGGAGACACCTCTTCTTTTTGGTAGTAATTCTAGTCAAATCGACTATACCAAAAGTTGAGGTGTTTTCTCTTGTTTGAATGACCTAGTCAAGGTATATATTTCATCCGCTACGAGCGCTTCACAGATCTGAACGAATCAAATGTTTTAGGTACGAAAGTTGAGTTAATAAAAAACCCTGCATCTTTATCTATGCAGGATTTTTTAACTTTATTTAGCTTTCTAATGTAGATGTATCTCCAGTCGGCAGTCCAAGCTCCCATGATTTCAAGAGGCGGCGCATAATTTTTCCGCTTCTCGTTTTTGGAATCGTATCTTTGATTTCAATTTCCCTTGGCTCGGCATGCGCACTCAAACCTGTTTTAACAAATTTGCGGATATCTTGAAGTAAATCCTCTGATTCCTCATACCCGTCATTTAGTGTAATAAATGCTTTAATAATTTCTCCACGTTCTGGGTCAGGTTTTCCAATAACTCCAGCTTCCGCGACGGCAGGATGTTCAATAAGTTTTGATTCGACTTCAAATGGTCCAACCCGCTCTCCAGACGTATTAATCACGTCATCTAGACGCCCTTGGAACCAGAAATAACCATCTTCATCCCGGTAAGCACTGTCTCCGGAAATATACCAGCCGTTGATAAAATAACTTTCATATTTACCCGGGTTATTCCAAATTTGGCGCATCATTGCTGGCCACCCGGCTTTAATAGCAAGGTTACCCATCTGATTCGGCGGCAGTTCATTTCCCTCATGATCAATGATTGACGCTTCAACGCCAGGAATTGGTTTCCCCATAGAGCCTGGGCGAATTTCATTACACGGGAGATTCACAATCATTTGTGCGCCCGTTTCCGTCATCCACCATGTATCATGAATCCGTAAACCAAAGGCACGCAATCCCCACGTAATCACTTCCGGGTTGAGCGGCTCACCAACACTTAAAATATGACGTAAAGCGGATAAATCATACTGTTTTACTTTATCTTCCCCATGGCTCACAAGCATACGAAGTGCTGTAGGAGCAGTATACCAAACCGTTACTTTGTATTTTTCCAATGTTTCATACCAAGATTCCGGTGTAAATCTGCCTCCACGGACGACATTTGTCACCCCGTGGAGCCATGGCGCAAAAATACCATAGCTTGTCCCAGTCACCCAGCCTGGGTCTGCCGTACACCAATAAACATCATCCGGCATCAAATCAAGGACCCACTCAGCTGTCGCATAATGCTGAATCATTGCGTTATGCACATGATAAACCCCTTTAGGCCTACCAGTGGAACCGGACGTATAATGCAGAAGCATCCCGTCCTCTAAATTGACCCATTCCATTTCAAATTCCTCAGGTGCAGCTTTCATCTCTTCTTCAAAGCTGATGAACTTTCCTTCTTTATTCGAATCCTCACCAACAATTATAATGTTTTCCAAGTGAGGGAGTTCCGTATAAGGGACACGCTCCAATAGTTCGGCTGTTGTAATGAGTGTGCTTGCTTCACTATCTTCTAACCGATCGCGTACGGCCTGCTCCATAAATGCTTCAAAGAGTGGTCCGGCAACTGCACCTGTTTTTAAAATCCCAAAAAAGGCGGCATAAAACTCTGGACTACGCGGCATGAAAAGAAATACACGGTCTCCCTTACGTACGTTATATTTTCGAAGTACATTCGCAAACTTGTTACTGTGCTTACTTAATTCAAGAAATGTGAATGTTTCCTCCCGGTCCGGGCTCGAATAAATTAATGCGAGCTTGTCCCTTTTCTCCGGGTCTTCTGCATGGCGATCCAGCGCTTCATATGCCATGTTTACCTTTCCCGTCTGCTGCATACTAAGATGCTGCTTCACATCTTCCCAAGAAAAGTTCTCTCTGTATGCTTCATAATCCTGTAAGTTGTAGTTCCCTTCTCTTGCGGGAATTGGTTTCATATCCATCATTCACCTCTCCTTTATTTGTAACCGTTAACATTTCTTATTACATAAAATAATGTAAATCTTTTACGAACTTACATCCATTTTAGAACATTTTGTGACACTTTAAAAGTAATTTAGCTGAATAGTTTCGGAATCGGTCCACTAAAAGAAGAAAATCACAGGAAAAATTCCTCCTGTGATTTTTAATAATTGATTATTACGATATGAGTTTGGTCACAAAATAAAAAATCATTTATCCACATGTGGATAAATGAAAAGTTAAAGCGGCCCCGGCAGGATTCGAACCTGCGACGCACAGTTTAGGAAACTGACGCTCTATCCCCTGAGCTACGGAGCCATAGTGAAGAAAAATAGTTAACATTATTATTATACAAAAGTTAGGAAGAAAAACCAAGAGGAGAAAGTAAAGACAGGGTAATTTTTTCCCTGTCTTTTTTCTATACTTAAAACGTTCTCCCAAGATCAATGGAGCGATTTCGGGCGCTTTCGATACAGGCGATAATAATTTTCTCGAATTCATTTGCTTTAAGCGTTTCTAACCCGGCTGCAGTTGTTCCGCCTACACTCGTAATATTTTCTCTTAAAACTGACGCTGGTTCCCCGGACTGTTCCAACATCTTTCCAGCACCTATAATGGTCTGGGTAATAAGTGCATCAGCCGTCTGTTCGTCCATACCGGCTTCTAGCGCTGCTGTCGTCATCGCTTCGACAAAGTAATAGATAAACGCTGGGCCGCTCCCGGAAATGGCTGTCACCGTATGCATATCGTCCTCAGCAACGACCTTCGTTACTCCAATCGACTGAAATAACCTCTCCGCAATATTGATTTTCTCCTGATCGACATATTTTCCAGCTGCAATCGCAGTAGCCGAATAACCAATCTGCGCAGATGTATTTGGCATTGCTCGGACGACAGCATTTCTTTTGCCAATTATCTCCTCTATTGTTTCTGTCATAATGCCTGCAAGAACTGAAATGATGAGCTGCTCTTCTCTTATAAATGGACGTATTTCATCGAGGGATTCCGCTAAATCTTTCGGCTTCATTGCTAAAATAACAACGTCTGCGAGATCAAGAAGTTTTTCTTTATCATAAGAAGTTTGCACTCCATACGTAGCCTCGATATTACCCAATCGCCCCTCATCCTGTTTATTCGTTACATAAATATCATTTTTATCTACTGTCTTCGTCTGCAGCATACCAGCCATTATCGCTTCAGCCATTGAACCACAGCCT
Source organism: Oceanobacillus indicireducens (assembly GCF_014647195.1). Taxonomy (GTDB): domain Bacteria; phylum Bacillota; class Bacilli; order Bacillales; family Amphibacillaceae; genus Oceanobacillus; species Oceanobacillus indicireducens. The sequence goes on along the minus strand of NZ_BMOS01000011.1, from coordinate 71,732 downwards.
ACAAAAACAATACGTTTACACAATTTGAACACCTCTTCTTTTCTTTTTCCTGATAAAGTGAAACTTCATTCAGTGGGGAATGCCTTCCCTCCCCACTGAATGTTAGTTGAACAGAATCAGGGATTTACGGACTGTTTGTCCCCAGCCTTCACATATTGGGTTTCCCTCATGTTTAGAGGAGGGGGATTACAGACCGTTAATACGTGATAAAAACTCACAACTAAAAAAGCTGATCCCATCCCTGAAACAAGGACGGAATCAGCTCCGCGGTACCACCTATTTTTGGCAATAAATTGCCCTCTCTTCATTGATAACACAGTTTCCTGCGGTTAGTTTATCGCTAACGACTCCCAGGTAGGTTCATACAAGCTTGTGCGTAGGGATCTTTCAGCCGGTGAATCCCATTTTCTGTCGGACAGTTCTCATACTACTAGTCTGATCATCGTCTAGAGTGTATGTTATTTCTGTTAATAGTAAAGTGAATCGCGCGCTTTGTCAAGAGGGGATTTCAGAAGTAGGTAACGTTAATCATGATCTCAAACATTTCAATTTTTAGCCTAAGTATAATATCGTGAACTCGAGCGGAAAATAGCAAAAAAACGCTTCATTCAGTAAGAACAAGCGTTTCAAAGGATTGAAGATTTATAAAAAATGGAGGAGGTAGAGGGATTCGAACCCCCGCGCGGTTTGACCCGCCTTTCGGTTTTCAAGACCGACCCCTTCAGCCAGACTTGGGTATACCTCCGTAATCACAAGATATAATATACCATAAATATTTTATGCTTGTCAATCCATTTCGTAAAATTTATGATAAAGTGAAACTCATTCAGTGGGGGGATTACAGACCGTTAATCCGTGATAAAAAGCACTAGCTGGACATTTTAGAGCCAGCCAGTGCCAACAAACTTTATTTAATAACTTCTTTTCCACCCATATAAGGAATGAGTGCTTTCGGTACGATAACAGAGCCATCTTCCTGCTGGTTATTTTCTAAAATAGCAGTAACCGTACGGCCAACAGCCAGCCCAGATCCGTTCAATGTGTGCACGTATTCCGGTTTCGCGTTCTTATCACGGCGGAAACGGATGCCGGCGCGTCTTGCTTGGAAATCTTCAAAGTTAGAGCAAGAAGAAATCTCACGGTACGTAGCTTGACTTGGAATCCATACTTCAATATCGTATTTCTTCGCAGCAGTAAAACCTAAATCGCCAGTACACATGCTCATCACACGGTAAGGTAATTCTAATTCCTGTAGAATTTTCTCCGCGTGACCGGTTAGTTTCTCTAATGTGTCATAAGAATCTTCAGGTTTAACAAAGTGAACAAGCTCGACTTTATTAAATTGATGCTGACGTATCAAACCTCTAGTATCACGCCCGGCTGAGCCCGCTTCTGACCGGAAATTCGCACTGTAAGCAACATATTGTTTTGGTAAATCAAGCATGATCTCATCACGGTGATAGTTCGTAACAGGTACCTCTGAAGTCGGAATTAAATAATAGTCCCATTCCTCTAGTTTAAATGCATCCTCTGCAAATTTCGGTAGCTGTCCTGTACCAATCATACTCATGCGATTAACAATATATGGCGGAAGAATCTCTTTATAGCCGTGGTTATCCGCATGATAGTCCATCATGAAGTTCAATAATGCACGCTCAAGTCTTGCACCAAGTCCCGTGTAGAAAACAAAGCGGCTACCGGTCACTTTAGCGGCCCGTTCAAAATCTAAAATCTTCAAGTTCGCCGCAATGTCCCAATGCGGCTGCACCTCGAAATCGAATTCCGGCTGCTCACCCCACGTACGCTGGACGACATTATCCTCTTCATCCTCGCCAATCGGTACACTTTCATGAGGGATGTTTGGAATGGAATACATGACCTGTTCCAACTTTTCTTCTATTTCCCTCAATTCTTTATCAAGTTTGGAAATCTCTTCACCGACTTGACGCATTTCCTGAATTGCAGCATCCGCATCTTTTTTCTCTTTCTTTAGCTTAGCTATCTCTTGTGTCGCAGCATTTCTCTTTGCTTTCAACTGTTCTGTTTCAGCAATCAATTTCCGGCGTTTTTCATCGAGTTCACCAAACGTATCCAGCTCTGATAAGTCTTCACCTCGGTGCTGAAGTTTCGCTTTCACTTCTTCATAATTGTTCCGTAAAAATTTCATGTCCAACATTTGCTTTTCCTCCTTTTATTTATTATTAAATATTTAAAATCAAAAAAACTCCCATCCCAATAATAGGGACGAGAGTTTATATTCCCGCGTTGCCACCCTTGTTGAAGAGATTATCTCTTCCGGCTTGATCTGCATTAACGGTGCAGAGATCCCGGGTTTATTTACTCTGGAACGAGTCCTGTTCGATAAACCAGTTCAAGGATGGATTCACAGCATTTCAACGTCGATTCACACCAACCATCGACTCTCTACAGAAGAAATAACCGCTACTATTTCCTGTCAGTACCTTTAATCCATCTGATTTGCTACCATCATAGCTGATTTACTTTAAAAAAGCAAGCATGTATAACATATCCTATCCTAAATCCGCAGCTCACATACACTTTACTTCGATTAAAACAATCCTTTGATCCAATCTACTGCTGTTGTAAAGACATTACCGAAGAAGTCACCAATTGCACCTAGAGTAAGCATGAACCAGTTCGCTTTTTCAACTGCTTCATCACTAACCACGTCAACAACGACGGATTCCTGATCAAATATATAACCATGGTCGGTTGCTTCACCTTCGTAAACAAGTGTTGCGGTACCGAGTTTTTCACCCTTCTCAATTGGCGCTACAATTTCTCCGTTATCATTTAATTTCTCTTCATCGATATTGTATTCCAAACTATATAACTCTGCTTCTTCAGACTGGATTGGAATAGCAATTCCTTCACTAATTGAGACACTTACTTCTTTTTCTTTTCCTTTAGCTACAGGAAGAGTTCCTTTATCTTCCAGCTGGTGACCAGCCGGGAATAATTCTTCAGATGCGAAATTATTGAAACCATAGTCGAGTAATTTTGCTGTTTCTCTGAAGCGCTCTTCTTTTGAACCAGTCTTCATTACAACTGTAATTAGACGGGTTCCATCTCTTTCAGCTGTACCAGTGAACGTATAGCCAGCAAGATCCGTATTACCTGTCTTCAATCCGTCGACTCCTTCATAATGGAAGGATTGTAGAAATGTTGCTTCATGAGGAAGCATCCAGTTTAAGTTTTCAATCTTGTAATCTTCAAATTCCACTTCTGTCTGACTAGAAATCTCTAAAGCTTCCGGAAAATCATTGACTAAATGATAGGCAAGCTGAGCTGCAGAGCGCGCAGATAGAAGGTTACTTGCATTCGGGTCCGTTCCCTTAGGCATGTCATCTCCCAAGGAATCATTATCCAAACCTGAGCTGTTTACAAATTTATATTCGGAAAGGCCTAATTCCTCAGCCTTATCATTCATCATCTTAACAAATTCTGTTTCTGAACCTGCGATTAATTCAGCAAGTGCAATCGTTGTCGCATTATCAGAGAAGACGGCCATCGCGTTATATAAGTCGCGTACGGCATAATCTTTATCTTGTGTTAAACCAACTCCTGAAAAGAGCTCATTAGCTGAAATCTTATATGCATAATCGCTGATTTGAGTTGTTGTATCCCAGTCGATCTTTCCTTCATTGATCGCTTCAAGCACAAGATATTCCGTCATCATTTTCGTCATACTTGCTGGAGGAAGGGCAATATCTGCGTTTTTCGCATAAAGAACTTTTCCAGTACCCGCATCAACTAAGATGGCAGACTCTGCGTTTAAATCGAGGGTACTTTCTGCATGGGTTGTGAGCGGCTGTATCATGAACGATGTGATCAGTAGTACAAAGGTGAGTATTCCTGACACAGTTTTTTTAGTTACTTGAATCAACTTATTTTACCTCCAACATGATTAAAAAATTTATATTGTAGCACCTAGATATTCTATCATATTTTCATCAAAAAAAATAGACGGACCTCTGTCCTGATTTTAACATTTTTTATATCCGACCTACTTCATCCATTCTGCCTAATTTAGGATAGAAAAAAGCACCTATTTTTCTATTAGGTTTGCGTGTGACCTTCAAGAAAAATAAGTGCTTGCTTTATCAAAAGTTATTGTACCGAATAGTTCGGAGCTTCTTTTGTGATTTGCACATCGTGTGGATGGCTTTCACGGAGGCCGGCATTCGTGATCTTGACGAATTGCGCATTCTTGCGTAAGTCTTCAATCGTTGCTGTTCCACAGTAACCCATTCCAGAACGTAAACCACCGATTAATTGATGGGAAATATCCGCAAGTGCGCCTTTATAAGGGACACGTCCTTCAATTCCTTCTGGTACAAGTTTCTTCGCATCTTCCGTATCACCCTGGAAGTAGCGATCTTTGGAACCTGCTTTCATAGCGCCAAGAGACCCCATGCCACGATAAACTTTATATTTTCTGCCTTGGTAAATTTCTGTTTCACCAGGGCTTTCCGTTGTACCTGCGAACATACTGCCGAGCATTACCGCATGTGCGCCTGCCGCAATTGCTTTTACAATATCGCCGGAATATTTGATTCCACCATCGGCAATAACAGGTACATTGTATTCTTGAGCTGCTTTTGCACATTCATAAACAGCTGAAATTTGTGGTACTCCAACACCTGCTACAACTCGTGTTGTACAGATCGAACCAGGTCCAATTCCAACTTTAACAATTGATGCACCAGCTTTAATTAAAGCTACGGTTCCTTCTGCTGTTGCAACGTTCCCTGCAATAATGTCAAGATCCGGATAAGCTGCTCGCACCTTTTTCAATTGTTCCAGTACACCTTCTGAGTGACCATGAGCTGTATCAATTACAATGGCGTCAGCTCCTGCCTCCACGAGCTTCTCAATTCGGTTCATCGCATCTCCCGTTACTCCAACTGCAGCTGCTACAAGCAATCTTCCTTGAGAATCCTTCGCAGAGTTCGGAAATTCGATAACTTTCTCAATATCTTTAATCGTGATAAGACCTTTCAGTATACCATTTTCATCTACGAGTGGAAGCTTCTCAATCTTATGCTGCTGCAGTAACTTTTCTGCTTCGTTCAATGTTGTACCTACTGGAGCAGTGACAAGATTTTCACTAGTCATCACTTTAGAAATCTGGATAGAATAATCCTGGATAAAGCGCAAGTCACGGTTCGTTAAAATACCGACAAGCTTTTGCTCCTCGATATCATTCACAATCGGTACACCGGAAATACGGAATTTACCCATGAGATGTTCAGCGTCATAGACTTGATGCTCTGGTGTTAAAAAAAATGGATTCGTAATTACTCCACTCTCGGAACGTTTTACCCGGTCAACCATTTCCGCTTGTTCTTCAATGGACATATTTTTATGGATGACTCCGAAACCGCCTTGACGTGCCATTGCAATTGCCATTTCTGCTTCTGTAACAGTATCCATTCCAGCACTAATGAAAGGGGACTTCAACTTCAATGTCTCGGATAATTGTGTTCCTAGTTCCACTTCATTTGGCAGTACTTGTGAATGGGCAGGAATAAGCAGCACATCATCAAACGTTAAGCCTTCTTTCCCAAATTTATCTTCACGCATATTCGTCCTGGCCTCCTAATATATTCTTCAATCTTTCTCGTTTAGCTTAGCTATTTTTATTTACTTTACGCCAATTCTTGACGTTTTTCAACCAGTTCGAATTTAATAGGAATAGTAAGTAGATTCGAAATTCTCCCAGCTGGAATTTAGTACTATCGCTAGAAAAAATCCCCAGGGTATTCTGGGGATTTTACCATTTATTATTTTTATATTTCCGGTAATAGTTAATTTGTCTGAGCAGCATATAGAATTTACGCTTGAAGCTCTTATCCTTTTTGTAAAAGAGGGGGTTACCCCATTTTTTCTCCTTAACAAGCCGCTTAACATCTTGCTTCACTGCTTCATTTTCGACAAAGTTATTTAGCACAATCCGTGGTACAACGGAAAATAGATATTCCTCATTTAAATAAGTCGTCGGTTTTTCCTTATCATGAAGAACATCATCGACAATATATGTTGCCATATTATGTCCGAGTGCTGTTACATAATAACTGGATCGACCTTGACGGATATTGACTTCAAAGATTTTAAATTTCCCGTCGCGCTCATCATACTTTATATCGAAATTGGCAAAACCGACATAGCCAACCGTCTCTAGAAATTGCTGTAATTTCTTCATCATTTCCTCGTTGTAACGGGTAAGAACAGACGTGTAATTACCGATTGCTGTTGCCGTATGCTCTTGCAAAACAACTTGTCCAAATGTAACAAGTTCAGTCTTACTTTTCGAGTTTAAATAAAGAACTGAATCCCACATGTACGTATCGTCTCCCGGAATATAATCCTGAATAATCAGTTCATCCCGGTAACCGCTATTCTTAATCATTTGGATGACCTTATCAGTTTCTTCTGGCGTATTTACCCGATAGACCTTCTCTTGACCTGTGAACGGATGTTTATAATATTCAATTCCATTACTCGGTTTAATAATGACAGGGTATGTCATTTCTTCTGTGAACGGGCTATCGTCTTTACAGTCATAGAAGTATGTCGTCGGTGTATCAATTCCATACTCCTCGCAAAGTTTATAGAAGTTTGCTTTCTTCTGCAGCCGATTCATCAGGTCTTCGGATATATAGTTGAAACGATAATATTTCTTCAGTTCTTCTTCATTTTCAATAATCAAGCGGACGTACGCATCATTCGTACCAACGAGCACTAACGGATGATTGCGATTTTGTAAGTTTTCCGCGAGTTCTTTTAGAATCGGGACGAATCTCCCTTTATCCGTTATATCGGGGTGTATGTCAATCCGCTCTGGGATTGTACTAAAGCTTGTAAATCCCATTTCCTGTTTGCCAACAAGAATGGGATGAATATCATAGGCTTCATGGAAGGATATCGCCATATTATAGGCGTTAATATCCGTTCCAATGATGACTGGAGTAAAAGATTGATTATTCATAGTGCCTCCTGTTTCATTCGTAAAGATTATCTGTATTGGATATTAGTATTTTATAGTTTCTTATACAATAAATAAGGGCTCTAACCTACCGAAATGATTATAAATCAGTGTTTTTAGAGGATTAGGGACTCTGTTATCTACCGGGAATGCTGGCTGGATGCTACGATTTTCAGGTGATTAAACCTTCTCCATTACCACCAAGCTGCTCCACAAAGATACAATACTACCTCCGGGGATTAATCCCCGCCAAACCCACCTAATCTAAAATAATCTCCTCAATTTGTAATTCAGGATTCATCTGTAAGCTAATGATTTCACCGGTTTCATGTAATTTCACTAAAGGAGATGCAGGGTGATCGTCATCAAAGTACACAATTTCCCCTGTCTTATGATTCGTCAGGTGGACGGTTTTTCCGACGGCCCGCTTCGCCAAACTTTCAATAAAAGAGTGGACAATCTCCAGATCTAACTTTGTATAACGCTCCTGAAATAGCTCATCCAGTGCTTTAAAAATGGATTGTTTCGCTTTAAACATGCGATCACTTGTCATTGCATGATATGTATCACAAACAGCTAGTATCCGGGCAAAGGTATTGATCTGTTCATTGCGTATCCCTAGTGGATAACCGCTCCCGTCCATCCGTTCATGGTGTTGAAGAATAGCGATTTTCCCTGTTTTCGATAAGCCAGTCAAATTTTCCACCATCCGGTAAGAGTACGTCGAGTGATTTCTCATATCTTGTACTTGCTGCTCGGTCAGTGGTCCACCTTTTGTCAGGATATCAGAATCAATTCGGGTCATTCCAGCATCCGCAAGATAGCCGGCAACTCCAAGCTGAATCCATTCTCCTTTACGATAGCCTAACTCTTTTCCTAAAAATGCGGCGAGAAGACTGACAGCAACACTATGGTGATAAATATAATCTTCCGCTGCCCCATATTGATGCAGGGTGAATATTTCCATGTCTAATTCCCCAATTCGTTCAAGCAGCGGCAGAATAGATTGTCTTACCTTTACCATATCGATGGGAACACCGTTATTCCAATCTGCGAAGAATTGTTTATAATCCCGCACTACCTCCAAGTAATGGGCAGGGAAGGAGCGAGACTCTTCTGCTTCAAGGTAAATATTCCTTTCCACGGGTTTTGGCTGTTCCTTAGACTTTACATGTTCTTTCGCGATAAATGCTTCACCGTTTTCTAACCTGTTCGAGACTTCTACGGATTCAATTAGAAATTTATGTAAGACGGTGATATGTTCATTCGTTAAAATCGTACCCTCTTTCATAATCGGGTGACCAGATTTACCCTTCACATCCCGTAAAAGCACGTTACCTGCAACTAATTGGGTTGGATGTACACGCATACTCCTGCCTCCAATTTAAAATGGGAAAAGTGACTCGCCTAAAACGTATAGTTGTATCCGTTTATCCCGAGTCACTTTCAACACCGTTATTCTTCTATATCTTCATCATTTAGATCTTCATCTATTGCTGATGTTTCCGCGTTGTCGCTGTCATGGTCGATTACCGTCTCCGTTTCACCTTCTGACGAGGAGTCATCTTCTTCAATTTCCAAATCCTCTTCATCATCAATCTTAGCAACGGTCGCAACCTGCTCCTTATCTTGCAAGCGAATGAGACGAACTCCCATTGCATTTCTTCCCGTTTCGGAAATCTCTTCAACTGGGATCCGGATTAAGACACCAGCAATCGTTATGAGCATCAGGTCTTCTTCACCTGTCACTGTTTTCACCTTCACGACTTTACCAGTTTTATCCGTAATTCTGCATGTCAGGACACCTTTACCGCCACGATTAATTCTACGGTACTCTTCTTCAGGCGTCTGTTTACCGTAACCATTCTCCGTCACATGAAGAATGTTTGCACCAGGCTCAATGATTTCCATCGAGACGACTTCATCATCATCCCGTAAGGAAATACCTTTCACTCCGGCTGCTGTTCTTCCCATCGGGCGAATCTGCTCTTCTTCAAAGCGGATCAGATAACCATTTTTGGTTGCAATCATAATATCTTTCTTCCCATTAGATAAACGAACGGAAATCAGTTCATCTTCATCACGTAGATGAACAGCAATCAAACCGCCACGACGGATGTTCGCAAACATGGAAAGTGATGTACGTTTTGCAATTCCATATTTCGTCGTAAAAATAAGATACGCTTCTTTATCATACTCTTCCACCGCAATGACTGCATTGATCCATTCGTCATTTTCCACTTGCAGTAAGTTGATGATTGGAATTCCTTTTGCAGTTCGACTGAATTCAGGAATTTCATATCCTTTCAAGCGATAAACCTTTCCACGATTCGTGAAAAAGAGAATCGTATCGTGGGTCGAACAAGAGACGAGTTGTTCAACAAAGTCGTCTTCATTCGTTCCCATTCCTTGAATACCTCGGCCGCCCCGGCGTTGTGTACGATACGTCGAAGCTGGCAAGCGTTTAATGTAGCCGTGATGGGTGAGGGTGATGACGATATTTTCTTCCGGAATTAAGTCCTCATCCTCGAAAAAGCCAATCCCGCCAGCAACAATTTCTGTACGACGTTCATTACTGTAACGCTCTTTAATTTCCGTTAATTCTTCACGGATGATTTCAAGTACTTTCTCTTCATCAGCAAGGATTGCTTTCAACTCAGCAATCAGTGCGAGCAATTCATTATATTCATTTTCAATTTTTTCCCTCTCCAAGCCAGTTAAGCGCTGGAGTCGCATATCAAGAATGGCCTGGGCCTGTTTCTCTGATAAATTGAATTGTGTCATTAACCCTTCACGGGCAATTTCAGTTGTTTTCGAATTACGAATCAAGTTAATGACAGCATCAAGATTATCAAGCGCAATCCGCAACCCTTCTAAAATATGAGCACGGGCTTCTGCTTTCTTCAATTCAAAAGCAGTACGCCTTTCAATGACCTCAACCTGGTGGGTGAGATAATGCTCGAGACACTGTTTAATATTTAATATTCGCGGCTGCCCGTCGACAAGTGCTAATGTGTTCACACCAAATGTCGTTTGCAAGGCGGTAAATTTATATAAATTGTTTAAAATAACATTCGCATTGGCATCCCGGCGGATTTCCATGACAATACGCATACCTTCACGGCTTGATTCGTCACGTAAATCGGTAATGCCGTCAATTCGTTTATCACGGACAAGCTCGGCAATCTTTTCTACGAGTCTCGCTTTATTCACTTGATATGGCAATTCGGTCACGATGATTGTTGACTTGCCATTCGCATGCTCTTCAATATCAACTTTTGCTCGCATTGTAATCGAGCCTCTGCCTGTTTCATAGGCTTTACGAATACCGCTTCTGCCAATGATGATTCCCGCTGTCGGGAAGTCTGGTCCCGGTAGATATTCCATCAATTCCTCGATTGTAATCTCTTCATCCTTCGATAAAGCGAGGACTGCGTCAATTGTCTCACCTAAGTTATGAGGCGGGATATTCGTTGCCATTCCGACCGCAATCCCTGACGTTCCATTCACTAGCAAGTTAGGAAAACGGGCAGGGAAAACAGCTGGTTCCCGCTCTGAACCATCATAGTTATCTCTGAAATCAACCGTATCTTTATTCAAATCACGGACTAATTCCATTGATATTTTTGATAGTCTTGCCTCAGTATAACGCATTGCCGCAGCTTGGTCACCATCAACCGAACCAAAGTTCCCATGACCATCGACAAGCATATGACGATAGCTGAAATCCTGTGCCATCCGCACCATCGTGTCATAAACGGCAGAGTCACCATGCGGGTGATACTTACCGATTACTTCACCGACGATACGGGCGGATTTTTTATATGCTTTATCCGGGGTCATGCCTAAATCATTCATCGCATAGATGATCCTGCGGTGAACCGGCTTCATGCCGTCGCGTACATCGGGTAAAGCCCTCGATACAATAACACTCATTGAATAATCAAGGAAAGATGTCCGCATTTCCTGACTAATATTTATTTCCTGTACATTCCTGTGTTCTTCAGCCATTTCTGTTACCTCCTAGTCGGGAAAACTCATTTTCCCCGTAGAACAAAGGCGCAAGCGCCCTTGCAGGTTAAAAACGCGACGTCCTGTCGCAACACCTGCACTAGCACATCCTGTGCGTCGTAGCAACGTACAAACTGGAGCACTCCGGAATGAGATAAAGGAAACTCAGGCGACGATAGTGAGTTGATGTTGACTTTCACCACAAGGGTATAAGGGCGACTAAGCCTCACAAAGACCACTCGGCAAGTCTTCTTTATCGATTGGAGGAGTGTGAAGTTTGCTAGTTGGTGGGCGCAGAGCGGACGTGGGTAATGCCAGTGTTCATAGTTATCCACAGCACTTTGTTCTTATAGTTTTCTATCTACAGAAGAAACGAAAGAGGGGAGCAAATTGCCCCAGTCCTCTTCATTTCCAAATTCTATATATCCAAGTTTTGAACGTATTTTGCATTTTGTTCAATATAGTTCCGGCGTGGTTCTACATTATCGCCCATGAGCATATCAAAGACCTGATCCGCTTCAATCGCATCTGTCAGCTGCACTTGAAGCAAAGTGCGGTTTTCTGGATTCATCGTTGTCTCCCAAAGTTGATCTGCATCCATTTCACCCAGTCCTTTATAACGCTGGATAATTGGCTTTGGTGCTTCCGGCAGTTCAGTCAATGAGTCTTGCAATTCCTCGTCACTATAAACGTATTGCACATTTTTCCCTTGTTTAATTTGGAAAAGCGGTGGCTGTGCAATATAGATATATCCGTGATCAATTAAAGGACGCATATACCGGAAGAAGAAGGTAAGCAGCAAGGTGCGGATATGAGCACCATCCACATCAGCGTCCGTCATAATTACGATTTTATGGTAACGTGCTTTTTCAATATCGAATTCTTCACCAATTCCAGTACCAATCGCAGTAATCATCGAACGGATTTCTGCGTTGGATAAGATTCGGTCGAGTCTTGCTTTTTCCACGTTCAGAATCTTACCTCTTAGTGGCAGGATTGCTTGGAAATGTCTGTCCCTACCAGCCTTAGCAGACCCACCGGCAGAGTTCCCCTCCACGATATACAGCTCACTAATAGATGCATCTTTCGAGGAACAGTCGGCAAGTTTACCTGGTAAGTTCGAAACTTCAAGCGCACTCTTTCTTCTCGTAAGCTCTCTTGCCTTTTTCGCAGCAAGTCTTGCCCTTGAAGCCATCAGTCCTTTATCGACTATAATACGGCCAACCGTTGGATTCTCAAGGAGGAACGTTTGGAACGTTTCACTGAAAACTTGATCGGTAACTGTACGTACTTCACTATTTCCTAGCTTGGTTTTCGTTTGACCTTCAAATTGCGGGTCCGGGTGCTTGATCGACACAATTGCAGTCATTCCTTCACGAACATCGTCCCCGGTCAAGTTTGTTTCATTTTCTTTTAATAATCCGTTTCTACGGGCATATTCATTAATTACACGGGTTAAAGCAGTACGGAAACCAACTTCATGTGTTCCACCTTCATACGTATGAATATTGTTAGCGAAAGAATAAAGATTCGAGGCAAATCCGTCATTGTACTGGACCGATATTTCAACCTCAATACCTTGGGTAGAGCCATTAGCATAAAACGGTTCATGAAGTACATCCTTATTTTGGTTAATATATTCAACGTAAGAGTTAATTCCGCCTTCGTAGTAATAGCTGACAGGCTCTCTGTCTTCTCGTTTATCTTCTATTGTGATTGTAAGACCTTTATTTAAAAAGGCGAGTTCACGGAGACGCTGCTCTAATATTTCAAATTCAAATTCCGTTGTATCTGTGAAAATCTCCGGGTCTGGTGTGAAGTGGATTTCAGTTCCTTGAATCTCGGTTTCACCAACGACACCAAGTTCTTTCACGACTTTACCTTTTTCAAATTCAATAGAGTAGATTTTCCCGTCACGGTGTACGTATACTTCAAGACTACTGGAAAGAGCATTTACAACGGATGCACCAACGCCGTGGAGTCCACCGGAAACTTTATAACCGCCACCACCGAATTTACCGCCGGCATGAAGAACCGTCATAATGACTTCAACTGCTGGTCGGCCAGTTTTCTTTTGGATGTCAACGGGAATTCCACGACCGTTATCTTTTACGGTGATGCTGTTGTCTTTTTCAATGATCACTTGGATGTGGTCACAGTATCCGGCAAGGGCTTCATCGATACTGTTGTCAACAATTTCCCAGACAAGGTGGTGGAGTCCTCTTGCACTTGTGGATCCGATGTACATTCCGGGACGTTTACGAACCGCTTCGAGGCCTTCCAAGACCTGAATTTGTTCGGCGTCATAGGATTGATTATTAGATACATTTTCTTCCATAAATCTCTCACTCATTTCTATTTTAAAAGCTTACTTAAATTTATTTTGCTGTATGGTGACTTTCTTTCTAGGGTCCCCATTGGGGTTTCTCAAGGCATCGGAAATGCTCCCAGAAAAACGCTTATATACTACATCAGTTTAAAGAGAAATTATACCGTTAATACGTGATAAAAATAGCAAGATGCTAGTAATAGTCTTCCATGTGTTTGATGGTTGCTATGATGCTTGTGCGTTTTTTTAGGGTTGCTACCGATAGGGTGCTGACGTAGGTTCCTTCTGTTGTGACCATCATTGATTTCGCATGGTTAGTAGGTCCCTTTAGTGTTTTTTCCTGATTGGCATTGTCTATCATTTCTTGTAAGAGCACAGATGAGGAGATGAGCTCGTAATCAATTATTGCAATAATTGTTGAGGATTGTATGACATTCCCATTTCCTATATCAATAAACATAAGGTAAGTTAGGACCTCCTTTAGTGCTTTTCTACAGTTACAGTTCCATTTGTTACTCGGAACAATTCTGCTTCTTTCAATGTTTCATGATGAATACCATCAACGCTTGTTGTCGAAACAAAGGTCTGTACTTTTCCTTGAATGGTATTTAATAAATGGGATTGTCTAAAGTCATCCAGCTCACTTAATACATCATCTAACAGTAAAATCGGATATTCGCCGACTTCATGGTGAATCAATTCGATTTCTGCGAGTTTTAAAGAAAGGGCGGTTGTACGTTGTTGCCCTTGGGAGCCATAAGTCTGAACATCCATCCCATTCACGTAAAAGATTAAATCATCGCGGTGGGGACCAATCAGACTTGTTCCACGTTCGATTTCCTTTTCTTGTATCTCTTCGAATTTATTCTGAAAAGCCGTTTCGATTTCTTCTTCGCTATCCTGCTCAGATACATCGACACTTGCATCGTATTTAATTTCCAGCTCTTCAAGTTCTTGACTGATTTGATGATGAAGCGGTGCTGCCCATTTTCTTAACAGTTTTAAAAAGCTGAACCGTTTCGCTAAAATGATCGCAGCATGCTGGATCAACTGGTCGGTAAGGATCTCAAGCATGGTAACTTGAGTACTAGCCTGGCGCTGTAATTGTTTCAGAAGAGAATTGCGCTGTTTTAAAATTTTTTGATACTGTGCTAAATGATAAATATATGTCGCCTGGATTTGCCCGAGCTCCATATCAATAAACCGTCTGCGGGCTTGGGGAGGACCTTTTACAAGCGTCAGATCCTCGGGGGCAAACATGACGACATTGAGTGCACCAATGAAATCACTTAATCTGCGTTGCTCCAGATGATTTAGTTTTGCTTTCTTTCCCTTCGTCGAGATAATCATCTCAAGGGGAAGGACCTGACTTTTCTTTTTTACTCTACCTTCTATTTTAGCATATTCTTTGTCCCATTGAATAAGTTCTTTTTCCTTCGTTGTCCGGTGAGACTTTGTAAAGGCTAGACAATAGATTGCTTCCATGAGATTTGTCTTGCCTTGGGCATTCTCCCCGATAATGACATTGACCTTATCATCAAATGTAAGGGTGAGCTCATCATAATTTCTAAAGTTTTTAAGGACTAGCTGTTCGATATGCATGCAATCTAGTCCTCGGCACTTACGATATAAGCATTTCCTTCGATTTCGACCGTGTCACCTGGATACAGTTTCCGGCCGCGGCGATGTTCCAATTCTCCGTTTACATTAGCCCCGACATCTTTTAGATAAGCTTTGACCATCCCGCCGGATTCAAGGATATTAAGAACTTTAATCAACTGACCAAGCGTTATATATTCCGTTGTTATGTTTACTTTTTCCTGCATATCATTCATCACCATGTTTTCTTTTCGTCTTATGGGAAAAAATGGAATAGTATTTCCTGTAAAAGACTTGTTAGTTTTAGTATTTACCGTTAAAAACTCTATAAACCTATTTTACTAAAGTTTTCACCATTTTGAAAGGTAATCCACTGGGGAGGGGCAAAAACTTCTCAAAATGGCTTATTTTTTGTTTTAAATTGAACAAAGGTGCGGGTGTCTATCCAGGTACAAACTTATTTTTCTTCAGCTGATGTTGACTTTCTTCACGAAGATTATAAATATCACTAAGCTTTACATAGACGTTCGGCAAATTTTCCATTGAAGGATTATAAAGTTCGGTACTGCGCAAAGCTTGTATCATCACTTGCGCTTTTGTTCAAGTTAGAAAAAACTCTTATCCACATGTGGATAAGAGTTTTTTCACTTAGTCTTTATGAAATTAATAGGTCCGGACTGGTAAAATTAATTGTAAAATCGAGTCATCTTCTTTTGGAATGATTACAAATGGGCGCATAGCTCCAGTAAAGTCGATAATCACTTCATCATATTCCATTGATTTTAGTGCGTCCATCATATATTTCGAGCTGAAAGAGATCTTCAATTCTTCTCCTTCAATCGTTTCTACAACAATTTCCTCATGAACATTTCCTACTTCCGGTGAGTTACTTGTAATTTCTACAATGGAACTTCCTTGTGTTGTAAGTTTAACGACATTATTTCTTTCTTCTCTTGCAAGTAGAGAAGCTCTATCGATTGTATTTAATAATTCTTTTGTATTCACGGCGATTCTTGTTTTTCTTTCTTCTGGGATAAGTCGGGAAGTTTCCGGATAATTTCCATCAAGCAAACGAGAGAGGAAACTTAAATGCTTCGTCCTGAAAAGAATTTGGTTATTCGTTACATTGATTTCAACGGTCTCTTCGGTATCATCCAAGATTTTATTTAATTCATTTAAACTTTTTCCAGGTACAACCACATTATGAAACTCAACTTCAGCCGCTTCAATAGCTGTTTTTCGCATTGCTAAGCGGTGACTGTCTGTTGCCGTGAAAGTAAGTTCATTATTCTCTAATTTAATATTTACACCAGTTAATATTGGACGTGTTTCCATCGTTGATACAGCAAATACAGTCTGTTTGATCATATTTTTAAATAAAGGAATCGGCATTTCAAAACTTGTCTCTGCTTCAAGTCTTGGAAGATGCGGATATTCTTCTGCATTTTGACCAACAAGCGTAAATTCTGATTTACCTGAACTGATTTTTACTTGATAGTTTTCTTCTACAATGAAGTCTACTGTATCTTGTGGTAATTTCCTTACAATATCAGGGAAATATCTCGCTTGAAGCACAATTATTCCAGGTTCAATGTTTTCAACATTTACATTTCCATTTTCTTCACTAGGAATAAAAGATTCGATCGAAATATCGGAATCACTTCCTGTTAATGTAATACCGTGAATGCTTGCTTCAATTTTCATTCCAGAAAGAATTGGAATGACAGGTCGTGCAGAGATTGCTTTCATTACATCTTGAACAGCAGTTATTAATAAATCTCGTTTGATTGTAAATTTCATGAATTTATCCTCCTAGCGGAAGTTCTCTCTATATATATTATTTATTATAAAAAACAGTAATAATAGTAATAAGGCCTGTTGATATGTGGATAAGTATCTTGATATCTTGTTTCGTATAGTTTTGCACATGTTGACAATCTGTTTATAATTGTGAAAGCTTATAAACAGTATACACAGGTATCCCGTTAAATTGATTTGATCGTTTCTATTATTTCATCGATTTCTTGACTGAAAGAAGTATCATCTGCAATCATTTTTGAAATCTTTTCATGGGCATGTATAACAGTTGTATGATCACGCCCCCCAAACTCGTCTCCAATTTTCGGTAAAGAAAGATCAGTCATTTCTCTTGAGAGATACATGGCAATTTGCCTTGGAAAAGCGATTGATTTTGTCCGTTTCTTCGCAGCAAAGTCTTCCATACGAATGTTATATTTCCTTGAAACGATTTCTTGAATTCCTTCTACGGTAATTTCTTTTGGCTTATTGCTAGGAATAATATCTTTCAATGCTTCTGCGGCAAGGGCTGCATCAATATCTTGATTGACAAGAGAAGAATAGGCAACGACACGTATCAATGCACCTTCTAATTCACGGATGTTCGTATTGATTTGATTTGCAATATAAAGCATGACTTCGTTCGGTATTTCAAGCCCTTCTGCTTTTGCCTTTTTATTTAGAATTGCGATTCTCGTCTCGAGATCCGGTGGGGTTATATCTGTTATGAGGCCCCATTCAAAGCGGGAACGCAACCTGTCTTCCAATGTCGGAATTTCTTTCGGTGGACGGTCACTAGAGATGATAATTTGCTTACTTTCTTCATGTAATGCATTAAACGTATGGAAAAATTCTTCTTGAGTTGATTCTTTTCCAGCAATAAATTGAATATCATCTATTAATAGGACATCAATATTTCGATATTTATTGCGGAAGGCATTCGATTTATTATCCATGATTGCATTGATGAATTCGTTCGTGAATTTCTCAGAAGTGACATAGGCAACCTTCGCATCAGGATTATGCTCTCTTACATAGTGGCCAATTGCATGCATTAAATGGGTTTTCCCAAGCCCAACTCCACCGTATATAAACAGCGGGTTATAAGCTTTCGCAGGAGCTTCAGCTACAGCTAGGGAAGCAGCATGCGCGAACCGGTTCCCAGCTCCAATTACAAATGTATCAAATGTATACTTTTCATTCAGCATGGAGTTAGGAAAGTCATTGTGGTTCGAAGGTGAAGTTGATTCTTGTCTTGTTTGTTTAGCTTCTTCTGCAGGTGGTGAAGGATCAGGAATAATGAACTTTGTTTCAAGTCTTGATCCAGTTACTTCTTCCAACACTTCATTAATGACATTCGTATATTGGTTTTCTAGCCAATCTCTCGCAAATTCATTCGGTGCAGATACAATCAAAGTTGTCTGGTTTAGCTCTACGGCTTCTGTATTTTTCAACCATGTATCAAAACTTGGCTTACTGACCTTTTCTTCAATTTTTTCTAACGCAGCTTGCCACAGCTCTTCAATATTTTCCAATTGGGAATTCACTCCTTTCTGAGTTGATAGGTTATATAGTAGTAGATTTTGTAGACAGGTTAAAATAGCCTCCCTTAATTGCCAAACTGGCAGTAAAAAAAGGAGGTGAATGCCAATCTTTTTAGATACATAGGAAACTAAAAGATATAATGGCTGTGGGTAACTTAGATATCCAGAGCTAGCCACGTCCGCTCTGCGCCCAGCAACTATCAAACTTCACACTCCTCCAATCGATAAAGAAGACTTGCCGAGTGGTCTTTGTGAGGGTTAGTCGCCGTTATACCCTTGTGGTGAAGTTCAACGTCCACTCAGAGAGAAAAGGAAGGCCGACTAAGAACGGGCCAAGTCCCAACATCGGCATACCCCTAAAGGGGCATGTTTCCTTTATCTCATTCCGGTAAAGGGGAAGTCCGATTAAATTCGCCCCGTCCTGGGGCAACATCGAACTACCTCCTATCCTAGGAGGCACAGTTTGTACGTTGCTACGACGCACAGGATGTGCTAGTGCAGGTGTTGCGACAGGACGTCGCGTTTTTAACCTGCAAGGGCGCTTGCGCCTTTGTTCTAAAAAAGCCTGTGGATGAATGAATATGTAGTCCTTAAAGTTTAGCATGATTTATAAACTATATCCACAATTCTGTGGAAAAAATAATAAAGAAGCTGTGAATGACTATCCACAAAGATATCCACAGCCTGTGAATAAAAAATAAGTGTAATTAGTTTTCCACAGAAGAAAACATAATAATAATACCAAATAAAAACTAATGGTGCAATGGGTTTTCGATAGTTATCCACATAACTCCCTGCATGTTTATAAAAAAGTATCAACATGCGTTTATCATGTGAGTAAATTGTCGATAGTCGTCGAATAATCTGGTTGGTTGAAAATCAAGGGTGTGTATAAGTTGTTGGTAGGTTATAAATGCGGTTTTTTGTGTTATATAACAAGTGGAAATGAAGTGAGGAAGAGCGTGAAAAATTTAATGTTGACATGAGGTATATGTATTACGTATAATTAGTAAGACCGTCTACTGGATTAGTTAAAAATTAAACTTTAGATATTAGAATCCCTAGGGAGGTGCAGTAAATGAAAAGAACATACCAACCAAGTAACCGTAAGCGTAAAAAAGTACATGGCTTCCGTGCACGTATGGCTACAAAAAATGGACGTAAAGTTTTAGCACGTCGCCGTCGCAAAGGAAGAAAAGTATTATCCGCATAAGCCACTGACAAATCAGTGGTTTTTTTATTAGAAAAGTGGAAGCGCTCGTTTAAGGACTTCCTTAAAAGAGTGCTTCATAAATATAAGACAAGCTAGAGAGCAATAAAGGTGAAGTGTAATGAAAAAAGCATATCGGATTAAAAAAAATAACGAATTTCAATACATATTCAAGCACGGAAAATCATTCGCAAACCGTCAGCTTGTCATTTATTATGCCGAAAAACCGGGACAAGAACACTTTCGGATTGGCCTATCTGTCGGGAAAAAAATCGGTAATGCCGTGAAAAGAAATCAGATTAAACGCTATTTGCGCCAAGCCTTCCATGAACTGGAAGCAGACATTAAACCGACAGTAGATATGGTCATTATTGCGAGGCAACCTACGAAAAATATGGGCTTCTATGAAATGAAGAAAAGTTTAAGCCATTTATTATATAAGCAGCGACTTTTGAAAAATAAATAAAAAACAAGTTAAACATAGAATCTTATTCGCAATTAGGATAAAATAGCAAATAGAGTTTCACGTACATGCTAAGGAGGAAAAATGTTGCGCAAAAAATATATACTGCTATTTGCCATGATTGGACTTGCGTTGATGCTTGCAGGCTGTAATGAAATCGATCAACCAATCACTGCAGAAAGTGAAGGAATTTGGAACACGATTTTTGTATATCCGCTTTCATGGGTCATCATAAAATTAGCTGAAATCTTCAATAATAGTTATGGTCTTTCAATTATTATCGTTACTATATTAATTCGTCTATTAATTTTACCATTAAGTATAAAACAAATAAAAAGTTCAAAAGCAATGCAGGAAATTCAACCGAAATTGCAAGAGCTGCAGAAAAAATACAGTTCAAAAGATGCTAACACCCAACAAAAATTACAGCAGGAAACGATGGAGCTGTTCCAGCGAAATGGTGTGAATCCGCTGGCAGGGTGTTTACCAATTTTTGTTCAAATGCCAGTCTTAATTGCGATGTTCCATGCAATCAGACGGACAACAGAAATCAGTCAGTACAATTTCTTATGGTTCGAACTCGGTTCACCAGACTATGTTTTACCATTTCTCGTTGCTGGATTCACATTCCTCCAGCAAAAGATAATGATGTCAACAAATACAGCAGCATCGCAGAATCCACAAATGGCGATGCAAATGAATTTAATGCTTTATATGATGCCAATCATGATTGGTGTTATGTCGTTCTTCTTCCCAGCAGCACTTGCGCTATACTGGGTAACAGGTAATATCTTTATGGTTTTACAAACATTACTAATCAATAAACCAATGATGACGAATACCGATACTGGAGGAGACAAAAAGTGAGAGAAATAACTGCTAGCGGTTCAACAGTTGAAGAAGCTGTACAATCAGCTCTACAGCAGTTAGACACGACTGAGGACCGTGTTGAAATTGAGATTATCGATGAAGGTAGAAAAGGAATTCTTGGTTTAATTGGAGCAAAGCCGGCAATCGTTAAAGTTAAGGTAAAACTAGATCCAATTAAGGAAACGGAGAATTTCTTGAAAGAAGTTACAAGAAATATGAATGTTAACGTTGAAATTACATCAACGGTAGAAGAGAATCATGTAACTTTCCAAATGGATGGCGAAAATATCGCAATTCTCATTGGGAAACGCGGACAAACACTCAATGCCTTACAGTATTTAGCTCATCTTGCAATCAATAAACAGAAAGAAACATATTATACCGTAACCTTGGATGCGGAAGGGTACCGAGAGCGCAGACGCGAAACGCTTGAATCGCTCGCCCATAAAATGGCGGATAAAGCGAAACGCTTAAATAAAAAAGTCGCACTCGAACCGATGCCAGCTTTTGAAAGAAAAATCATTCATAGCGCACTCCAAGAATCAGATGGCATCACAACCTATTCCGATGGACAGGAACCACACCGGCATATTGTGATCAAACCATAAATAAATAAACCTGCAATCACCCTTGAAAACAGGGTGATTTTTTTATGCCTTAAAAATTGGGACATGGGGTCAGAGCATTTGTCCCAATTTGATTATCCACATGTGGATAGTATGCAATAACTTCAAAGCGTTATCATCCAAGAAAAGTTGATGTGGATAACTTTATTTTCTTGGTGATTTGTGTTATTCTTTTTTGTTAGTGACGTTTACTAGATAGTGCACTAATTTAATGATAAAACTAGTTGGAGGTGTAGCAATGACGACAGATACAATTACTGCGATTTCAACACCAATTGGAGAAGGTGCAATTGCGATCGTGCGTTTGAGCGGGCCGGAAGCAATCACCATCACAAATGAACTTTTTACAGGTAAGGATCTTCGTGAGATAGCAACCCATACAATTAATTATGGGAGAATTGTCGACCCTGACACGCGCGACATTGTAGATGAAGTAATGGTTTCTGTTATGCGGGCACCGAAAACTTTTACGCGTGAAGATATAGTAGAAATCAATTGCCATGGTGGAATGGTAGCAGTTAATAAAGTATTAGATATTATATTGTCAAAAGGAGCACGTCTGGCAGAGCCTGGGGAATTTACAAAACGTGCTTTTCTTAATGGAAGAATAGATTTATCGCAAGCGGAAGCTGTCATGGACTTGATCCGCGCGAAAACAGATAAAGCAATGTCTGTTGCAGTGAAGCAAATGGACGGGAGATTATCGAAACTGATTACTGAATTACGTCAGGAACTTCTCGAAACCGTTGCTCATGTGGAAGTAAATATCGATTATCCGGAATATGATGATGTTGAAGAGATGAGTCATGAAATGATGCGGACGAATTCAAGAGAAGTCCACAAGCGGATCAATGAGCTGCTTGAAGTGGCCAATCAAGGGAAAATACTCCGTGAAGGGATTGCTACTGCGATCATAGGCCGTCCAAACGTTGGAAAATCCTCTTTGATGAATACCCTCGTTCAGGAAAATAAAGCAATTGTCACCGATGTTCCAGGAACAACTCGTGATATAATTGAAGAATATGTGAATGTCCGCGGTGTACCGCTTCGTCTCGTTGATACTGCAGGTATTAGAGAGACAGAAGATATTGTTGAAAAAATCGGTGTCGAGCGTTCCCGTCAAGTATTGCAAGAATCGGATTTAATCCTTTTCGTATTAAACTTCAATGAAGAGTTAACAGAAGAGGATATGAAATTATTCGAAACGGTACAAGGACTTGATTATATTGTAATCGTCAATAAGACCGATTTGGAACAAAAAGTTGACCTCGAAAAGGTGAAGGAATTAGCAGGAGACCGTCCAGTAATTACGACTTCTTTAGTAGTGGAAGAAGGAGTAGATAAGTTAGAAAAAGCAATTGCGTCAACCTTTTTCGAAGGTGAAATCGATACAGGCGATATGACTTATGTCTCCAATATTCGCCATATCCAGCTCCTTAAGCAAGCAAAGCAGGCGCTTGAGGATGCCATGGAAGGAATTGAACTAGGAATGCCACTTGATATTGTTCAGATTGATGTAACGAGAACGTGGGAGATTTTAGGTGAAATTGTTGGAGATACAGCAAGCGACAGTCTCATCGACCAGTTGTTTTCTCAATTCTGTTTAGGAAAATAAAACCTTGTTTAGAGGATAGTATAAAAATCATATAAATGTTCAATTGTGGATGAAAATATTTTAGGCCACGTCCAGTTCCAGCGCCCAGCGACTAGCGAGACTTCCTTCACCTCATGACGCGATAATTCAACATCAGCTCGAAACTAAAGGAAGGCCGCTTAATTACGGGCTAAAGCTCAACAGACCCCTAAAGGGGCATGTTTCCTTTATCTCGTACGGGTAAAATAGGAAGTCCGTACGTCGCTACGACGCACAGGATGTGCTAGTGCAAACGCTCTTCGGTGGGACGAGTAATCGCAGTCCCAGGCGTTGCGAAACGAATCGCGTTTTTAGCCTGCAAGGGCGCTTCCACTTTTGAGCATAGAAAGGGTGAATGAAATGAGTTTTAACGCAGGAAATTACGATATAATCGTTGTTGGGGCAGGCCATGCCGGGGTTGAAGCGGCAGTTGCTGCAGCAAAAAGAGGCGCAAAAACGCTGATGCTAACTCTTAATATTGATATGCTTGCATTTATGCCATGTAATCCTTCCATCGGCGGACCGGCAAAAGGGATTGTTGTTCGCGAAATAGATGCCCTCGGTGGTGTCATGGGGAAGGTAATTGATAAAGCATCCATTCAAATGCGAATGTTAAATACAAGAAAAGGACCTGCTGTACAAGCTTTACGGGCACAAGCTGACAAAACCGTCTACATGAAGGAAATGAGAAAACTGGTAGAGAATCAGGAAAACTTAACCCTTCGTCAAGGAATGGTTGATTCACTAATCATTGAGGACGGTATTTGTAAAGGTGTTGTGACGGAAACGGAAGCGGAATACCGTGCTGAAGCAGTTATCATTACAACAGGAACTTTTATGCGCGGAAAAGTATTAATGGGTCATTTGGAATATGAAAGTGGTCCAAATAATCAGCGTGTTTCCGTGAATCTTTCCGAAAATCTGGAGGAACTTGGTTTTAAACTGAAGCGATTCAAAACAGGTACCCCTCCACGGGTAAATAGTCATACGATTGATTACTCGAAAACGGAAATTCAACCAGGAGATGAGAATCCGCGTAATTTCTCTTATGAAACAACGACGAAAATTATCGACCAGCTACCATGCTGGTTAACACACACGAATGAAAACACACATGGAATCATTAACAATAATTTAGGACTTTCCTCCATGTATTCTGGTGTGAAGCGAGGGACAGGTGCACGTTATTGTCCATCGATCGAGGATAAAATTGTCCGTTTTGACGATAAACCCCGTCATCAAATTTTCCTTGAACCTGAAGGAAGAGATACGGAAGAAGTTTATGTTCAAGGGTTATCGACTTCTCTACCGGAAAACATTCAGTATGAAATGATTAAAACAATCCCAGGACTGGAGAAAGCAGAAATTATGCGTCCAGGCTATGCAATTGAGTATGATGTCGTCACACCAACACAATTATGGCCGACACTTGAAACGAAGAGCATCCCAGGTCTCTTTACCGCTGGGCAAATTAACGGTACATCCGGATATGAAGAGGCGGCTGGTCAAGGAATAATGGCAGGAATTAACGCTGCTTCAAAGGTCCTTGGAAAAGAACCCGTTATTCTTGACCGTTCGCAGGGCTATATCGGTGTACTTATTGACGACCTCGTAACAAAAGGGACGAATGAACCATACCGTTTATTAACATCCCGTGCCGAATATCGCTTGCTTCTCCGTCATGACAATGCGGATATGAGATTAACAGAAATCGGTTATGAAATCGGCTTGATCTCTGAAGAACGCTATAACAAATTAATGGAAAAGAAACGACTCGTAAAAGAAGAGCTGAAACGATTGAAAAAAATTATTATTAAACCAGAACAAGCGAATCATCTACTTGAGACAATCCATTCAACACCATTAAAAGATGCAACAAATGCATATGACTTGTTGAAACGTCCGGAAGTAAACTATAACTTTATCGATCAAATAATTGAATCGAACGAGGCATTAGATGAAGAAGCACGTGAACAGGTCTATATTCGGATCAAATATGAAGGATATATTAAAAAGTCGAACGAACAAGTCGAGCGAATGATGAAGATGGAAGATAAGAAAATCCCTGAGGATATCGATTATGACGAAATCAATGGCCTTGCTTCAGAAGCGAAAGAGAAGCTGAAGAGAATTCGGCCATTATCAGTTGGGCAAGCATCCCGGATATCCGGCGTAAACCCAGCCGACATTTCAATTTTGCTTGTTTATATTGAACAAGGGAATATAGCAAGAGTTGCTAACTAAACAAGCACGTTAACACGAGTGTAAAGGAGCGTAATCTTTAGATGAATCCAGAACAGTTTCGACAAGCACTCTCGGAGCAGGGGATTGAATTAACCGCTGAACAGATGAATCAATTCGCTATTTATTACGAAACCTTGGTGGAATGGAATGAAAAAGTGAACCTTACAGCAATTACCGCTGAAGAGGAGGTTTATTTGAAGCATTTTTATGATTCAATTACTCCTGCATTCTATCAAGATTTTTCCGGTGAACAAACAATTTGCGATATAGGTGCTGGAGCGGGATTTCCCAGCATTCCATTAAAAATTTGCTTCCCGCAATTGAAAGTAACAATCGTGGATTCCTTACAAAAACGAATTGTCTTCCTGAATCATCTTGCTACTGCGCTAGATCTTGAAGGCGTATCTTTTTACCATGATCGCGCAGAGAGTTTCGGGAAGAATGCAAAGTTCCGGGAGAATTATGATATTGTAACGGCCCGCGCTGTTGCAAGAATGTCCGTATTAAGTGAACTTTGCTTACCACTAGTGAAGAAAAACGGTATATTCGTTGCTTTAAAAGGAGCTCAGGCTGAAGAGGAACTCGAAATTGCAAAAAATGCAATTGAATTATTCGGTGGCAAAACAATTGATCAAAAAACGTTCACATTGCCACAAGAAGATAGCGAAAGAACAATCTATTGGATTGAAAAACGTAGAAAAACACCGAAGAAATATCCACGCAAACCTGGCACACCGAATAAAAATCCAATCGAATAAAACTTTTGCCCGCTGATGAACATTAGTGGGCAATTCTTTTTTTCCAGATAGGGATACGGTTAGATTGTACTTTATTAATGGAACACGTATAAATATTACGAAATAGGTCCTTTTATTACGTAATTATGGTAGAATATTAGAAGATAGAGAGATCAGAGACTCATAGAGTAAGATAAAATGTTTCACGTGGAACATTTTAACATCATGCACTAATTTAGCGTAAAAGTATGTAAGGTGGTGTCAACTAGTGGTGAGTCCTTTTAATCGGTTTTTTGGAATAGGGGATAAATCGAATTCGAAGGCTGAAGAAACAGAATTCCACCCTAATGAAGTCATCGAATTAGAAGTTGAAAAAATTGAACCAAACCGATTTCAACCAAGAACGATTTTCGATGATGAAAAGATACAAGAATTAGCGCAAACCATTCACACGCATGGAATGATTCAGCCAATTGTTGTAAGAAAGCTGGATGGGGAACGATACGAACTCATTGCTGGTGAGCGTAGATGGCGAGCGGTAACTTTCCTGGAATGGGAGCAAATACCAGCAATCATTCGTGAAATGTCCGATACGGAAACGGCTTCTGTAGCTTTAATTGAGAACCTTCAGCGGGAGGAGCTTACAGTTATTGAGGAGGCAAGGGCATATGCCCAATTATTGGAGCTTCATTCCTTGACACAAGAAGCACTTGCACAACGTTTAGGTAAAAATCAATCAACGATCGCAAATAAATTAAGATTGTTAAAGTTACCTGAACCTGTTCAAAAAGCGCTTTTACAAAAAGTGATAACTGAAAGACATGCACGGGCGCTTATTAAAGTGAAAGACGAAACAAAGCAATTGGAAATTCTGCAGTTGATTATCGAACAAGACCTGAATGTGAAACAGACGGAAGAAAGAATAGCTGCATTGAATGAGAAAAATGAAGCCCCGAAACGGAAACGGGCCCAATTAAAAGGAATTAATAAAGATATCCGCATTGCAATGAACACGATCCGTCAATCCCTCTCGATGGTTTCCGATACCGGAGTCAAAGTCGAATCGAATGAGCAGGAGATGGATGACTACTATCAAATTACGATTAAAATTCCGAAAAATAATCAGTAATGATACTTGTAAATTGCTTGTATCCATTTAGAATACCCATCTTTTCGCTTGAGATGGGTATTTCTGCAAGAATTTAAGCAGCTTAATCCACTCGATTATTCACTAGTAAGTTCGAATCAATTTCTATAAGATTAATAAATTAATAGTCTAACTCTAGTATTTAATGATAAAATAAATAGTATATTTTTTAGGTAGGTGTCAACATGGGAAAAATAATGTCCATCGCAAATCAAAAAGGTGGCGTCGGAAAAACTACATCTTCAGTCAACTTGAGCGCGGGACTGGCTTCTTTAGGAAATAAAGTTCTTCTGATCGATACAGACCCACAAGGTAATGCAACAAGTGGGGTAGGGGTTAATAAAGCCGATGTGTCGCACTGTATTTATAACGTACTTGTTGAAGAAGTTCCTGCAGAAGATGTAATTGTTTCCACTGATATGGTCAACTTAGATATAATACCTGCAACGATTCAACTTGCTGGAGCAGAAATAGAGTTAGTACAGATTATGTCGAGAGAAATGCGGTTGAGTAAAGCATTAGAACAACTTCAAGATGAATATGATTATATCATTATCGATTGTCCACCATCATTAGGTCTTCTTACGCTTAACGCATTAACCGCCTCCAACTCCGTCATCATTCCAGTACAATGTGAGTATTACGCTTTAGAAGGGTTAAGTCAGCTCTTAAACACCATTAGACTTGTACAGAAGCATTTAAACAAGCATTTGATGATTGAAGGTGTTTTACTAACAATGCTTGATGCACGAACAAACCTTGGAATTGAAGTCGTAGCCGAAGTGAAAAAATATTTCCAGGAAAAGGTGTATAAATCTATCATTCCACGAAATATAAGATTGAGTGAAGCACCGAGTCACGGCCAGCCAATTATAAACTATGATCCGAAGTCAAAGGGAGCAGAAGTGTATCTTGAATTAGCAAAGGAAGTGATGCAGAGTGGCGAAAGGGTTGGGTAGAGGTCTAGAAGTGTACTTTCCCGATATGGGTGAGCAAGAAGAACATAGGGTCGAAGAAATAGCAATCAGTGAATGTCGCCCAAATCCGTATCAACCAAGGAAAACATTTCATGCGGATGCGATTGAAGAGTTAAAGACAAGTATTTTAGAATACGGAATTATCCAGCCTTTAATTGTACGAAAAAGCATCAAAGGTTATGAAATCGTAGTAGGGGAGAGACGATTTCGTGCAGCGAAAGAAGCTGGCATGGAAACTATTCCAGTCGTCGTAAAAGAACTTTCCGATGAGCGAATGATGGAACTTGCTTTGCTAGAGAACTTGCAGCGGGAAGATTTGACTCCGATAGAAGAAGCCCATGCTTATCGCAATCTAATGGATGAGCTCAAAATCACTCAAGAAGAATTGTCAAAACGTCTTGGGAAGAGCAGGTCCCACATTGCTAATACTGTTCGATTATTATCTTTGCCGGAACAAGTTGTTGCTTATATTAATAATGGTGAGTTGTCCATGGGCCATGGCAAAGCATTAATTGGTTTAAAAGATAAAGGTAAATTAATGCAGCTTGTTGATAAAATCCGTAAAGAGAAGCTGAATGTAAGGCAAGTGGAAAAACTTGTCATAGAATTAAATGAGAAGAAGCAGGTGCGCAAGGAAAAACCGAAGAAAAACGTATTTATTCAAGAACGAGAAGCAATTCTGCGTGATCGGTTAGGAACATCTGTCACGATAAAACAAGGAAAGAAAAAAGGTAAAATTGAAATTGAATTTTACAATGATGATGATTTGCAACGCATCATCGAATTTCTTGAAAAATAAGAGGAAGGACCAACGACTCCATTGTTGGTCCTTCTTTATCCATTTAAATGAAAATCACGTAAGGATCAAAGGCGGTCAGCCCAAAGGCAATCTTTAAAAGTGAACTGATCATTAAAGATGTTCCACGTGAAACATTCGGATAGGTGTAAGCATTTCTTTTTATGTTCCACGTGGAACAAGTAAATAACATGAAGGTGTAAATGATGGTACTGTTTGGAACAATTGTGAATGGATTATTAATTGTAATCGGAAGTATTTTTGGGATGTTTTTTACTCGCATTCCAGAGAAATATAAAGAAACGGTTATGCACGGGATTGGGCTTGCTGTTATCTTGATTGGTTTACAAATGGCCTTTTCCACTGAGAATATTGTAATTGTCCTCATTTCTTTATTGTTTGGTGCAATAATAGGGGAGTTCTTTCGGATAGAGGATGCTTTAAACAGATTGGGTATGTGGTTAGGAAGTAAATTCACGACAAAAAATGATACAATCAGTGTTTCTCAAGGATTTATTACAGGAACGATGATTTTCTGTATCGGTGCGATGGCGATAATTGGAGCACTTGATAGTGGAATAAGGGGAGACCATGAAGTTCTTATTACAAAAGGTATTATTGATGGTTTTACAGCACTCGTTTTAACGACGACATTAGGATTTGGCGTTCTCTTTTCCGTTATCCCGCTTATACTATACCAAGGTGCGATTACTTTATTTGCTACCCAGATTGAAAAGTGGGTGCCAGAAGCTATGCTGGAAGGATTAATACTTGAAATAACATCGGTCGGGGGTTTGCTGATTGTTGCAATCGGTTTAAATTTATTGAAAATCAAAGAAATCCGAGTTGCCAACTTAATGCCTGCACTATTACTTGTTGTACTGATTTATTATGCTTTTCAATTGTTTTAGATTACATAAGATAGACAAAAATAGAGTCACTATACAATGTGGCTCTATTTTTTGTCTATTTTAACTGATCTACGAATTTTTTAGCATCAATTAACGAGAGACCTTTTTCCTCACGTACATACTTTACAGTTTTCACATCGCCAACCGTGGCAATCTTTTCTTTTACCGATTGAATGAATTCCTCATCATTCTCTATGTGAAGCGATTGTTTGTT
The DNA here is from genome assembly GCF_014647195.1 of Oceanobacillus indicireducens. Lineage (GTDB taxonomy): Bacteria > Bacillota > Bacilli > Bacillales > Amphibacillaceae > Oceanobacillus > Oceanobacillus indicireducens. Next base: position 41,615 of record NZ_BMOS01000011.1, on the reverse strand, counting down.
CTGCTCCTCCAATCGATTTATTTGTTTACTTTGTCCATAAATAAGCAGAAGAAGAACACCGTTCATGATTAATGAAACGATAACTACCCATTCTATATTGATGATAAAACCTCCAGTCAGAGTTTTTTTAGATAATAAAGTGTACTATTATCTATGACTCTAACAAGAGAATACAAATAAATAAAGTTGAAATCAAGGAAGAGTAGGGTAAATGATATTAAATCATTTGATTTCTTTCCGGATGATTGCGTAGTACAGCAGGGCGGATAAAACTAGGACTTAGTTGTTGATCGATGATATTAAGTAATTCAGCGATCGTTTCCGCCATGTCCATCACCATCGATAATCTTGTGCTTTGTAAAACTGCGTGATCCATAAAACCACCAGAGTTCACAACCCCTATAAGATGAATATCCCCAATCTCCGGTAGTGCTTTCTTTAAAGCTGCACCAGGCTTTAAAGGTCCAATACCTGTTATTAAATGCCCAATCGACGTATTTCTCCCTAAACAGGCATCGACTGCAATAATGAATGGATGTCGATGCTTATTCTTAATTTCAGCGATATATTCCATTAAATTTGTCGCATGAACCGGTTGATGGAGGGTGCCATAAATATTAAAGTGTTGTGGTTTTTTTGCGGTCAGTAATGTGCCGGTTAAAGGTCCAAGCGCATCCCCAGTCGAACGGTCGGTTCCAATACAGACGACAATGTATTCGCGCGGTAATCTAGGGAACCAGGAAATAATCTTTTCGCTAACTTTATCGATAACTTGTTCTTCATTATAGTGAATTCGATAGTTGAAATTCTTTTGCTCGGACGGTTTCTGATTCATAGCTTATCCTCCAAAAACATATTGGTATAGTATATGGCATTTTTCTGAAAACTATACATCGTGAGCGGAGGAATAAGGATGGTTCGTGCAGGGATGAAAAATATGTTTCTAATAACAGGTGCAGTAATGGGGGCTGGTTATGCGTCTGGGAGGGAAATCTGGCAATTTTTTGGTGCGGGAAGTGGACTTGCTATTCTTTTGTTCACGGGTTTCTTTATATTATGTACGATAACGATTTTAAATATCAGTTATAAATTACAGAGTACGAATTATGTGCCAGTTCTTCATCAATTAACAGGAAAGAAGTTGGCAGTTGTTTATGATTATTTAATTTTCATTTATCTTTTTTGTGTAACTGTCGTGATGATTGCTGGGAGTGGGGCGACGTTTGAGTCATTTGGAATCCCGTTCTGGTGGGGAACTGTCTTTATTTTTGCAGGTCTTATGATTATTTTTAGTAAAGGAATTGGTGAATTATTAAATATTAATCAATTATTAATGCCATTATTGATAATTGCGCTTTTTGTTATTTTACTTGTTTTCATAAAAGGAGAAGAGATATCATTTCAAAGTAATTGGGATAGTCAGGATAACTGGACGGCCGCTTTTCCATTTACTGCATTAAATATTTTACCGTTAATTGCCGTTCTGGGGGCAATCGGCAATCGAATTAAATCCAAAGGGGAAATATATATTGCTTCGATTTCAAGTGGTCTCATTCTTGGGTTTATCACGTTTATTTATAATACAAGCTTAACGGAGCTTGCCAAACAAGTGGAATTACCTGCTATCCCGCTTTATTTAATCATTAATAATTATGGACAAGTTGTAATCGTCGTGATGATGCTCATGCTTTGGCTTGCAATATACACAACGGCTGCAGCGACCTTACTCGGAATGATTACTAGAGTAAATAAAAAATACGGTTTTTCTTTATTAAAAATGGCTACGATTATGTTAGTGATTATGCTCCCATTCAGTCTCATCAGCTTTACCCAACTTGTTGCTTTTATTTACCCACTATACGGAATATTGAATTTATATATATTAGTAAAATTACTCCTTTATCCAATAGGGAAGAATAATAGGTGAATATTAATTGTAACAAACACTAAAACATAGGTATAATAGAGATAGACTATTTCACGTTGTACGAATGAAAAAGGAGGCATCAGATTGGCGGATAAAGAGTTTGCATTAAATGATATTGTCGAAATGAAAAAACCGCATCCTTGTGGAGAAAACCGCTGGAAGATCATCCGTATGGGTATGGATATCCGAATCAAATGCCAAGGTTGCGATCACAGCGTCATGATCCCCCGCCGGGAATTTACCAAAAAACTGAAAAAAGTCCTCGAGAAAGCTGAATAAATTCACGGACAGCGGATTGGAGCATTTGTCCCTCTAACTTTTCCGAAAAAGAATTAAATTTGATAAATATCTGAATTAGATAGTATGATAATAGAAGAGTAGTCTAGGAAAACGTAAATATTGCACGCAAATGATAAAAGTAGGTACGATTTGTTACCTATTTTTCTTTTTTTAGTTTTTTCCTTTTCCTATTACTTATACTATACTTAGAGTAACGAACGCGTTCGTCACGAAAGAAATCCTTAAGGAGTGGAATTTTAATGAGCCTTACAGCAGGAATCGTCGGGCTTCCGAACGTTGGAAAATCTACATTATTCAACGCTATTACACAGGCAGGGGTTGAAGCAGCAAACTATCCGTTCGCAACAATCGATCCAAACGTCGGTGTAGTCGAAGTACCTGATGAGCGTCTAGATAAATTAACTGAACTTGTAAAACCGAAGAAAACGGTACCGACCGCATTTGAATTTACGGATATCGCTGGAATTGTAAAAGGGGCAAGTAAGGGAGAGGGACTTGGTAACCAATTCCTATCCCATATTCGTCAAGTGGATGCCATTTGTCAGGTCGTCCGTTGTTTTGAAGATGAGAATATTACCCACGTATCTGGAAAAATCGATCCGATTGATGATATCGAGATCATTAACCTAGAGTTAATCTTAGCAGACTTGGAAACCGTAGAGAAACGTTATCAGCGGGTGGAAAAGCTAGCTAGACAGAAGGATAAAGATTCATTACAGGAATTCGAAGTATTGTCCAAGCTAAAAGAAGCACTCGAAAATGACCAGCCAGCACGTACAGTTGAATTCAATGAAGATCAGGATAAAATTGTAAAAGGACTGCATCTCCTTACAAACAAACCAATCTTATATGTTGCAAATGTGAAAGAAGATGAAGTTGCTGACCCTGATGCGAATGAAAATGTGCAAAAGGTGAAAGAATATGCCGCGCAAGAAAATGCAGAAGTCATAGTCGTTTGTGCAAAAATTGAAGAAGAGATTGCTGAACTGGATCCTGACGAAAAGGACATGTTCCTAGAAGAACTGGGCATTGCAGAGTCAGGCCTTGATAAGCTTATCAAAGCCTCCTACAATTTATTAGGCTTCGGCACATACTTTACTGCAGGTGAGCAGGAAGTGCGCGCTTGGACGTTTAGAAAAGGAATTAAAGCACCGCAAGCAGCAGGAATTATCCATACAGACTTTGAGAGAGGATTTATCCGTGCTGAGACGGTATCTTATGATGATTTGTTAGAAGCAGGTTCAATGGCAATTGCAAGAGAAAACGGGAGAATCCGTTTAGAAGGAAAAGATTATATTGTTCAGGACGGCGATGTGATCCATTTCCGCTTTAATGTGTAATGCTCTAGGATAAACGTAAAAAAAGGATCTCGAAACCTTGTTTAATGAAAAATAGTTTGGTATAATATCTTATTGTGAGTAATTATATTTTATAAATTGCTCCTTGCTCCCAGAGTTATTCTGGAAGCCGCTAAGACCAAAAGGAGGTGTAACGGATGAACAAATATGAAACCATGTATATCATCCGCCCAGACATTGAAGAAGAGGCGCAAACAAACTTAATTGAGCGTTTCAACAAAATTCTTACAGATAATGGCGCGGAGATCACAAAAGTTGATGAGATGGGCAAGCGTCGTCTTGCTTATGAAATCAATGAGTACCGCGATGGATATTATGTTGTCATTAACTTCACTGGCGGTGAAGAAGCAGTTAACGAATTCGACCGTCTAGCTAAGTTCTCTGATGATATTGTCCGTCATATGACAATTCGAGATGAACAATAATAAGGAGTGGTTCTGATGTTAAATCGTGTCGTATTAGTAGGCAGGTTAACAAGGGATCCTGATTTACGTTATACACCAAACGGAATAGCAGTGGCTAACTTCAATATCGCAGTGAACCGTCCTTTTTCTAATCAGCAGGGAGAACGTGAGGCAGATTTTATTAATGGTGTCGTGTGGCGCCGCCAAGCGGAAAACCTTGCAAACTTTATGAGAAAAGGCAGTTTGATCGGTGTTGATGGCCGTTTGCAATCACGTACGTATGAAGGTCAGGATGGTAAAACCGTTTATGTAACTGAAGTTGTTGCAGACAGCATTCAATTCCTGGAGTCAAAAAATGCTTCTCAAGATAGAGGCGGTGGTGCACCAGGATACCAGCCGAACCAGAACCAATTTCAAAATCAAAATCAAAGTCAGTTTGGTGGACAAGGCCAGTTCCAACCAAGCCCGAACCAAAATCAAGGCCAGGGTCCGAGTCAAGGTCAAGCAACGGAAGATCCATTCCGCAATAATGGAGAACCAATTGACATTTCGGATGATGACTTGCCATTTTAATAGTAATTAGAATCACTTGTAAAATTAACTTAACTGTTCGTGATGAACATCAATAATACAATAAACAATAAAGCAAAGGAGGTAATCGCTCATGGCAGCTCGTCGTGGACGTGGTGGTAGACGTCGTAAAGTTTGTTATTTCACAGCTAACGGTATTACCCATATCGACTATAAAGATGTTGATTTATTAAGACGTTTCATTTCCGAACGTGGAAAAATTCTTCCTCGTCGTGTAACTGGAACTTCTGCAAAATATCAGCGTAAACTAACAGTAGCTATCAAACGTGCTCGCCAAATGGCACTTCTGCCGTTTGTTGCGGAGTAAGATAAAAATAAACACCTCAAAACGATTTCGCTTCGTTTTGAGGTGTTTTTATCTTTCTTAATCACTACTTCTTACTTCCATGTTCCGGATACGGATTAGCCGGTTATACATATCCATTAAAAATCCGAGCCCAAACATGAAGAATAAAGTACCAATACCGATCCCAGTCATTTCTGAACGATATAAAATAATGACGATACTAATTACTAACGGTACGGCTGTAAAAAAGATATTTCCTACTGTATAATTTTTCATTAACTTGCCGAATGCTTTCAATAAATAATCCGTCGGTAAGTAAATAGATCCAGCTTGAAAATAAATACTAACTCCGATTGCAATGAAGTTAAGGCCGACAAACAAGTACAAACCACGCATGAACATATCACCCGGAATGTAGACCAACTGATGAAGGTATAAGAATAAATCAATAAAGCCTCCAAATATAAAAGCGAGGATGAGACTTTGAGCAATCATTTTCAAACTGAGTCTAACTTTCATCAAGTAACTAAGCAGGAAGGAAAACATATGTAATATAATGACACAGACCCCAACGGAAAATGGTAAGATATATGCTAAGTTTTCTCCGGCGGAAGTCCAGGGAGCACTTCCAAAGTTTGCTACAATCATGAAACTATTTCCTAACGCATTAAGTGAGACTGAAATAATATAGATAAATAATTGCCTTGGTTGAATTTACGGACACCCCCAACTAGAAATTTCTATTTAGCTTTCTTCCTTATTCTTCGTTTTGGATATTTCAGGATCATGAAGATGAGCATAATGAAAGAATAAACAATTGCTAGTAGCAGGTACTTGTCACGGATTGGAAAAAGTGATGCAAGTAACATATATGCAAAGAAAGGAATCGTTGTTGTGAAAGCGAGCAGCTTCCAAATAATCTGATACCTTAATTTCCTTTTCATCAGTTTGGCAATTGCAACCCCAACATATGCCATGATGGAAATAAATAGGAATACGGCGATTGTCAGTGGTAAATAATAGAACATAAAGAAATAGATTAATTTTAATATAACTGGCAATCCACCTGCAAGCCCATCTGTCATTTGCAGTTGCAGAACAAGATGTGGGATTGAGACGATAAGAATCAAAATAAATAAGTAGAATACGACGATATCCATTCCGACTCGATTTAATTTGAACATCGCATTTTTATTAGGTAATTTTAAACTATTAATAAATGCATCTATGAGAATCATTGGCTCCATCCTTATTTAAACATACTTATACATCTTAATTATAGATGAAATCAGCAGGAAATGCTCTGATTGTGATTAATTATTTCCAAGGAAACCTATCCAACTAGAATGAATGTTCTGTTAAATCATGCGGTAAATTATTACCCGGGAAATAATTTCGGGAAATTTCGACAAGAAATAAATAGAGGCATTTGGATAAAGTGAAACTTCATTCAGTGGGGTTCCTTCCCCCCACTGAATGTTAGTTGAACCGAATCAGGTATTTACGGACTGTACCTCCCCCACCTTCACATGTAGGCTATTCTCATGTTTAGAAGTGGGGGGTATTACAGACCGTTAATACGTGACAAAATGATTTCCCAATAAAAATAATAAAAATCTGTTCGTTCGTGTTTGAGATTTCCGACCGTTAACCACGAAAGAAAAATAGCTTTCATGTTATGATAAGAGGACAGCATAAAATAAAACTTCATTCAGCGAGCGTTTTATTGCCCAGCTGAATGCTAATGGAGTTAATCAGGGTGTTACTATCCGTGTTCTACTGCCTGAGTAGATTTGATTCCACTTACTTGGATGCGGGCAGTTAAAGAATAGTTGTACCGTGATAATTAGATATAAAATTGAGGTGTATGCCAGAAATGAACAATACAAAAAAACTGACAGAAGGAGCACTCCTAGCAGGAATATATCTTATTCTCCTGTTCGGTACCTTAGTACCTTTTCTATCAACCTTTATGATGGTGCTACTCCCAATTCCCTTTGTCATCTATACGTCCAAACATGGAGTGAAGCCTGGAATGCTTGTAGTTGTCTTCGCTTCTCTTATTAGTATGATTCTGACGGTAATCTACTTACCGCTCACACTGATGATGGGAGCGGCAGGTTTATTAATAGGACATGCAATAAATAAAGAGCGGACTGCTTATGAAACATGGGCTTACGGGACGTTAGGATTTATCGGGGGCCTGTTATTTACGCTTGCTTTCACGCAAGTTCTACTGGGTGTGAATTTCGTCCAGGAAATCGAAACGATTGCAACAGATCAAGTGGATTGGTATATTTCCCTTATGGAAGGGGTAGGTCTTGAATCAGGGGAAGCCGTGGATATGGAGGCATTATTTATCGAGCAGATTCAGTACTTTATTAAGCTCATGCCAGCCTTCATTGCAATCAGCGCGGTGTTCTTAGCGTTTCTAACACAGTGGATTAGTTATAAATTGTTGAACCGAATGTACAATAAAAAATTATACTTTCCACCATTTAGAAGTTTAAAATTGCCGACGTCGATTATTTGGCTCTATTTAATCGTCATTATCGCATCCTTGATCAGTTCCGATCCGAACAGTATTATGTATGTCGGTGTACAAAATGCACTGATTATTTTAGAAATGCTGCTTGTAATCCAAGGATTTTCTTTCATCTTCTTCTTTACGCATTATAAGAAGTGGTCGAAGGTAATTCCTATCTTAAGTATTGTGCTGACCATCCTGTTTCCATTATTTCTCCTTTATTTCGTTAGAATCTTAGGTATAATTGATATAGGGTTAAATTTGAGGGCTCGTCTTCAAAAAAATAAATAACCTTTAATGGAAGCAAAATTGGAGTGAACAGTTATGCCGGAGTTGAAAAGGAAGCGATTATTAGACAATCATATATGGATTATCTATATCCTATCCGCCATTTTGCTTGCCGTCCTTTTTTATTACGAGTGGATAATTGGAATAGTAGGGGCTGTTCTGCTGCTCGCTTCATTAGCTTATAGTATACAAAGAGAAAATAAGCGAATGGAAGAGCTGCAAGATGAAATTAAGCTAATTTCAACACGCGTAAAAATGGTAGGCAAAGAGGCTTTAAGTGAGCTTCCTTTTGGGATTGTGCTTTACGATGAGAACTATAAAATCGAATGGGCGAATCCTTATATGCGACAATTTAATACGGATGAAGCCGAAGTAATCGGTTCTTCACTTAATTTCTTGTCCGAGGAATTAGTTACCGACATTAAAGAAGACAGAAAAGATACGATTGTTCAGTTAGATGAATACTATTTTCATACAAAGATTAATAAAAATGAGCGCTTAGTTTATTTCATTGATGAAACGGAGCGGGAGCAACTGCGTACCGTTTATGAAAATGATAAGACTGTCTTGTTTATCATTTTTCTCGATAATTATGAAGATATTACCTTGCCGATGGATGACACGGCAAAAAGTCTGTTGAATTCAGAAGTCACCTCTCTCATTAATGATTGGGCGAAGCGGAATGGCCTTTATATGAAGCGCACTTCCCAGGAACGTTTCCTCGCAATTGGAACGAGAGAGATTTTAAGACAGATAGAAGAAGTGAAATTCGATATTCTGGATGAAATCCGGGAGATTACCGGGGAACAGAGTACGAATGTCACGCTAAGTATCGGGGTCGGTCAAGGAGACGTTCCATTGCCACAGCTTGGTGAACTTGCCCAATCTAGTCTTGACTTAGCACTCGGCCGAGGTGGGGATCAAGTAGCAATTCGGGATGAAGCAGGTAAGGTTCGTTTCTATGGTGGTAAGACGAATCCAATGGAAAAGCGGACCCGTGTCCGCGCGCGAGTTATTTCCCACGCAATGACAGATCTTGTGAAGGTGAGCGACAAAGTCATTATTATGGGGCATAAATCACCGGATATGGACTCTGTCGGTGCAGCGATCGGGATTTTAAATATCGCAAAAGCAAATGGTGTCGAAGGTTATATTGTCTTTGATCCGGATGATGTGGATACAGGTGTACAACGGTTAGTCGAAGCGATCCAGGCAGATGAAGAACTGTGGGAACGATTCATTGACCCCGATAAAGCGGAAGATATCATTACAAGTCAGAGTCTAATTGTAATTGTCGATACGCATAAGCCGTCTATGGTCGCCGAGCCAGCTTTACTCGCTAAGACGGAATATAAAGTGGTTATTGACCACCATCGCCGCGGAGAAGAGTTTATTGATAATCCGACACTTGTTTATATGGAACCATATGCATCTTCTACCGCCGAGCTTGTGACGGAGTTATTGGAATATCAGCCCAAAACAATTAAATTAAAAATGCTTGAAGCAACCGCCTTGTTATCTGGTATTATAGTAGATACGAAAAGCTTTACGTTAAGGACAGGTTCTCGTACGTTTGATGCAGCCTCTTACTTACGAGCAAAGGGGGCAGATACGGTACTCGTCCAACAATTACTTAAAGAAGATCTCCGTGTTTATTTACAGCGGAGCAAGTTAATCGAACGGACCGAAATCTACCGAGACAAAATTGCAATTGTTGCTGCAGAGCCTGGAGAAACGTACGGCCCTGTACTGATTGCACAAGCTGCCGATACGCTCTTGACAATGACAGGGGTGACAGCCTCCTTCGTTATTTCCGAGCGGGAGGACGGCCGGGTTGGTGTTAGCGCCCGTTCGCTAGGACAAATCAATGTCCAGATCATTATGGAACGAATGAATGGCGGTGGACATTTAACGAATGCCGCAACCCAAATAGAAGATACAAGCGTTGAAGACGTTGAATTATTGTTAAAAGATATCATTGATGAATATTTCGAAGGGAGAGAAACGAAATGAAAGTGATTTTTGTAAAAGATGTAAAAGGTAAAGGAAAGCAAGGGGAAGTAAAAGACGTAGCGGAAGGCTATGCAATAAACTATCTCTTAAAAAATAAATTGGCGATTGAAGCAACACCAGGAAATTTAAAGGCGCTTGATGCGAAGAAACGTAAGAACGCCCAGCAAGAACAGAAAGAAAAAGAAGAAGCGATTCAATTAAAAGATAAACTTGCTGATTTAACAGTGGAATTGCAAGCAAAATCTGGTGAAGGCGGACGCCTATTCGGATCAATTACAAACAAACAAATCGCAGAAAAGTTAGCAAAAGACTATGGACATAAAATCGACAGACGAAAAATTGAACTAGACGAACCAATCCGAGCTCTGGGCTACACAACCGTACCAATCAAGCTCCACCCAGAAGTATCCGGTTCAATCAAAGTCCACGTCACCGAACAAAAATAGTGGGACTAGGGTCAGAGCTACTGTCCCAGAAAACTCTGATCAGTCGGCCCTGCGACTCACGAATCTCACGTGAGTCCTTTTTACTTCATGAATCAACAAAGAGAGGAGGAACTACCATGGATCAAGGACCAATCGACCGTACACCGCCGCATAATATTGAAGCGGAACAGTCGGTTATCGGAGCAATTTTTCTGCAGCCTGAAAGCTTCTCCAGTGCCTCGGAAATCTTGATGCCGGAAGACTTTTACCGGGCAAGCCATCAACGGATCTTCGCTGCGATGTTGCAACTGGCAGACCGCGGTGAGCCAATAGACGTTATTACCGTTACCACTTATTTAAATGACCGGAAGCAGCTGGAAGAAGCAGGTGGAGTTACGTATCTCACCCAAGTAGCTGAAAGTGTACCGACCGCTGCGAATATTGAGTATTATAGCCGTATTGTAGAAGAGAAGGCATTGCTGCGCCGACTCATTCGTGCCGCGACAGATATCGTAACTTCAGGATTCGAGCGGGAGGACGAGGTCGATGACGTTCTAAATGAAGCGGAGAAGACCATCCTCGAAGTTTCCGGAAGAAAAAACAGTGAAGGCTTTAAAAATATTAAAGACGTCCTCATCGACGTTTACGATAAAATTGAGCAGCTCCATGAAAATCAGGGAGACATAACCGGTGTTCCAACTGGTTATCAGGAACTGGACCGAATTACGAGTGGCTTCCAGCGCAACGACTTGATTATTATTGCCGCCCGCCCTTCTGTTGGTAAGACAGCTTTTGCTCTGAACGTCGCGCAGAACGTTGCGGTAAAAACAGCAAATAATGTCGCGATCTTCAGTCTTGAGATGGGAGCGGACCAGCTCGTACAGCGGATGCTCTGTGCTGAGGGAAATATTGATTCCCAACGACTTAGGAGCGGCCAGCTCCAAGCAGACGACTGGGGCAAGCTGACAATGGCGATGGGTTCTCTATCAAATGCCGGGATTTTTATTGATGATACACCGGGTGTTCGTGTCAGTGAAATCCGTTCGAAATGTCGCCGGTTAAAACAAGAACATGGTCTTGGAATGATTATGATTGACTATTTACAGCTTATCCAAGGAAGCAGCGGCTCCCAGGAGAACAGACAGCAGGAAGTTTCCGAAATATCTCGTTCTCTAAAAGGACTGGCAAGAGAGTTGGAAGTGCCTTTAATCGCACTATCGCAGCTTTCCCGTGGTGTCGAATCCCGTCAGGATAAACGCCCGATGATGTCCGACCTCCGGGAATCTGGAAGTATTGAGCAAGATGCCGATATTGTTGGTTTCCTATATCGTGACGACTACTATGACTCGGAATCGGAAAAGCAAAACATCATCGAAATCATCATTTCCAAGCAACGTAACGGTCCAACCGGTACCGTTGAACTTGCCTTTGTAAAAGAATACAACAAATTCGTTGACTTGGAATATCGCTACAGTAAACAAGACATTCCCCAAGCACCCGTCCAAGCATAAAGCACGAGCACAAGCCTCGTGCTTTTTTGACTTGGAGTGGGCCAGTGGGGTCAGAGCATTTGTCCCATTTGACTGGGACAAATGCTCTGACCCCACTGGCCCCGCTCTCCGACCAAATAGGTACAGACAGATTGGCAAAAGTACGTTAAAATAGAGGAAAGCGTTACATGAAAAGGATGTGGCAAAAATGAATCAAAAAATATTAGTTGTAGATGATGAACAACCAATTGCAGATATATTAAAGTTTAATTTAGAAAAGGAAGGCTACCAAGTGATTGTCGCCAATGACGGTGACGAGGCAATACGTATGGCGGAAGAGGAAGACCCCGAACTCATCCTCCTCGATATTATGCTGCCAAATAAAGATGGAAATGAAGTACTGCGTGAAGTAAGGAAAACAAAGAGTATGCCGATTATCATGCTGACCGCAAAGGACTCGGAAATCGATAAAGTACTCGGCCTGGAACTTGGTGCGGATGACTATGTGACGAAACCATTCAGTAACCGCGAGCTCATTGCCCGGGTGAAGGCGAACTTGCGTAGACAGCAGTTACCGGAAGAAACCGAGAAACCGACGAAAAACATCGTTATCGGAAGTCTTACCGTTTACCCGGATGCTTACGTTGTTTCCCGTGATGGAGAACAAATCGAACTGACCCACCGGGAGTTCGAATTATTACACTACCTTGCACGTCACATTGGACAAGTTATGACCCGAGAACATTTACTTGAAACCGTATGGGGTTATGACTATTTCGGAGATGTGCGTACGGTTGACGTTACGGTGAGAAGACTGCGTGAGAAAATTGAGGAGAACCCAAGTAACCCGGCCTGGATTGTGACACGGCGCGGAGTTGGTTATTATTTACGTAATCCTGATCAGGAGTAGTTGTGATGCATAAAGTCGGATTTTTTCGTTCGATACAATTAAAATTCATTATTATTTATATTCTCTTGCTGATACTTGCTGTCCAGCTCATCGGAACATTTTTTACCGGGCAGCTTTCCAAAAACCTGGAAGAAAGCTTTAAGGACAATGTCTCCAGCCGAATGGAACTTCTTAGCTATAATCTCGAACGTGTTTACAACCGTGAACAGACGGAAACGGAAGAGGGAATGAGTCCGGAGGCAGAAGTTCAAGATATTGTTAATGAGCTCAGCACCGATGACCTTACGAACGTAATTGTCGTAAACAGCCAAAGTAGAATCATCGGTACGAACAATAATCTCGTGGAAATCAATCAGCGGATTACGAGAGATATCATCCAACAGGTGCTTTTCTTTGATATGACAAAGGAAGATGATTTCATCAATGAAAACGGAGAATATGTTTATGTTCGCGTCGACCCGATTCTTGATAATGAGAACAACGTAGTCGGTGCGATTTACTTGGAATCGTCCTTAGAGGGCGTTTATAAGCAGCTGGATGAAATTAATAAAATCTTTTTACAAGGGGCATTACTTGCGGTTGCAATCTCTGCCATTATTGGGGTGCTTGTTGCCCGCTCGATCACGAAGCCGATTAAGGAAATGCGCAGACAAGCCCAAGCAATGGCGAAAGGTGACTTCACCCAGAAAGTAAATGTATATGGAAAAGACGAAATCGGTCAGCTTTCAGAAGCATTCAATGACTTGAACAGCCGACTGAGACATTCCTATGCAACAATTGAAGAAGAACGCTTTAAGCTCAGTTCAGTGCTATCCAATATGTCAGACGGTGTTATTGCAACCGATCAAGAAGGATCAATCACGTTAATCAATGAAGCTGCGGGAATTCTCCTCGGGAAAAATCCGGACGATTTGATTGGTGATGATTTACTTGATGTTTTACAGCTTGATGAAAAGCTTGTCGATATATCTGAACTCCGGGAGAATAGCTCGATGATTATTGATTTCAGCGATGATCACCAGCCGTTTCTCATCCGAACTAACTTTTCCACAGTAAAAGATGACCAAGATGCAATAAATGGTTTTATTACTGTGTTGAATGATGTAACGGAAGATGAAAAGGTTGAACAAGAGCGCAGGGATTTTGTTTCCAATGTTTCTCATGAATTGCGGACACCGCTTACGACGATGAAAAGTTATCTCGAAGCATTGGCGGACGGAGCTTGGGAAGATAAGGAAATCGCACCGAAATTCCTTGAAGTTACCCAAAATGAAACCGACCGGATGATCCGGATGGTGAATGATCTTCTCCAGCTTTCCAGAATGGATGCAGAGGAATACCAGCTCCACAAGGAAGAAACAGATTTTATCGATTACTTCCACCAGATCATCGACCGTTTTGAAATGAATTTGCCGGAGACGACGACAATCAAACGGGAATTGCCGAATAAGAATTATCAAGTATGGATTGATAAAGATAAGATGACTCAAGTACTTGATAACATTATTTCAAATGCGATTAAGTATTCTCCAGAAGGCGGCAAAATTGTTCTCCGGGTAGAAAATAAACGCCATTACTTGCTCATCTCGGTGCAAGACGAAGGGATGGGAATTCCTTACGACCGATTGGAAAAAATATTCGACCGCTTTTACCGGGCGGACCGGGCGAGAACGAGGAAGCTTGGTGGTACAGGCCTTGGACTTGCCATTACAAAAGAACTCGTCGAAGCTCACCATGGACGAATATGGGCGAAAAGCAGAGAAGGTCATGGGACAACGATTTACTTTACACTCCCACTCATTAAGAGGAAGCGGAGGGACGTCAGATGAAATTCGAAACCGTAAAAACATTCATCCTCATTGTCTTAATTGGAATCAGTATTCTCTTATCTTACACGCTATGGAGTTATCAACCGAACTCCAACCAAACGATTAGCAGTGAGTTTGTAAATAGTGAGATTGATGCAGGGGGATCAAATGACGAAACGAAGCGGAGTCTGATTAAACCTGTAGATATTATTTTCCACACTGACGCAGGTTATTTTGGATTTCAAGATTCGAAATCCCAAGATCAAATGTTTCATCAGATGCAAGATTGGGTTATTTCCAATTATGAGGTTCTTGATAGTGAAGAAGCGACTGAGCGCTCCCCGGAAAAAATAGAACTCATATTTGCCGATGAAATTCCTATGAAAGTGCTCGGCACACTGTTTAATTTTGGGTCAGATGATATTATTTTTCCGAATTGGTCGATGAAGCGGATATACATTAGTTTTATTCATGACAGTAAGTCCTTACAGCTGGAGTTTAGTTCGGATACTTCCGACCAGCGTGCCGTCGCTTTGATTAATGATGCAGAGATCTATGATCAATTATGGCGCAACACGGAGACCTTGGATAAAGAAACATATCAGGAATACCTTGTTATAAATGAACAGACAAACCCGGTATATATTCCAGCCGGCAAGATAAAAATGGATTCCTATTCTATTACACCAACTCAAATTCAACCAGCTTTGTTCGTTAATATCCTATTCACGAATCCTGCTGTTGTACGGGAAACCAACTCACAGACGATTGGAGAAGCTTATTTTACGGATAACCGGCAGATGAGTGTCTATCAGAATGGCAAACGGATGGAATATATTAGTCATATTTCACCGTCAACTGACGAACCGGATCGTGTTATTAGTGAACTGGATTTGCTTGATCGCAGTATCAACAATATTAATAATCATAGCGGTTGGACGTATGCATCTCGCTTGAACCAAGATTATCGCTTGGATGATGTTAATTTGAATAACAATCAAGTAACATACCAAATGTATTATAAAAGTTATCCCGTATTTAATATTCATAAGCTCGCCACCATCCAGCAAAGATGGGGAAATTATCAAAATGGTATGCAGCTGATTGAATATGACCGGCCGCTTTATTTATTCGATAGTGAATTCAAACTGCGAGAAAATGAACTGCCATCGGGAGAAAACATCATTGACCTTTTAGAATCCGATGTGGATGTTACGATGGAGAATATAGAAGATGTTAAAATAGGCTATGAACTGAAATATCAGCAGGATGAACAGGATAGTGAATACTTTGAGATGGTTCCAGCTTGGTACAAAAAGGAAAATAATTCATGGCAAAAAATTATATTTGATGAAGAAAAGCAACCAATGGGAGGGAACTAAGGATGCAGTGGGGAAATATTAAGACATTATTCATCCTTAGCTTCCTCATCCTCAATATATATTTGATCTTTGCCTTTATCGACCGACAGCAAGATGTCGGATATCTCGACAATCAGGAATTACCGATTGAAGACCAGCTCGCTTCAGAACAAATAACCGATGATTCAAAAGCGGTTGATGTAACCGAACTTGCCTATATATCGGTCGTCCAACGGGAATTATCAGATAAGGATCTTGAGGAATTGGATGAATTAGAAGGTCAGACGATAGAAGTTTTTAATAATAATTTAATTATAAGTCAATTGGATAGTCCGGTTAAGCTTTCACCGAATAAGTCCAAAGATGCGCTGGAAGCGGCGGTTCTCCCTCACGTGCTTTACGGGGACGAATATGTTTTTGCCGAGTGGAATGAGGAATTGAATATATTGATGTTTTTCCAAGAGAAGGAAAACCGGCCCATTTACTATAATGAAAATGGCTTGCTACTCGTCTTTCTGAACGATGATAATGAAGTAACCCACTATAGCCAGACGATTCTTGGAAAGGCAGAAGTGCAAGGTGAGCCAGTGCAGTTGAACCAGCCGACGCAGGTAATCGGTCAGCTTTTCAAAGCAAATTATTTACATCGTGGAGATAATGTGTCGGATATAGAAATCGGCTATTATTCTCGGATTACCGCAGAAGGTATTCAAGTATTTGCCCCGACATGGAAAGTGTCAGTGAATGAGGAGCGCGATCATTTTGTCAATGCGATAGAAGGCCTCATTTATGAAAGCAATCAGACGGAATTTTTACTGAACGTCATTGGTGAACATATGATGCGGGTGAATATGTTGGATGAGGAAAATGATTTAAGGGAAAATTTCTTACCTATTCTAGAAGAAAGATTAGAGTTAGATAATCGGAGTGAAACAGAATGAGTTTACGCTTTAGTGTACTCGCATCAGGGAGTACAGGGAATGCTTTTTATATTGAATCGAAAAAGGAAAAAATCCTTGTCGATGCGGGTTTGAGTGGGAAGCAGATTGATTTGTTATTTGAAAAAGCTCATCTTGACCCGAGCGAGCTTTCCCGCATTTTAGTAACCCATGAACATAGTGATCATATAAAAGGGCTTGGGATAATTGCGCGGAAATATAATTTGCCGATCTATGCAAATGAAAAGACGTGGAAGGCGATGGAGCATTCGATCGGAAAGCTTACTGTTGACCAAAAGTTTGTTTTTAACCGGGAAGAAGTTCAAACCTTTGGTGATATGGACATTGAATCTTTCGGTGTCTCCCACGACGCTGCGGAACCACAATTTTACACGTTTCATAGTGGCGGAAAAAAAGTAGCGCTTGTTACGGATTTAGGTTATGTGTCGGAACGGATTAAGAAAATAGTGGAAGATGCAGATGCTTATATTTTTGAAGCGAATCATGACGTGGACATGCTGCGGATGGGAAGATATCCATGGAGTGTAAAACAACGCATCCTAGGCGATTCTGGTCATGTGTCCAATGAAGATTCAGGGCTCGCTCTAGCTGACGTCATTAACAATAATACGAAGCGAATCTATCTTGCTCACTTGAGCTTGGACAATAATATGAAAGACCTTGCCCGCATGTCCGTCTCCCGTATATTGGAAGAACGTGGCATCCATATCGAACTATGTGACACCGATCCAAAAGAACCAACCCAATTATATGATGTAGTGTAATATGAACAGGCTAAGCAGGAATCCCCTGCTTGGCCTGTTTTTTTGCAGGGACATTGGGGTCAGAGCACTTGTCCCACTGGGACAAATGCTCTGACCCCAAATGTCCCAGTCTAAAAGGCGTTATGAAGAAGCGATTTTTGGTAATACTACATGTAAGTAAAGAGAGATATAGAGGAGGTTAGGGCATGGGTTATTATAAATCGAGGGAGCGCAGGAAATTATACTGGCTCACTCCCCTGCTTTTAGGTGTCATTATCGGTATTTTAATTGTCTCAGTCGCGCTTCCCGAACTAATGAAAGCAAATCTGATTCCCCAAACAACAACAGACCGAATGACAGAAACAATTCATGACGGGCTAGATGGACAGCCGCAAAATACATCTGTAAGCGTCGACGTCTCCACCCAAATAACGGAGGTCGTGGATCGGGTTACCCCGGCCGTTGTCGGTGTAACAAATATTCAAAAGGAGAATCATTATTGGCTGGAGGAAGGTTCCGTTGAAGCTGGAACTGGTTCAGGAGTTATTTATAAAATAGAAGATGGAAATGCGTATATTGTAACGAATCACCATGTCGTGGAAGGAGCCGATCAGATTGAGATCGTCCTCTATGATGATACCCATCTCGATGCGGAAGTCGTTGGCAGTGATTTATTCAGTGATCTAGCAGTAATTCGGATGCCAAGTGATAACGTTCAGGAGGCAATTGAAATTGGCGTATCCGGCAATGTAAAGGTTGGTGAGCCGGCAATCGCCATTGGCAACCCTCTTGGGCTTATGTTTTCCAGCACGGTTACGCAAGGTGTAATTAGCGGTACAGAGCGAACAATCCCCCAAGACTTTGACATGGACGGGCGCCCTGACTGGCAAGCAGAGGTTATCCAAACAGATGCCGCGATTAACCCGGGAAATAGTGGAGGCGCACTTATCAACATTTACGGCCAGCTCATTGGCATTAATTCGATGAAGATAAATGAAGCAGCTGTAGAAGGACTTGGATTTGCAATTCCGATTGACCATGCCTTGCCAATCATGCAAGAGCTTGAAACAACGGGAGTAGTCGAGCGCCCCTTCCTTGGAGTTGAAGTTTATTCGTTAGATGAAATCCCCCATCAAGAATGGGAAAATACATTATCATTGCCAAGTGATGTAACCGGGGGTGTATATATTTGGAGTGTCCAGCCACTGTCCCCTGCCGATCAAAGCGGACTCGAGCGGCTCGATGTTATCGTTGAACTAAACGGCGAACCAATTACGAATGTCATTGATCTAAGAAAAATCCTCTTCCAAGAAAAAGAAATCGGCGACACCCTAACCATCACCTATTACCGCGGCGGCCAGCTACACGAAACCGAAGCAACCCTCACCGCTCAGTAGTGGGACATGGGGTCAGAGCATTTGTCCCAGAAAAAAGAGGTGCAGTAATCCAAATTACTGCACCTTATCCACTGAACTTTCTGTCAAACACACCCCATTATCCACAGAAAAAGCGAACTTATTAACATTCCGTGGATAAAATTCCACACGGAATCTATATATAGTAGTGAAAACTTGCTGCGTAACAAAATAAGTAGGAACACTTGTGCATATGTGGATAACTTTGGGGATAATCACATAGTTTCAACAAGAAAAACTGCTTATCCACGATTTATCCACGGGAAAACTTTCCCCAACGTGAATAACACGCAACAACTTTTCACTTATTCACAACCAATAATCTTCTTTCTTGAATCTCCCCCTAACAAAGCATATAATTTCAAGTAGACTTTTTAACAAAGGCGCTTGCGCCGGACGTGGCTAGCCCGCGATACAAAAGTTATCACAGCATTTTTACTTTATAGTTTCTTATACAATAAAAAAGGATAAGGAAGTGCATCACGTTGATACGACGTTTTTTCTCTTATTATAAGCCACATAAACGGCTATTTATTGTCGACTTCTCGGCAGCGATGATCGTGGCTATTCTCGAGCTTGCTTTTCCACTCGCCGTCCAGTGGTTTATCGATGACCTCTTGATGGGTGACGACTGGAATATCATACTAACAGTTGGTGCGTTGCTTTTGGTTGTGTACATCATCAGCACCCTGCTTCAATATGTTGTAAC
Source organism: Oceanobacillus indicireducens (assembly GCF_014647195.1). Lineage (GTDB taxonomy): Bacteria > Bacillota > Bacilli > Bacillales > Amphibacillaceae > Oceanobacillus > Oceanobacillus indicireducens. Next base: position 22,101 of record NZ_BMOS01000011.1, on the reverse strand, counting down.
TTACTTCGGCCATAAGCTAGGAGTAAATATCGAAACGGATATGCGGAATGAATTATTCCATCATGTACAGAAGCAGTCTTTCCGCTTTTTCGATAATACGAAGACCGGCCATATGATTAGCCGGATTACGACAGATCTCTTTGATCTCGGAGAACTCGCCCACCATGGACCAGAGGACTTTTTCATTTCAATCATGACATTTCTCGGTGCATTCTTTATTATGTTCACGATTAATCCAATGCTCGCACTTATTGTGTTAATTACCATTCCAATCCTCATATTCCTCATTTCATACGGGAATATTCGCATGAATCGTTCGTGGAAAAAGATGTATGAGGATATTGCGGATGTGAATGCACGTGTGGAAGATGCTGTTTCCGGTGTGCGTGTCGTTCAAGCGTTCACGAATGAACAGTTTGAAATGAACCGGTTCAATGAAAATAATAAAAAATTCCGCCGTGCTAAACTTGGAGCGTACCGCGTGATGGCGACGGTTCACTCGAACATCTATCTGCTCATGCGGCTCATGACGCTGCTTGTGCTTGTATTTGGCGCTTGGCTCACTTTCAATAACCTCTTAACGTACGGGGAACTAGTCAGTTTTATTCTTTTAACGAACGTACTCACGACCCCGATCAATAAAATAACTGCCCTTCTTGAGCTGTATCCGAAAGGCATGGCTGGTTTTAAACGATTCACTGAAATGCTTGATGTGGACCCGGATGTGAAGAACAGACCAGACGCAGTAGAAGTCGATAAACTTCAAGGTAACATTGAATTTAAAAATGTGACATTTGGTTATGAGGAAAATAAGCCAGCTGTACTCGATAATTTAAATTTAAACGTACACGCAGGAGAAACTGTGGCTTTCGTAGGTCCGTCCGGTGCCGGAAAAACGACGATATCTTCCTTGATTCCGCGTTTCTACGATGTGGATGACGGCAGTATTTTTATAGATGGTATTGATATTCGCGATATGACGAAAGAGTCTCTCCGTAAGAATATCGGTGTCGTTCAGCAAGATGTTTTCCTATTTACAGGGACACTGAAGGAAAATATCGCTTATGGTAATCTTGATGCGAGCGATGAGGAAATTTATGAAGCAGCCCGCCGTGCTCATATGGAAGAATTCATTGCAGAACTTCCAAACGGTTATGAAACACAAATCGGTGAGCGTGGACTCAAGCTTTCTGGTGGACAGAAGCAGCGGATTGCGATTGCTCGTATGTTCCTCAAAAATCCGCCTATCCTTATTCTCGATGAAGCGACATCTGCGCTCGACACAGAGACCGAGCGGATTATTCAAGAATCTCTGAATGAGTTAGCGGAAAATCGGACAACACTTGTTATCGCCCACCGTCTTGCAACGATTAAAAATGCAGACCGTATCATGGTTGTTACGAAAAATGGAATTGAAGAACAAGGAACCCATGACGAATTAATTGCACAAAATGGTATTTTTGCAAGGCTCCATAACGTCCAAATGAATTAAGAAAAAGCATATCCACCCTCTTTAAATAGAGATGGATATGCTTTTTCTATTTTTTCCTCATAAATTGCCTCTAAAAAACACAACCTATATAAAAAGGAGCTGATGATATGTGGAAATTACTACTCACCATTCCCCTCATGCTTTTCTCAATTGGTATCGTGACAAATCCAGCGCCAAGCGAACCTATTACGGCAGAAGAAGCCCCAGCCCCTTCTTATGCCAAATGGGGCCAAGTTGCCATGAAGAAAACGAAGGAAAAATATCCGGATGCTAAAATCATCGATTACTTGCATATCGGCGCGATTACAAGAAATGGCGAGACAACGGAGAAATTTAAACTTTGGCTCCGCGGGAAAGATCGGGAATTCGGTGTCTATATCGACATCCGCTATACGAAAAAAACAGAGGAAGTCATCGACATCAAATTTCAAGAAACAGACCGGTAACCTGTTCGACAACAATCGACAAAACTCTGGGACGGGTTAGACCTCCTTATTCCCATTCCGATCGTAGCATGCCGTAGACAACATGGTGGACAAAATGATCATATAGCCACTCAGCCTCACGAATTGTTCCTTCTTCCCTAAACCCGAGCCGTTCCGGAATCGCCCGGCTCCTCCGATTCTCGACAGCTGCACGAATCTCCATCCGATTCAAATCAAGCTCATAAAAACCGTAGTGCATCAACCCGCTCACCGCCCGGCTCATAATTCCACGCCCTACCATATCTGTAGCGAGCCAGTAGCCAATATGACCGACCCGGTTTGACCAGTCAACCAAATTAAATCCGATCATCCCGCAAAGCTTTCCCTTATAAATAATTCCACAGTTCAATGCCCGTTTTGCATTGTATGCGTCAAGCGTATGCTGAATAAATTTTAAACTATCTCGCCTTGTCTGTGTCCCGTCGACCCATGGTAACCACTCCCGGAGCTCCGTACGTGATTTCTCCGTCAGATTAAACAACTCAGCCGCATCTGATTCCTGAATATGTCTTAATGTAATTTCTTCATCCAACGCTAATTCAAGCATCTTACTCCCCCTCTTTATACCGATACCCTTTACCAAGCTATCTGTTTAATTTCAATCATACAAATTTCCTTCTTAAAAAGAAAGACCTAATTTAAAAAAGAACCGTCTAAAAAAGCACATTTTATTTCAATTTCAAGCAACGCTAGTTTATTATAGAAGTAATAAACATTTTTTCACGGTGCCATTGTCCGAAAAATCTTTCGTTATGATATAGGGAAAGAAATCAAATCTATTTTAGCGAAAGAAACGGCCACTAACACCCTGATTCACTCCATTAACATTCAGGGGAAAAAGCAATGAATTCCACTGAATGAGTTTCGTTTTATAATCATGCCCAGGATTAATTAAAGGAAGGAATCTATACTTGTGGATAATATAACGCGATTAGAAATAAACGGAAAAGAAATCATCCTAATCGGAACGGCCCATGTTTCCAAACAGAGTGCCGAACAGGTAAAAGATGTTATTGAACAAGAAAAACCCGACGCCGTCTGTATTGAACTGGACGAACAGCGCTATCAATCGATATCCGATGGGAACAAATGGCAGGAAACGGATATTTTTAAAGTCATTAAGCAAAAGAAGGCATCCCTACTGCTTATGAACCTAGCCATTTCCTCTTTCCAAAAACGGATGGCAAAACAGTTTGGCATCAATGCAGGTCAGGAAATGATTCAAGGAATTGAATCAGCTAAAGATGTCGGAGCGGAATTGGTCCTCGCCGATCGAAATATTCAAGTCACCTTTTCACGAATCTGGGGAAATATCGGCTTCAAAGGAAAAGCAACTCTGCTTAGCCAAATCATTTTTAGCATCTTCAGTAATGAAACAATTACCGAAGAAGAACTGGAGAAGATGAAGCAGCAGGATACGATCAATGCGATGCTCCAAGAGATTACCGAGAGCTTCCCGAAACTTAAAAAACCATTGATCGATGAACGCGACCAATACTTGGCACAGAAGATTAAAGAAGCACCAGGTGACAAGGTCGTTGCTGTGCTAGGAGCGGCACATGTCCCTGGAATTACAAAAGAAATACATAAAGATCAAGATCTGAAGGCGTTGACGAAGCGGCCGCCGAAATCAAAGGCTCCAAAAATCATCGGCTGGACTATCCCAATTGTCATTGTCGCCCTCGTCGTGTTGACCTTTTTCCAAAACCCAGATGCCGGTATGCAGCAAGTCTGGAGCTGGCTGCTCTGGAATGGGTCGCTTGCAGGTATTGGGACGATCATTGCGCTTGGACATCCACTTGCCGTACTCACAGCCATTGTTGCAGCACCATTTACATCATTAAATCCGCTTCTTGCGGCTGGTTGGTTTGCCGGATTAGTCCAAGCATGGATGAAAAAGCCGATCGTCCGTGATTTTGAAACGTTAGCGGATGACGTGACTAGTGTTAAAGGATTTTGGGATAATAAAGTAACCCGCGTCCTGCTCGTCATCGTATTAGCGAACCTTGGCAGTGCCTTAGGTACATTTGTTGCCGGAGCGGATGTCATTCGCCTATTCATTCAAAATTTATTTTAATCGAAAAGAAAGCACATTCCTTCGGGACCGTGTTTTCTTTTCTTTACCTAGACGTGATTTAAGTATCTTGAAGGAGGAAAAATAAGTGATCATTGCGATCATCGTTCTACTATTCGTTCTGTCAATTTTCTTCTCTGTGAGTGAGACAGCGCTTGCCTCGTTAAATCAGGTAAAATTACAGACCCAGGCAAAAAATGAGGACCGAAAAGCACAGAAGCTCCTGCGAATTATTGAAAATCCTGGTGAACTGTATATCGTGAACGTGATCGGCAATAATATTGTCGATCTTTCCATCATTGCCCTTGTTGTTTACTGGACACTGGATACGAACATGAACACCATTCTTGCTGTAACGCTTGTTATTTTGGCGATTATTATTTTTGCTGAAATCATTCCAAAAACAATAGCACGAGCGATCCCGCAAGAAATTTCATCTGCAGTATCCCCAATTATTCAAGGCATTATTAAAATACTAAAACCAATCATCTGGTTACTTGAGAAAATTTCGCAACTTATCGCAAACCGTTTTCATAAAGAGGGAGAAGAGGAAGTCTCTATGTCAAAAGATGAGCTCCGGACACTAGTGGATCTCGCTGGACTGGAAGGGACATTCCGAGCGGATGAATCATACCGGATTAAAGGTGTACTTGACTTTTACAATTTAAATGTCCGTGACGTTATGAAAACCCCCCGTGTGGATATTGTCGCCTTGCCGATCTCATCCACCTATGAAGAAGTGCGCGATTTTGCAATTGATAACCGGTTTACCCGTTTTCCCGTATATGAAGAAGATATCGATAATATTGTCGGAATCATGCATACGAAATACTTACTCTCTTGGTCCGTGAACCCGAGCCGAAAATTGGAGGAATTTATTGATTCTGACCCACTAATCGTCTATGAATTTCAGCCGATTGAGGAGATTTTCCGAATGATGACAAAAGAGCGCAGACATTTAGCCATCGTACTGGACGAATATGGCGGAACAGAGGGCATCATTACCCACGAGGATATTATTGAGGGAATGATTGGACTTGAGATTCATGATGAGATGGATGAGGAAAGTGAAGCATTGATTGAAAAGCTCACACCGACGAAAGTAATCTGTGACGGGAAAGTCACGTTACACCGCTTAAATACGATATTCCAGACTGAAATCCCAGAGGAAGAAGATGTCCTTGCCGCCTACTTACTAAGTGAGTTCAAAGACTTTCCAAAGGCCGGCGATACACTCGAACGCGATAATCTTACCTTTAAAATTCTCAACGTAGAAGATCGTACCATTCGGAAAGTGCAGATTGTAAAATAGTAATAAAATACCTGTCAATTTTCCAAATGTGTCAAATGGGATTGAAAAATAGGTAGGAAAAAACCGAACAAATCAAGATGTTTGTTCGGTTTTCAGTTTCTATGTAGGTCGATTCTCAAGTCTGTTACATGATTCCTACAACGAAGTTATTTTTCTTATTTTCTCTTTTGATTGAGTGTCGCTAATTGATTAAGCAATTGGTCAAGTTCCTGTGATATATTTATTAGTTTTTCATAAGTGGCATCATTCGTATAGGCCTCGTACATTTTCAATCGCTTATTCTCAATCTGGACCACCAATCTATCTTTCAGGTCCGTGATAAACGCATCACTCCTTTAAAGTGATATTATGTATATTAACCGTTTTTAATAAAAGTAAACAAAATACTTCTTTAAATAAAGGGAAAATAGCTCTACAGCGGGAATCAGGAGGGAAAACAGTATGAAAATCATCCAAATTACCGGATACAAAAATAGCGGTAAAACAACCCTTTCGACCAAAATAATTGAAACGTTCACAGAAACAGGCCTAAAAGTGGGTTCCCTTAAGCATCATGGACATGGTGGCATCCCCCTTGGATTTAGTAATACCGATAGTGAAAAACATCGCAGGGCCGGAGCGGCTATCGCAGGAGTCGAAGGAGAAGGAGTTTTTCAATTTTCAGCTCCTGATTTATCGCTGGAGCAGATGATTGATTTCTATTGCTTTATGAAAATAGATGTACTTGTCGTGGAAGGATTTAAAGATCAGTCACTTCCTAAGCTTGTGCTTTTGTCTCGGAAAAGGGATCAGTTACTTCTTGATAGAGTGAAGAATATAAAAGCAGTTGTGTCTCCTTTTACTTTAGAGGAAGCGGCTGCGTACCCTACCTTTAAACGTGATGAAACGGATGCGTTACTATCTTGGCTGAAACAGGATATGATAGATAATAAGAGCGACTACGCGTGGAAATAGAGAGGAAGAACGAAGATGAAAATAACAATCATTTCTGTCGGTAAATTAAAGGAAAAATACCTCAAGCAAGGCACTCAGGAATATCTGAAGCGCCTATCGAGCTATGCCGACGTTTCCATTGTCGAATTGGCTGATGAGAAAGCACCGGAAACGATGAGTGAAGCGGAGATGGACATGGTGAAACGTAAGGAAGGCGAACGAATCCTTGGCGCTATTAAACCTGATACGTATGTCATCACGCTTGAGATTGAAGGAAAGATGCTGACATCGGAAGGTCTTGCCGCGAAAATGGATGAGCTTGCGACGTATGGTAAGAGTAAGATTGCTTTTGTGATTGGTGGGTCGCTTGGGATTAGTGATGAAGTACGAAAGCGGAGTGATTTTGCGCTGTCCTTTTCGAAGCTGACGTTTCCTCATCAGTTGATGCGGTTGGTTTTGTTGGAGCAGGTGTATCGGGGGTTTAGGATTGTTAGGGGGGAACCTTATCATAAATAGGTAAGATTTGGTTTAAAATATAAACCCTTTAAGATTAAAGTAAGTCCTCCTTCTCCAGCATTTTGTTAACAGTTTTTAGTTTCTCTTTCATTGATAAAATCATGAATTCTCCTTCTTTCAACACTATCACTCCTTTACTTTTGTATGTCTTTTTCAATATTTCTATATAGTAGATTCCTAGACAAGAAATATAACTGTTTTTCAATTTATAGTTATAGGGGGTAACATAGGTGCTTATAATAAGAGGTTCATAAAAACAAGGTACTGGCAAATTGTCAGTGACTATTAATAGGAGGAGAATGAAATATGATTGAGGAGAAAAGAATGAAAAGAATCAATAAGGCTTTGGAGGTCTGTTACATGAATATCGATTGCAGAACAACCTTACATTACAAGACATGTCTGATATAGTCGGATACTCACCTTCTTACATTTTTCGAATAGAAAAATATCGGAGGTTTCTGAAATGGATACAAGGCTAAGGATGTTACTGGCAATGTGGTCAACAGAGGGTATTAATATTTATTTAGGGAATATTGCAAAAAAGGGAAAAACGCTAAGTAATAGAACATATTAAAGGCTACTGTACTAAGACTCAAAGGTTATCGGTAGCCTTTTTTATTGGACAATAAAGCTAATTACGATTGTTATTTACGGTGAGTAAGAGTAAAATAAAAGTAGAGTAAAAGCATAGTCTGTAAAGGGGGGCAAATCTTTGGAAGTAAAGTTGTTTTATAGAACGCAAAGACACTTAGCTTCTGCGGTAAATCAAATAGTCGATAGTCATTGGAATGATGAAATTTCTGAACAACAAATGATTGAATACATTAAAGCGTTACATGAAAACAACCCAAATAAGTTTGTAAAAGGGGATAGGTTTACAACAATTATTCAACAGCAATGTGGTAAAAGAAGACTGGAAATAGTAAGAAGGATATTGAATATTGATTATTGATTACTTTTTGCGTTGATAACTATCAAATAGGAGGCAAATTATGAAAAGTCTTTTTGAAGCATGTAAACCGAGAGAAAGTGTATTTGAGGAAACAAATAGAGATGACACATTGGATTTAGCAAACTTAATTGATAATTCAATAGATGCGGAGGAATTCTTTAAAGAAACATACATAACAGATGGCATGCAGTACTTATTTGAAACTGCATTTAAAAGATTTGAGGGAAAGTCACAAAGTGGTCTTATTAAGTTAACACAAGCAATGGGTGGCGGTAAGACGCATAATTTGGTTGCTCTTGGCCTATTGGCAAAAAACCCTTCTCTGAGAAATGAGATCTTAGGTGATTCATTTAGTTTTGAACAGGAAATAAGAGTGGTTTCTTATACAGGACGTGAAAGTGATATTCCATATGGTATTTGGGGAGAGATAGCGAGACAACTGGGAAAAGAAGAGTTATTTAAGGATTATTATGCACCATTAAAGGCTCCTGGGCAATCAGCATGGATAAACTTGCTAAAAGATCAACCCACTTTGATTTTACTTGATGAATTACCGACTTATTTGCAATATGTAAGGGCAATACCGTCTGGAACAGGAACTCTTGCGGATATTACAACTAATGCATTATCAAATCTCTTTAATGCTCTTGGAAAAGCAGAATTATCAAATGTTTGTTTGGTAGTCTCCGATCTCCAAGCAACGTATGAAACAGGTTCGGCACTAATACAAAAGTCCTTTAAAGAATTGGAAAATGAAATTGGTCGCAGTTCCATCAACATTGAGCCTGTTGGAACTACCTCCGATGATTTGTACCATATTCTAAGGAAACGATTGTTTGAAACAACTGCAACGGAAGAAGAAAAGCATGAAATCGCAATGGGATATAAAGAAGCAGTCAAAGAAGCCAAACAAATGAACTATACAAATCAGTCACCTGACCAGCTCTATACAGGAATTATGGATGCTTACCCATTCCACCCTTCTTTAAAGGATTTATTTGCTAGGTTTAGGGAAAATCCTGGATTTCAACAAACTAGAGGATTCATTAGACTTACGAGAATCATGGTTAAAAATTTATATAAGGGTGATAATCCAAAGGCAAAATCCAATTACTTACTGAATGCGTTTGATATGGACTTAAATAATTCAGAAATGTTTTCAATGGTTAGGAGTATTAAACCAAGGTTATCAAATGCGATTTCCCATGATATAGCCCAACAGGGCAAGGCGGCGGCTGAGGAGATTGATTCAGTAACAGGTAGTCAGGATATGCAAGACTTAAGTAAATTACTTTTAGTTTCTTCATTAGGTGATGTTACTGGTGCAATAGTCGGCTTATCACTACAAGAAGCAGTCGGGGTAATGGCTAAACCAGGAAGAAACATTACTGATATTAAAGGTGCTTTAGAACAGTTTAAGGTGAAAGCATGGTACTTATATACCGATCGAGATAATCGTTTATTTTTTAAAGATGTAAAAAACGTAAATGCTGAACTACTTTCCTTAGTTGACACATATTCAGACGAAATTGCAAAGCAAGAGATCAAAAAAGTGTTAGGAGAGAAGTTTGTACCTAAACTAAAAGATTGTTATCAGGAAGTAGAAGTCTTTCCTGCTATTGACGAAATTGAAATTAAACAAGATAAAATTACATTAATTTTGTTTGAACCTAACCCAAACGGAGTTGGATTGCAAAAAGATTTAACCGAGTTTTATGACAATGTTAAATATAAAAACAGGGTCATGTTTTTAACTGGCCAAAGGAATTCAATGGAAAATTTATTAGAAGTTTCAAAACAGTTAAAAGCAATTCAATCTATAATAAATAGAATGGAAAATGAAGACAAAATTCCAGAGAGTGATGCACAATACCAACAAGCACAGTTTATTTTACATAAAGTTGGACTGAATCTATTACAAACATCAAGAGAAACATTCATTACTCTTTACTATCCAACAGAGGATGGTTTTGAATCTAATGATTTCAAAATGGAATTTAAGAACAATAACTTTGATGCTGAAGAACAAATACGAAACGTGCTTATCGAGGTAATGAAATTTGATAAGGATACTTCAAGTGAAACATTTAGAAGGAAATTTGAAGCACGTATATTTACTTCTCGGCAAATGAGATGGATAGATTTAAAAGAACGTGCAGCAACCACAACATCTTGGTCATGGCACCATCCACAAGCATTGGAAGATCTAAAAAATGAATGTTTGAAAAAAGGAATTTGGATTGAAGAGGGTGGCTATCTCGATAAAGAGCCTCCTGCACCTGAGACATCAGTAAATGTGCGTGAAATAGACAGGGATGAAGACACTGGAGAAGTAACATTAAAAATCACTAAGCAAAATGGGGATAAAGTTTATTATGAAATAAATGGTGATGCAACCCCAGGTTCATTAGAGGTGAAGGATTTTAACGCATTTAAGACTACAGAATTGGCATTAACATTTTTATGTGTTGATTCGTCAGGGAAACATGCTACAGGAGCGATAACACATTGGAAAAATAATGTTCAATTACAATACGACACATTTGATAAAAATGGGAGTAATTACATTGAGCTAAAAGCATCCTCACCTAAAGTAACCATTAAATATACTACTGATGGTTCAAACCCGAAGAATAGCGGTGGAGTATACAATGACGTTATTGAAGTGCCAAAAGGGACAAAGTTTTTACAAGCAATAGCAGTACACGAAGATTTAGGTATATTTTCGGAACCACTCTCAATTCCAATAACAGAGACAAAAATTGAAATCGATAAAGAAAAACAACTAACATTAAATAAGACTTTAAACGCATCAACAACAGCCGAGGTATATAAACAGTTGGAGCTACTAAACAAACATAGGGCAAAAGTGTCAGGAGTTAGTTTGCAAGTATTTGAGAAGACGGATTCAATGCAACAAAGTTGGTTAGAACTTTCATTTGATAATTATGCTCTCCATGAAACTAATTCATTTGTGAAGCAATTAGATGAATTGAGAAATGTATTCTTTACTGATAAAAACGTTGAAGTTTCTATGGATATAGAAAAGTGTATCTTTGAGAGAGGTCAAAATTTTGAGGATTGGGTTGCTGAAAACAAAGGCAGTTTGGAGTCATACAGAAATAGTATAAGCCAATAAGGAGGCAGTTTAATGACGAAAAAAAGGGCGTTAGGTTTTGGCTATTTACCTCAAGAATCTAAACATCATTTTTTACTTGTAACGCCTAGAAGCCCCAATGAGGATGTTGCGGTTTATGAACGATTTGATTGGGATGAATCTGAAAATCAAGAAACAGGGATTGTTGAAGACAACCTGAGAGTAACATTGGACCGACATAAATGGAATTCAATAAAAGATTTTTTAACAACCTCTTTTAATAACAGGTTGAAAGAGAATGATGTTACAGTAGGAAGGTTTAAAATTGGTCATGTTCCAATTGAGAGGTTATTAGGTAAAGAAATGGTTTTGTTAATGTGGGCAATTGAGGACTCTGATCCCCAACTAATATCTACTGCAATAAAAAATTGGTCAGGATTAAGTAGAGAAGAGCGATGGTGGCTCTTTACTATGGCAAATGCAATTACAGGTCATGCTGATGATAAAAGAGGTTGGAGGAAGGCGATTAGATTTGCTTTAACAGAAAACCCAATTGATGATGAAGATAAAAGTCAGGTAAATATGTTTGAGATGTTTTATAAAAATGTAAAATAGGGGGAGAAATCCTTTGTTGGATTATAGTAAGTCATTTATAGAAACACAATTTCCTGTATCTAAGGTATCGAAGGAAAGTTATAAAGAAAGAAAGGCAGTTCAAGGACAAACTTTAACAGGACTTGGAAAGTGGTGGGGTCGAAAGCCTCTTATTCTTGTTAGAGCTACCATACTAGGATTGTTACTCCCAATTTCCGAAAATCCAAATAAGGATAGGGATATATTCTTGAAATTACTAACAATGGATAATGAAGGATTATTAATGAGAAAGTCAAAGAATATACCTACAAAGCAAGTGTTTCAACTGCTAACTAATAATGAAAAGGAAAAGTATTTTTCAACGAACTCTACTGTAGATAAGCCAACTTACAGAAAAGAGATAAAGAAGACAGAAAAGGATCATTTGCAACAATTAGTTTTCAATAGATTATCTTATGATGATAAGCTTAAATACAGTGACAGACCAGAACACATAAAAAATTTACCAGAAAGTGCATGGCAAGAAATCAATGACCATTTAGAAACAACAGCTTCGAATCTTCAAGAACTTACAAGACAACTTGGTGAAAAAAGATATGGTCATGTACCAAGAATTGGCGACTGCTTCGCTGGTGGTGGAAGCATACCCTTTGAAGCAGGTCGAATGGGTGCTGATATTTATGCATCTGACTTGAATCCAGTGGCTTCTTTGTTAACTTGGGCCTCATTAAATATTGCTGGTGCGAATCATGAGGAAATTGCTAAATTACAAGAATTTCAACATAAAGTTTATGAGGAAACAAACAATATTATTTTATCTTGGGGTATAGAAGAGAACGAACAGGGTTGGAGAGGTAATGCATATCTATATTGTAATGAGACAACTTGCCCTGAGTGTAGGTATAAAATACCGTTACTTCCTACACTAATTATTGGAAGGGGACCAACCAATACTATTGCAAGATTAGAAAAGGACTCAATTAATAAGAATTATAAAATTAAAATTATAGAGAATGTGTCCAACGAGGAGTTAAAACAAGCTGAAAAAAATGTAACTATTAATGATTACTCGTTGAAGTGCCCGAATTGCATGAACTCTACTCCAATTCCAAGTATAAGGAAAGATAAAGATGATGGGATTTTAAGAGATTACAGGTATAATACACCAAATGAATTAAGAAAATGGGACAATACTGATTTTAAGAATCAGGATACTGATATTTTTACAGAAAGGCTCTATTGTATCAGATATGAGGAAGTAATAACCGATTCAAATGGTAACGAAAAAATAATAAGGCATTTTGTAGAGCCAAACGAAAAAGATATTGAAAATGAGCATAAAGTTGAAGCTTTGCTAAGGGAAAGGTTCAACCAGTGGAGGGAAAAAGGTTATCTTCCTAATTCTTTAATAGAGAAAGGATGGAATACCAATCAATTAACTTATGAAAAGGGTTGGACTAATTGGAGTAATTTGTACAATCCAAGGCAATTATTACTAACTGGCTTATTATTTGAAGTTGCAGATAGATTTGCTGAGAATCGAAAGGAAAAAGTTATTGCATTACTAGGAATAAATAAATGTGCTAATTGGAACTCTAAACTATCAAGATGGGACAAAGGAAAAAGCCCTTCGGTTAAAGATATATTTTATAATCAATCATTTAATACGTTGTTTAACTATGGATGTAGAGGATTAACACTTTACAAGTCAATTTGGTTTTTTAACATTAATAGTTATCCTATAAATTCAAAATCCATAATAAAACCCCTTAATGCTAGCGAAGTAGAATATGAAAGTGATATTTGGATTACTGATCCCCCATATGCGGATGCCGTTCATTATCATGAATTAGCAGAGCTATTTTTAGCATGGGATAAAAACATGATAAGAAACATTTTTCCAGAATGGTATTCAGATTCTAAAAGGGTTTTGGCTGTAAAAGGAACTGGAGAATCATTTAATAAAAGTATGATATATATATACAAGAACCTTTCTAAAAAAATGCCTGACAATGGTACACAAGTTGTCATGTTTACACATCAAGATACAAAAGTTTGGGCTGAATTAGCGATGATCTTATGGTCATCAGGTTTAAGAGTAGTATCTGCATGGAACATTGCCACTGAAACAGAATCAGGAGGATTAAAAGATGGAGGGAATTATGTAAAAGGGACAGTATTGTTAATTCTTAAAAAGCAAACTTCTGAGGATATTGCTTTCCAGGATGAACTTTATAGAAAGATAAAGAAAGAAGTTCAATTTCAAATTGATAGTATGAGAAACCTTGATGATAAGGAAGATCCAAACTTTACAGATGCAGATTATTTATTAGCTGCTTACGCTTCATCATTAAAGGTCCTGACAGCATATAAAGATATTGAAGGTATTGACGTACAATATGAATTATCCAAGTCAAGGAACTCTGATGAAGAAAATCCCATTGAAGCTTTAATTAATAAGGCAGTTAAAATCGCCTATGATTATCTGATCCCAGAGGGAGTGGATAGTCTTGTATGGAGGGATTTACTTCCAGAAGAACGTTTCTTCATTCGAGGACTTGAATTAGAAATGGGTAATATATATCAAGTGAGTGCTTACCAGGAGCTTGCAAGAGGTTTTGGAGTAAAGGATTACAAAGATATGTTTGAAAACTTCAAGGCAAATTCAGTTAGACTGAAAACTGCTACAGAATACCGAACAAGAGGCGTTGATAATGATGTGTTTGGAAGTTCTTTAATGAGACATGTTTTAGTTTCATTATATCAATGTGTTCAAGCAGAATCGACAGTAGAAGGTATTAATTATTTGAAAGCAAAATATGATCAGGATAATGAGTATTGGGATAAACGTTCTGCGATAATGGAAATTCTCGGGTTTATTTCCAGGTTTGAAAATATTTCACACATGAAGCATTGGCAGAATGACGCATACTACGCACGATTATTACAAGGGGCAGTGAGAAATGATGGTATTTAAGGTAGGTGCGGAAAATAAATGATACGAAGGTATTCAACAAGGAGAGAGGCTGTAAATGCCTCTCTTTTGAACAATAAACTAAAGAATGCTAAAAGATACGATAGAATTGCAGGATACTTCAGTTCCTCCATTTTAGAAGTTGCGGGCGAGGCTATTGAACAAATAGAGGGAAAAGTAAGAGTCATATGTAATTCTAGCCTTGACATAAAGGATGTTGAAACTGCCAGGCTTGCTCACTCATCAATAAAAAAAGAATGGTTTGATTTTAAGCCTGAAGAGTTACCTGATTCATCCAGGAGATTTAGAAAACTATATGAATTACTCTCTTGTAGAAAACTTGAAGTACGGGTTGTACCAGATGAAAAGTTTGGTCTAATTCATGGTAAAGCAGGTATTATTACACTGGAAAACGGGAGCCAAACGACCTTTTTAGGGAGTGCAAACGAAACTTATAATGGTTGGAAGCTTAACTACGAATTAATTTGGGAAGATGACTCTAAAGATGCAGTAGAATGGGTACAAGAAGAATTTGATGCACTTTGGAATGATGAAACAGCAGTTCCTTTACCAGAAGTGATTGTTGAGGACATTAAAAGGATTTCAGAACGCAAAGTAATAGATACAGTAGAAAAATGGAAAGAAAACCCTGATCCTGCATCAACCACAGTAGAATCTCCAGTAATCAGAGGAGAATTTGGATTATGGGAGCATCAAAAGTATTTTGTAAATTTAGCTTTTAGGGATCACCAACGAAGTTATGGAGCAAGATATATTCTTGCTGATCAAGTTGGACTTGGTAAAACTATTCAACTTGCGATGTCAGCACAGCTTATGGCTTTGTACGGTGAAAAACCAGTTTTAGTAATTGTTCCTAAGGCACTTTTATGGCAGTGGCAAGATGAATTAAATACATTACTTAACATACCTTCCGCTGTATGGGATGGAAAAGAGTGGATAGATGAAAATGGCTTTAGTTATCCGAATAGAGGAATAGAGGATATCAAGAAGTGTCCAAGGAAGATTGGTATAATATCGCAGGGACTTATTGTTTCTAAATCTCCTATAATCGAAGAGTTGCTATCTAAAGAATACGAGTGCGTAATTGTTGATGAAGCTCATAGAGCAAGAAGAAAAAACTTAGGTGAAAAGAAAGAAAATCAAAGTCCTGAACCGAATAATCTTTACGACTTTTTATTAAGTCTCTCAAAGCGTACAAAAAGCATGTTACTAGCAACTGCAACACCTATTCAGCTTTATCCAATCGAATTATGGGATTTAATGAACATTTTAAGCCAAAAAAATGATAGTGTTCTTGGAAATAAATATTCGTTGTGGCGTAAAAGAGAGCAAATTCCAAGAAGTTTAAAGCTGATAATGGGTGAAGAAAAGATGGAATTCTTCAATCCTGAAAATTGGGAGTGGATACGCAATCCTTTTCCACCATCCCATGAAGATGAAATGAATTTTGGAATGATTAGGAGAAGACTTGGACTAAAAGAGGATCAATTTGTTATAAATACTAATTTACTTGACCTTTCAAAACCAGATCAGAAAAGAATAGGAAATATTTTAGACAAGGACTTCTACCAGAAATTTAATCCATATATTCGGCATGTAGTCAGAAGAGAGAGAAGCTACTTAGAAAACAAAATTAACCCTGAAACTGGCGAGCCTTATTTGCAGAAAATCGAAGTGGAATTACATGGTGAATCTGATGATGATTCTCTTCCGCTAAAAGGCTATCTAAAACAGGCTTATAATTTCGCAGAAGAATTTTGTGATTTATTAGGGAAGAGAAGCAAAAGTAGCGGTTTTCTTAAAACTCTACTGTTGAAGAGAATAGGTAGCTCCGTTGTAGCGGGTTTAAGTACAGGAAGAAAGATGCTTAATGAATGGAATACATCTTATTCGGATTGGGCTGAAGAAGAGGATGGCCAATATATAGAAGAAGGTATTAAAAACCTCACTTTTGATGAAGAAGAACTGCTTGTAAAGTATGTAAAGGCTTTAGAAACTAATGAAAACTCTGATCCGAAGTTTGAAAAGGTAGTAGAAATTTTAACTGATTGGAAATGGCTCGAAAAGGGATGTATCATATTCTCTCAATACTTTGATACAGCTAAATGGGTTGCTCAAAAGCTATCGGAAACATTCCCAGGTGAAAGCGTTGGTTTATACGCAGGAGGAGAAAAATCAGGAGTATTTTTAGACGGTAGTTTTACTAAAAAGGAAAAAGAGGAAATAAAATTATTAGTAAAGCAACGTAAATTAAGACTATTAATTGGTACTGACTCAGCGAGTGAAGGTCTTAATCTACAGACGTTAGGTTCCTTAATAAATCTTGACTTGCCTTGGAATCCAACAAGATTAGAACAAAGAAAAGGGCGTATTCAACGTATTGGACAAGTAAATGATGTTGTTCACATTTATAATCTTAGATATAAAGATTCAGTTGAAGATAGAGTACACAGTCTGCTATCTGAACGGTTTAAAAACATCCATGGAGTGTTTGGACAACTTCCAGATGTCCTAGAAGATGTGTGGGTGGATATTGCATTAAACGATATTGAAAAGGCAAAACAGCGGATTAATGAAGTTCCAGAAAAACACCCTTTTGAAAATAGATATAATAGCTCAGTGGGGAAAGTTGATTGGGAAAGTTGCACTGAAGTACTTAATCAGAAAGAAATGAGGAAATACTTTGAGCAGGGATGGTAGAATAAATTAATAGTTTATTCAATCTAAAAAAAGATGGTTCAACGTGCAACCTACTTGGTGAGAAACTATAAATGTGTTCTATTCAGTAGATATTCTTTAATGTGGTTTTCAATACTTTTTAGCTAAGAATACTTGGGGGAATAGCAATGAATAAGGAATTGAAAAAGATTCTCTTAAATGCCAAATCCATCTTTGAAAATGGTGAATTTAGCAGAAAAGTAGAAAAAATCGTGCAGAATATAAAAGGAATACTGAATCAGAAATGGATGTACATTCAGGGTTTGGCCATACATTTTCAAGAGTGAGTTTTATGAGATTTGAAGAGGCCATTAAATGACAAACCAATGATCAAGTTGAAGGCTTTCGGCATTATTTGAGTAAATTGAAGTTTGAAAAAGATATAACACACTACTTTAAAATACGGAGCTTAATCAAGGAATCTGCCCTTAGTAGATATATTAATGGTTCAAGAAAGGTGCCAGCATATATAATATTTAGTATTGCATTGTCAATGAAGCTGAACTTAGTTGAAACGGAGAATCTGCTGAGAAAAGTGGGGAAAACATTTAAAGAGGCAAAGACCGATGCTATTGTTGTTGAGGCAAGTGAACAAGGAATATATGACGCACTTAAGGTTGGTGCAGACTTGCGAATGTTTACAAATGATGAAGAATCGCTGTTTACGGAGAAAGAACAAGATGAGCTTGGTTTTAGTGACGAAGATTGGGATATCGAAGTAATTTAACCATGCAAGGTAAAAGGACTTCAATGTATTTATAGAATAAGAATTAATGGGAGGAGAAAAGGGTTGATAGAACGAAGTAAATTATCGGAGCATAAATTCGAAAAGGGAAAATTAATTGCTCCATTCAATCAGCATTTTCAAGATTTATTAAAGGAGGAATCATGGTATTATGGTCGGATGCCAGAGTATATATGGTTAGGCTTAATAGTAAATAATGGAGATAGGAAAGTTCAAATGGAAAAGTGTCTTAGGATTTTGGACTATCTTCATGAATTGGATGAAGAAAAAGAAATTGATCATCCTAAAATATCATTAATTTTCACTATATCTGATGAGAAGCAAAAAGCCTTTTTTAAGTTATTGGAAGAGTTACAGGTTATAGAATCATTAAAACCGCTCTCGGTAGTTTTTTCGAATCAGTCGGATGAATTCTTAAGAGCTATCAAGGGATATAATATCCCTATACAAGAGCGCGTTAAGATACTAAATAAGATTCTTGAAGATCTTTCTGATCAACATAGCAATCTTACTACTGATGTAAGATTTCTGATTTTGTACAAATTTATTTTGTCAGGTAAATTCTATGTTCAAAGTGACAGTACTTTTACTGAGGCGATGTCTCGTTATGCCTTCACTTCACATGAAGATCCTAAAATGCAGTTATATAGACCGAGTATTCGGTCAACAGAAATGGTAATAAGTACAGGATTTGGTTCAGAGGAATCGACAAACATTGAATTTGTTCAGAATTTCTGGAAGAAGTTAAGTTTGTTAACAGATTGTGAGGCCTTTTATGTGGATACTAAACCTACTGAAAATGAATCAATTGATTTAGAGAAATATAAACAACATGTGTATAATATTTTGAATTACTATACTCAAGTACTTACAGAAACAAGGCCACTAGATAATAGAATGCTCGTTCTTCTGGGGATTGCCACATATTCTTATAAGAGGCTTATCGAATTAGTGGATCATAATTTGGAATATACCATATCTGGTCGAACAATTATGAGGTCTATTATTGAAAATTATATGATGACAAAATACTTGTTATTAGAGGAACAGAACCACGATGATATATGGGGAGAATATCAAGACTATGGTATAGGTCAATACAAATTGATTTACGGACGTTATGCTGATGAAAAACCTTCAATTGAGGGAAGCCACGTTCCATTCAAGTATATTAACGCCCTAGTGTCGGAATTTAAAAATGAAGAATTTATTGATATTGATACTAGTTATTTTGGTTCAGGAAATATTAGAGAAAAATTTAAAAAAGTGAATGAAGAAGAATTGTGGAAATTCTATTATGATTATGATTCTATATTTGAGCATGGACT